>NZ_CP015772.1:3126518-3751822 GCF_001654455.1 Niabella ginsenosidivorans
AAATCGTGTTTTACGGGACTGATCGGCATGTTGGCCCGAAAGGTCTGGTGCCCCTGAGCGCTCTGGTCTTCACAGAATTCTGTATTCCGCAATCCTATTTCCAGTCTTGGAAATAAATGGCAGATGGCCTGGGCATAATTCCACACATGCGTACAGGTTCCGTGGCAGCAGCCGCTTTCATCGCCACACCCTTCCCAGGCCCACATGCGGCCATCGTACTGACGCAAGACCGTAGGTGATTTTAATATGGTCAGATTGGCTGCAACAGCCTCCAATACTTCCGCAGGCAAAGTGCTGCTGTAAAATGCCTCTTTAAACAAGGTTGATTTATGTTTAAGTGCATCATACTGCTGCTTCCAGTATCCGGCTACGGCCTGCACGTCTTTAAACTTAGATGCATACCAGGGTTTGTATTTGTCTCCTGTAAATTTCGGGTAATCTTCCAGCCCGGACTCCAGCGGCGTAATGCAACATTCAGCGCTATGGCAGTTTTCTTTTCCATCCGGGCCTTTGTCCTGTATCCGCAGATCTGATTCGGGAACATACCAGGCCATCATTATCCTTATTGTTTTACGGCCCCCGGGAGCCAATGTAAAAGGCACAAACAGGGAAGCCCCCGGCGCATCACCCTCTACCGGAGGGGTATTGCTTACTTTTCCGGCTTCTATCGTATTCCAGATCATTGTTACGGGGTCGAACCAGCCTCCCCTGAACCAACAATAATCGACTATGGGATGCTCATTTTCCGTAGTATAAATCGCAAAGTCTGTTTTTGTGAATGGCTTATCCTTGCCTGGCTCCTGGGTAAGGATAAACCCGTTTTCCAGTTTGCGGATACCTGCTTTTTCACCCCTTGCCACAAAGTTTTTGGCATTGTAAGAAAAAACAGCTTCTATGGTTTTTGAAGATCTGTTTACAAACTGGTATTCCAGTGCGCCCACCGGCAACCCGGAATTATCCTCATCTCCCGGAATAAAGGGGCTCCAGCCGTTTATTGCTACATCTACCGGCATCTCACTGTCTTTTAACTGAACGGTACCAAAAGGGAACCTTGCTATAAATGAAGCACTGCTAAAACGGGGCAGCCCGTAGCTGGTACCACCTGCCCCGTTTCCGGTACCCCGCTGACCGAATATCTTCCATTCCGGCACCGGCCCTTCCAGCACTTTTGCCAACGGCTGGGAACCTTTAATGGCCAGGGCAGCAAATACATTCGGCTCAAAAAATATTTCCGGCCGGTTGCTGATGGACATATGCGAAACTGCGCCGGAGCCTTCGAGACAAAACATGCCGGCCCCCAGCCCCCCAATGGGGAAAGCCACCCGGTTAAGGTATTCATCCCTGTACGGGCTGTTAAAGGCCCTGGGCGTTCCGGGCGCTTCCTTTTTTTCCTGCCGGTCGTATACAGTATTCTTCTCGCCGGGTACAACTGCACCCGCTACTCCTGATGTGACCGTGGCTAACCCGCCCAATCCTACTTTTTTCAGGAACGTTCTTCTGCTCTTATCATTATTCATTATGCTCTTTTTTATTTTATAAATTCCGGATCGTTTATGCAACCACATACCGGTATTTGTGTTGGGGCCGGGGATAACCGGGGCTGAACGCCTTGCATTGCCTGATCTCATAAAACAGATCTTCGTCAATTGTTTGAGCCAGCGCTTCAAAAACAAGCTCCTTCAGTTTCCCGGGGTCTGTCTCTACCCGCGCGTTAATGGTCATTCCGGCAATATTGCCTGTTCCTGCACTGCTGCTGAACTGTAATGTATGAAGCGGCCCTGTCTGATTACCGATTATATAATCATTGCCTGTACATTCGATCAGGATCTTTATATGACCAATTGCCATTCCTCTGCCCAGTAAACTGTTCAGTTGCTGAAAATAGCGCTTCAGCAACAGATCCCAATCCACTCCCTTTCCCTGCAATAGCACAGAAGCATTGAGCCAGCCCATTACAGCTTCTCCTTCTGCATACCTGTCATAGTCTACATCTATGATCCTGCTTCCGGAAACAGAGCTCCCGCAAACATATTCCATCCATTCTTTCACTCCTGTTCCATTCCGGGCGCTCATTGTCAGCACCTGCTGCTCCGGGTACATCAGTTTTAATTTTTCTGTCAATACCCCTAACCGCTCCGGCGCAATGGTATCTGTTTTGGAAACAAGTAGCACATCACTTTCTTCAAGCTGTTGCCGGTAAATATAGGCGGCTGACGGGTGCATGCCTGCTGTACCACCGTCAAGGATATTTTCCAGCTTCCCGGGATCGGCAACCACTGTAAAAGGAGCCATATCCACAACCGCCCGCATCTGTTCTTTTAGCGGCTGCAGGATAGTGGCAGAAATGTCGGTGCAGCTGCCTACCGGTTCGGCAATGATCACATCAATAGTTCCCTTATAATCCATCAGGCTGTTGACCACGTCAATAAACCCGCTGTAATTACAGCAAAAGCAGCTGCCACTCACTTCCTTAATAACGGTATTGTTTTTTGCCAGAAAATGGGTATCCACCAGTTCTTCAGCCTGATCATTTGTGATCAGCCCTACGGATGCCCCTTCCGCTGTAAAAAGCGCTGAGGCCTGCTGTAGTAAAGTTGTTTTGCCGGCGCCCAGGAATCCGCCAACGAAGATCAGTCGTGTCCTTTTCATTTTGAGGAATATTTTAATAAAAAATTATAGAGCAGGGCAGCCAGTGCGGAACCGCAGAACGGGGCAAAAATATACACCCAGAAAAAACCTCCGGCATTGTCCGGAAAAGCTGCCTTTCCCCAGCCTGTAAAGAAAGAAACCAGTCTTGGACCAAAATCCCTTGCAGGATTAAAGCCGGCCTGTGTTACAGATGCAAAAAGGCAGATCAACACTGCTAACCCAGCCCCTATATACAGCGCAGCCAATTTTGATCCGCCGTCCTTATCGCTCTGCTTACGGCTTACTGTAAGAATAATGGCTGTTAATAAAAAGGTACCGGCGGCCTCTGCTGCCATTGCAGATAAAACAGGATGTGGTGCATAAAACTCTCCGAACATGCGGGCTGTAACCACTGATTCATATGTACCTCTTGTAATATGACGCATGGCTTCATACTTTTGAATAGCATTTCCCAACACCATATGCAAAACGATGCCGGCCATAACCGAGCCCGCCAACTGGGCGCCAAAATACATTGCCAGCTTGTTTTTCTGAAAATTTCCGGTGATGCTCATTGCAAGGCTTACGGCCGGATTAAAATGAGCACTGCATACAGACCGAACTGCATAAATTGCAATGACAACGCCACATCCCCATACTGCTGCAATAGCAATAATGTTGGGCAGCCAGTTAAACAAAATGGATACAGCAACAGCGCCGCATCCTAAAAAAACCAGGATAAATGTACCGGCAGCTTCTCCTGAAAATTCTTTAAACGCGCTGTTCATACAATAAGGATTTTAATATATCTATGTTTATATCTGATGCACCATTGCTTCAGGGGCCAATTTATCCGATATAATTTTTATTAACTTCCCCTGCCTGCTGAACAATGCTACAAAAGGGAATCGTTGTATCTGATAATATTGCTGTACAACAAATGTATATCCTTCCGATCCGATTTTTATATTCGGATAAGCAGACAGATGGTATGAATCAGCAAATGCCTTCACTTCCCTTATATGCTCATAGGAGATCAGCACTACCTGCTTATCTTTCCATCTGTTCCTGTTCTGCAATAACGCCGCAACAAATTCTTTACAATGATCACATGTAGGTGAAAAATAAATCAGGAGTAACGGTCTGTTCTTCTCTATCTGCTGATACGTAAATCCGGTCCCATCCACAAGCCTTATTTTAAAGGGCGGGATACCGGTTCGCGTACCCTGACAAAAAGCAGTGCCTGACAAGCCAAAGCAAAACAATAAACACAATAAATATTTCAGCATGCTGGAAAATATTCAGTTAGTAACCCGGGTTCTGCTTGTATACACCAAACGAATAATTCATCTGAGGCTGCGGAATCGGCATAAACTCATCACGCCCCGGAGTAAATTTACCATCCTTCAGCCAGGATCTGCCGCGCGGATATTCTTTGGCAAAATAAGCGTTCAGCGTGGATGCCGCTATTCCCCACCGGACGAGATCGTACCATCTTACACCCTCCATGGCAAACTCCAGCCGGTTTTCAAACATCAATGCCTTCCAGGCAAACTCATTCGTCCAGTTACAATTTACTCCATTCTGGTATAAACTGATATTGTAAGGTAAGGTGAGTGCGCCATTGGCAAATTTCAGTCTTCCCGTACTGTTTGCAGCCCGCTGCCGGATCGAGTTGATGATGGGCAATGCCTCCAGCTCTCTTCCCAGCCTGATCAGTATCTCCGCTTTCTGAAGGAGGACCCTGTCGTATCGTATGGCAATTTCATTCTTGGAATTCCACATCCAGAACAGGTTTACAAGACCGGGAGAATTGGATTCCACGTTTTCTTTTAACGAATTAAAATAACCATAATTCGCCGGGTCCCGCGATCCGCTGCTGTCAAACAATAAGTTCTGCTGGTATTTCCAGGGCAGGCCCGGTATGGCTACGGTATGACTGATACGTGGATCCCATTTATTATTAGAGAAGTAGGTTTTTTTGTTTTTATCAGTAATTTCTTCTTCATTAAAATCATCAAACATCGGGATGCCTTTTGCATCTGTTTTAAACGCATTTACCATGTTATAGGAAGCTTTATGAAAATCGCAGCAGCTAAAGTATGGCGGCCACCAGGGTTCATTTAATGCTGTACCTCCATTTAAATTTCCATTGGGAGTACCATCACTGTGCGAATATTGCCATTCAAAGATCGATTCGGGCGATTTGTTATCATAATCAAAAAGAAAGTTGATGGCATAATCCGGTGCCAGGCTGTATTTACCGCTGTTGATGATACCATCGGCAATGGGTAATGCCTTGGTCAGCGTTTCTTTGTTTATATTCACCACCTTATTACTCATATCCTGTTCATAAGCCATCCACATCAGGCATTCCAGCATCAATGCCTGTGCTGCATACTTGGTAGCACGACCCACTTCATCTTGTTTTTCCGGCAAGTCTTTGGCTGCTGCTTCAAAATCATTGTAAATATTTTGCCAGATAGCAAGGTCATTCGTAGCTCCATCGGGCCGGTTAGGCACTTTCTTAATATCGTCTACTGAAACCGTTTCATCAAAATAAGGGATCCACTTATACCAGCGCTTCAGATTCAGGAAAAAATAACCCCGTAAAAATCTCACTTCGGCAATTCTTTGTTGTTTTAAAGGATAATCCGATTCATTAAGGCTATTAAGCGCTGTTAATGCATGATTACAACGTGAAACGCCTTCGTATTCTGCATACCAGATGCCATCATTATTGCCGGTAGCTGCATTGTTTAATGAAAACACCTCCCATTGGTACCAGGGCAACTGATCTCCAATACCCCCGCCACCTTTATAAGAGTCATCCGATTTAATATCGGCCAGCCAGGGGCTCATACGGGCATTAATAGTACCTTCGTGTGGCAACCAGGCATATGCTGCCAACACCAGCCCATCTACCTTATCAGCAGTGCTCACATTTGCTTCGGTAATAGCACCTTGCGGTGTTACCTCTAAAAATTTTTTACAACTACCTGCTGAAAAAATAATTATTGAAAATAATATATAACGTTTGATCTTGTTCATCTTCTTAATTTTTATTTGTGGCTCAAAATATTTTGCAATAACTTAAAAAGATATTTGAATACCTGCCTTAAAGATCCTTGGAATGACATAGGGATTGGCATAATCATTACCCTCGGGATTTTCAGGGTCGGGCCCCGTAAATTTCTTACTCTTGATCATCAATACATTTTGTCCCATCACAAACAGGTATAAATGGTCTAAGCTGATCTTTGAAATGAGTGATTTTGGGAAATTATATCCCAATTGAACATTCCTGAGTTTGACATACTGGCCGGGCTCAATAAAATAAGTAGAAGTTCTCAGCTCATCATTTGAATTATTCCAGGAAAGCGCCGGAATGGTAGAGCTTGTGTTGGCGGGCGTCCAGGCATCCAGCACCCGGGTAGGGTGATTAAACCCGTTTTGCACCCACACATTCCAGAAATCACTATAACTTTTCCAACCGTTATAAACTTTCACACCCGCCACGCCCTGCCAGAACATCGAAAAATCGAAGTTTTTATAGGCCAGGTTTACATTAAGCCCAAATTCAAACTTTGGCCGGTTGCCATTACTGATCCAGACACGGTCATAGTCGTAATCAATCTTACCGTCTGGTTTCCCATCCGGCCCGGAAATATCTTTATAACGTATCCTGCCAATGCCTTTGCCTGGCTGGTCAGGGCCGTTATCCACTTCCTGCTGGTTTTGGTACAATCCATCCGTTACAAACCCATATACAGATCCCCATTGATGGCCTGCAATTCCATCCTGCTTTTGCGCCGTACCACCATAGATATATGTTACGGAAGCCGGCAAATCATTTACCATATTCCGATTATAAGAAACATTGCCTGCCAACTGATACCTAAAATCCTTATTTGCTGCACTATTATAAGCAAGCGTTAGCTCCACCCCACTATTGGTCATATTAGCTGCGTTAATATTTTGATATCCTCCTTCTCCAATGGTACCCAAATAAGGAGGTGTTATCAACATTCCGTACGTGTATTTGCGATAAAAATCCAAAGCACCCGTCAGTGTTTGATGCAGTAATCCGAAATCCAAACCAATATCAGCTTGGGTAGTTGTTTCCCATTTTAAATTTGGATTTTCAGTTTGTAATTTGTAAAATCCCGATGGCAGATTGCCTGTTTCATTACCACCAATGGCATAAGAAGTAAAATTATAATTCACACCATAAAAAGCATATTTATTAAGTGAGTTAATATTTGAAAGGGTGCCGTTTTTCCCCCAACTGGCCCTTAGCTTTAAATCAGAAAGCACATTATTATCCTTCAAAAAATCTTCCTGGCTGATGCGCCATCCGGCAGAAATAGCCGGAAATAATGCATAAGGGTTATTGGAACCAAATTTTGAGGATCCATCATACCGTACAGAACCGGATAATAAATACTTTGAGTTAAAAGAATAATTAAATTTTCCAAAATAGGATAATAAGTTGTATTTATCTCCGCCACCTGCCACACTCATATTTCCTGTTGCTGTTCCTGCATAGGCAAAATCATAATTTTCAAAAGCCAGCCCCTGGCGGTTCGCGGTCATATTTTCTGAAACATATTTGTTAGCATCTATACCTGCTACCGCATCTAAACTATGTTTGTTTTTTCTCAGGCTATAATTTAAGGTATTGGCCCAGTCAAAAGCAGCTTCCCTCCAATACCATTGATCTACACTATTGATATTGTTGACCTTTCCTCCTCCTTCCTGAAAGGTAAACTGTATATTACGATGATAGCCATCTGTATAAATCAGCCCTAACTGGGTACGAAACACAAAATCCTTAAGAAACCGGATGCTGGCATGTACATCACCTATCAATTTATTATAGTTATTTCCATTATCTTTATTCAGCGTCAGTTCACGCACCGGGTTCCAGTAATCATCCATACCAAGGGCTACAGCAGAACCACCCCAGCCACCAGTAGTAGTATGCACAGGTATGATGGGCGGTTCTATCAACGCCTGATGCATTTGGTTATTATTACGTTCTATCAAATGCGAGGCCTCAAAGTTTTCACCAATGATAATTCTGTTATTCAGCAATTTATATTCCGTATTTACCCGTGCAGTAAACCGTTTAAATCCGGTGTAAATCTGTGTTCCCTGATTTTCGGTATAATTCAGCGAAAACAAAGAGGTGGCTTTTTCGCTGCCGCTTGAAACCGTCAGCTGATGATTTTGCTGCAGCCCCCGCTGCGAAATGGCATCCAGCCAATTGGTATTGGCCGAGGGCATGGTGGAATCTGCATTCAGGTATTGAATAGGGTTTACTTTGTCCAAGACGGGGATTCCGTTGGCATCTTTATGCCAGTCATATTTGTATATTCTTGTGGAAGTATTGGGATCCAGTCCTGTGTTTACCGCCGCCTGCCACATTGCCTGGCCGTACTGTAAGGTATTCAGCATCTGGGGTTTATTATTAAATTCGGCAAACCCCATAGTCGTGCTGTAATCTATTTTTGTTCTGCCTGCCCTGCCTTTTTTTGTTTCTATCAAAATAACGCCGGCCCCGCCCTGGGTGCCATAAATACTGGCCGAGTAAGCATCTTTTAAAACCAGTATTGAAGCAATATTTTCCGGATTCAGATCTCTTAAATTCATATAGGAGGGCATTCCATCTATTACTATAAGAGGAGATGTATTTCCAATATTGGTTATACCTCTTAGTTGTACCCCTACATTGCCGGTAGGATTACCATCTGTAGTAATGTGCAAGCCGGGTACCACTCCCTGCAGCGATTGCAGCACATTGGTAACGCCCTGCCCCTTGGTGAGCTCTTTGGAAGTGACCATTGATACGGAACCTGTAAGATCAGCCTTTCGCTGCATCATGTACCCGGTGTTTACCACTACTTCTTCCAGTTGCCGGCCTGCTTCATCAGGCAGCAATGTTATAATAACCGTTCGCTGGTTCCCGGGAGCCACATGCTGTGTCTGATATCCCACAAAGGATATTTCGAGGGTATCCTGTGCATTATTCATTTCAATTATAAAATTGCCGCTCCGGTCTGTCACGTTACTTTTAGAGTCCGATCGTAATACTTTTACAGTAGCGCCAGGTATGGGTTTGTTTGCCTCATCCTTTACGGTACCATGCAGCACCCAGCTGTTTCCCGGAATCGTATCCTGCAAATAAACACTTTCAAAAAAGCCCCTTGTCTTAAGCCTGTGGCTGCCATAGGCAGCATTGCATAGCAGGGAGCTATAAAAAATCCATACAGCAAAAAAGCAGCATTGCCATAGAGCATACCTGAGTGGATTGTTTTTTTTGGGATTCATGACATATAATTAAAATAAATAAAAAAGCAACCTTCATTATAAGACGTCTTTACAACATCCATAGCTTAATCGTTTAAACATATGCTAATAACAAGAATAACTGACCCAGCCCTCTTATCAGTCCTTTAGGCAGCCTCTCTTTTATCAGTTTATGATCACCGGATCGCAAGGCATATCGTTAAAAAATGCAATTTTCTGCAAACACCTTCTAAATTTACCAGAAACACCGCCAAGCTTAATCGTTTAAACAAATATAAAAAAAATTATCTTATTTTCAAAAAAAATTAACGCTCCGTAAAGCGCTGAAAGTGCGGCTCCGGGAAGAATTGAGAGCAGCCGTTTTCCTGCGGAGTCGCAGGGTATCCTGCTATCTGATTGAATTTAAAAAGCCCTGAGAAACAGCACCGCCTTGGCATGCACTACCTGCAAACAATCGCCAGAGCCCCTGCTGCTATTATGCAAAAAGAGCTTTTTCTTACATATTTCTGCGGTTACCTGCTGCAGGCCTGAGCATTTATCTGCTTTTTATTACTTCCAGGGCGATAGCATTCACCATCAGCCTTTTACTTTATACCCCTTAACAGCATAATAAAGAATGAACAGGAATAACGGAATAGGAACGAAAAAGCCTGTAGCCATACCAAATGTATCTGCAACCAGCCCCATCAGTGGCGGAAATACGGCCCCGCCGGCAACAGCCATAACCAGGAACGATGCTCCCTGCTTTGTTTTTGTTCCAAGCCCTTTAATAGCCAGCGCAAATATAGTGGGGAACATGATCGACATAAAAAAGAATACCGCATAAAGTGCAATTAAAGACACCCACCCCTGTTCTGAGGCAACCACAGGCAGTAAAACGCACACCGCAAGAGCATACAATGCCAACAACTTTGTTGGCTTAACGTATTTCATAAGAGCGCTTCCGGTAATCCTTCCTGTCATAAATAACAAAAAACCCAGCGATAAAAAGTAGGGGCCATACTGCACATCAAAATGCGGATGCATGTCGTGGTCAGTAACAAAATTGATCAGGTAACTGAAAACCCCGGTTTGTGCTGCCACATAGCAGGCCTGTGCTATAAAGCCCAGAACAAAATGGCGGTTTTCCCATAATGGTTTCTTTGAAATATATGCGGGGTCCTCAGGGTCTGTTATTTCAA
This sequence comes from Niabella ginsenosidivorans, assembly GCF_001654455.1. NCBI lineage: Bacteria > Pseudomonadati > Bacteroidota > Chitinophagia > Chitinophagales > Chitinophagaceae > Niabella > Niabella ginsenosidivorans. The sequence continues at coordinate 3,136,640 of NZ_CP015772.1, forward strand.
TATCTGACTCAGCACCGGGGGTGGCAGAAACACCATGACCGCCATGAGCTGCATTTTCGTCCTCTTCCGTGATCTCCGGCAGCTTCAGCCGCATAAAAATAAATGCCACTACCAATACGGCCAGGCCAATAATGGCAAAAGGCAAAACAATGGACATCATTTTCTCGCCTTCAACATGGCTTTGGTTGCCATAAATATATAAAGCGATCAATGGCCCAACCACCCAGGCAAGACCGTTGAACGACTGGGAAAAATTGATCCGGCGCTCAGCAGTTTCGGGCGGCCCTAATTTTGTGGTATAGGGATTGGCGGCCGTTTCCAGCGTGGTGAGCCCGGCGCCGATGATCAGCAGGCAAAGCAGGAATAATATAAAAGATTGCAGGGGCGCAGTGGCTGCAGCAAGCAAGGCACCTGCGGAAAAAAGAATAAGCCCGAATATGACCCCTTTTTTATAACCATACTTTTTCATGAACAGCCCGGCAGGTATGGCCATACCAAAATAAGCGCCGTATAACGAAAATTGAATAAAGCTGGATTGCCATTTTTTCAAATGCAGCATTTCCTGAAAGTTCTTGTCCAGGGTATCCAGCATGCCATGTGCCACTCCCCAAAGAAAAAACAATGCACTGATCGCCGCAAACGGCGCCGCATAATTAATGCCATCTTTTATAAAAAGAGATCTTTTTCTGCTCATGTTTTACTGTATAAAATTTATTCTTAAGTTATTATTGCTGTTCATCGTTATTTAATGGCTCAAAACAACAGGCTGATCCTGTTTGAGGCTTGAGATTTGATACGCTCCGGGCTGCTTCCGATCTTCCCCGTCCAAGGCGTTAAAATACATATTTTTCCCGGAACACCTCAATCCATATCAATATCCGGCATAAAAATGTAAAGATCATTTAATACCAGGCAATAGATCGTAGATCTCAAATCGGCAGAGCTATCAGTTCTCTGTTTTCAGTTAATAGCGCTTCCTGCATACTGTGAACATGAACTATCGACTATGAACTATCAGCCACAGGCTATTTATACAACGGTCCATAAACCGCGCAGGCCCGGTAATCTGCACCTTCGGGATCCATTCCGTAAGCGCCCCAGGCAGCAGGACGGAATATCGTATCCGCATCCACGTTGTGCATGGATACCGGTATGCGCAGCATGGATGCCAGTGTGATCAGCTGCGCGCCTATATGGCCATAGCTTATAGCCCCATGATTAGCGCCCCAGCCCGCCATTACGGAATAGACATCCTTAAATGGGCCCTGGCCGGTAAGGTTGGGAACAAACCAGGTGGTTGGCCATATGCGATCAGTCCGTTCATTCAATACCTGGTGCACTTTTTCCGGTAGGTCGATGGTATAGCCTTCCGCGATCTGCAATACAGGACCCTGCCCTTTTACCAGGTTCAGGCGGCACATGGTAACCGGCATGCCCCCTTTTGTAAGAAAGGTAGAGGAATAGCCGCCGCCCCGCATATAATCCCGGTTGGAGGGGCTCCAGGTAGTGGCGTCCAGGCAGGCCTTTGCTTCCTTATCCTTTATTTCCCAGAAAGGCTTCATAGCCGGCTGGCCGTTTTTGGTCTGCTGCCCCGTTCCATCCAGTGTAGCGGAGCCGGAATTGATCAGGTGAATAAACCCATTGGCAGCAGGGCCATCCGGCTTCCAGCCGGATACCCGCTCTGTTGCCTCGGGGCTCCAATAGGTTCTTACATCTGCAAAGATCTGGGCTGTATTGGTAAGCAAATAATTGAACAGCATTGAAACACCGTTATAACAATCATTTTCGGTTGCTACAATATATGGATTGCGGATGCCATTCCAGTCAAAAGAAGAATTCAGTATCGCTTCGGAAAAATCACCATCCGGTAAGAAGTCGGTCCACTGGCGCTGCCCCTGGAAGCCGGATACGATCGCATGGTGCCCCTGTGCTTCCTCTGCATATCCCATGTCTTTTAATCCTGGATTTCCAATCATCAGGTCACGGATGATCTGGGTCATCTTTACTACAAACTCCCAGTCCTTGTCTTTTTCCTTCCGTGATTTTATTTTTTCCTTCCGGTTATAATCTTTTCCTTCTTTACAGTTTTGCTTTACCCAGGCGATCGCTTTTTTAAATTCGGCCTGATCAAAAATATTCAGCTGAATTCTTCTTAAAATTTCAGAAGAATCCACATATTCATTCCGCATGCCCAGGTATTCCTGAAAGAACTGCGGATCAACAATAGAGCCGGCAATGCCCATTGAAACAGAACCAATAGCCAGATAGGATTGGCCCTTCATAAGGGCTACGGCCATGCCCGCTTTTGCAAAATTCAATAACTTATCCCGCACATCCTCCGGTATGGCCGCATCTCCCATATCCTGCACGTCCCTTCCATAAATGCCAAAACAGGGTAATCCTTTTTGATTATGCGCCGCCAATGTTGCTGCCAGGTAAACGGCGCCCGGGCGCTCAGTACCGTTAAACCCCCAGATGGCCTTGGGAAGGGTCGGGTGCATGTCCATAGTTTCTGAACCATAGCACCAGCAGGGCGTTACAGACAGTGAAACGCCCACATTATTCAATTCGAACTTCCTGGCGCACGCTGCCGCCTCCTTTACGCCCCCGATCGTAGTGTCCGCAATAACACATTCAAGCGGGGTACCATCCGGGTATCTTAATTCTCTGGAATATAATGCCGCCACGGCTTTTGCCATTCCCATTGTGGTGGCTTCCAGCGATTCCCGGATTCCGCCTAAACGGCCGTCAATAACAGGCCGGATGCCTATTTTAGGATAGTTGTTTATTTTTTTAACTGCCATAACTATTTTTTAAACGCTTTTTCAATATCATCAACAGAAACACCCAATGTTTTTTTAGCTATAGTGTCTAATGCCGCTTTAGCACCGGTAAAATGATAAACGCTGTGGTGATGCACTTGTTTTTCACCCGGTTTTAATAAGGCGGCAGGGGTAACACTTTCCATTTCATAAAATGGCCCCATTTGTGTTCCGTCGGCCAGGGGGCCATCGTTGTAGGCATTCATTGCATCACCACTAAACGGTGGCCTGTCTGTACGCCATTCCTGGTTCAGGTACCGGCCATTGGGGTCAATATCATATCTGATGATCGTAAGCACTTTGCCGGCTGCATCATAACTCCCCGCTATATTCTTAACCCGTTGCGGGGGGATGCCCAGTTTGCCCCTCGACTTTCCGTCTGCCATAAAGAACAGCAACCCGTTGCTGTAACGGACCCGCTCTTTTGGTATCTCGCCAAAATAATCTGTAGTGGCCACTTTACCCGCAGCATCCTTGTTATAAGGGATCACAATGGTACAGCTTTCTGAAGGTGTAAACATATCAAGGTTCCACATACAGGGTGCGCCCGTTTTTTCATTCCAGGTATTTTTGCCGGTATTGGTGATCGTGTTTACCGTCCTGAACGCAACGGACCGGCTCCCCGGTAAAAGTTCTATGCCCAGATCTTCCTTTATGGCCGCATTGTCAATAAGCGTTACAGAACGGTCTGCTTTTATCTGCAGGGATGTACCTGCATAGTTTACCAGGTTCATTTCTTTGCTCATTGTTACAGACGATGCGTCCGAAGCAACCAGTGCCCATGCTTCTGTGTCAAAAGGAGCCGGTGTTTTCCAGTTGGCAAATTCCATTTTTGCCCCTGGTTTAAAATAAAGAGAAAACGGCCCGCCTTCCGGTCCCAGCCATAAACGGTCCTCACCACCATAGGCATTCATGTGCGCGTCTGCGTCGCCGGTAAATGCTTTATAATTTACCCAGCCAAAGCTGCTGCCATCAGGGCCGTTGGCTGTTGAAGTAAACACCTTTGCCTGGTACCTGGGTGAAACAATGACCTGGCTGGCGCCATCAGCGCTTTTCAACACTACCAGCCCGCTGTCTTTTTGCTGTAAAAAGCGTAGGTCATATCCAAAGGTCCCGGAAGTATTGTTTGCCATAGTCACGTTCTCTTTTGTTGTATCCGTTTCAGCACCTGGTGATTTTGCTGCATTATTACAGGCTAACACAACAGCGCTGCTCATCAATATTGAAAAAAGACGGTAGTTCATCTGTTTATTTTGTTTGTGTTAAGATGATTGGGTCAATAGTTATTAATTCACTTCTAATACATCTGCTTCCGGAAGCCCGGGAAATTTCTGGTGCGGCTCTGTCTGGTACCAGTAGGCCACAGTAATAATGTCAGAATGCTGTGGCAGGTAGCGCCCGCCGGATCTCCATCCCAGGTCCTGTATCGTCACTTTCAGGTCCTTGTCGAAGCGGATGGGATCCATAATGTGCCAGCGATACATTCCGAAGCGCTGCTGCGATCCGTATAACCCGTCCGGTCTCAATACCTGATGCAATCCTGTATAAGGTGTTGAAAACTCCTGGTACTGATGGGTGCGCTTGTTCTCAAAATTATAGGAGCCGCAGAAATAGTCTTCTGTTCCTGTTCCAACAATGGTGGCGTGCTCTTTATCCCCGTCCATGAAGAATTTTATTTCGCCTTCTCCCCACCAGCCATTATTGGTAACGCCAACCCCCATAAAGGTGCCTACATACTGTCCCTTGCCTTTTACACCATCCAGTATGGTATGCAGTGAATTGGCATCCGGCTTACTGCGGCGGTATTGCGCATGGAAATAGGCTTCATCATTGCCTACTTCTGTAAGCGTGTAATCAACCTGGTAATATAAGCGCATCGGCTGGCTGTCTATATTCTGCATGGTAATTTTGCAGTTTTTCCTGAAAGGCATTTTCCAGTAACTGTTAAAAGCGCTGCCCGGGTTCACGGTGATGGCAAGCGAGTTAAGGGGAGAGAACTCATTCCATGCGATTCCAAAGAATGGCCCGACGGGGCTCTCCACAGAGGGGTCTGTTTCGCCGTCATAATAGATCCTGAAAATGGAAAAATTAAGGTTGCCGGTAGGCGTCATCCATATATGCTGAATAGCACCCGGCCCGGCAATATCAGCCATCGTGAATGTTTCACCGGGGTTAATGATTATAAAAGGGTTCACTTTCCAGCCTTTGCCGAGTTCGCGCGCCTCATTAGCGGCGTTGGCCACGTTCCGTTTTCCTTTGTCTGCCACGGGATCTGCCATGCCTCCTTTTCCTTTTTCACCCGTAAAATTCTCCGGGCTGATGGATCGGGTCTTGGCATCGGACAACCGGGAAAGTGTGCTCAGGTTCATATCCAATCCGTTGAATTTTCCTTCCTGGGACCAGGCAACAGTAAAAGCCACCATACATAAGAACAAGAAACTACTTTTTTTCATATTGACAAGTTTTAGTAAATGAATCAGAAAGCTTATACGTTTAAGCAAAAATAACAAGCAAAACAGAAACCACCAACTTAATCTTTACCGATTTTTGTGCAGGCCGCTGCTTTCTCCTTTTATTATGGAAGCCGGCACAATGATCCTTATGGATTTCCTGTTTTTGCCTTCAAAGGACTGTATCAGGGAGCGAACTGCATTTTCACTGATAGCCTGTAAATTCTGTTTGATATAAGTTATAGAAGAATAGAAAAAATCAAAAGTATCACTTTCATCAAAACTGATCACCCCAAGCTGTTGCGGTACCTTTATTCCTTTTGAATGAATGGCTTTCAATGCCTGAACAGAGATGCTGTTGGTTGCAAACACCAATGCGTCAATGCCGCTATCCGCCGAATCTGATAATTGATTGAGCAATGCTGCAATATGCTCCTTATAGCCCTGATAAGGCACTTTCATCAGCCACCTGGAATGGAACCGGATGCCCCCGGCCTTCAACGCATCCCTGTAACCCGCAATCCGGTCGTGCATATGCGTCAGTGGCGTATCATACGCAATCATACCAATTTTCCTGTAACCGTTCTTTATTAACAGCTTTACTGCGGTGTACATGGCATCATGGTTATCGGTCACGACCACATTCGTGTCTACTTCCTTAAAACCACGGTCCATCAAAACAAATGGAACGCCCTTATTTTTAAGCTCCTCGATCTGCGGCTGTGAGCCTGCCACAGGTGTAATGATCAGGCCATCCACCTGACGGTTTAAAAAAGTATTGATCAGGTTCTGCGATTTTTCCAGTTGCTCATCACTGCTGCCGAATAATACCGTATACCCGTTCTTCTGCGCTTCCAGCTCAATATTCCGTGCCAGCATAGCGAAAAAGGGATTGGAAATATCGGCAACGATCAGCCCGATAGTGTTTGTCTTCCCAAACTTCAGGCCGCGCGCTATGAGATTGGGCTGGTAATTCAGCTCAATAGCCACTTTCTTTATTTTTCTCGCAGCAGCCTCTCCTACCCGGGCCTCCTTTTCCTTACCATTCAGAACATAGGATACCAGAGCAGTGGATACGCCTACTTTTTGGGCAATATCCTTCAGTGATGTGCGTTTTTTAATCATATCTCTCAAATAGTATTAATAAAAATACAAGTCCTTTTGTATCTCTTTCAATTTTCAGCCATGTAATATTAGGAGCTCCCATCAACCAGCAGCAGCCGGGTTTAAAACGCAGGGTTAAGGCAGAATGATCACCGGGGCAAGCGCAAAAGGACTTATCCCTTCTCCACAATTACAGATACCAATTTACAGAGTTTTACAGATACATTTTCCTGTTTTAATAAATATTTTTGTTTATCGGTCATTCCGGACACAGCATGCTCCCAAATAGCAGCGGCTACATCCGGCATTTAACTGCATTACGATCCGGGCAGCTATTCCTGCTGAATACGCATTGCATTTAAGTAATAGAACCGGGTACCGTTATCATTCTCTTCTCCCGCCGTAATGGTGATGTATATATTCCCGTCCACGTCGGGTTTCACCCCATCTGTACAGGCGATGTCTGACGCATTATTACCTCTGAGCGTCAGTTCAATCGATTAAGCAACCATGGCCGGCATGCAGAAGCTTTCAGTTTATTATTTTTTTATAAACAGCACCCTGTCAAAAACAAAACCCGGATTCTTCTCTGCGCTTTTAAATAAAACAGATACGGGAATGAAATTGTCAGTGACGGCTACATCCCCTATCAGCAGGTTCTGCGGTTCATTTCCTTTATTTACAGCCAGCTTATTCCAGTCATGCACTTTCAGCGCATCTGCCATCTGCACCTGAATTGCACCGGTTGCAGCACTTACCTGATGCAGGTAAACCTTATACTCCCCTTTTGGGATCTCTGCAACATTGATGGTCAGGCTGGCATTATTTTTTTCTGCCAGCACTGCAACGCCATTTTTAAACTGCAGGTTCCCGTTATAAGTGAGGTGGCGCATCAGCCTTGTGTAAAAAGTAAGCGTGTCCGGCTCATACACTCTGGTTAAAGCGGTTGTGGGAGGAACAGGTGCCGCAATGGACTGATCTGCATAGTACATGGCTACTGATGTATAGTTCACCGGCCGATTATTGCCAACGGGGCCATGCTCAATACTGTGAAAGATACTTTTGTAAAAAGGCATTTTATCCATCAGGAAAAAACGGTAACCGCCCGTTCTTCCCAACGGCAAAGAATATTCCAGACAACCGCTTAAGGGGGCACCCAACCGCTGTGCCCAACCACCCGGTTGTGCATACCACCCGCCATTGAAATAATCTTCAGAACCGGTTCCATGGGCCGTCATTTGGCCGTCAATGGCTGTAGAATCGTCTCCCTCAAAGTACTCTGTAAAGTTGGTGCCATCTGTTGCCTGGCCCTGAAACAGGGTGCCGATGTATTGCCCTTTTCCCTGGCCTTGCAGGAAAACAAAGGGCTTTCCCGCCGCAGGGCGCTCCTGTTTCCAGTAAGCATAAAAGCGGCCTTCTTTTGCGGCATTGCGTTTTTCATTGGAGTAGTAGATAGTTGCCGTTATATTAACCGATTTTTCATCACCGGCTCCAGCCCGGTAAATCAATTCCGCTTTTGCATTTTTATCAAATGGCATGGGAATATAACAATACGCTTTTGCATTTGCAGCGCCCAGAAACAAGCTCTTCATTGAGGGCGTGCCATAGGCAAAACCAAAGAAATCTGCTACCGGTACATACACTGCCGGAACCGGCTCATCATCCCAGGTTATTTTCAGATCTACCTGTTTATACATCCCGGAAAATATGCCGGGCGGCTTTAATTCTATGCCCAGGATGCGGCCACCTTCTTGCAGGTCAAACAGCCGGCTGGTACTTCCGGGTACCAGTCGTATGTTTTTTACGAGGATGCGCGGGCTTTCTGCATAGCAGCTGGATACTGACCGGTCCTCGTTATTCCATTGTTCAATAGCTTTGCCCAGCAATTGCTGTGCCCGGGCACTGTATTGCTTTTTAAACGTTTGTACCTGATACCGCTTATCATACTCCCGGTACTGGATCTGGTAAAACAACATTTTCTTACCCCGGAAAACGATCTTGCAGCCGCTCTTATACGGAACGGGAATATAGCTGTAAAAGCCACCTACCTTATGATCTGCAACAGGTGCCAGAAAAGGTGCTACTGAATTACTGAAAAGATCCCTGAATTTTATGGAAAGGCCGGGAAAACGGCTGCCATCAAAATAAAAATCGAGCGTATCATCTGTTGGCGTTGGGGTCCATATCCGTTCAATAACGCCCTGCCCTTTCTGATCAAAGATAACCAGACCTCCAGCCGGTTCTTTACGGAGATAGGAGTAGTTGCCACCAAAACCATCATCATTTCCTCCCGTGGTATCATAAGATGAAACCTGCCGGACAAGACTGCCCTCGAGATAGCGGGATAGCGCTTTCAGGTCTGAAAGCCGCTCCAGTTCGGATTCAAAAGTGACCACTGTCTGTGCATGCACAAACAGCCCTTGCACAATCATCAGTAATGAGATACAGAAGTTTCCGGTTTTAAAACTTTTCATATTTTTTGCAATCGTCGTACTAAGGTATACTTAAACGTTTAAACAACCAAATAAAATCATAAATTCCCGGTTCTTTATTCGTATTTAAACATACTGCCGGTGCTCATCAGGCATCAATGTTATGCTTCTGCACTATGATGAGGCACGGATGATCTATATCCTGATCGATACCTGCACGCCTTCACTATGGTTTTCAAACTGCAGCAACAACGTACCGGAAGTTGCATCCCATTGATCCCTCTTTGCTTCAATGGTCTTCCCGTTCAGGCTTAACTGAATTTTACTGGGTTTTCCCGGAAGGTGAATACGCATGCTGTTACTGGTGTTTGAGGGGCTGCGCAAAAGAAAGCTATATGTTCTATTTTCATATTTTTCATCATATGCCCTTCCTGCAGCGGCTATTATTTTTGGCGGATCAGCCTGAACGGTTTTCAGATCATATAAAAAGGCCTGCTGCCCCGGCTTTACTTCTTTTGCAGGTAGTACGGGCAGCTCCGGATCCAGCAGATCAACTACCGGGCCATTGATCATCAATGATGTGGTGTCTGCATTTTCATCCATTACCGCTCCAATAATATAAGGGCCTCTTTGCAGTAAAAAATTATTTTTAAATACAAGCGGGCCTGCTTTTGCATAAACTCTATGGGCCTGTTCTGTTTGCTCCAGAAATTTACCATCTGCATTGCCCGTCAGCACTAATTCTTTCGGATCTTTTCTGTTTATACAGACCCATCCCTTACCTATCTTAATAAATTTTCCGTCATCAATAGTTGTAATGCCCATCTTGTTCAACAGATCCTCAGAGGGTGCATGACAGGACTTCCCTTTTGTATTCCACCACTCCTGTATATTCTGAAACGGGTCATTATCCCTGCCATAGTACAGCAGAACCCCACCATTCTTTACCCATTTTGCCAGTGCTGTATGATAGCTTTCACTAAGCGGCTTCATATTGGCATAGCTCATTATTAAAACCTTAATGTTTTTGAGCGCATTGGCATTTGCCAGGTTTTCCATATGTACGGTTGCTACCGGCACCCCGCGTTTTACCAATGGCAGTGCCATGCCATAGAAGTTGGATAACTGCGGGTCTTCATAACCTGCATGCGTAGGAAACCGTTGAAACATCATCGAGTTCGATACCAGGATCCCGATACCCTGGGTACCGCTGACTTTACCGGCAGACGCGGGCATACTGTTTAACGCATTGATCATTACCTGCATTTGTGTAGCATAGGCAGGAGATATGGGTTGTACCGCATCACTGTTCTCCAGCTTAAATTTGCCCAGGTAAATGCGGCTTGGCCAGGGCATTACCTCATAATCTGCAACCGTTGGATAAAGCAGCTGTGCCGTGAAAGTAGCTTCATAATTCCTTTTATAATCGTCCCAGGTACGCCGCGCATCTTCTATAGGGTCAGTCAGCAAAAATATTTTTTTACCGGTGGGGGCTATCATAGAAACCATAGCCCCATATTCTAAAAAGGCATTCTCAAAAACACGTTCCTTTTTAATTCCGTTATAATAAACCGGTTCCCTGGAAGTGCCCGTCCAAATCTGTGCTATATACCCATCCACCTCTTTTATGGAAGCAAGGCTTGCTTCAGGGCTAACAATCTGCCATGAAGAATAATTGAGCAGTGAATGCGTAGGCACATAGCATTGCACCTCTTTTCCAATACTTCTACTATAGGATTTTGCATAAGCAAAACATTCCTTTAAAGCATTGTAATAAAGATGATATTTCAGTTTTGATGAGCGATAAGTAGCTTCGGGCGATTCATGCTGTGGTCTCCATTCCGCTCCGTAATACTTTTTCCATTCTGTTTTGAACGCCTGGCTATATCCTGCCCTGGCCCAGAATTCGGGCTCCTCCAGGTAAATAGCGCCTGCACCGGCATCAATCGCTCTTTTAATATGCGTTTTTATGTACTGCAGATAATTTTCTGATGGTACAATATAGGGAACATCTTTTCCATGCCAGATGGTATCACCATTGCGCTGTACCTGCCCTTCATCAAAATGCGGTCTTCCATCAAACCGGCCTTTGAAATAATCCTTGTATTGTCCCCAGGCAATACCGGTCATAAAATGCACTTTATACCCTTTATCCTGCCAGCTTTTCACCCGCTCTTCAAAATTTCCGCCGGCATCGTTGATACCATACACAATGGCTATATCAGAACGCACATCATAAGCAGCATCCCAGGCGTTCGCTATCTGGAAGGCGGTTTTTTCCTGGGCGCTCACTGTTGCAGAAGCAAGCAGGGAATACAGGCAGGCAGAAAGAAGGTTCTTTTTTATCATGATATTCTATTGATGCATCTGTAAGGTAGCTTTCATTAAAAAAACATTATACGGCCCCCATATTGACCGGGTATAAAAAAGGGAGGTTCCTTTTTCACTCAGCGGATGAATAAAGGGAGCATACCCGGGCAGTGAGTCCCGGACCGGGATCATCTTTGCCCGGCTCCAGGGCCCCTGTAAGGTTACCGCATCCCGGTATACAAGACCGTTCCCTGAAAAATGGCGGGCAGGGTCCTGCCTGGCGTCATAGCTGTATAAAATGATCCAGCGCTGCAGCGTTTTATTAAAAATAAGCGAGGCTTCACCAACAGGCGCCGGAATGACCGGCGTGGCACTGCTTTCCCGGCCCTGTACCCATCTGTGCAGAGTACCATTCCAGTACTCATACCGGTTATGGCGGGTAATATCAGCTTCCCGGAAGCGCGCCAGATAGGCGGCGCTGCCACGCCCTGATAAGGAGCCAATCATATAGATCCAGTTATCTTTTTTTGCATAACAGATCTGTGAAAATCTGCTGTTGGAATCGAAAGTAACTCCGGTAACCCGCTCCCAGTTGCGCCCACCGTCATATGACCCGTACAGCGAAGAAAAATTGGTTAGCCAGCGGCCCCCGGGCGCATTCCATTTATAAATGTTCATATAATGGACAAAATCGCCATTGCCCGCATGTATGGCTGCCGTAGGAATAGAAGTTTGATATACCCGGGGATTGGCGTGTGCGCCGGCACAGATCTCCCGGGCCCGGCCGCTGTCATCAACTGCCATCTGATCTATTGTCATCCCATCTTCTAATAAAGTATCTGCCGAAAATCCCAACACGTTTGACCGCCAGTTGCTACCATTGCCACCGCCTTTGCCTGCCTGAAAACCGGCACCGTTGGTATCGCCAAAAAAAACGCCAAATCTGCCTTTGCCCATTTCCCATACAATTCCCAGATCCGTGCCGGCAACATCAAAACGGACATCCGTTCTGTTAGGGTTGGGCAGGGTTTCGCCGGGTAGCGACCCGCCGGTTACCCGTGCCAGGGGCCGGATATCCACCAGCTCTATTTCTCCGTCCGGTGGCTTGTGGCTCTGGGCTGCAACAGCACAACCAGCTGCAATAAAAAGAAAGGTTAAAAAAGTGTGCGGTACTGATCGTTTCATCATAAATTTTGTTCCTGTAAAACATCCCATGGGTCGTGCATCAACCGATAGGATGCCGGTAAATGTTCCTGCTGACCATCTTTGACAGCACAGGCTGCAAAGATACTTTGTAATGGAAATGGCATTAAGGCACATCTACCCTTATCGCTTCATTGTAATTATGTCTTTGAATATTTTCAGTTGCATAATTGATCCGCGCTGCGGCCCGGATGAATACGGTTCTGCCGGAAGGGATCGTACCCTGTGTTGTAATAGTAACCGGCTGCCCCAACAAGGCGTTGAATGCATCCCCCGAATATTCATTGATCGTTGTATACCGGTTATCCCACTCCCTGTACCCTACATAAGGCACCTCGCTTACAAATAACCGCACATCCGTAACGTTCAAAAAATCATCACTGTATCCTCCCATAGGCTCGATCTTGGCTTTAAAATCTGCAGGGCTTACTCCTCTTGTCACAATCACCGTTGCGGTGATTTTACCGTCTTTTACCGTTGGTGTGCCTACCCATTTTAACTTCAGGAATGGCTGTACTTTAAATTCAACATCTGTTACTCCGCTTATTTCAAGGGTCTTCGATTCATCAGATAAGGTATCCCCGTTTGTATTTACTCTTACAATAGGAATAAAAGCTCCGTCTACCCTGACATTATAAGTACCTTTAAAAATTTTTGTATTCTGAAAGACGCCCTCTTTCATGCAAAAGAAATCAAATGGCTCAGGCTTGGCGCTGCCTTTCCAGCTCAGCTCCAGCAAACGCACCCGTGTTCCTTCACTTCCCTGGTCGGTTAAAACAGGCTCACCGGTGGCCACATCCACTACTTTTCCTTTTATCGTTTCGGCAGGTACGGAATAATTATCTATTTTTTTACAGGACACGAACCATATACCTGTAAAAAATAAAAATAAATAAGCAAACTGTTTCATATTGATCATACTTTATTGCTAATAATAAGTTACCGTCCGGGTTGCTGATCTATAACAGGGCTTTTTGCCACTTCCCCCCCCGGAATAAGAAAATAATATTCCTGTTCTGTTATGCGGAATCTTTTCCGGGCTTCTTCAAAGCCTGCATCAAAGAAATATTTATTGGCAACGGAAGAATAAAACGGGTATAATCCCCTGTAGTAGGCTCCATCTGACTGGGTAAAACCGTTTAACCTGTCAGAATGCTGTGTACGCCACCGGCGAATGTCCCACAGGATCTTATTTTCAAAGGCTAATTCTTTACGACGCTCTTTGCGGATCAGCATTAAACCGCTCTGGCCATCAACATCACCAGGCCCTGATAACGGATCAGCGCCTGCCCTTTCCCGGATATCCCTTATAGCCTCATAGGCTACCGGTAACAGATCGTGCCCGTCTACCGACGACTCTCCTGCCAGCGACAGTTCGGAGGCGGCTTCTGCTGCATTTAGTAATACCTCCGCATACCGCATCAGTATAAAAGACTGCTCAGACCTGCCTTCCAGAACAAGCTCCTGCGGCAGATCCGGATTGAGCCATTTGCGTACGGTAAACCCGGTAAAGGCAGCAGTCATATCAGAAGTACCAAAGGGGCCGCTTTTTCCACCACCGTTCATTTTTGTCCCATCCGGCAAGGTCACCACTTCATGAGTGGTACCATTCTGGGAAAGGAATAAGGATTTTTTTCCTGCAAAAGCTCCCTTTGCAGTATAGGCATCTACCTGGTTATAGGTTTGTGGCCCGCCAATGCTATAGTTGGTAGCCCCGTTTACCGTTCGCAGCGGGGCTATTCCGCCAGCTACGCTTCCCGTAAAAATACCTCTGCGGATGTCGATCACTTCTCCTTTAAAAATATCCCCGGGCAGGATCACATTGGCTCTTAAACGCGGTTCAGCATTTGCAAAGATGTCTGTGATCTTATCAAATAAGATATACTTACCATTTGCATCCAGTACTTTAATGGTGCCATCGGGGTTTTTAGCGATCCCATCAAATAACTCCACAAAATCGAGCGTTGGACAATTGCCTGCGGAGTAACCATTTCCCCCCATTAGCTGCCTGGGAATATTATAAGCATCATACCCATGCGCCAGATCGGGCCAGCTATAGTCCTTGGTATAAATATTTTCAGGGCTTGAAGCGTCAAAGAACATATCTACCATATTCTGGTATTGCGCTTCTTTATTATTAGCCGCCCAATTCTTTTTATAGAGGGAATATTTGCCTGAAACTATGATCTGCTCCGCGGCTTTAAATGCCTCTGTAAAATATTTTTTTGAGGCAGCAGCTGCAGTGCCCGGGTCAAAACCAATGACGCGCACTTTTGTTTTTTGCCCGAACCCGGTAGTTCTGTTATATTTTGCCACACTGCCTGCAAACAGCATGGCTTCGGATTTAAAGCCCAGCGCAACATACTTGTTTGAATAGCCTTTAACGGGGCTGGTTTCAGGAAGGTTCTCAACTGCCTTGTCAAAATCTGCAAGCACCTGGTTCCAGGTTTCTTCTTCTGTTGACCGGGGCACTTCCAATGCGGCAGCATCATTTTCAGGATACTGCAGTACCCTGGTTACAAGGGGCACCCCACCATACCGCTTTGCCAGGGCATAAAAGACCATGGCCCGTGCAAAATAGGCTTCTCCTATGTAATCATTATATTCTGCGTCGCTAAAATTCGCCTTATAGTTGGGAAGGTTTTCCAGCAGGGTATTGGCATCTCTCAGTAAATTAAAGGCACGGCCCCAATACGCCCCGTTACGTGCCCAGCCCTCTGAAGTCATGGCCTCGCCTGCATCACGCCCTAAGGAAGACCCTTCATTGGTGCCCGGGGTTACCAGCCAGTCGTCAAAGAACTGCCGGGCGGGAGAATATTTAAAATCTTCAAAGGGCATCTGGCTGTACATACGGGACATATACAGCTTCATTGCATCGTTGTTGGCAAACAGATCCTGCTCCTGCACTATATTCTGAGGGGGTATGTCTAAAAACTTTTTGCAGGAAAAGAATGAAACGGCAACGCCGGCCATTGCTATGATCAAAAAAATAGATTTCGTTTTCATAACCGTTCTTTGTTCGTTTTAAAATGTAACGCTTACTCCTAAAGAAACCGTTTTATTTAACGGATACAGGTAGCCCCAGGTATCATTGGGATGTTCCGGATCTATATATTTTACTTTTGTAAACGTAACCAGGTTATATGCATTTGCATAGATCCTGGCCCTGGAGATACCGATCCTTTTGACCATTCGCAGCGGGAGGGTATACCCCAGCTCTATACTTTTTAAACGGAGATAGGCACCGTTAACGGAGTTAAAAGAGGAGTTCACATCCGGCAGCGAACCGGTATAGGCATAATGACCGGGCACCCACTGGGTTGCCGGATCATAGGGGTCTGCCGCAGGATCTGCAGGATGCCAGCGATCCATGAACTGAACCATAGCTCCGGATTCACTATTTCCCCACAGCGGCTGATAGAGCTGCTCCAGGTATTGAAATGTAGTTAATGCAGACCCCTGAAGCAGAAAATTCAAATCGAACCCTTTGTATGCCAGGTCCCCGATCAGACTGAAGTTCATTAAGGGTATATAGCCCATGTTCATCCAGTTGGTAGGGCCGTACTGGAGCGGATGTACATCCTGGTCATTAATTTCGCCATCGCCGTTCCAGTCTTCATATTTATAATCGCCGGGCAGGGTTGCCCTCCCTGTATATACAGGGCTATTGTAAATATCGTCCCAGGATGCATACTGGCCATTGCCCTGCAATCCCCACCACGTGCCCTGGTACCGGTCATTCTGGTTATTTCTCCAGTTGAGATAAGAGTTGCCAAAAGCACCGCTCTCAACATACAGCGTTTTAATACGGGTATAGGAAAGAATTCCCTTTAAGCCATAAGACAGTTCACCGATTGTGTTCCTGTGAGTGATTTCAAGATCAAATCCGGATGCCTGGTCGCTGTTTAAATTTTCCTGGGGTAGTCCTGCGCCAACAACAGTTGGTATGCCACCGTTGCGCTGTGCCAGCAACCCTTCTCTTCTCCGGTTAAAATAATCTACGGTAAAGCCTAATAAGCCTTTCCAGCCGGTAAAGTCTACCCCAACATCAAATGTTTTTGCCGTAAACCAGGTAATATAGGGGTTTACTATTCCTACATTATTAGCACTGGCCACAAAATTGCCATCAAAAACATACCCGCCGGTAAAGTTCCTTGAGTCTGTGGCGGAAGGATACAGGTATCCGGGAAACCATTGATAGTTTGATGCATTATCATCTCCTGTAACACCATAGGAGGCTCTCAGCTTTAACTGATCTATAAATGAAAGCGCTGAATTGTTCTTAATGAATTTTTCCTCGGAAAGCCGCCATCCTACCGAAGCTCCGGGAAAGAACCCCCATTGATATCCTTTTGCAAATTTTGATGATCCGTCATAGCGGAATAAAAATTCAGCAAGGTACCTGCCTGCATAGCCGTAATTAAACCGCCCGGCAAGGCCCATATTGGCATTGTTATAAAAGTCCTGAATATCATCATGAGTCCCTAAATACATATAACCAATCTGGCTGGATGAAACACCGGCAAAAAGATAAGGTAACTGCAATGCAAGATCCCGTTGCGCCATAAAGTTATCGCCCTGTTTTTTTTGCGCCTCCCAAACCAGGGTTCCGTCTACCTGGTGCTGGTCAAACCGGTTGCTGTAACTCAATGCGGTCTGACTAAGAATCTGGGTGCGGTAAAACGCTTCCCGTGTGGTGCGGTTGGGAGATTGCCTTGTAAATGACTGATAGGTATCGCTAGCTTCATCATACCTGTATTGCTCATATTGCCTTTGATAAATAGTACGATTGGAATTATTATAATCGTAACTGAAGAGCGTTTTGATATTTAATCCCTTCACACCGGGTATATCATATTGAAGACTTAATGAGGGTTGTACCCAATTGTTAACGATCTTCCTGAATCCGACAATATCCTTATCCATGAAGGAAATGGGGTTGTCTCCCTCTATTAAGCCCTGGTAGGGCTTTGTTGGATCATTATTTGCATAGGCAGGTATTTGCGGTCCCTGTCTCCAGAAAGAACGGATGATCCACCACGCATCCTGATAGGGGCGGTTAATGGTTTCGCTTACCAGGTTCACTCCCGCATCAAGTGTAAGGTAATTGGTAATCTTTGCTGTAATACTGGTCCGCAGGTTATATTTAGTGTAGTTCAGATCGTCTGTCTGAAAAAAGCTGCCCTGGTACATATACCCTCCGCCCACATAATATTTAATTTTATCATTACCCCCCGTGGCGCTTAAGTTATGTTCCGTTTGCGGGGCAAACTTCGCAAATACAAGCGGATACCAGTCAGTGCTTTTTCTGGTACCATTTCTGTACTCTTCAAAAATGTCATCACCAAAAACAGGCGTTCCGCCATTAATATTGTGCAGGGCTGCCTCGTTCCGCAATGTCATGTACTCATAAATATCTACTGTTTTAGGTAACCCTGAGGGGATCTGCCAGGTGTAGGTACCGTCATAGGATAGTGTGCTCTTATTGTTTGATCCTTTTTTTGTAGTTACCAAAACAACCCCATTGGCAGCCCGCACTCCGTATATAGCGGCTGAAGCATCTTTCAGCACAGATATATTTTCGATATCATTTGCATTCAGCCTTTGAAAATCGGTTGCGGTCCTTGGCACACCGTCTATAACTACCAACGGTGTACCCAACCCCCTTATATCAAAAGCATTATTGAATGCTCCGGGTTCTGCCGACCGTTGTACCACCCTTACCCCTGCTATCTTACCGGTAAGCATGTTCTGCGGGTTTTCATTCTTTGTTGTAATGATTTCTTTGGAAGTAATGGAGGATACCGCACCTGTCAGTGTTGTTTTCTTTTGTGTACCATACCCTACCACCACAATTTCATCCATGGCATTTGCTTCTTCCTGCTCCAGGGTTACCGTAAGATGGAATTGATTCCCAACCGCCGCTTCTTTGGTTGCGTACCCGATCGCCGAAAAAACAAGCACCACATTGCTTCCTGATACAGTAAGGCTGAACGCCCCGTTTTCATCCGTAATGGTACCTGTGGTACCTCCTTTTATCTGAACGCTTACGTTGGATAGCGGTGCGCTTTTTACATCCTGTACAACACCGGTTATTTTTTTGGGCTGATCTGTGTTCTGAGCAGACACATTTTTACAGCAAATGGCAAAACTATTAACCATTAACAGCAATAGTATATATTTCATAAAAGGGCTATTATTTTACTAACTAAAGAATATCAACTACTTCTTATTATTGAGCAAAATACCGATACGGGGCTATTACAGAATGCCTGCGACACAAGCACCAATTAGCAACTTCCAGCTACCGCCTATTACCACATCAAATAAAAAATCAGCAAGCGAAATTCAAAAATAGCAATTCAATCCAGGGTTTTATATGCAAAATCGTTTTTGTGATTCTAAATTACAACAGTCAAAATTAATTAACAAAATTTTTTTACGCAGAATTTCTGATAATAAGCTCAGGGGCAACAAAAACCCCGGTTTTCTGTTTGATTTTCTGACGACTATCCATTTGAGCCAAAAGCAATTGCATGGCACAATCTGCAATTTCCTGCACCGGCTGACTAACTACAGAAATAGCTGGGGAAGAAAAGCGGAAAAGATCAGTGTCGTCAAAACTCAGAACAGCTACCTGCTGAGGGATGGATCTGTTCAGGTCTTTAAGTGCTTTAATACCAAACATTCCGAGGTAGTTGGTAGAAAAGACCACAGCATCTATTTGCGGGTATTTTTCAAAAAACCGGGCTATATCTTTTATATACTTGTCTTTATCCTGGTAATAGGGAAGTGTTAGCAGCAATCGCTTCCGGAAAAGCTTTTGTTTCTGAAGAGTGTCTGTAAAAGCTTTTTCCCGTTCATGCATCTGTATCTGATCCAATGCTACATTAACAAATGCAATATTCTTTTTGCCTTTATCTAATAAATATTGCGTAGCCCTGGTGATACCGCCATAATTGTCTACCAGCACAAAAGGAATATTTTCATCAGGAAAATACCTGTCCAGCAATACTAAAGGCTTCCTGTTCTTTTTCAGTTTCAGTATCCCGCTTTTCATGCCGGTTGAGGGAACAATCAAAAAACCATCTACCTGTTTGGCAAGCACCTGCAGCAGGTCATTCCCTTTTTTATCGTCGTTCTCTGTGCTTCCATAGACCACCCGGTATCCGGCCCTGGCCGCTGCAAACTCTACTGATTTGGCAAGTGATGCAAAAAATGCATTTGCAATATCCTCCACAATCAATCCGATCACCTGCGTGCGGCCGGTACGCAGGCTTGCAGCTGCACGGTTAGGCACGTAGCCCGTCTTCTGTATAACGGCCTGCACATGCTTTACCATGTCTTCGCTCAAACGCATTTGCTCATGCTTCCCGTTAACAACAAAAGAAACAGTAGAAGGAGCTACCCCTGCAATCCTGGCAATATCTTTTATGGATAAATGCTTCACAAAAAGTAAAAAGGCTTTGCTAAAATAAAGAGTATGAATGATATTTCATGCATATAACGCTCCTCTGCGCAAAATATTTTTATCAGGGGCTTTCAACAGACTGCCAATAAGCAGGCTGTTTATGCATTAAAATGTCTGAGCCAGTGATATAATAGGGGGCATAAGCTCCCGCCCAGCGGGGGTAATTCTGTTGAAAACTGCTTTTTGCCTGCGCCATCAGACGTACCTGGCCGGAATCATCAACAGCGAGCCCGCCGGATGCTGATTTATACAACCAGTCCGTATGCCGCTAATTCCTGTTTGGTTTGCCCGTAATTCCGGTGAATGATGCCTTTGATCCCCAGCCCCTGTGCTACCTGTACAAATAATGGCCGGTCGTCAATATAAAGTATCTGCTCAAGGGGTACCTGTGCCATATCCAGGGCTACTTTAAAAATATCCACATCCGGTTTCCTTAGATGAACAAAGCTGGAGGATACAAAAAAATCGATAAAGCCGGTGAGCTGAAAGGTCTCGATCCGGTACCGGTTCAGCTCCCGCCCCTCATTGCTTACCACAACGGTCTTTAATTGGTATTGCGCTTTAAGCTTTTTCAACAGTTGGATCATATCCTCATAAGGCTGGGAATAGTTGTACATGAACTGCTTAAATGTTTCTTTGGAAAAGCTTCTTGGTTCGTAAAATACAATACGGTCCAGGTACTCATCCAGCAATAATTTGCCGGACTCATAAGTATCAAAGGTCAGATGGTGCCTGTCTTCCAGCTCAGCTGCGTTCAGCTTAAATTTTTCAACGGCCTCAGCGCGGGCCTTACGGTCCCAGCCATTGGTTAATAACACACCTCCGATATCTGTAAAGATGGCTGTAATTTTTTGAGACATGAATTGAGATTTGAGTTATCAGTCCCGATAGCTATCGGGATCAGTTATTAGTTTTCTGTTTTCAGCAGGCAGTAGCTTGTATCAGAGCCCGTACTTTCACTCGCCACTTCATGAACCATAAACTATGAACCACGAACTATTGACCATTGACTATACCCTCATACACCATTACGCAATGGTGATTTTCTTTTCTAAATAAACATCCTGTATGGCATTCAGTAATGCAATCCCTTCTTTTCTTGATTTCTGAAATGCTTTCCTGCCGGAGATCATGCCCATGCCGCCTGCCCGTTTATTGATCACAGCAGTGCGTACCGCTTCCATCAGGTCTTTCTTTCCCTCAGAGGCGCCGCCCGAATTGATCAAACCGGCACGGCCCATATAGCTGTTGATCACCTGGTAGCGGCAAAGGTCAACAGGATGATCTGATGCCAGCTGGCTGTACATCCTTTTGTCAAATTTTCCGTAAGAAACCCCATCCGCATTCAGCGCAAGGTACCCTCCGTTATTTTCCGGTAATTTCTGCTTTACAATATCTGCCTGTATTGTTACGCCCAAATGGATTGCCTGACCGGTCAGATCGGCTGATACATGATAATCTTTCCCCTCTTTTTTAAAGGCGCTGTTCCTTAAGTAACACCACAGCACAGTAGCCATCCCCAACTCATGCGCACGATCAAATGCACGGGCAATTTCTGTAAGCTGCCGGGTGCTTTCCTCAGAACCAAAATATACGGTAGCTCCTACTGCAGCAGCGCCCATATTCCAGGCGTCTTCTACCCTGCCGAACAATACCTGGTCAAATTTATTGGGATATGTAAGCAGCTCATTATGGTTGATCTTTACAAGAAAAGGAATCTTATGCGCATACTTGCGCGACACGGCGCCCAGCACTCCGAAAGTGCTGGCAACAGCATTACAGCCCCCTTCTATGGCCAACCGAATAATATTTTCGGGATCGAAGTATTCCGGGTTGGCGGCAAAGGACGCGCCTGCACTGTGCTCTATGCCCTGGTCAACCGGGAGAACAGAAAGATACCCTGTACCTGCCAGCCGGCCTGTATTAAAGATCTGCTGCAGGCTTCTTAGTGTTTGCCCGTTCCTGTTGGAAGGCAAAAATATTTCATCAACAAAGGCAGGATTGGGGAGGTGTAACTGGTCTTTGGAAACGGTTTTGCAGGTGTGGGTAAAAAGCGATTCGTTTTCCTTACCCAGCAATTTTACGATCTGGCTATAATTCATAACGCTTTTTTTATTACCCAAATGTAAGGTGAATTAGCTTATAGTCAATGGGGCATAGCTTATGGTTTGCCAGGGTTACCGGGTTGCATACAAAAAGCCCCGCCCGGTAATTACCAAAGCAGGGCTGCCTAAAAGGAGTCCTTTATTTAGTTTAAATGCGATTCAATTTTCTTTACAAAGTTGCCCTTGGGCTGAGCTCCTACCAGCTTATCTACCACCTGGCCGCCTTTTATAAAAAGGATGGCGGGAATGGAAGTAATACCATAGTTCATAGAAACCTGAGGATTCACATCTACGTTCACTTTACCTATATTCACTTTTCCTTCATATTCTTTTGAAAGCTCCTCAATAACCGGACCGATGGCACGGCAGGGACCACACCACTCCGCCCAGAAGTCAACTACGGTCAGCTTATCAGAGTCTAAAACCTCTGTTTGAAAATTGGAATCATTAAATTCTTTTGCCATTGCTACTATTTTAATTAATTAAGAGTTGGAAACCCAACAACAAATTTAGTTCCCAATTCAATAACAGGCAATATTGGCAAAAAGTTGTGAAGAAAATGTCAATACCCTGTACAATGCCTGACAAACAACCGCTAACAGGCGTTAATGAACCGCTGGTTGCTGTATACTATCCGGAGTATGCCTGTACCTGAATACCAGCATAAATATAATACCAATAATGAAAGCGTAGGCCGCAAAAATAAACCATACAGCCTTCCAGTTAGTACCATTATCTTCTGTATAATGCTGTATGAGCCACCCGCTGCCAAAACTTCCGATCATAGCGCCGATGCCATTTGTCATCATCATAAACAGCCCTTGCGCGCTACCACGGATCATGGCAGGCGCTTCCCTTTCAATAAAGAGCGAACCTGATATATTGAAAAAGTCAAAAGCCATACCGTATACAATCATAGAGAGTATTAAAAAAAACAAACCACCTCCGGGATCACCAATCCCGAATAATCCAAAACGTAAAAACCACGCAAACATGCTCATCAGCATAACAGTTTTAATCCCGTATTTCCGGAGAAAAAAGGGTATGGTAACAATAAAAACCGTTTCGGAGATCTGAGATATTGATATAAGAATATTAGGATATTTAACACCTGCGGTATTGGCAAAGGCCGGATCAAACTTAAAATGATCAATAAACGGCACTCCCCATTGGTTTGTAATCTGTAACGCAGCGCCCAGAAACAGTGAAAATATAAAAAAGATGGCCATTTTGGGAATCTTAAACAATTTTAAAGCTTCGATTCCAAAAGCCTGTGCAAGGGTTTGCGCGCCCTTATTATCCGGTTTGCAAGGAGGTAAGGTAAAACAATAAAGCCCGGTAACCAGTGCGCTTACGGCTGCAAAAACAAGCTGCGTAGCAGTAAGCGTCCAATGGAACAAATCCGTGAGCCACATAGCAGCGATAAAACCTATTGTACCCCATACCCGTATGGGAGGAAAGTATTTTTGCGGCTCCAATCCGTTATTCTTTAAAATATGGTAAGAAACTGTATTATTTAAAGATATCGTAGGCATATAGGTGGCACATACCAGCAGCATAGCCCAAAACATCCTGGAGGGCGTATCTATAGTAGAAGCATAATATAAAGCAGCAGCACCAATAATATGCGTTATACCCAGCAGTCGTTCAGCATTCACCCAGCGATCGCTGATAATTCCGAGGATCGGCGGCATAAATACAGAAGCGATTCCCAGTGTTAAAAAAATGGCACCTATTTCCTCACCCTTGAAATGAAGCGTTGCATACATATACCCTCCTATAGAAGTTAAATAAGCTCCCCAGATAAAAAACTGCAAAAAATTAATTATCGTCAATCTGAATTTTAAACTCATGGGCAATGGATGCTTTTAAGAGATAAAATTATGGGTTTCCGTTATATGTATTTCAAAATGTGAGAATTTTGTTGAGATTTGAGATATGAGAATTGAGATTTCAGTGTTCAGAACTCAGTCATCAGTGTCCGGATCAGGCATCGAGGATCCTGAGATGAACCACGGACCGTCCACAATTTAACTCCTGCGCCCTGCTTGCTGCCTGCCACTGCCCATGTCCTCAGTTTTCAGTCCGATCTATCAGGATCAGTTTTCAGATTCCCGTATTCCCCCCACTCCTTACTCCCATTTACTACTTACTGTTCCCCCATAATCCGGCTCGTTTTTTCAATACTTATTACCTTTGCTGAAATTTCATACTATGGCAATCGTGATGAATGAAGCAATTCTTCCAAAAGATCCTGATCTTAAACATATAGCAAAAAAAGTGTACGCAGGCGGGCGTATTACTGATGATGAATGTTTGATCCTGTTTGAAAAGGGCAGCCTTGGTTTTACAGGCGCTCTTGCCAATTATGTACGTGAAAAACTGCATGGCGATATTACCTATTTTAACCGCAACTTCCACATTGAGCCTACCAATGCCTGTATCTATACCTGTAACTTTTGCAGCTACAGCCGCGTATACGCGCACCGGGATGAAGCCTGGGAACTGGGCCTGGAACAGATGCTGGATATTGTAAAAAAATACGACAATGAGCCGGTTACCGAGGTGCATATTGTAGGCGGTGTGCACCCGAAAATGAACCTTGAATTTTTTGCGGAGTTGTTGAGAAAAATTAAAGCGCACCGCCCCGATCTGCATATAAAAGGATTTACCGCGGTAGAGCTGGACTATATGTTCCGCAAGGCAAAAAAAACGGTTGAGGAAGGCATGCAATACCTGAAAAATGCGGGCCTTGAAAGTATGCCCGGCGGAGGTGCCGAGATCTTTGCGCCGGAGATCCGCAAACAGATCTGCCCGGATAAGGTAGATGCCGATGGCTGGCTGAAGATTCATGAAACCGCGCATAACCTGGGTATGCATACGAATGCCACCATGCTGTACGGACATATTGAAAGCTTTGCAGACCGGGTGGATCATATGCGCCGGTTACGGGAATTGCAGGATAAAACAGGGGGCTTTAACACCTTTATCCCGCTGAAATTCCGTAATAAAGACAATGACATGAGCCATGTGCCTGAATCTACTTTAATTGAAGATATGCGCCTTTATGCCATTGCACGCATCTATATGGACAATTTCCCTCACCTGAAGGCCTACTGGCCCATGCTGGGCCGGCAGAATGCCCAGCTGGCGCTATCCTTTGGTGTAAATGACCTGGACGGCACTATTGATGATACCACAAAGATCTATTCTATGGCGGGAGCAGAAGAGCAAACCCCTTCCATGACAACGGAGGACCTGGTTGTGCTGATCAAACAGGCTAAGCGCCGGCCGGTAGAAAGAGGCACTCTGTACAATATCATTAAAGATTATAGTGAAGCGGAGCCGGAATATAGTTAATCAATAAGAGAGCAGCATTCAGTTATCAGACAGGAAATTAAGATCTGAACGATCAGAAACCTCAGACCGATCCCCGGCTGATTAGGATTTTTACGGTTTTTTAAATAAATTGCTGGTAAAAATATTGCTGTCATGTCAAAAGTATCTAACATTCTTTCCCGTAAAGGCCATGCTGCCATCAGCATTCCCCCTTCCACTACTGTATACCAGGCGCTGGAACTGATGGCTGAAAAGAATATAGGCTCCCTTATTGTAAAAAACGGGGACGAGTACCTGGGGATCATAACGGAACGTGATTATTCCCGGAAAGTGATCTTAAAAGGAAAGCATTCCTCAGATACAACAGTGGCTGAAATCATGTCTACCGACCTGCCCAGGATCGCTCCTGAAGATTCCGTGGAGCATTGCATGGAGCTCATGAGCGATAAGAACATCCGCTATTTGCCCGTATTCAGCAATAATCAACTGGCCGGCGTCATATCCATCAGCGATGTAGTGAAGGAAACCATCCTGCAGCAAAAGGAAACCATTGACCATTTACAGGATTATATACACGGCAACGGGTAGCACCGGCCTCAATTGCTGACGCCGGTTAACAAAAGGTTCTCCTGTCAACATACAGCCACTTTTATTGTTTAAAACAGATGAAAGCAATGTGCGCAGCCTGATGGCGGTGCAGTTACTACTGCACCGCTTCCAAAGCTCCGGGGTTTACGAGGCTCTTTTGATTTGATAAAAACAGTTGTTGCGTCAAAGAAGCGAAGCCGGCTGCAGATCAGCCATCCGGCCTTTTGATCTGGCTGCTTTTTTATGGCTTTTGAAAATCTCTTTTATGGTTCTTTTTTCTTTTCTTTTTTGCGGGGGTAGGTTCCGTTAAAAGAGCATTGCAGCGCTCCCAGCCTTGAACCACAACCTTCTACTTCCTGAAGGGTAATGCTGTTCTTTTCAAAAACAAATCTGAGCACGCAGGGGTCACCTCCCTGGCGGTAGACCGCTGTAGCCGGAGCATTAAAAACAGCTTCCCCTTTCAGTTCTCCCATGCATTGTTTGTCTCTATCTTCCAGGTGGATAAAAAAACGAAAGCGACCTTCCCGCTGCCCATCCCGTATGGAGATCAGTTCTGTTTTTCCTTTCCCGTAATCGCCTGAATATTTCTCCTTCCGGGGTAATGTATCAATCGGGTTAACCAGTTCCGTAGTGCCATCGCCCAAACTATCCGTCATGATCAGCATAAATTTTCCGGCAGCTTTATTCAGCACAAACACATCATTCCCCGTAATCTCAATTCCGTTTGCCAGTTTCTGGGTCGCATTTTTGTTGATGTTGAGCCTTGGGTCAATAGTTACAGATACAGTCTTATCTGTGCCCCTGGAAAGCTTTATCACCGGCAGCCCTGCAATAAACTTCTTTTTTTTATCGTACGCTGTGATCAGCAATATTTTTTGAGAAGGAGTCATACCTCTTGAAAGCAGATAAAAATCCCCGCTTCCCGCATCAATTGACCCAACCGGGTAGTACCGCGGCCTGGCGTTAGCGCCAAAAGCAGCAATAGTCAGTGAATCGGGAACAAACTGATGAAAAACCTGTGGCGCTATCAGGTTAGAATCATTCTCCTTTTCCGAAAAAGTAGAATCACCATATGTAAACGGGAGCGTCAGTTTAGGGTATACCTCCATAAATTCATCCATATTTACTTCATCTCCCCCGGTCATGCTCTTTTTTTTCTTTCCCCCGCACGCCGTGGCCAACAGGATGAGCATCAGCAGAAAGCAATAAAAAGGTCTGTTCATACATGATTAATTATGGAACAAAGTAAATAAAATCCTGCCTGATATTAAGAAAAATAAATTTTACCGGAATAGAAAAATATTTTAGATTAGCCTAAATTTTTGTTTAGATGGAATTAAAAATATCCCCCGCCGAGGAGAATTATATAAAGGCCGTTTATCACTTACAGCAAAATGAGCAGCCGGTGAATACCACCGGCCTGTCGGATCTGCTCAACACGGCCCCGGCTTCGGTTACAGATATGCTCAAAAAGCTAAAGCAAAAAAAACTGGTCAGCTACAAGGCCTATTATGGCTGCACCCTTACTGAAAGCGGGAGGAAACAGGCTCTGGCCATCATCCGCAGGCACCGGTTATGGGAATATTTTCTTTCCAAAAAACTGGGTTTTAACTGGGATGAAGTGCACGCAATTGCCGAAGAGCTGGAGCATGTAGGCAGTACAAAGCTGATCAACAAGCTGGATGCTTTCCTGGGGTTCCCAAGGTTTGATCCTCATGGTGACCCCATTCCTGATGAAAAAGGCAACATCATAAAAATGGAGAACAAAATGCTTACAACCGTAGCCTTACATACGCCCTGTATTGTAACGCAGATAGGGCTTCAGTCGAACGCCGTGCTGGAAATGCTGGATGAAAAAAATATTAAAATAGGTACCGTACTCGAAATAAAAAAACGTTTTCCCTTTGACCAGTCTCTTGAAATAAGAACAGGACATAAGCATATCACCCAAATTTCAAAAGAATTATCCCAAAATATTTTAGTAAAAGATTATGAGTAAGCATCATTCTGAACTTTCATTAAGCGAGGTACATGAATCGGTAGATACCACAGCATCCCACAAACCTAAATGGAGGCGCATTCTGGCTTTTTTTGGGCCGGCCTATCTGGTAAGCGTGGGCTATATGGACCCTGGTAACTGGGCTACTGATCTGGCAGGCGGCAGCCGGTTTGGGTACAGCCTGTTGTGGGTGTTGCTGATGAGCAACCTGATGGCGCTGCTATTGCAAAGCCTGGCCTCAAGGCTTGGGATTGTACGGCATAAAGATCTTGCACAGGCCAACAGGGAAGCCTATCCCAGGGGGATCAATTTTATCTTATACCTGCTTGCAGAAATAGCGATTGCCGCAACGGACCTGGCCGAAGTAGTGGGAATGGCAATTGGTTTGCAATTGCTGTTTGGCCTGCCGCTGATGTATGGCGTGTTGATCACTGTTCTGGACACTTTTTTACTGATGCTCTTACAGCGCTTCGGGATGCGCAGGCTGGAAGCGTTTGTTATTGGCCTGATCTTTATCATTGCCATGTCCTTTTTTATACAGCTGATGGTGGCCCGGCCCGATATAAAGGAAGTGGCAACCGGGTTTGTACCCAGGCTGGAGAACGACGCAGCGCTTTATATTGCTATTGGTATCATCGGCGCTACGGTAATGCCGCACAATCTTTACCTGCACTCAGCGCTGGTGCAGACCCGCAAATTCAAAAACACCGGCGATGGAATAAAAAAGGCATTAAAATATAATTTCTGGGATAGCGCAGTAGCGCTGAACATGGCCTTCCTGGTGAATGCCGCTATCCTCATTCTGGCAGCAACCGTATTCTTTAAAACAGGAAGAACGGATGTGGCGGAAATAAAGCAGGCTTATGAATTGTTGCCGGGCCGCCTGGGCAGCGAGATCACATCCAAGCTTTTTGCAGTAGCCCTGATCGCCGCAGGCCAAAGCAGTACCGTAACCGGAACACTGGCAGGACAGATCATCATGGAAGGATACCTCAAACTGCGCATCAATCCGTTAGTGCGGCGCTTATTAACACGGCTGATCGCCATTATACCGGCCGTGCTGGTCATTGCGTTTTACGGAGAGGGCGAAATCAATCAACTCCTGATCTTAAGCCAGGTAGTTTTAAGCATGCAGTTAGGCTTTGCCATTATTCCGCTGATCCATTTTGTAAGCGATAAAAAAACCATGGGGCAATTTGCCATTACTACCACCACCAAAGTAGCGGCATGGCTGATAACCGCTGTCCTTCTCTATTTAAACAGCAAAATGGTAGCAGACGAGATCAGCGCTTTCTTTACAGCCGATGTTTCCCTGTTCTGGAAGTTGATCGTCATAACAGGTACAGCAGGCCTCATTGTGCTGCTGGGCTATACCATTTATTATCCCTTCAGCAAAAGAAGCAAACGGGCCAGCTCCTCTCCTGTTCACCCGGAGCCGGCACAGCTTGATCTTTCAGATGGTTTGCGCTCACATGACGTAATAGCTATTGCAGTGGATTTTGGGAAAAATGACAGCCGTTTAATTGCACAGGCATTAAAACAGGGCTCCCCCGCAACAAAATTTGTATTAATACATATAGTGGAAAGTGTGGCCGCGCGGTTTAATAACAAGGAAATAAAAGATCAGGAATCCAAAACCGACAAAATCTATCTTGATAATTATGCAAAACAAATAAGACAGCACGGTTTCAAGGTGGTTTGGGAGCTGGGCTATGGCAGCGCTTCGCGGGAAATACCCGGAATTGTAAAACGCCTGAATGCCAGCCTGCTGGTAATGGGCGCCCACGGGCACAAGGCCATTAAGGATTTTATTTATGGCAGCACTATTAATAATGTGCGGCATAATGTAAAGATCCCGATCCTGATCATCAATAACGATGAACATCCTGTAAGCAGGTCAGAATAAGATCACAGGTTCTGCAGCTTAACGCCTGATTTGTCCGATGAAGTTTTGAAACACATTGATCTGTCCTTTAAGCGACACAAATACGACTACAAATATGATCCCGAACACGGCACCCCACAAATGCGCACCATGATTGATACGGCCACCACCCTGCCGGTCGAGGTAAGCGGAGATCAATAAATAGATGCCGCCAAAGATCCATCCCGGAATATCTACGGGAATAAAGAAAAAACGGATGGGCATGGTAGGATACAGAATAATGCTGGCAAAGATGACCGAAGATACGGCACCGGAAGCGCCCAGGCTGCGGAACTGGTAATCATCCTTATGCTTAAAATAATCCGGGATGCTTGATATGATCAATCCCCCGATATAAAGAATGATATAGTAAAGCGTGCCTTCAGCACCAAAAATAACAGGGTTGTAAAAAAAATATTCCAGGAGACGGCCAAACGAATAAAAAGCAAGCATGTTAAAGGCCAGGTGCATCAGGTCGGCATGGATCAGGCCATGCGTCAGAAAACGGTAGTATTGATGTCTTTTTGAAATAGCTGGCCCAAAAAAGATCAGTTCGTCAATAACTTTGGCATTACTGAACCCCCATAAAGAAACGGCTACGGTAATAATGGTAATGATGAGTGTAACGGTTATTTCCATTGGCTAAAAATAGCTACAATTCCCAATATCTCATTCTCAATTTCTCATTTCTTATTTTTTATTCCTTATTTATCATTTAAGAATGATGATATTTTTCATTTTTCAGGATAGTGCAGGCACGGTACACCTGCTCTGCAAGGATGAGCCTTACCAGCTGATGCGGAAATACCAATTGCGATAAGCTCCATAAGGTATTTGCCCTTCTGTGAACGGTTTCATCCAGGCCAAAAGCACCACCAATTAAAAAAATGATCCTCCGGGTGCCTGCATTGGCACGGTGCTGTAAAAAAGCTGCCAGTCCTTCTGAGGTCATTTGCCGGCCCCGCTCTTCCAGGGCAACCAGGTAATCTTCTTTTGCAATTTTGGAAAGAATGAGCTCCGCCTCCTTCTTTTTAAGCTCTTTGGGTTGCAGCTGCGCAGCTTCTTTAGGCACAGGGATCAGTTCCCATTCCAGCTTAAAATAATTCCCGATCCTGCCGGAAAATTCTTCTACTCCACTCTTTACATAATCTTCATGGTGTTTGCCCACCGCCCAGAATGCGATCTTCATGCGTGGTTTTTTTGTAAAACTATGGCTGCAAACCCATTGCAGAAAAAGAATTAGCAGGTTTTTTACAGGTGTTTTGTAAAAACCAAAAAAACACCTATCTTTGCCCCCCATAAATCGGCCCCGTAGCTCAACTGAATAGAGCATTTGACTACGGATCAAAAGGTTTCAGGTTTGAATCCTGACGGGGTCACAAAAAGTCTCAACGGAAGTTGAGGCTTTTTTGTTATCAAGAAATGATCCAAATTGAGGCTTTACATATAATTTATTTTCAATTAATTAAGATATTTTGATTGAAAAGTTTCATCAACTTTTTATCAGGAATTAATATTATTTTAAACAGAAGCTTTTATATCTCCATTTTGCTATTTCTACCTCGATTTTGAAAATTTGCAAACAAAATGCATAAAAAGATTTCAGGCAGAATAGCTGTCATATTTGATAATTTGATATCATTAATAAAAAAGAGCTTATAGCAGCTCTTCATCAGTGAAGCTGCAATAAACCTCATTAGATAACGATCAAGGTGATCTAACAACGTAATATCCAATACTCGCCACAGATTTTATTTTTTGCGTGATATACTGACCGGCTGTGCCCAGCGTAAAATTTGAACTTGGATGATTGTGAGATATAATGATGCTTACAGCATTTGCCTTTAAAGCAGCCGCAAATACTAATTCCGGATCCGCAATAGTACAGTAATACCACCGGAAGCGATGTTATCCGGGCTCCAAATAGTTTGTAGCAGATTTGCTGCATCTTTGGATGAACTGATTTTAAGACGTTCAGATGCTTTCACTGTTACTTTGCAGATCAACTCCATTTCAGCAACATTTTACCAGGCTGCAGATGTTATGGCATTTTCCATAATTCAGTCGTTTGAAAGTTAAAAATTAATTAACCCATTGCAAGCCTGTTACAGATACGTTGCCGGGCTTTGTGAAAAGGATTAGTGAGACAATAGAAAATGTGATTATATATAGAAGCTCGTTTAGAGCTGAATCAGGATTTGTACATGCTCAGTCGTTCAGTAAGTTATTCAAAAGCTAAACCCATCTTTCTCCTTTGGCGTTCAGGCAGTCGTTTAATTTAAAAACTCAATCGCTAAACTTCATTTTGACTACAACAATCCGACTTTTGGCTACATCTGTTTTTTGACTTCGTTGCAACTTTGCTTCAACAAAAAATAATTAAAATGAAAATATTTGTAACAGGGGCTTCAGGATTCGTCGGCTCTGCAGTAGTCAGAGAGTTAATCAGCGCAGGGCATCAGGTAATTGGCTTAGCGCGTTCAGAAAAATCTGCAAATATTGTCAGCGAGGCAGGTGCGGAAATTTTGTTGGGAAAACTTGAAGATTTGGACCTTTTAAAACAAGGTGCTTTAAACGCTGATGGTATTATTCACATGGCATTTTTTCACGACTTTATGCTAACAAACGACTTTTCGCAATTTATGAAAGCTGCGGAAATGGACAAAAATGCCATCAATGCAATGGGCGAAACGCTGATCGGCACAGGCAAACCAATAATAGTAACTTCAGGAATGCTGGGCTTGCCCCTCATCAACGGATTTGCAACAGAAGAAAGCACCACGCAACATTCACCACGCACTTCGGAAGCTACCGCTTTGGCTTTGGCAGAAAAAGGCGTTAACGCTTCAGTTATTCGTTTAGCACCGTCTGTTCACGACAAAGGTGACCATGGTTTTATTCCGTTCATTATTTCGCTTGCCCGCAAAAATGGCGTTTCAGCTTATCCTTCCGAAGGAACGAATCGGTGGTGTGCCGTGCATCGTTTGGATGCTGCAAGGGCTTTCCGTTCAGCAATAGAAAAAGGCATCAAAGGAGCATTGTATAATGTTGTTGGCGACACAGGCATTAAACTTAAAACAATCGCAACATTAATTGGCGAAACGCTGAACCTGCCCGTTACATCTTTGTCGGGAGAAGCGCTTACAAAACATTTTGAATGGATGAGTAATTTCATCACAATGGATAGCCCTGCCACAAGTTTCAAAACACAAGAGCAATTAGGCTGGAAACCTGAACACATCGGTTTGTTGGAAGATATGCAACAGAATTATTTTTAAATTTACGTTATGGAGCAGCGGCAACCAGTAAGAATAAGAACGATCAGCGAATTTCACCGGTTAAGAGGTTTGCCTAAACCAGAACATCCGCTTATCAGCGTGATTGATTATGCTTCTGTTAACCGGCCTGCAAATATTGACGAAGTGAGTTGGATTTTTGATTTCTATCAGGTTTCGCTTAAGCGGGGAATTGACGGAAAATTCAAATATGGGCAGCAGGAATACGATTTTGATTTTGACGAGGGTGTAATGTTTTTTATAGCGCCCAACCAGGTTTTCAGCATTACAATTGACAGTCATTCAGCAACAAAACGTTCGGGCTGGATGTTGCTCATTCACCCCGATTTCTTTTGGAACACTTCGTTGGCGAAAAACATCAGGCAATATGAGTTTTTTGATTATTCCGTGAATGAAGCCTTGTTTCTGTCAAACAAAGAAGAAAAAACACTCAACGGAATTATAGAGAATATCCGGCAAGAGTATCATTCCAACATTGACAAATTCAGCAAACAAATTATCATTTCGCATATTGAAGCATTACTCAATTATTCTGAAAGGTTTTACAACCGTCAATTCATCACAAGAGAAAAAGCCAGCCATCAGATTTTGGAACGTTTGGAAAACTTATTGACTGATTATTTCAACAACGATGATTTGACTTCAAAAGGTTTGCCCACAGTTCAATACATTGCAGATACATTAAACGTTTCACCAAAGTATTTAAGCAGTTTACTTAAAGTGCTGACCGGGCAAAGCACACAGCAGCACATACACGAAAAGCTGATTGAAAAAGCAAAAGAAAAATTATCAACCACAAATCTTTCAGTAAGTGAAATTGCTTATGCATTAGGATTTGAACATTCCCAATCGTTCAGCAAATTATTTAAAACAAAAACCAGTCTTTCGCCGTTGGAGTTCAGGCAATCATTTAATTGACACCTGGCAATGTGAATGATATTTTTACGATGTTATACCAATAATAAAAAGTTATGGATATTCCGCTTATTAAAGAGTTTTATTATAATGTATCTATTGAGAAAGTTTGGGGCGCTTTAACTGATAAGGATAAAATGAAGAACTAGTATTTTCCTCAACTAAGAAAATTTGAGCCTGCGGTTGAATATAAATTTCAGTTTGACGATAATAGCTCCGAATATCAAAAAGAATGGGTTGTAACCAAAGTGGCAGCAGGCAGAACGTTAGCACATAGCTGGGCTTATAAAGGCTATCCGGGAAGTTCAGAAGTTATATTTGATTTATTTGCGGAAGGAAACAAAACCCGGCTAAGGGTTACTCAAACCGGCCTGGAAAGTTTTCCCGATGACCCGCAATTTAAAAGAGAGCGGTTTGAATGGGGATGGGATACTCTTCTCGGACATAACCTGAAGCACCTTCTTGAAAAAGGCTAAGAAATCGGAGCGCCTCTATGCCTCCAAATAACTCAGCAGCAGAAAGATAACTTTGCTCACGCTATAGTAAGCCTGTGCACAGGAGCCTTTGGGTCACTTTTGCCTGCTTTTCCATAATTATGAGGACATGGGTTGGTAGTTTAAAAAGATCATCCCGGTATTGTATTGCCTCACTTCGGCAAGTTTTAAATTTTTCGGATTTACTTCCGGGGTAAAAAGGCTTCTACCTCCGGCAGTTAATACAGGGCAAAGCTGGATGTGATATTCATCAATAAGATTTTCCTTCATTAATGCCTGTGCAAGGGAAATGCTTCCCCATAAAACCATGTTCTTACCCGGTAATGACTTAAGATGCTGAATGGCCGGAACGGCATCGCCGCTGACGATTTCCGCATCCGGCCATTTGCCCCAGGGAGCTACTGCAAGGGTATTGGAAAAGACCATCTTTTTTGTCCCGTTCAGCTTGTCAGCAATAACTTCCTGGTCAGTGGTCGCCGTTGGCCAGAAGTCAGCAAAGAGCTGATAGGTTTTGCGGCCCAGCAAGATGGTATCAATAGTTTGCAGAAACCGTAGCTGGTCCTGATCTGAATACGTATTTTCTTCAGGCGACAGCCGGGTAAAAAAATCCAGATTTCCTTCCCTGTCGGCAACATATCCGTCTAAGGACACCCATTCCTCTAAAATCAGTTTTCGCATACTATTTTTTTGTTTAATTGGTATAGAATGATGCTCTCGCTTAATTGTCTGTTGGTTGTCAAACTTATTAAGTTACTACAAAATCAGCAGGGTGCAAACCCGTCAAAAAAGCGGGCAATTTGCGCCCGAATGAGCCATAATTGTACCCATCTACATTGCAGGAAATTATTTTTCAAAAAATTTGTGATCTTTGTCCCCGGCTTTGAATGTCAGTCGTCATTAAGATGAATCAAAAATTATAAATGATGAAAGAATTCTTATTATTATTCAGGGCAGACTATAAGTCTATGCCGAAAGAATCGCCGGAAGAAATGCAGGCAACTACGCAGAAATGGATGAACTGGTTTGCCGGGATTGCAGCCCAGAACAAATTTGTGGGAGGCACCCACCTGAATGATTCCGGGAAAGTGGTAAGAAATGGCGATGTGATCTTAGACGGGCCATACGCTGAAATCAAAGAATCCATTATGGGCTATACCCTTATTAAAGCGGCATCGCTTGATGAAGCTACGGCATTAGTAAAAGATTGCCCGATCCTTGCTTTCGGAGGTAATGTAGAGATCCGGGAAACGCCCGATTGCGGTTTTAGTGAAGAAAAAAATATGTAATAATCTTTTAAAGGCTCCTGCTGAAATGCAGGAGTTTTTCTTTTGTGATGAACCACAGTGAAATACCCGGACATTTATTTAGAACAGAGTATAGCAAAATAGTAGCCGTGCTCTGTAAAATATTTCATTTGAAACATATTGAAATAGCAGAAGACATCGCCAGCGATACCTTCCTGAAAGCATCTGAAAGCTGGGCTGTTCAGGGAATACCAGCCAACCCGACCGCATGGCTTTATACCGTTGCAAAGAATAAAACCAAAGATTATTTCAAACACATCGCTGTTTTTGAAACTCAAATCCAGGAAGCGATGAGGCCAACCGGAATTGAAACAGAACAGGAGTATGAGTTTAGCAGCCAAAACATTTCAGACAGTCAGTTAGCCATGATCTTTGCGGTTTGCAATTCATCAAATTCTATCGGAGCACAAATTTGCCTGGCACTTCAAATCCTTTGCGGCTTCAGCGTGGAAGAAATTGCCAATGCTTTTCTTGCAAAACCGGAAACTATAAAAAAACGTTTGCAAAGAGCACGGACCAATCTTCGGAATGATCATTTTCAGATATCCGTTTTAAGTGAAGCTGAAATCAAATTGAGATTAGACACTGTTTTAAAGACTTTATACCTGCTTTTTAACGAAGGTTATTTTTCAAAAACCAACAACCTGATCATTAGAAAGGACCTTTGCTCAGAAGCAATCAGGCTGGCATTGGTGTTGACAGGAAATGCATTAACCGATACTCCGGAAACAAAAGCTTTGCTGGCTTTAATGTGTTTTCAAAGTTCACGGCTTGCGGCAAGGACAAACGATTCCGGCGAGGCCATCCTTTTTGATGAGCAGGACAAAAATTTGTGGGATAAGGCCTTAATTGAAAAAGGCAATTACTATTTGATAAACGCGTGCAAAGGAAATGAAATTTCAAAATATCATTTGGAAGCAGCCATTGCTTATTGGCACACCACGCCAACGGATCAGAACAAATGGCAACACATCCTTGGCTTGTATGATCAACTGGTTACTATTGAATATTCCCCTATAACAGCATTGAACAAACTATTTGCATATGCTAAAGTTCACGGGCATGCCGGCGCCATAACCGAAGCTGAAAAATTAAACCTTGCCGGAAACAGCTATTATCACGGACTATTAGGCTATTTGTATGCAGGTACAGATGCTGATAAGGCAATCCTGCATTACGAAGAAACCATTAAACTGACAAAATCACAAATGGAAAAACAAACTTTGCAGAAGCAAATTAAAAAGCTAAGGAAGAAAAGAGCAGCAGGTGACAGAATTTGAACTATAAAGACTTGATTGTCTGAATACAGAATAAAATTGCATTATGCATAAAGTAAATTATATGTAAGCTATTCTTCGGCCAGCTTACTGCTCTGCTTTTTTCCAGCATTTTTCATACAGAAGTAACATTTTAATCAGACCTAAAAGTTTCCCGAAAACGCAACGCTTTTTTTGTTGATCTGTAATGAATTTCACTTGTATGCTATTCCCCGCTGCTCAGAAGATGCGGGAACGCAGAGGGGTTGACCAAAAAGTCTGTTTATAGTAGCTTGCCGTTCTGAACTTGTTTCAGAATCTATTGACAATAAAACGCCATTTTAGATGCTGAAATAAATTCAGCATGACAAAAGAAACTTTTTGGTCAGGGCCCTGCAGAGAACGATTGTCAGTGCTGTTCAGCGATTTCTACGGGAGTATTGAATGGCACCAGCCCTTTCTTTTGGTTCTACCGGGATGTCGGAAGTGCCATATCCTAAAACAGGTCCATCTGTTTTTAGAGACTTTTTAATGCTCTGGCTATTGAGTCGCAACACTTTGTTTAGATCTGTAATAAATTTCATTTGCATATTAACCCCAAAAGATCATCACAACTACTTCCACATAAAATCCTTTAAGACTACCTCCTTTAAAGCTGTCAGCCTATTCTGAATAAATTGGAGGGTATTAAAAATATCAAATTCCCATAAACCTGAAAGGCGCTGCTTCCCGGAAATTTGAATTTGACAAACCGTTGAAGGTAGCGTACTGTTTCAGGTCCAGCCGCATCGTTCTCACACCTCCGTTCGGCCCTTTATATACTATGCGTGTACAGGCGGCAGCTTCCTTTTGAACGAAAAGAAATGCTGCAATAAAAAATACAAGTACGTCTTTCATCATTCAACCGTTTATTTAATGAATAAAGTCTATATAGAACTATGTTATAATATTATACTTTATTGGGGTTGAGCCTATTGATCATTCGTATGGATAGCATCCCGGGAAAATACGTAAAGGCACAGCAATAAAGGGCTGAGCAGCGCAATTCATCTTCTCAAAATACACCTGGTAAGGTGTTTGAATTTAGTTGTCATAATTTTGCATTATATATTTAAAATAATAAATCATTTTCTCATAATTTCCGATACTGATGTATTCGTTCGTACTATGAATACTTTGTTGCTCAGCACTATTAATTTTAAAGGGGATAAACCGGTAAATATTTTTGCTGACAATCTGGTATTTATACGCATCTGTTCCACCTACGGTAAGATAGGGCGTTGTTAAAACACCAGGGAATACCTTTTGAATGCCGGCCTCTATCATTTGATAGGCTTTAGTGCTGGTCTGTGATACAGCGGAAGCCTCTCTTGTGTTATCGATCTCTTCCACCTCCACATCAAAGCCTTTTGTGGCGTTTGCAATATGCTCTTTCACCTCCTTAACAGTATTGCCGGGAAGTAACCTGAAATTAACTACAAACGATACTTCCGGTGAAAGAACATTAGTACCGTCACTTCCTTTCATCATGGTTAAAGCGGTGGTAGTACGAACCAATGCATTCGTAGAATTATTCTTTGTTAATTGAGACAGTAATGCTTTTTTTAAAAGCCATTTGTTGGCAATAGCCAGCCGGGTGGTAAAGGACATAGTGCCGCCAACATTATTAAAAAACTCCTGTATAAGCGGGGTAATGACCGGCTTCATCTGGTTATCTTCTAATCGCTGCATGAGGATAGCCGCCTTACCAATGGCGCTTTCCAGAGGGGGCATGGAAGAATGCCCGCCCAGGCCTTTAACTTTTATCCTTGCAGATAAAAACCCTTTCTCCGCACAACCGATCAATGCAACATCAGTATCTATCCCGCCGATACTTCCCTTTTCTAATATTACGCCTCCTTCATCATAAACCGCATCAAATTCCAATCCTTTTTTTTTAAAGTCCTCTGCAATTTTTACGGCTCCTTTTCTTCCCCCGACTTCTTCATCAAAGCCAAAGGCCAGATAAATATCCCGCTTAGGGGCATACCCTTCTTTTATCAAGCGGGTCATTGATTCCATTAAAGAAAAAAGCATTCCCTTCATATCCAGGGCTCCTCTTCCATAGATCCGCCCATTGGCAACCGCCCCTGAAAAGGGCGGATAATCCCATTCTTTGGCTACTGCTGTCACAGCCGGTACTGCCTTATCCTGGAGTCTGAAGATCTGTTCTTCCTTATTTTTAACGGGAGCATCTCCGGGAGGAACCACATCCATATGCGATAAAAACAAAATGGGTTTCAGGGCAGGGTTGGTGCCCTTCCATTTAAAAACCAATCCATAACCGTTCACCTCATAGTTTTCCGTTTGCTGATACACTAAAGGATAATTATTTCTCAGATATCTTTTGAACGCATCAAAGCTGGTATAATCAAAATCGCCCAGTTCGCCCGTAGAGACTGTCGGAATTTTTAGACCCCCGGAAAAGCGGTAAATGGCTGAATCATCTCTTGATATATTCACCGCTTCAGCCTGGTTTACCGGTATTTTTTTAAATGAATAGGTAAAGGTTTTAATCAGGACAAAACCGATTAAAACAGCCAGAATGATTAACAACCATAAAAGGATTTTTCTCACAGCTTTCATGTTAATAGCATTTATTCTTAATTATCAAACAATATTTATAAACTTTAGCAGCAGCAGTCCTGGTTAAAAAAAGCAATTCCCGAACGTCATTTTATCAAAATCTTACGCCTATCCGGGATTGGCCGCTAAAGCCCGCCTGCACTTTCTCATAATACGTGACTGCATCGGTTTGATAAAACTGAAATCCTGGTTACACCGATCAACAATATCAGTTTTTACTTTTTATATCGTTTTCTCAATCCTATTAATAAAGCCGCGTGGCCATGCTTTTCCACCTATTCTGTAATTATTATTACGTTGTAAACAATGTTTTTTTTACTAAAGGGAAATATTCTTTGAGCCTTTACTGAAGGGCTTAATAAAATGGCAGAAAAAACAGCAGCGGCTTGCATGCATTTCAGAATAAGAGGATTGTTATTAATGCGGTCTGCCAAATTTACGATTTAAATATCAATAAAAACCAAATCAATGCAGTCGTTTTTGCAGCCTGAAAGGTCAAAAAATGCGTACCGGGGCAGCAAATATTTCAAACCAACGCCCGCTGATTGGTGTTCTTTATGTAATAACAATATTCCGGATCTGTCAAAAAAAAATCCATGCTGATTGTACAACAAGATGAATGAACCAATCAATCGTTTCCGGTTTATCAAACAAGATACACCCTCAATCTGACTGTCTATCCTGCTATCCGGTGTAAATAGAACTCTAAAGTACGGGATGCCCCAAACTGGTACCTTTTTGCACTTTTTGATATTTCCATATTTACCGGTTATATACAATTTGTATCAGTTTGTATAAAAATATATTTCAAAAGTTCATTTGATATTGTACTACTTATTTTAGTTTTATGAGCTATAGCAATTTGTAGATTTCATGAAAATATTATTAACGTTTCTTGCCTGTTTTACATGTGCATTCCCGTGTTTTTCAAATAGTCCCGGCTACGGCATTATTCATAACAAGATCAATAAGACCATAAGCATTACAACACAAAATGGTCTTTCGGCTATACTGATTGGTTATGCAGAGGGTTGTTATATCCGTAAGCTATTAATAAAAGGGGAAAACAAATTATCTTCTTCGGGTGTTTATACAGGTTTCATAACCGGTTCTACTGCTTATACTTCCAAGCAGCTTTCAACAAGTCCTGATGTTTTCACAAATGCAAACAGTGCACAAATCACTAATATTACTTACGGTAATGGCAACAATAACGTTATGGAAACCTGGAATTTCGTGGTCACAAAAAAAACAATAGAATGGAGGATCACAAGACAATATACGGGTACACAGGTAATGGAGGACATTGCATTCCCCAAATGGAATTTTGCTGGTCTTTCCGTTTGGAAAGGTGGCATTATTGATAACGGTGGCATGGTTTGGTGTAAATATTTAAGTACGATAAATGATACATATGGCGTGCATACAGGCGGCACTATATATTGGAATGACAAAAACGGCGATGCCCTCTCAATCCAGGGAAAGGCCTTAAAGGGGAATTATATCGCTACAAAATATTCGCATAGCCCCGATAATGAATTTACCAGTACGCAGATCGTCTGTACACAACCCATAAGACAACGGCATAATTTAAGCCGGTTTGTACACGCCCGGCCTGATGTATTTGCGCCGGTGATCACCACAAAAGGAACGATCAGTGCACAGTATACCATTAGCTATGTTGATTATTTTAAAACATACAACAGGGGAAACTTACAAAACATCAATGCCGCTGCGGTAAGAGAATTGCTAAATACAACTGCAAGATACGGTGTAGTGGATAATAACATTGTGGGCGGCAACGGATGGATCACCAACTGGAAATGCCTGCATGAGCCTTTTTTCGCGCAAGTGGCTTTAGCTGTTGCAGACAGCAATTATACCAACAATCTTGCTGCCACGCTGGACCAGGAAGTGGCTTTAGCCCTACAGCCCGATGGACGCGTACTATCGCGCTGGCACAATGCACCGGGGGATGAAATTCCGGGCACTTTTAATGACAGCACCGGTTATTACGAAGCCATGTGGGGCTATACCATCGATTCGCAAACAGGATATGTGATCAATGTTAGCGGGTTATTTAATCTTACAGGAAATCTGGAGTGGCTGAAGAATCATGTGCGCAGCTGCCGCAAAGCATTGGACTGGTTAATCCGTCGCGACAGCAATGGTAATGGCATTTTTGAAATGATGAATAACAATATCAGCGAAGCAAAATGCAGCGACTGGACGGATATCGTATGGGTTTCTTTTGAAAACGCTTTTGTAAATGCGCAGCTATACGATGCTTTAAGGAAATGGGCTGAATGTGAACGCATATTAGGCAATATGGAAGCGGTTACCAGATATGAAACCATTGCTCAAAAATTAAAAGAGCAGTTTAACAGACCCGTTAAAGATGGCGGCTTTTGGTCAGAAGAAAAAAAGCAATTTGTTTACTGGAAAGACAATGACGGTTCGGTACATGGCGATAACCTGGTAACTCCTGTTCAATTCATGGCTATTGCTACCGGGCTTTGTGATGATAAAGAGCGTATTCATAAAATCTTACACCAAATTGAAGAACGCACCGTGGCAGAAAATCTTTTTCACTGGCCTTTGTGTTTCGACTCATATAAGCAGGAAGAAGTTTCCGGTGGTAACTGGCCTTTTCCTCAATATGAAAACGGGGATATTTTCCCGACCTGGGGGTATATTGGCGTACAGTCTTATATTCATTACGACAAGCAACTTGCTTTAAAGTACATTATTAATCTTTTAAAGCAATACGAAAAGGATGGGCTTTCATTCCAACGCTACAGCAGGGCCACACAAAAGGGGTCAGGCACAGATATTTTATCAGGAATATGTACCGGCATTACCGCGTTGTATTCAGACATATACGGTATTCAGCCCCGGTGGAACCGCTTGGTTATTTCACCCAATTTAGTGCCCGCGCTTTACGGAACGGATTTTACATATCCGTTGCGGGGCAATGATTATAAAATACAGCTGAATGAAAAGAACTATCAGGTTCGTTTTTCTTCTTATACGATAAATTACAACACCAGCTTCGGCATAGCCGGAGATAATGGCAGTCTGAGGTTCTATCCCGGCGATCAGGATAAAATATCCTTATCTGTATGTAATATTTCTAAAAAAGGCATAACGCTTTCGGTTATTGATTTTAATAAGAAGGGAATAAATTTCGGCATAAAAGAAAAAGGCAGGTATAATATTTCCTTAAGCGGGCTTACTCCCGGTACAGCTTACCCAATAACAATTAACGGTTCTGAAAAAACAGTAACCGCTGCAAAAGACGGCGTCATACATATTACAGGATACCAGATAAAATAATTGTTCAGCCGTAAACATATATAATAGCATGAAACTTCAGATACTTTGCCCGCAATGGGGACAGGAGGAACTGTCTGTTGAAGATTTTATTATAAAAGTAAAAAAAGCAGGATATGACGGCATCGATACATGGGTGCCTGGAAACAGAAGTGAACG
This sequence comes from Niabella ginsenosidivorans, assembly GCF_001654455.1. Classification (NCBI taxonomy): domain Bacteria; kingdom Pseudomonadati; phylum Bacteroidota; class Chitinophagia; order Chitinophagales; family Chitinophagaceae; genus Niabella; species Niabella ginsenosidivorans. The sequence goes on from NZ_CP015772.1 coordinate 3,179,769, forward strand.
GAACAGGTTAATGCGGCTATTAGATCAATACGGCTTAATGATGGTAAGTCATCAGCACCAGGCAGGCGGCTGTACAATTGACGAATTTTGCAGGTCATTTGAATACTACCTGTATTTGTCTGCAGAAACCCATCCTGTTTTAATTAACTCACATTCCGGCAAAGATTATTTTTCACTGGAAGATCAATGTCGGCTAATTGATATTGCTGAAAATTTTTCTTTAAAATACAAGATCCCGGTTGCGCACGAAACACATCGTGGCAGGATGTATTATTGCCCGCAAAACGCAAAAGAATTATTCAGGCTGCGCCCCTCTGTAAAACTAACGGCAGACTTTTCACATTGGGTTTGTGTAACGGAAAGTTATTTGGAAAATTTCGGGCCAATCCTGTCTGAAGCAATCGATAAAACCATTCATGTGCATGCAAGGATAGGGTTTCCCGAGGGACCGCAAATACCCGATCCCCGTTCAGAGCATTGGAAAGAGCCTGCAACTAAATTTATGGAATGGTGGAGACAGATCATCATTAATAGAAAGAACAAAGGGGCCGGAACTTTAACCATCACCTGCGAGTTTGGCCCGCCGCCTTATATGTGGACGGACAGCAATAACAACCCTGTGGCATCTCAGTGGGATGTCAATATGTATATGCAGCAATTATTACGCAAAGCATTTGAAAGCACAGAAGTATAAACAAACTCCTGTACTTTCAATCAGCCTATTTCTTATAGATTAACGGATTCTGAGCATTATCGTTCAGCAGATCCCCCACCTTTAAAGCAGCCACCTGTTCATCACTTAATATATTCCGGATGCCATTAAACGTAGCGCCATCGGGCATATAAGCGCAGGTCATGGCACGACGAAAACCATTGGTCATATTGGGGCCTGCGCCATGAATGGTTAAACCATTATGAAAGGAGCAACTGCCGGCCTTTATGGGAGCCGCCACTGAATTCGCTTTTCTGAAAGCAGGATACACATCAAAAACAGCATCCATATTTTTCCCGATGCCTAATTTTTCAAATGTTGTATGCTGATAAGATCCAGGAATAAAATAGAGGCAGCCATTTTCTAATGTAGCATCATCCAGCGCCACCCAGATAGACAATGCCCTGCGATCGCTGAACGACCAGAAAGGAGTATCCAGGTGCCATGCAGTAGGGTTTGCCCAGGGCTTTTTTATCAGTGCCTGATCGTGCCAGATACGTGTTCCATCCCAACCAGCAAGTGCTGCCACCATTTTGCCGATTCGTTCATCAAGCATTATCTGCTTTACCTTCCTATTGGTCTGCCAAAGGTTTAATAGTTGGTCAAATACTTTTCCAAAGTAGTCGCTATCTTCATTAATGCCATCATCCTCTCCTACTTTCACTTCGCGGGAAGGCATTTTTCTTCCGTTTCTATCCTGCACAGCCTCAGTTACAGCTTCACGCCAGAACTTCAGCTCATCATTATTTAAAAAATCATCAATTACCAAAAAACCATTTTGACGGTAACTTTCAATTTGTTCAGGGGTTAAATCTGTGTTCATAAACTACATTTTTTAATTATGAATATTTTAATATATGTTGCAAGCGTATTATACATTAAAAGAACACTGTCACCCGGAGGCAACCATAAAAGCGTTGCATTTAAGTTCATTCGGATGACAAGTTGTTTTTAATAGCTTCCAACACTTGTCATTAACAGCCTGACGAGCCCTGATCCGATTGTAATCTTACCCTTCGTCAGGCGGACATACCTTCACCTGGTGCCATTTAAAAGTCTAAACGGTATGACACATCAAATCTATTATCTGCAGCTGTTTAGGAAAAGCATGAAACAATTTTTTCTTTGTACGTTTTGATATTTTTAAAGCAAACCCGTCATTACTCAGAACATACTTTAAGTATTTTACAATTATGATGCAATTAAAGACGCTCCCCTATATATCCCTCGAAACTCAGTAACGGATTATAAAATACAGCCAAACCGGAGGCTATAATAATGCTGCCGGATTCATAGACAAGCATCTGACCTGTAAAACGTTTGAGTCAGCCGTTCTTTTACTAGAATTCAATACAGTTTCTGATATAGCTATGCCGGCATCTTTTCCTTTATTGATTTCAGAAAGCTGATGCGATAATTTTTTGGAGAAATACCCGTTTTTTTCTTAAACAGTCTGGAAAAATAATAAACCGATTCAAAGCCAGTCTGGTCAGCTATTTCATCAATATTTAACACAGTTGATTCCAGCAATTCCTTTGCCCGGTCTAATCTTAACTGTTGATGATATTGCTGGGGCGACTGCCCGCTGACCTCTTTAAATTTTTTTCTGAATGCTGAATAACCCATTGGCAGTTCCCTGGCAAGGCCTTCCATGTTTAAAGCCTTTTCAAATGACTGATGCATTAAAAATTTAGCCTTAGAAATCAACCTCGCAACCGGGTCATTGTCATATTCCCTGGTAATAATGGCATTATTTACCTGACCCAACAGTTGCAATAATAATCCGGACAATTGCTGCGGGTAACCCACCAATGATTGCTTTACCAAATCCAACATTCTGTTGAAGAGTGCCAATAACTCTTTATTCAAGCCTACTTTAACAATGGGTTGCCGGGAATTAAAAAATCCCTGCTTCATCAGCTCATCAGCATATGAACCATGATAACCTATCCAGTATTCTTCCCATCCTGATTTTACATCCGGTTTATAACGATGCCATATACCAGGGAAAAGGAAAAAACAGGCACCTTCTTCTATTTTTTCCGGTTCAGTATGTGCCGAACAGAAATTGCCCATGCCTTTGCTGATAAATACCAGGTAATAATCATTCAAAATCCTTCCCCTGTCCCAGGTTAGCTGGTGGCTCTGAGGATGCACTCCGGATGGGTAATTTTCATTTGCTTCCACTTTAGAATAGCCTACTGTAGTGGCATACAATCCCCACTTTTCCTCTAAGGGCCCTATTGACAGATATTTAAAAAAACTCTTACTCATACCCATTCCTGAAAACGAATGATTAACTTAATTCATTGACTGAACCCGGTTCTTTTTCATTTTTTCATCCATTTGCCGGTTAAACCGGCCACTCTTTTTACAGCAGAAATTATCAGTTCATATGTGCCCAGTACATTCAAAAATAGGCTTACTTTTTTATTTCACAATCCTGTTTTTGCTTTACCAGTCAAAACCGCAGCCTGCCATTCCATAACGACTTTACATTCCGGCCCTGCAGCATAACCCGGTATTTTTTTATCCTTTGTTCAATACTCCCGTTTACCGCCGGTTTTATCGTCTTGAACAGCCGTAACACATCAAAAAGCCGCTGCGATGATCCCGCAGCGGCCTGTTATTTTTACTTTAAGGCATTGCTTCCGGTTATTTACTGTACTTCTATTTTTTTGGGCACTTTCTTCCTGGCCTCTTCTTTTTTAGGAATGGTCAGCTGCAAAACACCATTTTCGTATTTTGCCTGAATACTTTCTTCATCCACAACATCTTTTGGCAATTGAAAAGTACGCTGGAAGGATTGATAGCTGAACTCCCTGCGGGTATAATTTGCCTTTTCTTCTTCATTATTTGTCTGCTTTTCTGAAGAAATAGTCAGCAGGTTCCCATCCAGCGTAATATGAAAATCCTTTTTGTCCATTCCGGGAGCCGCTACTTCAACCTCATAGTTGCCATCTGTTTCTTTTACATTTACTGATGGCAATGTGGTTTGTGTAGATGAAAAGTTTTTATTCCCCCAGTTAAAAAGATCGCGGCTCCAGAAATCATCCAACCAACCGGAGAAACCGGGTAAAGCTCCTTTGTTTTCGTTCCATTTAACAAGTGACATAATCAACCTCCTTTTTTTAAATGGTTAATCAGTAATAAAGATCCTGACTGTGTTAATAACAGTCCTGTCAATAAATAATCAAATGATTTACCATTGCCGGCATAGCTGAAAAATTTTCAGTTTTCCCGACAATTTATCAGCTATACAATGACTTTCTTTTTGCCAGGCAAGGCTTACTCTTTCGTTTAATACTGAACTGGAAAAGAGAATATCGGTCTGTATCCTGTTGGTTATAAAACAAATAGATTTCTGTTAGTAATAGTTTCGCCTTCCGAATGCCAGGAGCGGGAACAGTTTATTGCTGACATAACAATGGTATCTTTATACAGCAGGTCTGTTAACCACTACCAGGGGCATTACAAAACCGGTCCGTTTGTATAAAAAACAGGTGCTGCTTTCATACGCCTTTAATAAATCAAATGAACATTGATCATATTTTCATTTTTACGGATGACAATGGCAGCATAGCCGATGAGCTGGCTGATCTTGGGCTGACCGAAGGTGGCAGCCGTAATCATGAGGGACAGGGTACTGCAAACAGAACCTTTGTATTTGAAAATTTTTATCTTGAAATCCTTTGGGTACGGGATGAACAGGAAATAAAAAGCAACAAAATACTGCCTACGGGCCTGCATACAAGAGCGGGCCTTGGAACAACTCCCGCTTCGCCCTTTGGGCTCTGCATTGAAAATACGGATGAGACAGAAGCACTGTTTAAAAACGCTTTTCCATACCAGCCGGATTATTTTCCACAGGGAAAGACAATTGATATTTTGAACAGGGAGCATAACCTTTATTTGCCATGGACGTTCAGGTTACCCTTCAAACGCAACAGGCAGGGGCTTCCGGCACCTGTTAGCCATAACACCGGTATGAGCGTTCTTACAGAGGCAGTCTTCTATTACCCGGCAGCCGATGACCAGGGTTTTCTGGATCACTTTACCGGACAAAAGGCAATCCGGTTTCAGAAGGCAGATAATACAGGGCTAACGCTGACTTTTGATAAAGGAAGGCAGGGCCTTACAAATAAATTGGATGCGCTACAATTAACCATCCTATATTAAGAGAACAAGCCCATTGCCATAACGCTTTAAGCAGGCTGGTAAATCATCTGCCATAAACATTCTGGCCATAATCCCTGAATGGTACCAGAAGAATTTTGCGCCCGGATTCCCTGCAGGGTTTTCAGGATGATTGTAAACCATTGACGCTATATCCGGAGCTGTCAGCAAGGATATTTTACATATTCGCGAGGCGGCACACCAAACTTCTTTTTAAACGTCCTGGTAAAATGTGCCTGGTGGCTGTACCTCGTCAGGTCGCTTACTTCGGAAATGTTTTTTTCACCGGATAGGAGCAACTGCCTGGCCTGTTCCATTTTCACTTCTGCTACCATGCCAAATACCGTAGTGCCAAACACTTCTTTAAACCCTTTCTTCAGGGGAAATTCGTTGGTACCTGCCGGGCAAGGTCAATAAGCGAGCAGGGGTTATGCAGTTGCTTTAGTATCAGCTCTTTGCATGATACATTTTTTCTGTATCAGCAGGCTTTAGTGAACAGAACACATTACAGTCGTGCGTGGCCAGCTGTTCCAGTTGCAGCAACAGCAATTCAATCATTTTTGCTTCCAGGAAAAGGCGTTTGTACATTCCTTTTTTAGTACAGTTGATGATAGCGTTGATAATGTGCAGCATTGCGGGTGTTATAGGCATATGATGCTTGCCCAGTAACGCCGGCGATTGCTTCCGGATCAGGTGCAGAAAATGATCATACGCAGTTACATCCTGCAGGTACTTTTTAAAAACAGCGGATACACTGCACCTGGAATGGATGGATTGTTCCGTTGTCGACAACTTTACCGTAAAAGGATATACGGCAACATTTGTAAAGCAGGATACAGTTTTACGGCATACTATTTACCGGCTTAATCACCCGGTACTGCCCGGTGATAGTTTACAATGCATGATCAGGGGCAGGTTACACTGCCAGGGCTTTACCAATGGCGACTCGCAAAAAGAGCTCACCTTTAACGGAAGCTTCCTGTCGCACAATATCCTGCCTTTTTTTGGTTATGATGACCGGCGGGAGCTGAAGTCCAACCAGTACCGGCCGCAATACGGCTTGCAGAAGCTGGCCTCCCGGCTACCGGATACTACAGACCAATTGGCTTCGCGGCAGTTGTTCGCTTCCACACAGGCTAACACGATCAATTACACCTTTACGATCAGCACTTCTGCCGGTCAAATGGTTGTGGCGCCGGGGCTGCTGCAAAAAGAATGGCAGTCCGGCAGGCGGCAGTATTTCCGCTTCGTCAATCAGGCACCCGCTCTTTTTGATTTTTCCATCCTTTCTGCACGCTACGCGGTAAAAAGGAAGCGTGTTGACATAGCTGGTCAACCTGTGGATATAGAGGTCTATTACCATCCCGGGCACAGTTGGAATACGGATCACTTTATCACCTCAGCAAAAGAAGCACTGGCCTATCTGGATACGGTATTGGGCAGGTATCCTTATACTGTTTTGCGCATTGCAGAAAGGTCCTATTATGATGAAGCGCTGTATGCTTACGGCAATGTCATCACATTACCCGAAAACCATGGATGGACGGCTGATATACGCCGCCAGGAAGACCTGGATTACCTGCATTACAGCACTACAAGGTTGATTGCGGAGCAATATATGAAACAGGCTAATATCAGCCGTACACAGGGCTATCCTGTTATTACACGTTCTATTCCCGGTTACCTGGCCATACAGGAATTAAACCATTTTTACGGGGAGGCAGCGCTGCAAAAAAGACTGGGAAAAAATCATGATACCTATCTGAAAGGCCGGGCCAAAGAAGAAAATACAGAGCCCGTATTGATGCAAAGCGACGAGGAAGCGGATTATGTGTCCGAGCAAAAAGGCAGCTATGCGCTCTACCAGTTGAGCCGGCTGGCCGGAGCGCAACGGGTGAACGGGCGATCACCGCTTTTTTAGACACGCAAGGATCGCCGCCGTGCAGGTAAATGCAGGATTATTTTACCGGAACCTGCTGGCCGCAGTAGGAAAAGATCATGAAGCGTTCCTTAAGGCTGCATTTGAAAGCAATGAGGTGCTTAAGCCTGATAAAGAGGCTGCCGGTACAGCCCGGTAGCATTCAACAAAAGAACAGACCCACCATCATCGTATAAAAACCTAATACAATGGCTGATAAAAAGATCCAGACAGCAATCACTGATGCGGTAGCTGATACCCTGTTCATTCCGCTTTTTATGCGCTGCAGGGAAACACATCGCCATGATGCTATAATAAAAGACCCGCTTGTCTGTGAAATCATCCGGCAACTGAACTATGACTTCTCCAGGTACAGCAAAGGTATCATGAGCCTTACCGATGTTGCTATCCGCGTAAGACATTTTGATAATAAGATGTGGACATTTATTAACCGTAAAGCAACCTATAGTTGTTTTAATAGGCTGCGGGCTGGATACAAGGTATTACAGGCTGAAGGACGTAAATGCCAAAGCCATCTTTTATGAGCTGGATCTACCGGAGGTAATAGCCTTACTCAAGCAATTGCTGCCGTCTGCAGCCAATGATCTTTACCTGCCACACTCTATGTTTGAGACCGGCCGGGGATGGCTGCTCAAACTCATTCCCACCTTTAAGTATAGGGGCAGGATACTGAGCTACCGGGGGAGCCGCTGATCAATTCCGTCAGCACCGCTCAATCGTATTTATAGAAACACAACCCATAATCCAAAAATTTTCAAAGGCGTTCTTCTAAAGAATGCTGCTTATAATACATTTTCTAACTTTATTACCGGTAATTCTGCGGGTAATTCATCTGGCCTGATGGCAGAAAGATCAATTTCACAATCGTTTCCAACATTTTTCACTTTTAAGGACCGGTCTGCTCCCAGCAGATACGCCCCGGCACCGGCAGGCATGTGCATATTCTTTACTACTATTCTGCTTTTATAGTCTGGCAGAATACAAAACAGATCCTTTCCTTTACGGGTAAAAAACAATTCTATTGAAGCTGTATCCTTTTTAGGAGTCACCAGGTCAGGAACACTATACCCGGCCATATAACTTTTGTCGCTCCTGGCAGGCATACGGCCCGCACTCCATTGATAGGGTTGTTTATAGGCGGTTGTACCGTAAATTGCAGCTCCGTTTATTTTAAGCCAGTTCCCCATTTCTGTCAACCGCTGCTGCATAATAACCGGAATGCGGCCATCCGCTGTAGGGCCAATATCTAACAGAAGATTTCCTCCCCTTGCTACTATATCAACTAACAAAAGCAACAACTCCCTGGCGCTTTTATAATCCTTTAACTGCTCATTCCGGTTGTACCCGTAAGAATGGCCAATGCCCTGACTTTCTTCCCATACAACATCCGCGTTCATACCCCCGCCGTATTCTGAAGTAGTATAAGTAGCGCCGGTATTCTTGCCCCTGGTATTGCTGCCCCACCGGTCATTTACAACCACTTCCTTTGCTACAGGAGATTCATTAAACAGCCAGGCCAGCAGTTCGGGGCTGTGCCAGGCACTATCCGGAAGCTCCCATTCACCATCGGCAAAAATGAGGGACGGCTTATATTTAGTAACCAGGTTTTTTAGCTGGGGCAACATATGCTCCGTTACAAACCGCTTCCGGTCTTTTTGCCAAAGGGGATTAAACCATTCATACAGGGAATAGTAATATCCCATCTTTAACCCCGCAGCTCTTACGGCGCTGGTAAGGTCTCCCAGCAGATCCCGTTTGGGCGTGCCCGTTACCGCATTCCAGGGGCGCCCCCAGTTGCGATCTGCCTCTGCGCTATTCCAGAGACAATAGCCTTCATGGTGTTTTGAAGTAAGCACTACATATTTTGCTCCGGATGCTTTCAATATATCGGCCCATTGCTTGGGGTTAAACAACTCTGCTTTAAACAGGGATTCAAACTGCGGATATAAAAAGCCGGCCCCATAATTCTTCTTATGAAAGGCCATAAAATCCTTTTGCGGCTCGCCCTGTATCCGGTACCAATACCACTCTGCATAGCTAAGCCCGCTATTAGGGATTACCGGGGCATATGACGGAACTGCATAAAGCCCCCAATGGATAAAAATGCCGAACTTATCCTGCTGAAACCACTCCGGGATCTTCCGTTGGTTAAGAGATGCCCAGTTGGGCGCGTACTTTTGTGCGGGCACCACACTCCAGGTTATAACAGCTAAGAACAGCAGGCAACGTTTTTTCATTATTATGGATATTTCTTTTGGAATGGCACCGAAGATAGAGCAATTTGTGCACATTATTACTGCACTTCTTCCCATTGTGGTTGATAGCCGGCCCTGAAGGTATTCACCAGAGATCTCGGTGTTAAAACAGTTACATTTTTTAATGGTGGCTGTGCAATTGTCTTCTTATATCCAAAGGGGGTCCATTGATGCAGCAGGTGGTTTGCGACCAGGTAAGGCTCGCTCTGATACAATACAAAAACGCCATCCGGAAGACGGCTGAATGCCTCTTCGTAAGTAACTTTCTCTCCTTTTTTATTAATGCGCTCTTTATGAAGCACAGCATCAATTTCTTTTACGGGAGTTTTTTCGGTAAACCCATATTCAGGGTTGCCTTTTAACCAGCAGGCCTTAAAATGATTGAATGCCTTTCTCCTGCATTCAAAACAGGGCCGGTGGCCAGCGGCAAATGCAGTGGCTTCATCCAGGAAAAATAGTTCCGTATACCGGTTTGGCGCCATTACCACTCTTTTTCGCCCTCTGAACTCCAGCAGGCATGTGATCCATGCCTTCAGCCTGAACCGATGGGTAATCTGTTTCTTTTCATTATGAATCCTTCCGCGGTTGCCCATCCAATGACCGCGGGCTTCCGTAAAAATTAAACGGCCCAGTGGATCTACCCTGTTTTGCAGCATTTTTTATTTAAAGTTACGAATTCAGGTGCAAGCTGTTAGCAACAGATGATTAATGCTGAATGCGACTCTCTGCCCCTGACGATTGCAGATCAGATCTATCACATACACCTGCCCGCCGTAATTTTTTTTATCTTTTTTAAAGTAAAACAGAAGCCATCCCGTCTTCCTTAAAAAGGCCCATTTTTTAAACAAAAAACAAAAAAAATGAAACACAGATTTTTATTTATTCTTCCAAGACTGGCAATACTTGCAGTATTGATTGGTACCGCATCCTTAGTGCTTTTTCTCTTGTTTAAGTTACTGTTACTGGTAATAGCAATAGGTGTGATTGCCGCAATTGCCGGAAAGATCATTTCAAAAGCAAGAGCAAAATGGATGGAGAATGCCGGCTTGTCCACAGGGCGGGAGCCTTACCACCGCCAACTACATGGCCCTGCCACGCTGCAACCTGTTGCCAGCAACAGGCGTCACGCCCAGCCTGCTATTATTCCTATTAATTAAACTCTATTTACTCAACGATAAAACAAATAATCATGTTTACCCATCAATCGATCAATGATCAAGCACAAAGCCCTTTTGAAGCCCGTTTTAAGCATTGTGGTGGCTTTTGGGGCAGAAAGTTTGGCCGTCATGGCTACGGCGGTCATCCCTGGGCTCATAAATTACAGCAGTTTATGAACAGCCGAAAGGCCGCAAATATTGAAGAAACAGATCAGGCTTATGTCCTGTCTTTATATGCAGCCGGGTTAAAAAAGGAAAATTTCAGAATATCTGTAAATGATGACGTGCTTACAATTAAGTATGCAACAGATGAAACCGGCAGTGAGGTACAATATATTCTTCAGGAATACCAGCCAGGTTCATTTGAACGTTCCTTTCAATTAAATGATAAAGTGCTTACTGAGAACATAGAAGCGGTATATGTAGACGGCGTTTTAAAAGTAACACTTCAGAAAAACCCCGAAACCACAAAACCGGCTCAGGAAGTTAAAGTGGCTTAGTTTCAGATTTGCTTTGTACGCGCTCCGGGTCATGCATCCGGAGCGTTTTTGATAACAGGCTTATACTACCCTGTTTTCCGTATAAGGTAATAAACAATTGCGGTAATGATGAGTGCAATTGCCCAGTAAAGTCCTGCATCAGAGCTATTTCTGCCGCCACCTTTATCATATCCGGATGCAGTTTTTTTATAACTCTCCGGATTATTCTTTTTTGTTAACGTTCCGCTGCTGTACGATTTCGCTGTATAATGATCCGCAATCCTGTTAGCAGAACTGTGATCGGTTTTTTTGTTCATCAGCTTATTCAGCCGGTCTTTAAGATCATCCAGATCCATGTTCTTTACAGTCACCTGGTTATTTAAACCAGCCTGTATTTTTTCCCATTGCGGGCTTTCCGTTCCCTGATTTCTTTTTATAACATCAAAACCGGTGTAATGCGCATTATAGGCATTGTTCGTTTTTAGCGTTGTGATTTCTTCTGTAAAAGGAACAGTTCTGGCAAAATCTTTTATATCATTTTCCTTCAATGTTTCTACAAAAAATTGAGCATCTTTCAGGTTCATCCCTCCCTTATCCTGCACCAGTCTGACAGCCTCCAGCTTCTTGCCCTTGCGCAAAAGATCCATGACAGGGTTAATATCAATAGCGGGCTTTTCTGATCTTAGTATGGATAGCCGCTTACCCGGCTCCGTGGTATCCGCAATTTTATCCACGAAGTCTTTAGCGCTTTTCAGATCCCATCCTGTAGCATTTCTTACGGTTATGACAGCATCTGTTTTCCTGCCTTCCCGTAAAAAGGTCAAAACCTTTTTAAAATCTACCTTTTCCGTATCGGTAGCAGCATGGCTGTCTTCAACATTTTTCATTCGTTACAGCTTTATCTTTCCTATACGGATAAATGTAATTAATATTTTTTTAAAACAAAGAAGCCCCCCTCTTTTAAAACAGCCCGGGACTTTGAGTAAACAAAAAAGAGGCTGCTTCCTGCGTTTTAAAGACAAGGCAGAAAACAGCCTCTGACGGTTAGCAACGGCCCGTTATTTCACATTTACTCCATAGTGCTGCGCTGACCACCGGAGAGCATCAAAAGCTCCTGTACCAGTATTTCCGTAACCTGTTTTTTTTGCCCGCTCTTATCTTCATACCGGCGGTTCACCAGTTTGCCTTCAACGGCAACTTCCCGGCCCTTTTCAAGATATTTTTCGGCAATATCAGCCACTTTTCCCCATGCTACCAGGTTATGCCACTGGGTTTCTGTAACCCGTTCTCCCTTTGCATTTTTATAGACCTCGTTAGTGGCAATACTAAAACGGGCAACCTTTTTACCGGTTGTGGTTGCTTTTACTTCCGGGGCATTCCCCAGGTTACCGATCAGTTGAACTTTGTTTTTTAATGCGTACATGATTTTCATTTTTGTGCCTGCCGGGCAGGCGGTTAAACAATTTTTTATTTCAATTGAATCAATTGCAATTCAACAACCCAAAGATGCAGCCGGTAACAACCCTTATTCGGTTTTTAAACGTTTACTTACGTAAGTAAGCGTTTGTAAACGTTTGTAAACGGATAATTTTGTATATTGTATGCAGAAAACCAATTGAATATGCCAACAGTAACCTCTGAAGAAAAACAATGCCTTTTTTGTAAAAAATCAATAAAAGGCCGGGCCGATAAAAAATTCTGCGACGATTATTGCCGGAATAATTACAATAATGCCGCAAAAGGAGCCTCTGTAAACCTTATCCGTAATATCAATAATGTGCTTCGTAAAAACCGGCAGATCCTCAGCGAACATTTAAAAGAAAACGGGAAGACGATAAAGATCCACCGCGATAAATTGCAGTCGGCCGGTTTTCAGTTCAGGTACAATACCAATCAATACCAGACCCAGAAAGGCCAAACCTATTTTTTCTGTTATGATTACGGATACCTGCCCTTAGAAAATGACTGGTTCTTAATTGTTAAACTGGAACCTGGCATTAGTCTTTAACTATTATTTTTTTACAGGCCCAATCTGATCAGTACAGGATATTAACAATTTTTAGTCCGCAGAATTATGTAACTTACTGGTGTATTGCATCATCAACAAAACAGTTTTATATGAAAACAAGACCTGCCCTGCTGTTCCTGCTGATCATTACAGGCGTTGTCTGTTCCTGCTCATCGCAGCAGCAAATAAGCAACCGGGACTCTAAAATTGCCCAGCTGATTGATGAGCAGACCTATACTTTTGTGGCACAATCGGTACTTCCAACAGAAGACAGCCGTTATAATGTGCGTAATATGTTTCCCAACAGCAGCGCCAATCTTTACCAGCTGACCTCCCGCTATGATCTGAAGATCACGCAGGATTCGGTTATAGCCTACCTCCCGTTTTTCGGAAGGGCCTATACGGCACCCGTTGACCCATCCAAAGGCGGCATACAGTTCACTTCCACAAAATTCAGCTATAAAAAAACAATGCGAAAGGGAAGTTATGAAATCGATATCCGCCCAAAAGACAATAACGATATACAGGCATTATACTTAACTGTTTCACCTTCCGGTTATGCTTCTTTAAGAATTACGAGCCTGAATAAAACGCCCATTTCCTACAACGGGGTCATCGGACCGAATAAACAGAATAAATAAAAGGAAATCGTATTTTTTTAAAAATTATTATTTTCGGGGGCGTTATGAGCGTACCCGGAAAAATAAGAATATACATACGGTCCACCTTCGTTTGTGTGTTTGTTTTTGCAACACTGTTTCTGTATGCTGCCGGAACAGGCAGTGATACTGCTGATAAAAAGAGCTCTCCCCGGGAAGCCTTACTTTACCTGAACAGCCTTACTGGTCTGCAGCAAAGCAAATGGTGGCCTAATGTGGAACCCTCTTTGCTGATAGAAAATTTAAAAACATTCACCACACAACCTTTTGCCTTTTATGAAGGAAGGGCCACTAATTTTTGCGCCTATTCCTCCATCACTTATATTCCACTGACCTATGACCCGATGGGCTTTGCAAAATTTATGATCGCGCTGTATAAAAACGGGCAGGCAAGTATGGGGAAGGAGCAGTTCAGGCCCTCCAAGCCTGTAAGACAGGAAGCCGGGCTTTTAAGGTACAAGGGCTCACTGGATATCAACGCCGCCGGGCAGATGTGGTTCCTGACCCTTGCGGATCATTTTAAAGGCTATCTGAATTTTTTTAACCGCCGGTTCCGGAAGGGAGGTGAAAATACTTTCTGGGCATCGACCAATTATGCAAAATTCAACCGGATGCTGCGCCGGTTATTTCCCGGCACCATTAAAACCCGAGGTTCAGACCTGTTTAAGCCATCCATCAGGCATCTTCCGGAATACCTTGAAAAGCAACTGCAAAAAGGGCTTGTTTTCCTGTACCTGAACAATAAGAAGCTTTATAAAAAAACACACAGGCGGTCAATGATCAGCACACCTACCCATTACGTGTTGTTAACATCCATTCATACCTTGCAGGATGGCAATATAGAATTTGTATACTGGGACTATGGGATGAAGACATTGCAGCAGTTGCCGCCAGGCTTTTTGGATAACATTATTTACGGAGTAACAGTATGGCAGAACAAGACAGAATAGCCTTTAAAAAATACACAAAGACATGCCTGGTCCTGCTCCTGGCACTGGCGGGGTCCTGCGGGATCTCAAAGAATTTTCCTGAAAAGTTTTATGCGCAGAACGAGTCCAGATTAGTAGGTATAAAGACGGATTTTCAAAAGCTGCACGCGGCACATCCCTTTTCTGTTCTTTTTGAGGAAAGAACCTTCTCCAATATTTCCTTTGAATTTATTGAAGATTCCATAAAATATATTTATCATTTCAATATCAACGGGCCGGCATTCAAAGACAGCCTGATAGCTCATCATTATGATCCGGCTGCAGTAATACAACTGATCAATGATATGCGTTCTATCCAATGTACCTGGATCGCTAATATTGATTACTATGAAAACCTGCAGCCCCGTAAATTAGTGCAGATGACGGTGCGCAACAAAGCGCTGAACAGCAGAATAAAGGGAGAAAGCTACTGCACACTGGTATTCTTTGAACTACCCCAACCTTTCAATGATAAAGGGGTTTTTCTCGACCGGTCAGATAAAAAAAGGCGCAGACAGATCAACGGCCACATTCTCCGGAAAGTAAACGACCGGGTAGGCTATGCTATTACCAAGCAATATCGTTAACAAACCGACATGAAATTTTTCAGGCTTAAAATACACAAAGGAAGCCTGAAAAATGTCATCAAAGGTTCCTCTTGGCCAAAAACAATAATAAATATACAAGAGAAAATATACACAGTTGTTAGTAATTCTTGATCTAAATTAACTTCCGTTAAATTTCAAGTTGTTATTTTTGCCGGATGGTAAATTCGAAAGAGTGTGTTCGTTTTGCTATATTGGATATGAATGAAGGGCATTCCAACCAGGGCATGCGCTGTATAAAAGATATCGTGCACAGATGGGCAAACGAAAAACGGGTTGAATTGATTTATGATGTCTTTGAAGTTCGTTTAAAAAATGAGCTGCCGGACATGACCTACGACATTTACATTTCAAGCGGAGGACCCGGGGACCCATTGAGCAGCCGCTTTGACGACTGGGATATTCAATGGAACAAATGGTTGAATGAAACCCTTCGCTGGAATGAGAACCCGGGCAATGACCGGAAAAAATTCGTTTTCTTTATCTGTCATTCCTTCCAGTTGGCCAGCCGTTATTTTAATGCGGGGCTGATCTGCAAACGCAAATCGACCTCCTTTGGGGTTTTTCCTGTTCACCTGCTGCCGGAAGGAAGGGTGAATGTGATTTTCAAAGATCTGAATGATCCTTTCTATGCAGTTGACAGCAGGGATTTTCAGCTGATACAGCCCAATCTTGACCTGCTAGGTGAAATAGGAGCCTATATTACCTGTATTGAAAAAGAGCGGCCGCATGTTCCGTATGAACGGGCTGTAATGGGCATTTCTTTTAACCCGTATATGTTTGGCACACAGTTTCACCCTGAAGCGGATGCAGAAGGGATGCTGAAGCATTTCCAGTCGGAAGAAAAAAGAAAAACGGTCATCGACAACCATGGTGCGGCTAAGCTGAACAGTATGATCGATCAGCTAAAAGATCCTGATAAAATCATGTGGACGAACCAGCATCTGCTTCCCAATTTTCTTAATGAGGCCCATGAACATATAATGGAAGTAAATGCTGTGGCCTGATTTCCTCCTGATGGATCTCAATTATTGTATATAATAAATGCGCTCCGGAATGAAGCGCATTTATTTTTTATGAATACCGACACTCAAAACTTCAGATCCGGCCAGCCATCACGGTAAGTACGTTTTACATATTGATTCGCAGGCTCAAAGTTGGTTACCTTCATATTTGGCCCATCCCATGTTAAGGTAATGCCGCGGCCGGGAAATTTGCCTTCCGCATCCTTATAATTAAAGCTGCGGATAGCCAGGTTACCCATAAGGATGCTTTCTGTTAACGGTACAGCATATCCTATAAACGGAGAATCCACCATTTTATGCCCTTTTTCATAACCGGCAATGCAGGCGTCTACCCATTGTTTATAGTGCCCTTCAGCGCCACCCGGTATGCGCGGATATTTTTTGGGCACTTTAATATCCTTTGTTTTGGAAGTAGGCAGTAATGTAGGGTCCAATCCGTATACACCGCACATCATTTTTCCTTTGGTACCAACAAAAAGCACACCATTGCCTTTATCGCCATGGCCGCCCATGATTTCATTAGGGCCTAATTCATCCGGGCGCTCCGGCTGAATGCCACCATCCATCCAGTGCAATTTTATATCTTTTCCGTTTTTGCTTTTGTATTTAAAATGAACAGAAGAAGATACAGGCGGACTGTCCGGGAAGTATCCCTGCTGGAAATTACCTGTATAAATGGTGCTGGTGCTGCAGGTTACTTCGGTAGGAAAGCCCAGCCCTAATACCTTAAATACCGGGCCTACAATATGACAGGCCATATCGCCCAAAGCGCCGGTACCATAATCCCACCAGCCCCGCCAGTTAAACGGAACCACGTTACCTTCATATTCCCGGTAAGGAGCCGTGCCCAGCCAGAGATCCCAGTTCAATCCCTCCGGAACAGACGGCTTCTCGTTGGGCCATGCAATACCCTGGGGCCATACCGGCCGGTTGGTCCAGCAATAAACAGATTCTATTTCGCCAATCAGCCCTGCTTCATACCATTCCCGCAAATCGCGCACCCCGTCATTAGAAGAACCCTGGTCGCCCATTTGCGTTACTACCTTATAGCGCTTTGCCGCTTCTCCCAGCATTCTCGATTCCCATATATCATGTGTCAGCGGTTTTTGCACATACACATGCTTATTCAGTTGCATGGCATGAAACGCAACAATGGCATGTGTATGATCCGGGGTTCCTACGCTTACTGCATCAAAATGCTTACTTTCCTTATCAAGGAGCTCCCGCCAGTCGTTATAGTATTTGGCTTTGGGAAACAGTTTACGGTTTTGCGCTGCCTGCCGGTCATCCACATCCACCAGAAATGCTATTTCAGCATTTCCGCTCTTTGCAAAATGACGAATGTCGTCACCGCCTTTTCCGCCGGCGCCCACACCTGCCACCAGCAGCTTATCACTTGGTGCTACATAACCGCGCCCCAGAACATGACGGGGAACAATAAAGAAAGCGCTTCCTGCAAGCGCTGTGTTTCTTATAAATTTTCTTCTTGAATAATTCTTTTTTTGATTCATGATGACAAAAAAGATTTAATGAAATATGATTGAAAAAAAATGATCCTCAAATACACTTTACTATAAGGTCAGGCTCCATCCTTCACGGTAATCCCGTTTCACAAAGCGGTTGGCCTCATCAAAGTTGGTGATCTTCATGTTCTGTGCATCCCACAGGAGCTTTTTGCGGCCTGTAAATTTACTTTTGCCCCAGCCGGATATACTGGGATCCATATACAACGCGCTCCGGATGGCCAGGTTGCCCATAAGAATGCTTTCCGTAAAAGGCCCGGCATATTCAAACGGAGAGCTGGTGACTCCTTTCCCGTAACCATCAATGCAGGCATTTACCCATTGCAGATAGTGCCCGTCCTCACCGCCCGGTACCCGGGCAATTGTTTCTTTTACGGCTTTTGCGCTTTCATTTTTTGAAAGTGGCAGCAGCCTGGGGTTAGCTCCATAACAGTCTGCAAGCAATTTGCCTTTTGTACCAATGAATAAAACGCCGCCATCCCAGTTGCCAAACTCTTCTTCAGGCAACAACTCATCAGGACGTTTCGGCAGCAAACCTCCATCATACCAGGATACTTTCAGTGTGCCTTTTTTGTCTTTCCTGGGATACTCCAGGTGAATAATAGACGCTACCGGGCAACTATCAATATTATTGGCTTCCTGGTTCATCCCCGTCCATTGATTGGCAATACTGCATTCTGCTGAAGAGGGATAACTTATAGGCAGGATCCTGAAAATAGGATCCATAATATGGCAGGCCATATCGCCCAGCGCACCGGTACCGTAGTTCCACCAGCCCCGCCAGTTAAAGGGAACATAAGCAGGGTTATAATCATCTTTGGGCGCCGTGCCCAGCCACAGATCCCAATCCAGTTCTTTGGGCACTTCGAAATTCCCTTTTGGCTTAGGCACTCCCTGTGGCCATATAGGGCGATTGGTCCATGCCTGTGCTTCAATAATATCGCCAATCAGGCCCGCATCATACAATTCTTTCATCCGGCGTACCCCATCGCCCGATCCGCCCTGGTTTCCCATCTGGGTGATCACTTTATATTTCTTTGCAGCCTGTGCCAGAATACGCGCTTCATAAATATCATGTGTCAGCGGTTTTTGAGTGTATACATGTTTTCCCAGTTGCATTGCTGCTAACGTAGCAACAGCGTGCGTATGATCCGGCGTACTGATACTACAGGCATCAATGTTCTTTGCCTCCTTTTGCAGCATTTCCCTGAAATCTTTGTAATAGCTGGCTTTAGGGAACCTTTTTCTTGAATTTGCAGCAGCACGGTCATCCACATCGCACAGCGCTACTATATTCACTTTCGGGCTTTTAGCAAATGATGCCAGATCCCCTTCTCCTTTACCTCCGGCCCCGATACCTGCAATATTCAGCTTATCAGACGGAGCTATAAACCCTTTTCCTAAAACATGCCTGGGTACAATAAAAAAAGCAGTTCCTGCAAGGGCTGAGTTTTTGATAAACTTTCTCCTTGAATGATCATTCTTATCCTTCATAATGGCTTAAAAAAAATTTAACAAATCAGATTTAAGGGAAGTAAAGTAGGCATTTTCTCTGATAAAACTTGAGATGCGTATTATTTTTTTCCATTTTTTTTGAAAAATGGCTAATAATGCTGATCAACGACCCGGCTTTTTAATTCATCCTTAAAAAGAACTTCCACCTTAAAGTTCATGGGCGCATAATATTGTTCCAAGATCTTACGGATCTTATCTTTTGATTGTTGCATATATACCGGATTGCCCTCCATCTGTTTCCGGGACTCAGCGTACAGCTTTTTCTGAACCGTGGCATAATAAGTTTCATCCGGCGATTCCAGCATACCCCTGCGCGTCATCGCATCTGCCCGGTCCATTCGCAGCTCGTAGCTGAGCAGTTGCGGAGCAGGGATAACAATGTGCACCACTTTATTTTTTTCTTCTATATTCACTTGCTGTTTTTCCAGGCTCACTCCGTATTTAGCTATATAAGGGATTGAAATATTGACGGTGCGCTCCATAAACATTTTTTTGAAAGCATCTGTCATAGTGCCATCGTTGGTAATATTCGTGGTCTTAATATTGGCAGTGCCCTGCACTTCCAGCGAAGCCAGCTCGGAAACCTCCTTAACAAAGGCCGCATTCAGCGCAATATTTTCAATCGTTTTGGTGCCATTCTTTTTTCCCAGCAAATACGCCAGCACCCCTATGGCAACCGCACAAAGCACTATGATAAACGGTAAACAGCCTTTCTGCATTTTACAAAAATTATAAAAGTTTTAATCCGGGTTTAAAATTAACCGATTATACGCTAAAACCTTGTTATTAAATACCGCTTTTAAAAATCCGCCTATGATTTTAAACATTTCGTTGTATATTGGCCTGTCTTATTTAATAAATTTTAAAAGGCCATTTGAATGGAAGAATTGCAGATCAAAAAACAAGCTAAAAAATATGATGTAGTAATTGTTGGTTCCGGTGCAGGCGGTGGCATGGCGGCATACGTATTATCCAAAGCAGGCTTAAATGTCTGCATGCTGGAAGCGGGCCCCATGTACAATCCGCAGAAAGAAGTTTTCCAGCTAAAAAGACCCTGGGAGTCGCCCCGCAGAGGCCGCGCTACCAAATACCGCCCTTTTGGCGATTTTGATGCCTGTTATGGGGGATGGAATATTGAAGGAGAGCCTTACACCAAAGAGAAAGGCACTGAATGGGAATGGTTCCGGGCGCGCATGCTGGGTGGCAGAACCAATCATTGGGGCCGTATTTCACTGCGTTTCGGGCCAAGGGATTTTAAAGGCTACAGTTATGATGGTGTGGGTACCGACTGGCCCATTGGTTATGATGATATAAAACCCTACTACGACAAAGTAGACCAGTTGATCGGGGTGTTCGGGAGCGTGGAGAACCTGCCAAATGAACCGGACGGTATTTTTTTACCACCGCCCAAACCACGGCTGCATGAGCTTTTTATAAAAAAAGGCGCCCAGAAATCGGGCGTGCCGGTGATCCCTTCCCGGCTTTCTATCCTTACCAAAAAATTAAATGATGAAAGAGGCTCCTGTTTCTTTTGTTCACAGTGCGGCAGGAACTGTAGCATGGCCAAAGCTGATTTTTCCTCTTCAAACGTATTGATATACCCGGCATTAAAAACAGGTAAACTGGAAGTAATCGCCAATGCCATGGCACGCGAAGTGCTTACGAATACGGACGGAATGGCAAAGGGAGTATCCTATGTGAATAAAGAAGACATGCTGGAGTACCAGGTAGAAGGGCGCGTGGTGATACTGGCTGCCAGCGCCTGCGAAACAGCCCGGCTTTTACTGAACTCAAAATCCCAGCGACATCCAAACGGATTGGCAAACAGCAGCAATGTGGTGGGCAAATACCTTCAGGATAGTACAGGCGCTGCCATGGGGGGTATATTCCGGAACTTTTTGGACGAAAAAGATATAATGAAGATGGCGTAGGCGGTATGCACGTTTACTCTCCCTGGTGGGGCGATAATAAGAAGCTGGGATTTCCACGCGGCTATCACATAGAATATTGGGGGGCTTTGGTCAGCCGGCCTATGGGTTTGGAATGGGGCTGGAATCATTAAATGGTAAATACCCCGTAAACGGTAAAAAGAAAGAGGCCGGTGGTTATGGAAAATCCTTCAAGGAAGACCAGCGCTATTTCTATGGTGCTTCCGTAGGTATGGCCGGCCGCGGAGAAGCTATTGCGTTTGAGCATAACCGCTGTGAAATTGATCCCAATGTAGTAGACAAATACGGCATTCCTGTTTTAAAGTTTAATGTTACATTAAGCGATTATGAAATAAAACAGGCCAAGCATATGAAGGAAACCTTTAAAGAGATCATGCACAATATGGGCGCGGTGATCACTTATGGTGATGACGGTCCTGAAAACAACTATGGTATTGACAAACCAGGATATATTATTCATGAAGCCGGTACTGCACGTATGGGCGATGATCCTAAATCCTCGGTACTGAATAAGTGGAGCCAGGCACATGATTGTAAAAACCTGTTTTGTGTAGACGGCAGCCAGTTTACATCACAGGCTAATAAAAACATTACCTGGACCATTCTGGCCTTAAGTATGCGTGCAAGCGAGTTTATTATTGATGAAATGAAAAAACAGAATTTATAGTCCCGATAGTTATCAGGATGAACATTGGACATCAGATATCCAGCATACAGAAACATTAAATGTACAAACAATGAAAAGACGTGATTCACTCAAATATATAGCAGCCGGGGCACTGGCTACCGGCACCCTGGCCATTGGATGCAAGCCGGGTGAGAAAAAAGACAATTCGCCCGCAGCTACTACGGAAAAAAAAGCCGGCCTCCACCGTTATGAAGATGAAAAAAGGTACGAGGAGGAGGTAGAAAAGCTGCCGGACTTTTTTAATGCGCATGAGATGGCTACCATCACCCTTCTTGCAGATATTATCATTCCTAAAGATGAAGTAAGCGGCAGCGCCAGCGATGCAAAAGTGCCGGATTTCATCCAGTTTACGGTAAAAGACCAGCCTGAGCTTCAAACGCCTATGAGAGGCGGTTTACGTTGGCTGGACATGCAGTGCCTGAACAAATACGGGAAAGCTTTTAAGGACTGTTCTTCTCAGCAGCAAATTGAAATGGTTGATCTGATCGCCTACCCGGACAGGGCAAAAGGCAAGCCGGAACTGGCACAGGGTGTGGCCTTTTTTTCAAAGCTGCGCGATCTTACCGCCACCGGCTTCTACACCTCTGAAATCGGCGTAAAAGACATCGGTTATGTGGGCAGCCAGCCCAACCAATGGAACGGGGTGCCGGACGATGTGCTAAAACAATATGGGTTGGCCTATACCGAAAAAGAATTGAAAGAATGTGTAAGCTTTGCATAAAGATGCTGTAGTCAGAAAGCTGTGAGGCGTATCAGAAGTCGTTATATTATCCCGATTGCTATCGGGCCGATATGACGACTTCTCTTTTTTTGAGACGCCCCTGCTTTTATTGATCGCATGCCGGTATTGGATTCTCCACCTGCACAGTGATGTAAAGCCAGGGTTAGGTTCCTTTTTTCAAAAATCGTAATTTCGACCGGTGATTTCGCAAAATACCATACAGGAAATATTGTCCCGGATCGATATCCTGGATGTAGTGGGTGAATTTGTAAAATTAAAGAAGCGGGGTGCCAATTACCTGGGCCTCTGCCC
Source organism: Niabella ginsenosidivorans (assembly GCF_001654455.1). Lineage (NCBI taxonomy): Bacteria > Pseudomonadati > Bacteroidota > Chitinophagia > Chitinophagales > Chitinophagaceae > Niabella > Niabella ginsenosidivorans. Next base: position 3,202,460 of record NZ_CP015772.1, read on the forward strand.
TTTTCACAATGAAAAGACCCCCTCTTTTACGGTTTCTCCCACAAAAGAAATCTATAAATGCTTTGGCTGCGGCAAGAGCGGCAACACCATCAGCTTCATTATGGAGCATGAAAAATACAGCTATGTGGAAGCGCTGAAATGGCTGGCAAACCGGTATGGTATAGAAGTGGAAGAAACCTTTGCCAGCGATGAGCAGCGGGAGCAATACCAGACGGCAGACAGTCTTTTTATCATTAACAATTTTGCGGAACAATTTTTTACAAAAGCGTTAACCGCGTCTGAAGAAGGAAGGCTCATCGGCCTCAGCTATTTTAAAGAACGCGGCTTTCGTGAAGGCATCATTGAAAAATTCAGGCTGGGCTATTCCCCCAATGAAAGAGATGCATTTACAAAAGAAGCGCTGGCAAAACAATACAACAAAGAACTGCTGCTGAAAAGCGGGCTGGTGGTGGAGCGCAACGGCACCCTGATGGACAACTACCGCGGGCGCGTGATCTTCCCCGTGCACAATCACAGCGGGAAAGTAATGGGTTTTGGAGCGCGCATCTTAAAAACAACGGATAAAGCGCCCAAATACATCAATACACCGGAAAATGAAATTTACATAAAGAGTAAGATCCTGTATGGTTCTTATTTTGCAAGGGCCGCTATTGAAAAAGCCGATGAATGCCTGCTGGTAGAAGGCTATACAGATGTCATTTCCCTGCACCAGGCCGGTATTGAGAACGTGGTGGCATCAGGCGGTACCTCGTTAACGGTAGACCAGCTGCGGCTCATAAAGAAGTACACCAATAACCTTACGATCATCTATGATGGCGATGCAGCCGGCATAAAAGCCGCATTGCGGGGGCTGGATCTTGCCCTGGAAGAAAGCCTGAACGTAAAGCTGGTTCTGATCCCTGACAAGGAAGACCCGGATAGCTTTGTAAACAAGGTAGGCGCCGGTGCTTTTACAGAGTTCATCAAAAAGAATAAGAAAGATTTTATTCTTTTCCAGCTGGAATCTTCGCTGGCTGCAATCGGGGATGACCCGGTAAAAAAATCAGAGCTGGTCAATAAGATCGCAGAATCCATCAGCCGTATCAACAAGGCGGAAGATTTTACCAGGCAGCAGGATTACATCAAGGAATCGGCAACCATTTTAAACATTGATGAAGCAGGCCTGCATGCCCTGGTCAATAAATATATACGGGACCGTGTAACAACGATGGAACGCAAGGCGCTGAGCAATGCGGAAAAAGAAAAGAACCAGTCCGCAGCAGAGATTTCCAATTATGATGATGCCACTTTTGACCTGCTGTTCAAAGATCAGTTGCAGGAAAAGGAGCTGGCAAGGATCCTGCTGGAATATGGCAACCGCCCATGGGATGAAGCTACGCTGGTAGCACAATATGTATTTGATGAGATCGATGAACTGGAAATAGAAGACCCCGAAGTGAACCTGCTGATCTCTGCAATAAAAAAGCTGCTCCAAAATAATCCCGGCCAGCTCAATGATAAATATTTTATTTATAATGATGATAAAAAGCTCAGTGCTTTTGCTGTATCCCTGCTGAATCATCCTTATGAGGAAAGTGAACGGTGGGCAAAAGATTTCAGTCCCAATACCGGTTACCAGAAGGATCTGTTCAGCCAGTCTTTTGAAGATTTTACAAGGGTGATCAGCAAAGGCAATGAAAATGATCTGAACAAATACAAGCTGATCTCTGAAGACCGCACGCATCAAAAAGTAGCATCGGCCATTCAGTACCTGAAGCTAAAAAAGATCAAGCGCATGTTGCAGCAAAACCAGAATGATATGTCCGGCGAAATGAGCGATCACAAATTCCGTGAGCTGCATTTCATTCATAAATCCCTGAAAGATATGGAACGCGAGATCACAACCCTTCTGGGAGCGGTGATTATACAGTGATCAGTTTTCAGTGTCCTGTGAGGGAGGCAGAAAGCATGGACCATTGACCTCCGGTTATTTCCCGCTCCGGAGCCACATCGGCTTCTTCTTCAGGATCTTTTTGTAAACAGGACAATCTTCCGAATGGCAGCCCGGCAGGTAACCGGTGCTCATTAAGAACTCATTTACGATCTCACCACCGGTAAATTTAAAATGCCTTTTAAACAGCTTTACCCATTCTTCTTTTGTTTTGGGGTGATGATGATCCAGCCATTTTTTAAAGGAGCCAAATTCTTTTTGCAGTTGAACAATGGTTTTGGCGTTCTCAATAGCTGCATTGATCTTTAAACGGTTACGGATGATGCCCGCATCCTGTAACAATGCATCAAACTTTTTCTGATTATATTTACTTACTTTCTGAATATTGAACTGGTCAAACGCTCTATAGAAGGCGTCCTTTTTCTTAAGAATAGTTTCCCAGCTCAGGCCTGCCTGGTTGATCTCCAGCACCAGCCGTGCAAAAAGTTCATTATCCGACTCCAGCGGGAAGCCGTATTCAGTATCATGATACGTTTCATGAACGGTTCCTTTCCCTTTTTCCTTTACAAACGTGCAATAAAATGACATGCTGCAAAATGCAAAAAAAATTTTGAAAAATATTTTGTAGTTACTGTTGCGGAACCTTATCTTTGCACTCCCGTTAGCAACAACAACATGTTGCAAACAAATAAAAAAGGGAGTTTAGCTCAGCTGGTTCAGAGCATCTGCCTTACAAGCAGAGGGTCGGCGGTTCGAACCCGTCAACTCCCACCAATAGAATCAAGCACTTACAGAAATGTTGGTGCTTTTTTGTTTCAGTGATAGCAATCAAACAACAAGGCTTTTCCAGGATCAAGTTAAATATTTGGGGGAATTAGAAGCCATTGGTTCATGGTGCCGGCAAATCTGTCTGCTGCACTTTCACCGAAACCGGGAAAGAAAGGATTGCAAAAAATAAAATGGCTCATACCATTTACCATACTGAGCATAAACAGCAACTCAATTTCTTAATTCATACTATACTTTTTCGGCTTTTCTCCATTGTACGCGGCAAATATTTTAGAGAAATGACTTAGATTAATGAATCCGAGTTTATTGGCAACTTCTTTAACCGTAAATTTTCTTTGCTTTAGCATTCGTGCAGCCTCCTTCATTCTAAAAGACTGATAATAATTGAACACGCTCGTTCCGAATATTTGTTTGAATAATCGTTTTAATTTTGATTCACTCATATTTGCCATTTTCGCCAGTTGTGTAACGGTGGGAGGATTGCTAAGATGTTTCAATAAAATAGCCCTCACTTTATAAATTGCTTCCACGTCTGAAATATTTAAAGAATCTAAAGGAGATTTTTGCCGGCTTGTTAATTTAATAAAAAGATGGCAGATCAGTTCTTCCGCTTTTACTTTATAATAAAAATGCTGAAATATTTCCGGGATCTCAGCAACAGCAATCTCATCTGCTATCCTGGCAATTGATGCAGACATGCGCCTGTCTAGAATTATCGTTTGCTTCGTGTCGATGATATTTTCAAGAACTGAATTTTCAAATTTTTCATCTACCAGCTTTCTTAAATACAAAGCTTCAATAATAATCAGTATTATTCCAAAGTCGGTATTTTCAGGAATTTGTATACCGGTACTGAGCCCAATGGCAAGTACCCCGGCAGCCCCGGGTTCTGCGCTTATAGTACCGCCCTTTTGTAAAACATTCTGAAGGGCTAACACGATTGTATCACCGGATTTCACATCAGCTGTTTTTGCTTTTTTAATAGTCAAATCATGTTTAAATTTACAATTGCTGATCAGCATTTCCAGCCCTGGCGAAAACCTAAATCGCTGAAAATAGCCCTGACCGTATTTTTCCGGTATATAGATCCGGTCATTTTGAATGTCACAATTTAAATACCGGGCAAGCGCCTGCAATATTCCAATAGTCCCAAATCCGCCTGATTCTTCTTTATATTCTATATTAATCTTCATACATGCCTCTTATTATAAAACATCAAATCAATTGTTATAATTACCAAGAGTTCAGGAAGTTATTTTTCAAATAAAAAATACAGGAAACAAAAGAAATCCCTGATTCATCTTAATCATCATCTAAGTCTTAAAAAGCCAGGGCAGGTACTGCAAACCTTATTACAGTACAGAAGCCAAATAATATATAATAATTGTATGGTACCTGCATCAACCTTTAGCATATCGTTTTTATTGATGCGTTCTCTGTTATAATAAACAGAAGTAATTTTACGATCGTATTCGAAGCTCCCTGAAGTCTGTTTCAACCGCTATGCTATAAAATTGCTGTATTGCTCCCGGCGCTTCGGGGCGCGGGTTATCAATACCCAAAGGATCTGCCAGGTGCTCACATTGCATACCGGCTACAAGAAGATTTTGAGCATATCCGGCAATATGGGTAAAAAGAAAAATACTGCTGAATAATGCAACCTGTTTACATACCGTTTTAATAATGACCATTATTCAAATAATAAATATTTATAAGTATTAACTTTTATTATTACCGGAGCTTTTAAACAGCAGTTGCAATTGCTGCCCCTGCGGATGAAGCTGAAAAATGCTTTGTGCAGCGCCTTTTTTAAAACTGCCTTTTTTTGCAATCATCTGATAACTTATACCCTCAGACAGGGCATTTACCAGATGCCGTTCTATGGATACAAACGGCACGTTTTTATCTTTTGCCACAGCCAGATCTAAAAACCATTTAACTGATGGGTTGCCTGTTACGGAAATTTCCAGCTGATCTTCTTTAAAAAGGATCTGCAGCGTTCCTTTTATATTTTTTAATGGCCAGCTTACCTGCAAAACACCCTCCATTTTATCTGTAATAACAGGATCGTTCCCGGTTATGTCCACCTCTTTATTATTTATTATGGTCTTAAAACGGAGGCCTGCAAAAAATTCTTTGCTGCTCCACAGATAACCGTCAACAATCGGCAGCGTAAAAAACCTGCATTCATTGGATGAGACTGGCTTTGTAAAGTACGGAGACATCAGATTTTCGTTGAACAGGTGAATATCCCTGAAACGAAGCGTCCCCTGCTGCCATAACAAATTAGCCCTGTAAAACCTGCTGTCAAACCAAACTGTTTTTTTATCACTGCCCGGAAGGTCTTTATTGACAGTAACGGCTGTTGCAGGTGTCACCCTGAAATTTTTTTTGAACCATGCGCCTGATTCGGCCAGCGTTTCTACTTTTATCTTCCCCTGATCGCGCAGCTGCTGCATCAGGGAAAACTGAATTTCCAGGCCGTTTTTCATTGCCGGCCAGGTAAATGAATTTTCCTGACCGGCCTGTGTATATGCGAATGCCATCGATGCGCCGTTTACAAACTCCCGTAAAAACCAGTGCACCCAGGTACTGTCGCCGCCTGCATCTCCATAAACCGGTTCTAACGTAATAACGCCCTGGCGTTCATGTTCCAGGCCGGTATCATATTGACGCACCGGGTCGCTTCCCAGCATCCGGAAAACAGGCACGGGTATCTGGGCAGCCTCATTTTGCGCCGGCATGTATGAATTCACTTTGCTTGGATAATAAGCCTGGTTCCAGTAGCCACCCCAAAGCGTATAGCCGTCGGTGCCGTATTGGTCTTTACAATTTGCAGACGCTACAATGTGATATTTTTCATACATATAGTTAAGGCTGTGCGCATCAATGAACCAGGAAGCGACTGACTTTGGATAATAACCAAAGACTTTTTTGAAATCAGCCATGTATACATCAATCAGCTTTTCTCTTTCAGCAGGCGTATATCCGGTGGAGAAGCCTACATCGGCATGCCAGTCCCATGGATAGCGCCCACGCCATTTAAGCCCTGCTTTTTCTACCAGCGGCTGCGGGATCTCCCACCAGGCCCCTACTTCAAATTTAGTCTCAGGAAGGGCTTTTAATAGCTTCTCGTATTGAGGATCGGTCAACGCGTCATACTGCAGCAAAAAAGTGCCGCCAAGCTGATACTTTTCCATTAATGCAATCTGCTTTACCACCGTCTGGTACAGTACCTCTTTTGTTATATTAACGTCCCGCGGCTCAATATCGCGGATGAAATTGACGATATTTACAATACGGGGGCGCTGAGAATAGGCCTGCCCTGTACACGTACACAAAATGATAATCGCAAAAACAATTTTTTTCATTAGTTATTTACTTTTTACTTTTCCCGGTAAAGCTTATCCGTAAAATATTATTTACAGATATACCGTTTTTCTTTTGAAATCTTTATAAATAATCAGTTGTCTTTGTTACACATTTATAATAATGAAGGGTAATGCTTTCTGATAATAGCTTTAGCGGCCGCGGAAAGACTATCAACGGGAACCGGCCTGTCCCGGCTTCTGATTCCTTTCTGATTTATCTCGCCTAATAAGCTCCAGTTGCGGGTACTGCCTGACACAGGCTCCTCAGCCGGCACATCATAGCGGGTAAAATCTATTACTTTTTCATTTTCCCCGTTTGTACCGCTCAATAATGCCAGCCTGAAATCTTTATTCATAAACCAGCGGATTTTTTTGCCCGCATCTGACCCGCCGATACCCGAACCCGTTTCTTCAAAACGATAATCGAAATTATTACGCTTATAATGTTTGCGCCAAAGCATTCCAAATTCGCCCTGGGTCATCAATTTTACATCTGGCCAGCGCTTTTTGGTTTTATGCAGCCATTCTGTTAAACAGGACATATCATAAGGCAGGCACAGCTCCCAGCAGTTGGTTACCCATGCGAAACCATTTAATTTAAACCCCTCATCGAAATGAATAGCGGTTGTGTGCATCATTTCCTGAATACCGGTCTTTTTGCCGTATTTTCCCAGGGTTTCGATCGGCCCCACTCCCATCCGGCTGTTAAATCCATCCGCAAACCCTGCCCGTCTTGCGGCCAGGAAATCAACCGCCCAGCCGTCAAGATTTACACAGTCAATAAAATCTTTTCCGGATTGCGCGGGCTTGCAAAAATGTGCTTCGGAAGGATAATAGGGATACGATACAGAACCATCTCCATCCTGGTTGTCTATAGCATACTGGCTCCAGATATTTCCCTGGCACACATGAATATTTTCCTTTTCTGACAAATATTTCTGATTTGCCGAGGATAAAAATCCCGCGAGTATACTAAGAGGCCGGTAATGATGTCCCACTATCTCTGTAATTCTGGCCAGTCCATCATGCAGATCTTTGTTTACCTGGTCAGTCGTATTATACGCGTTGGCAAAATAAGCCCCAGGGATGAATGTGATTTCATCTCCATACCGGTAATGGTAGCCCGTAACAATTTTCCGGATCTGCCTGTAATTATCCGTAGTATCGTGAAGCGCTAACCAGCTAAACGCCCAGGTAATCCTTGCATCTGGAAAAGCAGCGCTTATAGCATTCCGGAATGCGATCACTTTATCCGGCGTATGCTGGTCACGCTCGTCCTGCCCGATGCTTTTATTCCTGGTAATTTCAATCTGATTGACGCGTATAACGGTATTAAAAGTAAGAAAACGATGCCCCGTCAGAGAAACTTCTTTATTCAATACCGGCTGTCCCAAAAGATTGCCTGCATAAAAAAGAAAAAGGAGTATACTATTGAATACGACAGATATTTTCATACTTTACATTTATTTTATTCCGGCAATATCAAAAGATCAGATTTTTGTTTCCGGCACCTGTTTTTAAGCCCTAAAAATGCTGCCGCTTTTTTGCCCAATCTTCAGACAGTATCCATCTAAAGCAGGGTTCTGTCCACTGAACAGCTACATTTTTTATATGATCCACTCCAAACCCGTGACCACCCCTGGCATATAAGAACATCCTTACAGGAATACGATGCTGCCTCAGGGCCGCTTCCAGGTATAAACTGTTCTCTACCTTCACGGCATTATCATCAATGGCCGCAACCAGGAACATGGGGGGTGTTTGACCGGTTACCTGCAGCTCGTTTGAATATTCTTTTATTTTTTCGGGTGTAATATCCGGACCTATTAAATGATCCCGCGATTCCAGATGTGTCAGGCTGTCTGCAAAGCTTACCACCGGATAAACTGCGATCACAAAATCAGGTCTCAGGCTCGTATGGCCGGGATTTTCCAAGTCGGTCTTCATAAAATGGGTTGCTGCGGTAGTTACCAGATGTCCCCCGGCTGAGAAGCCCATAATGCCTGTTTTCGCCGGGTTGATCTTATACAGTGCTGCATGTTCCCTTACATACTGTATGGCTTTTTGCGCATCGGTAAGCGGTACAATCTCCTTATGCTCCATCCTGTCTGCATTCGGAACGCGATAATCCAACAGAAAGGCTGTAATACCTGCTTCATTTAATTTTTTGCAGGCAGGTATGCCTTCCCAATCGTTGGCGCGACCGCCATATGAACCGCCGGAGCAGACAATGACTGCAATATCTGATTTCTTTTTTGAAGGCTGATAAACCGTGAGCTTCGGAATCTCTGTGCCTTCCCTGGCGTAAAGGATTTTCCCGTCAGGATATAAAGGAACAATTGTCTGCGAAAGCAAGACGCTGCTTCTTAACAGCATTATGCTACATACAAGGACGACTTTTTTTTTCATACTTATTATTACTATTTATAAGGCGCTCCTCATTACAGGTTTGAATACAAACCGATTTGAGATAAACACTCAATATATCCGGCTTCCCGCCGTTACAGATTTCAGTGCTTACCAACCAGGGTTCTGCTCTAACTGATCATTGAGCGATACCTGCTTGGTGGGTAATGGCAAGAGATAGTTTTTCTGCGCATTAAAGGAACGCTGGGAACCTGGCTGTAACAACTTAAACCCGTTTTCTAACTGGTTCGCAGGGCTGTTATAAAACTTGCTGGCATAGCTGCTTCCATCAATTGTTATTGTCTTCAGACTCCATTGGGTGCCTGTAACTTTAATGCTCAGCACAGATTGCGGCAATTCAGTTTCTGCAGTTTTCCACCTGCGCAGATCATCCCACCTAAATCCTTCAAAGGCCAGCTCCACGGTCCGTTCTCTCCTGATCTCTGTTCTCATATCCAATCCATTTTGGTTTACAAGAGCATTGGTTAAATGTGGCATGTTCACTCGGTCTCTTAACGCATTAACGGATAAGTCCAGATCGGCATCGGATATTGCCCCGTTACGTTCAAACCTGGCCTCTGCATAGATCAATAACACTTCTGCATATCTCAATACATTCCAATCGAAAGGACCGGTGGCATTGGGTCCCGGAGTTGGCACCTCGGAAATAAATTTATAGAGCATATAGCCGGAATTGATGTTTCTGTTATTATCGACACCCGGCCATTGCGGACGGTAAGTATCGTATTGCGGCCGTATGATGCTTTTTGCCGGCAGAATAAGAGACTGCGTCATACGGGGATCGCGGTTATAGTACTCAGAACGGCAGGAATCATAGCCTTTAAACAAGGAAGATTTTCCTATTGGCAGGCCATCTGCACACAGGTACATATCCGCTATTTTTTTAGTGGGGTTCAGGTTTCCCCAGGATACGCCATATATAAACCCGTTGGGATTAATATTCAACCGGTATTTTTTTGCTATAATGGATTCAGGGTTGTCTTCGCTGGTTTGATCAATAAATAAATACCGGTAGCTCTCAGCTCCTTTACCAGTGTATAATGAATACGCTTTACTGTCGATCACCTTTTTTGATGCTGTAACAGCCTCGTCTAAAAGCACATCTGCATCACCGGCTCCATGGTATTTCCTCCATGTTCCTTCAAACAGGCATATACGGGCCTTTAACGCCAGAGCCGCTTCCTTGCAGATCCTTCCTGTTTCAGCATCGGGTTTTGCCGGTAAGTATCCGATTGCGCGATCAAGATCAGATAGGATGGAATCGATCACTACAGCCCGGGCAGCCCGGGCTTCGTATACTTCAGGATCAGAGGGCAGCAGCACCTTATTAATAAGCGGAACCCCTCCAAACAACCTCACTAATTTAAAATAATCATATGCCCGGAAAAAATACCCTTCGCCCAGATAGGCGGCAATCTGCTCTTTGATGGAAGCGTTCTCTCCCTGTAAAATCAGTTTATTGGCATTCCTGATATCCCTGTATGCATTATCCCAATTGCCATCCTGCTCAGGGGCTACATTCGTTCCCGAGCTGACTGCGTCTACGCCGGTTCCGAATGAAATATCAGACATATTATCGTTATAATTGGGATCATCCAGTGTATTTGCATAGAACCAGTTTGCCGCCAGCTGGAAATCCTTTTTTGTTTGCCAGTACGTAGGATCGCTAATTTCTGATTGCGGTTGCAAATCAAGAAATTTCCGGCACCCGGTTACGAGCAGTAAAATAAGAACAGTGGTGATATAAATTACCGCAAGCTTTTTTATATTTCTAACTTTCTTCATTATAATCCGTTTTAAAAGTTAACACTAGCGCCTAATGAAAATGTCCGGTACATAGGATAATTATTCTCATAAAACCCGTAATTATTAGGATCGGGATTGGATTCTTCAGGGTCATACATTTTGTCCCAGGTACCTTTTGCCCATTCAAAAACGTCCTGTCCGCTTACATAAATCCTGAAGTTCTGAACCGTTAATTTGCTTAGCTTCAGATTTTTGAATGTATAGCCGATTGAAATGTTCTTCACCCTCAGATACCTTGTGTTTTCGAGCCACAGGCTGGAAAACTGATAATTGTTTCCTTTTACAGTCTCATTATTCGATAACCTGGGATACTGTGCGTCTGTGTTTTCCCCGGTAAAAGTTTTGCCATAAAAATAATCCAGCGGCTGAAACCAGAAATATCTTAACGGCACGCCAAAGTTGCCATTGCCCCTCCAGACATATTTATTTCCCGTACCCTGCAGTATGAAAGAAAAATCAAAGTTTTTATAATGAACCCCTCCGGTAGCGCTATAGGTAAACTTCGGAATTTGCGAGCCCAAAAAAGTCGCATCCCCGTTAACCCCTTTTGACTTATCCCCATAGGCCGTGATTTGCCCATCACCATCAATATCCTCATACATAACGTCTCCTATACCCAAGCCGCCATATCCGTTTGGCCGGGCAGCAGGCACTATGCCTTTTCCTGCATATTTTGCTGCATAAGCATCCAGCTCTGCCTGTGACCTGATAACAGATCCTTTATAGCCAAAATAAGAATATAACGGGTAGCCTTCTCTTGCGGCCGTTAATCCTACATTATAGGTATCCTGCCCCTGCAGGTCGGTTACTATATTGGTGTTGTAATTCAGAATGGTGCCCAGGTTAAACCGGACATCGCCTATTTTACTGTTCCACGATGCGTTTATCTCCCATCCCTTATCCAAGAGGCTGCCTGCATTTAAACTGGGTGCTACAGCGCCAAGCGTAGAAGGATAGGTAATACTAACCAGCATATTCCTGTTATTCTTGCGGTAGATATCGAAAGAAAGGGAAAGCCTGGATCTGAACATTGACAGATCAACGCCGATGTTTTTCGTTTCAATGGTTTCCCAGGTACGATCCGGTGAAGCAATGCCTTTTAAAGAAGCCATTTTTGAAATAGTACTTCCGTCTATCGGGTATTGGCCTGAAATATCAATGAGCTGTATATAATCAAATAATCCGAGTGATGGAATGTCCTGGTTTCCGGTCTTGCCCCAGGAGGCTCTTACTTTGAACAGATTGATCATATCCGCACTGATCAGGTCTTTGAAAAAAGGCTCTCCGGAAATTTTCCATGCAGCAGAAATACTGGGATACATTTCACTCCACCGTTTATCCGGTGAAAATTTTGAGCTGCCGTCTTTTCTGAAAGTTCCTTCCAGGTAATATTTTCCGGCAAATGAATACCCGCCCCGTCCAAAATAGGACAGCAACGACCAGGGATTATTATCCCAATAATTGGCGTCGGCGGCACTCAGATTTTTAGGATCAGATAACGGCAGGATAAATATCTCATTGCTGGTAAAGTCTGCGCCGGACATATATCTTGATTCCCGTGTAAATTTTTCCGCCGATCCGCCCAGCATCAGCTTTATGGCGTGCTTTCCAAATGTTTTGTCATAATTTGCATAACTGCTGAAGTTCTTATATACGGAGCTCCAGTCATAATAAAAAGCAGAATTGGGATTATTGCGAATGAGCGAGTTGACGCTATTATCCCAGTTATATTCCTCAACCGTGGCAAAATACGTTTTCTCATCATATCTTTCCAGATTAACACCCAGCTGATTGGTCCACACCAATCCTTTAACCGGCTCCCAGTCCAGCTTCACGTTATTTCTCCATCTGGAATTTCCAACCGTCCTGTTTCCTCCCATTTCCAGTTCCTGTATATTATTGCCATACCCCTGGTAAGAATAATAATTTCCTGAAGGGTTCCGAAGCGGTACATAAGAAAATATTTTCAGCCCTATATTTATATCCTCGCTAAGCATGGAGGGCTCTTTGGTTTTAAGATTATCGTAGGTTAAATTCAAATTCAGCTTCAGGTTATGCAATATATTAACCTGTAAATCAGTTCTGAGGTTATCCCTAACTGAGTTATTAACTCCTGCTACAATATTTCCGTTATCCCTGCTGTCTCCAAAAGAAACCAGGTAAGTGGCATTTTTACTTCCTCCTGAAACACTGATATTATGAGTAGGCCTGGAAGATGTTTTAAAAAGAGAGCCGTACCAGTCCCGCGACTGATAAAACATGGGGTAGGATTCAACGCTCCAATTCTCCCCGGGACCGTATCCCGGATCATTCGCTGCAATCTTCGCCAGGGTCTCATCTGAAAATGTTTGCGGATCGCCATCATTTTTATTGGCTTCGTTAAACATTTTTACAAAATGCTCCGTTGTAGCCGGCTTTTTCAGGATCGCCGGTTTTTTAAATGCCAGGTTAAAGGAATAGGACACCTGTGGCTTGTCAGAAGCTTTTCCTTTTTTAGTGGTGACCAGGAGAACGCCATCCGCAGCCCTGGCGCCATATATTGCCGCTGTAGCATCTTTTAAAACGGTAATATCCTCAATATCTTCCGGGTTAATCAGATTCAGATCCCCGGGTATGCCATCAATTAACACTAATGGAACATTGCCATTGATCGACGAAACGCCGCGGATCGATAATTGATAGCCCTGCCCTCCGGGCCTTCCGCTGTTGCGACTAATTGTGACACCCGGTATCAGGCCCTGCAATGCTTCCAAAGTTCCCGCAACAGGCCTTGAAGTGATTTTATCTGACCCCAGCCTCGCTACAGAGCCGGTCAGGTCACTTTCTTTAAGCTTTGTTCCGTAACCAATAACCACCACTTCCCCAAGCCCGGTTGTTGCTTCTTTTAAAACAATTTTAAGCATCTCATTGCCGGTTACCCGTAGTTCCTGGCTTTGATAGCCGATCCTGCTTACCACTATTATTGAATTGTCCGGAGCATCAATCTCAAACATGCCCTTTTCATTTGTTAATGTGCCCTGCTTTGTGCCTTTTATAATAACGCTCACACCCTGAAGCGGGGTTCCCAGACTGTCTGTCACCAGGCCATGGACCAGCATTTGCCGCAGCATTTGTTTTGAAGAGGTTACTGCAATTACTTTGTCATTCATAATCCTGTAAATCAGGTTATTGGAAGTAATCACCTTTTCAAGTAACTTGGAGAGCGGGATATCTTTTGCCTTTAAACTGATCCGCACATTGGGAAGAACAGCATCGGCATTATATATAAACCTGTAACTCGTTTTCTTTTCTATTATCTCAAAAGCTTTATGCAGGCTTACGTTATCAAAATTGACGTCAAGCTTAACTTCTTGCGCATATGTTTTTGCGGATACCTGAAAATAGCTTAATAACACCAGAAGAATTGTTAGTTTCATATAGGTGATCGTTCTTTTGTATGCCTTATTTCTGAAATAAAACAGCCAGAATGTTTTTTTCATATCTTTACATTAAGTGATTTATTTAGTAAAAGCCTGCTCTACCCTGCATGAAAATGGAGAGCCAGGTTGCTGAATGAACAGTATGGGAAATGTTCCAGCATTTCCCATTTTTAATTCTATGGGTATATGCGTTTATGGTTCCATCTTATATGGCATCGTTAAATTGTTAAAAAATCAGTTTGCTGTATCTGGTTCATTATTTATCTATAATATAAACACTATCCTTTTCTTTACTATATGTAAAGGGGGCTATAGCCTGTAATTCACGCAAGGCCTCGTCGGGCGTTTCATCATTAAACCTTCCGGTGAATTTGTACGCGCCGATCTGTGCCTTTTTAAATACCATTTTAATACTGTACCGTCTTTGCATCTGCAACGCGAGGTCATAAAAAGAGATATCTTTAAAGATGATCTTTTTTGCCATCCACGCCGTATCTGGTATGATATTGGTTTGCGGGTCGGGGAGTATAGATGATTTTACAAGCAATTGTTCGTTCACAGCATCAGGTTCTGCCCCCGAACTGTTTGATACCGTTATTTTCTGGTTAGGCACCAGAACTATTTTTTCCCGTTGCTTTTCTTTTTCCTTAAACGTAATTTCAATAGATCCGCTTATTAAAGAAGCTGTTGCATGCGGATCTTCGGGATAAGATTGCACATTAAACACCGTTCCCATATCGGTAACATTAAAATTCTTAGTATGTACAACAAAAGGATGCAGCGAATCGTGCTTCACATCAAACAAGGCTTCACCAACAAGCGTAACTTCTCTTTTACCGTCATTAAACCCCGTGTTATATGTAATTGTAGAATAGGAATTCAGCCATACCTTGCTCCCGTCAGGTAAGATCAAACTGGTTTTTGATTCCGCCTGTGTTGACATCTGTACAGTTTTCAGACTGTTTTGGTTATGCAGGAAATTATTTTTCGTAAAGAGCAGGAATGCTATAAAACCGAGCGGTAATACAATAGCCGCTGCGGCCGCAATTCTCTTACGCCAATACTTTTTTCCACCTGGCAGGCCTTTTAATGCATTTTGCGGCTCAATAAGATTTCCCTTCTTTCCTATCTGGATGTCTGAAAAAACTTCAGTATCCAGCGTACCATAGATATCTTTTAACGCCTGTCTTATTTCCTGCCCGTACCGTTCTTCATTTAACAGCGACATCAGCTCATCAAATTCTTCCCGGGAGGAAATTCCTAAAGCAAACTTGTTTAAAAGATCGTGAATACGCGACATACCTAATTATAGACGTATGCCAGCAGGATATGTACTACCGGTAAAATAGTTTTTTTTTACGGTAATGTATTTTTTGGGGAAAGCACCCGAACCGGAGCCATAAGACTTATTCAATAATACGCATTATTATGATCATCAACATTTTGATTTGATTCATTAAACGGCCCTGTATCATGCTATTGAAAAAGACCGGTATTACCCTGAATGTTTTTTTACGTAATGCAGGATTTGCTGTACTGCTTTGGCAAGCTGGTTTTTGACTGTATGAGGAGAAACATTCATTAAAGCCGCTATTTGATTTCTCTGAAGGCCGTCCACTTTACTCATCAAATATACCGATCTGCGTTGTGGAGATAAATGCTGTATAGCCTGGTGAATGACCTGATGAAATTCCTTCGCTTCTAAATCATTCCGGGGATCAGCACTGTATACAGGATCAGTTCTTTTCCACAATGCGTCCTTTTTTTTCTGATCAGAAGCGGCGGCACGTAAATAATCCAAGATCTTATTTTCCGTAATGCGATATAAAAAAGACGAAATATTATTAATTTCCGGTATCTGGTTGCGTATCGTCCACAACTTTAAAAAAACTTCCTGTATAATATCTTTAGCCAAAGCATCTGACTTTAGCATTTTAACTGAGAATGCATATAATTTCGATTCATATTCACGAAACAGCTCATTAAAAAGCGCTTCGAGCAGGTCGTCAGAACTGTTTGTACCATTATGAAGTTCGTCATTATGCATAATGCTTTTATTGAATAAATGGAATGGGGGATAATCTGTTTTTTTGAGCTGACCTGAAGCGCCCGGGATGCATTCTCAGAAATATAAAGCCAAATACATACAGGTGCCAATATACGATTTTTTGACCGCGCTGTAAATTATAATCCGGGAAATTACAATTTTCTGTACCACGGATGCTCACATAAAAAACTTAAACCCGGATCAAAATAAATAAAATTCAGCCAGATGCGTAAGATTGGAACTATACGAGGAATTGATCTGAAGCTTAACATAGCGCCCGCTAACAGGCGTGGAAAAGAACACTTTTTGCAACGCACCATCATTCAGCAACGTTCCCGTAAATGCCGTTTTCCACACCTGCTTATCTTCACTTAAAAACAGCTGGATATCCTGCGGCCTCCCCGAGTTTACGCCCTGGCGGGCAACAAATGCCGCTCCGCTCACCGATTGTGAAGCTCCGATGTCAATTATTATATAATGAGGCGGGCCAGGTTGGGCGCCCTGCCATTGGCTATGCCAAAATGTATTTATGTTACTATCCAAAACAAAAACCGCCCTGCCGTTATTAGCCCCTTCCCCATAGCTTTCCTGAGATGAAAAATCGATAACGCTCCATCCTTTCCTGTTAAATAAAACAGGTACTATATTAATGATGCAGAAGCTGGTCCGTAATTTTTCGTTGATATTAATGGATGCATTTTTGATGGTTACAGGCAATATATATGTTTTTGACAGATCGTCCGGCGCATTTATACCTTTTGTAATGATGGTAATCTTTAACGGTTCAGTGCTTAACCGGCCCTTGCCAATGGTTGCCGCCGCCGTATTTAACCGGTAACTTTTTTCGGGCAGTAAGCTATAGCTGGTATTATTGGCCAGGTTAAAGCTGTCTGCCAAAGCCGCATTAACAGCGAAGCTAACGGATACATCTTCGGAAGGATAACCCTGTCCGCCATAATCAGCCCCGTAAATAATGGTGGCCGTATCCCGGGCATTAGAAAAGTTATAAGTAACCGGCCCGTTTGCGGCCTGGGGCATATATACTTTTATATAATCTGACAAAGGCTGATCGGGTAAGTTTATTTCCTGTTTGCACCCGGTAAAAAGCATACCTAAAATGTATACAAGGCTGAAATATCTGATTGCTGCCATATTCATTATCTTTAGTTTTTATTAATAATATTACCAACCGGGATTTTGAACCAGCACATGATTCCTGTCCAGTTCATACTGGCTGATGGGCCACCAATAGTAAGAAGGCCGGAACAGGTGAGGCGTCATAGTGGGCACCACTTTATAAAAATCATCCCCGTCTTTACTGATATCCATTCCATGGAGTGTGCCCATAACCTGCGGGGCAATTTTCCATCTTCTGATGTCAAACCAGCGATGGCCTTCGTATGCCAGTTCTATCCTTCGTTCGGCACGTATCCGGTTACGCATTTCCGCCTGGCCGGCCGGAACAGGCAATGCATTGGATCCCGATCCATACTGGGGTATGCCGGCACGTTCACGGACCAGGTTCAGGTATTTCAGAATATCAGGGTTACCAGGGCTGTATTCGTTGAGCGCCTCAGCATAGTTCAGATAAATTTCTGCCAGCCGGAATAATGGCGCCGGCCTGTCCTGCCGTTGCCCGTTCCCGCCGGATCCGATGTTGGTAGACGGCCCTACATTTTTACGCACCAGGTACCCTGTTTTTGAAAAATCGGTCGGATGCCCGTTCCTGCCATTTGGCCCCGATACAAAAAAGCTTATCGGGGCGGCTGCAGACATGGTACCTCCCTGCCAGATGCTGTTATTATAAGTAACATCTCTGTAAAAACGCGGCTCACGATTCATATACATATTAAAAATTTTCTGCCCGTTTACATCTGTAAAACCGCTTGGATTATACAGTGATGATTCGTTGGGCAACTTACCATCAGACATAAAATAAGCATCGATGCTTTCCTGCGTAGGGCCAATACCGCACCATCCGCCAGCCTGCCGTGGTTCGCAGTGCACATCCCACTGCGCCAACCCATTTCCCTTCCTTGAAAAGATCTGCTCATCATTCCATCCCTGAAAGAAGATACCCTGCAGGGATTTTACAGGATCGCCTGAAGGATCTTTATAGAGGGAATAAATTCCAAGATCGATAACTGCCCGGGCAGCGTCGGCGGCTTTTTTCCATTTTTCAGGATCTCTGGTTTGCGAAATATAAGGCACGCCTTCGGTGTTTTTAAATCCTGATACATCCGTGTTGCCATTATATTGCGGGCTGGCAGCATATAGCAGCAGGCGCGCCTTTACCGCCAATGCCATTCCCTTAGTTGCCCGGCCCCATTCTGCATCATTGGTCTGCCCGTTTCTTTGTGGTTGCAACGGCAATACTGATGCAGCTTTATCCAACTCCCCTGCTACGTAGTTCACACAGTCATCATATGGACTGCGCGGTATCTGCATGTCGCTGGACGGCGCATCAGGTGCTATAACATCATCGCCAAGCAGGATTACAGGGCCATATTGGCGCATCAGGCAGAAGTAATAATAAGCTCTTAAAAACCGCGCCTCCGCTTTATACTGATCAATTAACTGCTGACCGCTCAGATTACGTATTTCATCGTTTTCATCAATATGATTCATAAAATAGGTCGCTGACCTTATGGCCTGGTAATATGGCGACCAGAAATCGGGCGTGGTGTTGGTAGGGCTAAGATTACCTATATTTATGGGATAATTAAAAGAACCCGACCATGTCAGATCTGCTTCATCTGAAGTGCCCACCCAGGGTACGGCATGAATAGCCTCCCATTCATCCGGAACATAGCTGTATACATTTGCCAGAAATTGTTCTGAAGTTGCTTTCTTTTTAAAGACCTCATCCATCGTGATCCTGTCATTGGGCACCTGGTCTAGGAATTTTTTACAGGATGCGCAACAAAGCGCACAGCTGAGTACTAGTAGAAAAACTGTGGTCTTTATATTTTGATAATACTGTATCATGATATTATTTTTTTAACTGTTGAACACCGGTTTTTAAAAATTACATCTTAAGCCCAGGTTATAGGTTTTTAATAACGGGTACTGAGATCCGCGGCCGTCACCCAGCTCCACATCCCAGAGCTTAAAACCGCTAACGGTTAAAAGATTGTAGCCAATAAAATATAAATCGAAGCTGGACATACCCGCGCGCTGCAGCCATTTCATATCCTTAAATTCGTAATTAAGCTGAACGGTTTGCATTCTTAAAAAAGCGCCATTTTTAACCCACCAGGAGCTTCCTTCAAAGTTCATATTGTCTGCCCCGTATGTTATCCGGGGATAAAAAGGATGAGGGTCAGGATTGCCGGGTGCCCATCTGTCAGATATCGCGGCCAGTAAGTTGCCTCTTTCGCCGCCATAGGTAAATGGCCGGAACCCATCTCCGTATAAGGCAATATCAACATTACTGATTCCTTTGAACCAGGCTGCAAGTGACCAGTTTTTCCAGCTGAATGTAGGCCCAAAGCCATACACGATCTCAGGTATGCTTCCGTAACCAATCGGCGCCTGGTCGTAAGAATCGATCCTTCCGTCACCATTAAGATCTTTGTATTTAATATCTCCCGGCTTATTCGTTCCGGGCTGGTAGGGGCTGTTGGCAATTTCATCTTCCGATTGGAACAGGCCTAATGCAATGTATCCGAACCGTTGTCCTAATTTTCGGCCGATACGTTGCTGCCAGGGATAAGGCCAGGGTGCGTTTGCATCATCCAGTACAAGGGCCCGGTTCCAGGTAAAATTTCCTTTGAACCCTAACTTAAATTCTTTACCCAGTGGTTTGTTGATTTCAAGCGTTGCATCTAACCCCTTGTTATTAACAGCGCCAAGATTGGCATAAGGAAGGCTGCCGATGCCTACAAACCACGGAACATCTCCACGCTGCCTGAATATACCTCTTCTTTCCTCTCTGAACAGCTCTGTGGTCAGGGATATGGCATCCTTCCAGGTTCTGAGCTCAATGCCCAGGTTATATTTCTTCGCGCGTTCCCAGGATACATCCACAGCATAGTCTCCAAAGCCCAAACCTCCAATCGAGTTGTTCGTATTATTGCGGCCATAATCATAGCCTCCGCCATTGCCTACTGTTGCTATGTATGCAAATCGTCGTCCTCCGATCTGGCTGTTGCCTACTTCACCATAAGTAAACCTGAATTTAAGGAATGAGATCACATCTTTAATATTTTCAAGGAATTTTTCCTGTGAAGCCACCCAGCCTACACCATACGAAGGGAAAAAGCCAAACCGGTGATCAGGCGCAAAAGTTTCCGATCCGTTATAGCCGAAATTCGCTTCAGCCAAATACCTGGTGTCATAAGCATAAGTAAGCCGGCCTGCCAGCCCCATATATCTATAAGGTATGGAGCTGATAAAATCTCCGGCAAAAGCATCTACTTTGTCTGATTGATTATACAAAAGCAATCCGCTTACCTGGTGCTTTCCGAATGTGCGGTTATAATTGATTGCCGATTCAAGGTAAAATTGTCTTGAGCCGCCATTTTCTCTCGAATAACCCAGATAATTCGTGCCGATTGCCGTTTGTGTTAAATCAAGCTCCCCCTCCTCTCCTCTGCCTGTTGCCAGGTATGCATCAACCGACTTGGTTCTGGCAATATTATGTGCGTTATTATTATCAAAGGAAAACATACCCGTCATTGAAAGCCCTTTGGTAATAAAGTCGAAGTTTTGTGTAACACGTATATTACTAAGCAACTGGCTTTCAAATCTTGTAGCATAGCCTGATTGTGTCAGCATCGTATAGGGATTTCCCATATCACCCGTACGCGGCTGCGAAAAAAGCCCGTTGGAATATTTTACCGGAATCGTTATAGGCGGCATTACATATGCAGCATTAAAGATAGCGCCTGTTGAGCTGCCGGGATAATTGCCGTTACTGATCCAGCCGGAGGCTCCAAAATCAACCTTTGTCGATTTTGTTAAATTAAGCGTCAGATTTGAAGTGAAATTATAGCGGGTGAACCTGATCGCAGAATTATACTGTGCCAACTGGTCGGTCCTGAACATTCCGGTTTCATCATAATACCCTATCGACAGGTAATACTGGGCCTTATCTGATCCGCCGCTTGCATTTACCCGCGCCCTGCGGTTATTCCCGTACCGGTTAAAAATAACATCGAACCAGTTAACATTTGGCGCCAGATCGGGGTCGGTGCCATTAGCAGTTGCATCAATACGTTCCTGTGAATACCTGGGCAACGGGTCTGAAGGATTACTGTTCCGGTAAGCCTCATTTGAAACCTGCAGGTAAGTAACGCCGTCTGCAAATTTTGGGAGCCTCGTAAATTCAGACAAGCCATAGTCAATCTGCGCATTGATCCTGGTTTTGCCGCTTCTGCCCTTTTTTGTTTCTATGAGAATAACCCCATTAGCACCTCTTACCCCATATACAGCGGTAGCAGATGCATCTTTCAGCACTGTGAAGCTTGCTATATCTTCGGGGTCAATGTTATTAAACGATCTTTCCACACCATCTACCAAAACCAGAGGAGAACTGCTGGTAAACGTAGAGATTCCCCGTATGTATATTTCGGAATTATCGAAGCCCGGCTCACCGCTTCGCTGAACACCTATAATTCCTGCAATACGACCGGCTACCAGGTTGGTAAGGTTCGCTACAGGCATTTTCAGTTCTTCTGCATTGACCGAGCTCTGAGCCCCTACTGTTGTAATCTTTTTCTGCTTTCCAAACCCTACAACTACCACCTCATTCATTTCGGAGGACAGCTGTTTTAAAGTAACATCAATAATCTTACGATCATCAACAGGCGCTTCCTGTATTTCATACCCCGTAAAACTAAATACCAGGGTATCCCTGTTTGGGGGAACAGTTATCTGATATTCACCTGCAGAATCGGTGTGTGCGCCTACAAATGAACCTTTAACGATAACGTTAACCCCGGGCAACGCCTCGCCTTTTTCATTTATAACTTTTCCGGATACCACCCGGTCCGCCTGAATGGTAGCGGCCGGTACCGCATCTTCTTTTGTTGCTGAATAGGAGGGTTGGGTAAATGACAGATAAATAACAGATAACATGAAAAGCCTCAAACAGTAACGCTTACTGCTTTCAGCATTTTTTTTCATGAACGTTAATTTTCTTTTGACAGCCACACTTTTTTTTGCAGGTGCCGGCGTTAAGAAGATTTTCATAAAACAATCATTTGATTTTAGATTTGAAAAATCGTTTTTGCAATAATTAAAAAACAAACCTGTCTTACAACAACCATCCATAATAATTGTGAAGTGGCAGCCTTTTTAAATTCCCATGGTTAGCATAAAATCAACACAAGCATTCCTCAGTTTTTGTTTAGACTTTTGTGCAAGCATCCGTTTATACTTTAATTAATTTGCAGAACAAAAATATTTTCATTGATCCCGAAACCATCCCGTACTGTCATGCTTATATTTTTTATCACCCGTATGCAGCCGATAAGGACCTTACCGGATAGTCATTCATAACCTCATGCACATCAACCGCTTATTAGCTATCTCCTGAAAGAAGATACTGTTCAGAAGTTTCGATTTCCGGTATCAGGATTGGCCGTTTAGAACTATTAAGTGACCCGATACGGATATTTTTTGAGAGACAGATTTTGCAGGCAGGGCGATAATCAGTTTACGATAATACAACTTCTGTATAACGCCGTACATACACGGCAAAACCCGGATCAGCGTTTTAACCGGTAAAGAGAGTGTGGGAAAACTCTTGTTTTTTATGTTGAGCGGAGAAAGAACTATAAGTCTTAACGAAGCGCTTTTTTATCTCCTTTATGAAGTCCGATCTGAAATATGAGATCGGCACCAAAGGTCCCGGAAAAAGGGAATGCCGGAGGCCTGGCTTATTTACTTGAAACCTAAATAGAGAACGGCAGAATAATAGCTCTTCCGTTTAAGCCCGGCAAAACCTTACCCGCAGCTTTTTTAATTGTAAATTGTATACAGGAGAATCACCGCCAGTTTTATAGTATAAAAAACAGATCCATGAACCGATCAGTCACTAAAAACAGCGCAATAATTGTGTCCCTAAAATTTGGGACAGCCATTGTTTTTTAATTGTTACATTTTTGTAAAAATTATTCACAACCCTAATTAAACCTTAAGCCTCCCTGACCGGAGGCTTTTTTGCTGATGCATTAAATTAAGACGATGTGCTCTTTTCATTTCAATTTATTATCAGCTACTCTTAAATACCCAATAGAACTGTAACGCCCATTACCAGGTTGTTGTTTCTTTTCATTCCTAAGTACTCCTTCTGTTGTATTTGCAGGATCGTCCTATTGCAGCTCTTATAAACATGCCTTCCTGATCTCCGCGATTATTTCCGGTTGTGCAGAGTCGCTCTCTTTATCAAAATCAGAAACGGAAAATGACAGAACTCCTTTAGTAATCTGACAATCTGCAGGTACGCTTCCGCCATTTTCTTTCCCGGCGCTCATTACATTATTCAGGAGCCCATTTCAACGGCGCCAGATATAATCCTTTTTTATCCCAGCCGGTATTGGAAATAAACCAGCCTTCCTTTTTATCGTAAATAATTTCAGCAGCATGTACCGGCAGGCTGCCCACCAGATTCTCAACCGGAAAATTTTCGGGATCGGCAGACCAATAAATATCCGTCTGGTTATATGCCGTCATAGCCCGGCAGATAAACAGGTAAAATAATTTACCACGGCGTACAACAAAGGGGCTCTCGGCATCACCACCCCAATCTACCTTATAAGGTTGTATGTGCACCACTTTAGGGCCGCTCCAGTGTAATAGATCAGGTCCCATTCTTACAGCTACTACGGAGCGATGATCTATTTCATTAAAGGTGCGCGTATAGTAGTAATAATAGCTGCCTTTGTATTGCATTACATAAGAATCCCGTGCATGCCCCGCATCGCTGAAAAAAGGATTCAATGCATACCGCTTCCAATGGTACAGGTCTTTGCTGGTGGCCATACACAGCTGGCCCCAGGATGCATAATCCGGCGCATGCTGCTGCAAATTCCCTATATTATAGAACATATGATAAAGACCTTTTTCGTAAAACACATAGGGTGCCCACAATACCCGCTCTGCTCCTTCTTTTGCCGTAAGGGCATAATCATGGTCTTCCCATGTGGGCTGGGTGAGCGACCGTGCGGTAATATGAAAAAATTTTGTTTCCCCGCCCCAGGGCCGTACCGGGTGATGTCCAATAATGCCATATGCATGCCAGATGCCCTTACGATCCCTGATAAACGTATGATCATTTGTGTACCAGGTTGTATCTTCTTTTGACCGGGTATCATTGGGATCAAAAATATGGACCCAGGCTCCGGCAATCAGGGGTTTTTCAGGCCCTTCATTTTGTGCCCCTGCTTTATTCAAGCAAAGCAAAACAAAACCTGCTGCTAAAAATATCTTGCTCATATTATTAATTAACTCAGTTGTGCAGCTGTTCCTGTAATGAGGATCCGGTTTACCGGAATCAACTCCGTGCACTACTTCCGGGTACGGTTTACTGCTTTCAGTTTCACATTTACCAAATCCGTGGCTGTTGACAAGTGGCCAATAAATAGCATAGCGCACACCGGCCAGGCTTTTACTCATGCCGCTGCCCATTGGGCATTGGGTGATGAAATAGTGCGCACCTGTGCTGCCGGCCAAAAAAAGCGCTGCATAAAAAATATAATGATCGCTGTTGTTTTCATTTTGCCGCTTCTTTTACAAATCGTAATTTGGCTGCCTGCATGCCGTTCAAATCCGGTTTAAGTGCAATGATATAATATTGATTATTTACTTTAATGATCTCGGGAGCTGCTACCGCTAACTGCCCCACCTGATACCGGTCATTATCAATACCAAAATCCAGCGGGTTGGGCGATGAATATTGTGTATTTAAAGCATTTTTGCCATAATTCTGATTACGGAAAAGCACGTATTGATGATCTATTTTAACTACAAAAGGGCACTCAGATGCACCACCGTACCAGCTGGTTTGTTTGGCCGGTGAACCACCGTCTGAAACAATTACAGGTTCACTCCAGGTTTGCATATCCGCCGACTGCCGGCAATATACCGCCGACTTTATAGCAATAGCCGGATCGTCTTTTAATAAATGTGCACTATAATAACAATAATAGGTATGATCAATTTTTATCACCATTGGATCGCGGGTATTTGCCATGTTGCCGGAAAACAGCGCAGGGGTACCTTTTGTATTCAAAGCACGCTTAAAATTTTTTCCATCAGTGCTTGTGGCCAGACAGATATGATTCCAGTCGCCATAAAACATATAATATCTATTTCGCTCACTAAATACATAGGGAGCCTGCAGGCCGCCCTTAGTTTCACCCACGGTCGTATCCGCCATCATAGTTATTCCTTTGGGTGACCAATTGGTATCGGTGATATTTTTCCCTTCCCAGCCAAAAAATAAACGTGTATTTCCTCCCACTCTGGTACCGCGTATGCACGACCATAATTGCCAGGTACCATCTGCTGCCTGCCAAACTCCAAAATCTACAGGTTCCTGTTTGGGAGAGGTGTATTTACCAAGATCGGGATTAGTGGTAATTGTCCACCAATTGCCATCGATTACCGGAACATAGCGGTAAGTTGTCTTTTGCCCAACAGTGGTTAAACTTACCATATTTATTGCCATGATGATTGCCCATGTTCGAAAGTATCTGTTTTTTATATCGGTCATCATTCTTTCTTAATTGAATTTTTATATCTTTTATGCGGAAGGTTACATGACTGAGATATATGTATGTTTTCAGTATTTCCCAAAAACACGTGGGGTGAATGAGCTGTTAACGATGATTTTACAAAACGGAAATAGATACCCTTAACATTGCTTAAGATAAAAGCCGGTATTGGGAAACGGGCTATTGATCCTTATTGAACACTTTTTTTAACGCTTCATTGATCCATTGCTCGCTTTTTGGAAAATCTTCATAAGAATGAAGGGCGGAAAGCAATACATCATCCGGTTGAACGCCTGCTGTTTGCAGGATCGCATAGTCCTGTAAGGATTCTGAAAATACTTCCCATCGTATGGAATCATAAGGTCCGTCAGGACCGGGATAAACGGCAAAGGGATCACCGGCTGCAATGCCGGG
Organism: Niabella ginsenosidivorans; assembly: GCF_001654455.1. Taxonomy (NCBI): domain Bacteria; kingdom Pseudomonadati; phylum Bacteroidota; class Chitinophagia; order Chitinophagales; family Chitinophagaceae; genus Niabella; species Niabella ginsenosidivorans. The sequence goes on from NZ_CP015772.1 coordinate 3,228,385, forward strand.
ATAGGCATAGGCGGCTCCTTCTGTAAAAGGATCGCCGGCTTCTTCGCGATCCAGCTTATACCAGAAATTATATCCCCAGTGTAAAAATCCCTGCGCCTTTAAACGATAAAACAGCCAGCCGCTCATGCGTATTTTAGCCAGAGGTGTATCATATAACCGGTTCAGCCACTTATTGCGGGGGCCGGTACAGAAATAGACCCAATGCGGAATATTTTCTTTCCGGTAAGCTTCATCGGAACTGATGATCGGCACAGGGATGTCGGTCAGGTGCTCCCTTCCATAACGTACGTCGCTTAAAGCATCCATCACCTTCATCCAGGGTGCCAGCCGGCGCAGGATATCCCTTGCTTTTTTATAATTATCTATGTGTTCCGACCAGGGCTCATCTGATAGGTGGAAATACGAATCATTCAACATATTTTCCTTTAGCAAAAAATCATGCAGGCTGGGCAGGTACTGCTTTAAAAAATTAATATAAATGCCGGATGTTGCCGGAAGGTTTTCATCCCACAAAAGGCGATATGCATCCCCTTCTTTTTTGTAAATATGCATGGCGTTCTGTACCCCCCAGTATAACCAGAGATGCGCCCACTCAAACTTTTTATATCCCAGTTCCCTGCACATGGCTACAAACCGTTTTACCAGGGACCAGTCAAATTCATACCTGCCGGGGCTGGGTTCCTTTACGATCAGCATCTGGCAGGGCTGTTGAAAGACGGCCCTTAATTCAAAAAAATTCTGGATAAACGCCACATCGTTACCATGTTCAATCAGGTTTTTCATGCAGGCACGCGTTAATTGCCACCACTTTTCGTCAAATAGCTTTGTCTTATATTGTAAGGAGATCGCTTCCCCGCGCCACCAGTGCGTTACATGAAAGTCCTTCCTCGGCTGAATGACTAAAGAGCCCACTCTTACATTTACATACAATGTGCTGCTCTTTTCTTCCCTGCCTTCCTGCCAGGTCAGCCGTACCGGGTAGCGGTGTATGCCCGGGGCCAGCGTTGCAGGAATATGAAGGGTAATCCAGAACGAGCGGCTTTCAAATGGATTGGCTTCTGTTTTGTTTACAGGGTACAGAGGATCGGGCAGCCAGCCTGGTAAATAACCTGTTCCATCCAGTTCTTCTTTGCTAACATCTGTGTTAAAATGCGGCATGGGAACCAGCCCTACCAATCGCACCTGCGGATTCACTTCTGCGGCATTTTCTACATTACAGGAAATGTGAGTCTGATCTTTCATATTACTATGAAAAGCGACCTGGAAAGAAACGCGTCCGCTCCGCGCTGCCAGGATCTCCAGCTCCGGAGTTGTTTTTACAGGAGATTGAGGGAATACACGTTGCAGGGAGCTGACCAGCCATGTATCCATATTGCGTTGAATAGTATCCGAATTTGCATTTGCAAAAAACAGGCAATGTACATTCAGAAAAACAAGTAAGGGCTTTATTAAAAATTTCATAACGATAGGTTCTTGTTTTTATTCAGTTAATTATTTTTTTATTTATCGTATAAGAAATACTTTTTCATAATATCCGGCTGCTTTATATTTTATAAACCGCGTTTGGCAAATATCATTGTATCATTAATGGAGATACGGCGTTGGGTCAAATTTATAACGATATACATCTCCTTGTGTATCCAGCGCCAATATATCCTTGCCTATCACTGCTATTTTTTCATACTGGTTCCAGCCGGTACCAACCAGTATTTTATCTCCCGGAACTGCATCGGCGGCCATTTTGTATAACCATAAATTTCCTTCCTGTTCCAGTGCCAGTAAATAATCACCCCATGCCAGCACCTGCCTGTAATTAGCAAACCCCGTTCCCACGGTGGTTTTGGCTGCTTCAACTCTTGAAAGCAGTGGTTGCCGTAATAAATCACCAGTACTCTTGTCTACCAGTAAGAAATAGTTTTTAAACGGTATAATCGTTGTATACTTATCCCAGAAATCGCCCAGCCACCACTGAGTCCATTCCGGACTGGCATTTTGCATAGTAAGGTCGGGCTTCCATTGCATATAAAACAGTCCGGCCCAATAGGGCGTATTCCGGATTACCGCATCGGTTTCATTTATATAATACAGGTTTTCCGCATCAGGCCATTTTATTTGAGGCCAGGTTTCAGTAAGCAATCTGGATTCAGGGGCAAAAGTGCCATCTGCATTGGGTGTGTATACATGAACCGTGTTGTCTTTATAGCGCACCACCAGGGTGTTCTGCGTACCACGTGCCATTATGATCCTGTTTTTATCATTCCAGTCCAAAGCATCACCCAGAGACAGTGCTTGTTGGCGCTCTTCAATAGCTGCCATATAAGAACGGGTAAAAATATAGTAAGTAGTGCCATTGGTTTTGTTGATTTTTTGTCCATCTGCATCTGTAACACCAAGGGGCAGCATATACGCCTGAAAGGGGTTGACATCCCCTGTTTTAATATGCAGGGTAAGCGCAGGAGTTGATCGCTGACCGGAAGAGATGACTGCGGTTTTCTCAAACTGGTAGCTTCCGGCCGGCAACAGTTCATACGTGGTATTGTGCCGGAGATTAAAACTATCCACCAGCGCTTTGTTAACATCAAAGCGGATTGTTAAATCCTTGCCTTCCGTTAGTGGCCCACCCAGATATGCGCTATAAGGAAACGTGTATGTAGTATCTGCCAGCGGAAGCCCCGTTATATAAGGATTATTCACCACGGCCCGCGGCATGTATACATTACTATAAGCAGCAGGATCACTGATACCACTATGATATTTATCACAGGATGCAAGCAATGCGGCTATACACATAATGACAAAACCTGTTTTATTTTTCATTTTATAATCATTTATTTTATCATCCAGATAATTGACGAACTATGTTTAGCTGTTACCAATACATGCTTTGTAAAAGGTTGGGGTCTTTATCCAGTTCTGATTGCGGCACGGGCCAGAAGTAATCTCTGGGTGCAACAAAAATCCGTTTGTCTGCAACAGCGCGTTTGTAAAAAGAAGGGTCCTGTTGCGAGGTACCGTTGTTAATGCTCAGCCCATACAGGTTGCCATTGTTGGTTTTGGCTGCAATCTTCCATCGCCGGCAATCGAAATACCGGTGCCCCTCGAACGCCAGTTCTATTCTGCGTTCCAGCCATATTTGCTCACGCATCTGATCTTTAGTAAGGCCGGTTGAAAGGTTCGGCAGCCCGGAACGGTTTCTTATGGCATTTACATATTTGTAAACGTCTGTAACTGGTCCCTGACTTTCATTCAGTGCCTCCGCATAATTTAAATATTGTTCTCCTAAACGGAAGATTATAAAAGTTTTCAGATCCCATCCCGTGTTGGTTTGAATATTGATCAGTGGGTTGGCAAATTTTCTCAGTACATACCCGGTTTTGGAGAAATCCGTAGTATTTTTAGAAGCCCCATCTTTACCTGAAAAATACATTTGTATGGCCGACCCTTTCCATTTAGCGCCGGAATAATGAATGCTGGCATAAAAACGGGGTTCCCTGTTTATATACATATTACTTACACCTGCTTCCCAGTATTTACCAGCTCCGGCAGCAAAACCATTCTCTGTATAACCTGTGGCCGTATTAATGACAGGAGAACCATCCGCATTGTACCCTGTAATCATGCTGCGGCCCAGTGTGTCCCGGTAAGCATCTATTAATTGCTGTGATACCGATAAAATGGAATAGCCTCCATAACTTATAGGACTGGAACAACGCTCCAGGTGCTGAAAGGCCTGGAAATTCATTGCCCAAAGCACTTCTTTATTATTATTTTGCAAAAACAGGTTGGTGTAGTTTTCCACAGGATCATTACCTGGTGCCGTGTACAAACCATATCCTGCGCTTTCACAGGCATCAATACAGGCTTTGGCAGCATCTGCTGCCAGTTTCCATTTACCGGCATCAAAGGCCTGCGGGAAAAGTGCTCTTCCATCAGGGCTTTTAAAGTCTTTAAAATCTGCATTCCCGTTAAATAACGGGCTTGCAGCATATAATAATACCCTGGCCTTTAGTGCCAGTGCAGCCGCCCTGGTGGCTCTGCCTAATTTATCGCTGGTTACCGTAATTGGCAATAATCCTGCAGCCACATCACAATCTTTTACAATATAGTCTACACAGGAATCAATGGTGGAGCGGCCGATATTCTTGAAATCATCGTTGGGGTTCATTGCCATATCCATTATCGGCATCGGGCCATACAGCCGGAACACACAAAAATTATCATACGCTCTTAAAAATCGGGCTTCTCCGATCCAGTGATCTTTGTCTTCCTGTGTATATCCTTCCTGCAGGGGTAGTTGATCAATATTTTCCAGGAACAGATCCGCTTTCCGTATTGTTTGGTAGGCAAACTGCCAGCAATCCAAAATATTCTGCGCGTTCCAGCCGCCTCTGTTCATGTAATGCACATAACTACCGGGATATGTGATCTCCATCTCATCAGAAGATCCCGTCCAGGGTGCATGGTTGGGTGGATCAACGGGGTTGATATCCCAGGGTTGCCCTGCATACATGGAAGTAAGAAAGGCCTGTGTATAAAGACGATTGGTAAACACATCTTTTAATGTAAGATCTTCATCAGGGGTTTTGTCCAGATACCGCTTGCAGGAAACCAGCATGCATGCAGTAATGATGATGAGTAAGCATTTTTTTCTCATTCTTATATTTTTAATGCACTAATTAAAATTGATTTGTAATCCAAAATTCAGGGAACGTTGCAGCGGGTACATACCCAGGTTACTGCCATCTCCATTATTGGTACCATTATTGGATTCCGGATCCAGGAACTTCAGGTGATCAAACGTAAGCAGGTTGGTTCCATTGATAAAAATCCTCAAAGCACTCAAGCGGTATCGCTTTATCAATCCCGGAGGAAAGCTATACCCAACTTCTGCATTTTTTAACCGCAGATAGGCCGCATTTCTCAGATACTGCGAAGAATTCTGAAAATTATTGGAATTATTAGTAGGCGTGGCTGCCGGATAACGCGCATCCGGATTATCGGGCGTCCACCGGTTGTTATAATATTCCTCCAGTATATTATAACTACCCGGCCCTCTTAAAAAAGGATATATAGACGGACCTACTATAAAGATACTGGTTCTTGCGGCGCCTGAAAAAAACGCACTCAAATCCACCCCTTTCCAGGCTACAGTGCCTCCAAAACCATACACAATTTCGGGCGTACGGGGATACCCGTTCAGATACATATAATCATCAGCATTTACCACCCCATCTCCATTTACATCCATAAACCGGATGTCTCCCGGGTAAACAGTACTGGCAAACTGCTGCAGCGGGCTCTGGTCAATCTCTTCCTGATTCTGAAAAAGACCGATTGCCTGTAATCCGTAAGGAGCCCCGATAGGATGGCCTTTGCCTGATTGGTACGGTACATGCTTTACCGGCTCGTCATTTTCAATCACCTCATTATGTGCATAGGTAAAATTACCTATGATGGAATAATAAACGCCATCACCTGCCGGTTTGTTCTGGATTTTCAGACTTGCATCTATTCCCTTGTTTTTTACTTCACCCAGGTTGCCATAGGGAATGATCCAGGGGAAAAAACCTGACACAAAGGGAATCGTTTGCCGTTGCATTAATATACCTGTTCTTCTTTCATGAAAGGCATCTACCTGTAATTGAATTATGCTGCTAAACAGGCTGATGTCTGCTCCTATATTCTTTTTCAGAGAAGATTCCCAGGTAATATCCGGTACGCCGATCTGGCCTTCATCATATCCCGGAAATGCCTGCTGACTGGAACCGAACCAATAAGTATTGGCATTTTTAGTGACCCGGGTCAGGTACAGGAAACGGGTACCGCCTATCTGATCATTTCCGACTTTACCATAAGAACCACGGATCTTTAATTGATTGATCACATCTGTATTCCAGAATTTTTCATTAGAAACGATCCAGCCGGCAGAAACGGAAGGGAAAAAACCAAAACGTTTTCCGGGAGGAAAATTTTCTGAACCATTAACCCCAAAATCAAACTCGACAAGATAGCGGTTATTATAAGCATATGTTGCTCTTCCCGCGTAGCCTCTTCTTCTGTAAGGCAGTCCATTAATAGAACCATCTGCAACCAAATTAGTATACTCATTCTGGTTGAACAACAACAGGCCATTTACGTCATGTTTGCCGGCAAATGTTCTTTGATAATTCACAGTAGTTTCAATATAGGAATTCCGGTTATTACCAGATGTGAACGGGGCATAGCCCAGTGTGCCTCCTTCCCGGACAACATTATACCGGTCTTCTCCGGTGGCCTCATCCTTTCCCAGGTATTGTTTTATTTCATAATCCTTGATCCGGTTAATGCCACTAAAATTGTAGTAGTCATAAGCAAATTTTCCGTTAATGCTTAATCCTTTTGTAACCAACCGGGACAAATCCCATTTTACACCAAAAGTACTTTGCAGTGTATGCCTGGCCTGATCGGAATAACCATGCTGAGTAACAAGCGCCCAGGGATTTCTGCCCAGATAGGAGGCACCACCGGCAACAGATCCGTCCGGATTGGTAACAGGATATTGAATGGGGGAAATCACGCCAAGAGAACTGAAAATATCCGGGGCACTTGACCCGGGATAATGGCCATTCTGAATGATCGCACCCAGACCTACAGTCATACTCAGACTTTTTGAAAGATTCACATCAATATTCGAACGGAAATTATACCGCTTTACATTTGCATTGGTGTTGTACTGATTCAGGCCATCCGTTTTATAAATTCCGGATTGCAGCAGAAAACCTACATTCGTATAATACTTTACAATTTCGGTACCTCCGGAAACGCTCAGGTTGTTCATAGTCTGATAAGTATGCTTTTTCAGGATCGTATTGGTCCAGTCTATATTCGGATGAAAATAAGGGTCGCTGCCATCTGCATACTTCTGCAAATCTTCCGGCGTATATTGCGGGGCCAGCCCTACATGTTCCAATGCTTCATTCAGCAGGCCCGCATATTGTGTTCCATCAATATACTCCGGCAGGCGAAGAGAGGTCAGCTGTGCGGCCTCGGTTCTTAAGGTAATTGCGGGTTTACCGATCTTTCCTTTTTTGGTATTAATCAGAATCACCCCGTTAGCGCCTCTTACCCCGTATACGGCAGTTGCTGATGCATCTTTTAATATGGTAAAACTTTCAATTTCCTCAGTAGTAATATTATTCATATCCCTTTCCACGCCATCTACCAACACCAGCGGGGCCTGGCTTCCTGTAAATGTGGCCACACCCCGTATAAAAACCTGCGCCTGATCGTACCCCGGTTCCCCGCTGCTTTGCCGGGTAATGATCCCCGGTAATTTTCCACCAATAGCGTTAGATAATGAAGGTGCTGCTACCTGCTGTAACTGTGCCACCTGTACCTCTGACACGGCGCCGGTTACCGTAAGTTTCTTTTGGGTTCCATACCCCACCACCACCACTTCGTTCATTTTCTGGGAGGCCTCATCGGGGTGCATTGTAATGGCAATATTGTTCAGATTGCCGGGAGCTATCTTTTGGGTAAGGTACCCTACAAAGGAAATTTCCAACGTGTCGGATTCATTATGCATTTCAACCATAAAATTTCCGTTCAGATCAGAAAGCGTACTGCGGGCGCCTGCCCGGGTGAAATTAACAGAAGCTCCGGGTATTGGTTTTTTGGTTTCGTCCGTTATAGTCCCTTTTAATACCCAGCTTTTTTCAGGGATCGTATCCTGAAAAAAAAAGGTGTTATTGCCTGGGAAAGACGCCGCCTTTTTAGTTGCCGCCCATACCGGCTGGTGAATGATCAGCAAAGCAATCATACAGAAAACAAGCCAATAACAAAGTTGCAAACAACCAGGGGAAATGTGGTTTTTTTGGTTCATAAAATATAATTGAATAAATGGAAAACAATCTTCACCCTGCTTCCTTTCCGGAAGCTTAATCGTTTAAACAACTATAACCCAGAACTCATAAACAGGCCAAGTCAATCATTATATTCGCTTTCTTCTTTGTAACAGCTATCAGAATATCAGGGTTTCAGTTTTAATCGTTTAAGCAAACATAAATATTTTTTCTTTTTTTTCAAAAAAAATCTATCAGATCCATGCAATAACATTAAAACTCCTATTGGCTTATTATTGGAACAGGCCAGCGATCTGTTCTGAAAGGAACCAGAGGAAGGCCGTCTTTATTGAAAATATTGCCGATCCCTGTATCCGAAAATCCATAACGCACCGCAACAGGGCGTGCCACCTTTTTACTCTGTACCTCAATGATGTTGTCTTTTACTACTGCTGTTGCCGGATAAAAAATACGGTCGGCCCCCGCTATCAGTAAAGCGGAAGGTTGCTTGCCTTTTATGACCAGCCCGCCAGCGGCATCTGCAACTTCGATTACGGCTTTATCCTTCTGAATGTGCCAGGTTTTTATTACAGGGCTTTTATAAATGATACCGGGCAACCGGTAATGATCGCCCAAAGCCCAGTTGGCCAGCCGCTGCCCTACGTCGTGTTTGTTGGCCGGATGTACGTTGTGCACGTCCGATGTAAGATCGGTTGTAACCACCATTCCTGTATGCGGATAAGCAGCACTCTCTGTCTGCGCCTCCCGTAATAAAGCACCGGTATTTTCACGTGCATATTTATAGGGCGCGATCTGTACAAAATAAAAAGGCATCTGGTACTGCCAGGTCTTCCGCCATGCATCGATCATTGCAGTAAACAACCGCCTGTATGCATAGGCATTAACCGTATTGTTTTCACCCTGGTACCAGATCGTACCAGCCACACTAAAATTACTGATGGGCGCAATCATCCCATTATAGGCATATCCCGGAAGATTCGGACACTGACCATTTGCTTCAATTTTTGTTGCCGCTGCTTTTAAAAAAGGATCGTTGGTGATAACTGCTTCAGGCGTCCAGACCTCTGCAGCAGTCCCCCCCCAGGCCGCTTCAATCAACCCGACAGGTACGTGCAAATCCTTATTGAGTTGCTTTCCAAAAAAATAAGCTACCGCACTAAATGCCTTCAGGCTGTTGCTGTCGCAGGATTCCCAGTGCCCGTTACAGTTTTTCTGTGGCGAAGCGGCTGTTGCCTTTGCGATCCTGAAAAAACGGATACCTGCATTGTCTGCATGCGGCAACTCCTGCTGTATATCTTTCAACCCCCAGTTGCCACACATTTCCATATTGCTCTGCCCGGAACAAACCCAGACTTCACCGATCATTATATCCGTGAGCGTGATGGTATTGGCGCCCTTCAGTATCAACTGATAAGGTCCCCCGGCGGCCGGTGTATGAATCACCAGTTGCCAGTCGGCATTACCATCCGTGGTCACTACAGGATAGGTCTTCTGATCCCAGGAAGTGGTAACACTGATCTGCTCACCGGGTGCTCCCCATCCCCATAATTTTACATCGGCCTGTTGCTGTAAAACCATATTATTGCCAATCACATCAGGTAATCTTATCGCGCTTTTTGCGTAAAACGATAGCAGCAAAAACAGAAGGATGCACCCTATGTACTTCATTATTTTTTGTTTAAGGCAAAATGGGGTAATATATAGCTATAAACCTGATAGTCCATTTCACTCCAGGCACTCTTATTGGGAAAGGGTGTACCCGGGTACAATTCCTTATGATCAGGAATGAACCGGATCCGTATGCGTATGGCAGAACAATCTTTCGTTAATGCTGCCGGTATCAGGAATTCATCATCCCGGAAACGCCGATCGGAGGTTTTCACCACATATTTACGGGCGCCCAGCTCTTCTTTGGGTCTTGAATCAACCCAGGTGTTGGCACCTGCAAGATACCAGGTACCGGCTCTTTTCCAATCTGGCTCTTTTAAGTTCTTATCATCCGGAACGGGAGCAACAAATACTTCGGCTGTCTGGTTGGGATAACTGTAATCCAGTGTCCGGCGCAGCAGAACGCCTCTATTATCTTTCCGGATATGCACGGTAAACTCAGAAATACCATTTGTAATGCGGCCGTCTTTGGTTTGCGCGGGGTAAATTTCTTTCCCGATCAGCTCTCTGTAGTCCGCTCGTTTTGAAAGATCATAGCCCCATGCATGCGCGGGATAGGTATCCGGTCCCCATTCGTACCTGGATGTAACTGATTGCACCGCTGAAGCCCGGGGTGACCGGTATTGATGCACCTGTTCATCGGTAGTGTTTCCAATATCCAGTGAATCTGTTTTTATTAAAGAAGGAGCCGGTAATCCGTACCAGTAACAGACGCTTTCATAATGTTCTTCTGAAACATTTTCACTATGTTCAAAACGGATGACTGCCCGTTTCCCAAAGGGCATAAGGTCCGCCCATAAAAAACGATAGGCCGATTGGATCAGGTCTTTTTTATTGACGGCCGTCTTTCTTTCTGTTGCCCCGCAGGGATGCCCGGCAAAGGGCAGCGTCATATTTTCACCACCCCAGTAATCACCACCACCGGCCCACTCCTCCGTACCGGTGCCATATGCCTGTGGTGTCTGGCTGTCATCAAAAAAGAAACGGGGATCTCCTTCTAACGTATGCAATTCTGCATTGTGCGAAAAGATAAAGGAGGTGCCCATAAAACTTCCGGACCAATCCTGCTGCCCTTCGATCCCCTTTGTATCCAGCCATACAAGATCCTGACCATATGCAGGTTTTGGAAAATCCTGATACGTTGCGTGAAAATAACTGCTGGAACCTGGTAAAAGACCGGGTTTGTTTTCATAGCGGATCTCATAGCTGATCTTTGCAGCATTGGCAGGAATATCTGTTAATTCAAATTGAGCCGATTGAAAGAAAGGCATCGGGTAATAACAGGCCAGTGTTATTTTGTTCTGTGCATAATCATAACGGACATTTACCGGCAATCCTTTTACGAGATATTCTTTCTTATCCCTGTTAAAAAAAGTGCCTGCACCAAAAAACAAGCAAAGGGGTGCATCAACAGATGCATAGGGCCGGTCATCCCAGGTTATCCGCAGCCGCGCCCGTTCCAGAACTTCTGCCTGATCTAAGGGAAGGGTCAATTTAACTGCTCTTACAACCGATAAGGCAGACCGGATCTGTGCGATTTTTACTGTTTGCTTATCGAGCTGCACCGTGCCGCTGCGTTTCTTAATATGCTTCGGGGCAATATCTGTTCCGGCACGGTTTATAAGATCCGTCACATCCCGGTCCGGTAGCTGATTGCTATTCCATGATTCCGGTGAACAGGACAGTGCCTCAGGATTTGCATACAGATGATAAATATAGTAGCCGGTTCCATAAAATGTGCGCGAATAGGCAATCTGAACCGAATCTTTAAAACGCATGGGCACCCATATCAGGTCTGCCCCTTTGGTGCTGCCCCAGGTCCAGGCCAGCGGTGGGGGTAATGCTTTTCCGGGAATAAAAGCTGTAGAAGTATATTTCTTTACTGCATCCACCGGATCGGCCGTCGCCGTTTCTGACACGCTATTATCTTTTCCGTCAACTATAAAATGCCAGGGACTGCCATGCCAGTGATTCGCCCGGAAAAAATATAAAACACCATTGCCTTTTACATCCAGGGTCACATTTTCATCTTCCTTTTTCATAAACAGAAAATTTGATGCATCTGCTGATCCACCGCCCCGGTCGTAGGTACTACGCATATAGGCCCTTACGCCAATACGCTGCTGCGGCAATAGCTGCCACATCCTGAAAGCATCATACCCTGCAGGCACTTCCGGCAAAAGCTCTTTTTTTACATTTTGTGCTGCTACAGAACCTAACAGGCAAAAGCAGCAAATCACTAAATAGTTTACCCATTGTATCATGTTGTACTGGCTGTTTGATGAATTTATTTTTTCTGATACCGTCTTACTCTTAAAGCGGCCTGCTCTTTATGACCTGCAAAACCTTCTAATTCACACAAACGCATTGCATAGGTTCCTATAAGGGCACTCGCTTCCGGCGTGCAGCGCTGATACGTACAGGTTTTTAAAAATTTACCCACCCATAAACCTCCTGTAAATCTTGCATTTCTTCGTGTAGGTAGGGTATGATTGGTGCCGATCACTTTATCACCGTATGCTACATTTGTTTCCGGGCCCAGGAACAAAGCTCCGTAGTTTGTCATCTTTTCCAAAAAATAATCAGGATCTTTTGTCAGCACCTCAACATGTTCACAGGCCAGTTCATCGGCTGCCTGTAACGCCTCTTCGTAGTTATCTACAAGGATGACCGCGCCGTACTCCTGCCAGGCGGCACCGGCGATAGCCGCCGTAGGCAGTGTTTTAAGTTGACGCTCTATTTCACTGATCGTTTCTTTCGCAATTCTTTCAGAGGTCGTAATTAATGCAGCCGGCGAAGTGGGACCATGTTCCGACTGCCCCAGCAGATCACAGGCGACCAGTTCTGCATCCGTGCTTTCATCAGCGATCACCAATACTTCAGTGGGCCCTGCCAGTAAATCAATTCCTACTCTTCCAAACAGTTGCCGCTTGGCTTCGGCTACGTACGCATTACCTGGGCCAACAATCATATCTACAGGTTTTATGGAGGCGGTACCAATGGCCATAGCAGCTAATGCCTGAACGCCCCCCAGTATGTAAATTTCATCGGCTCCGGCAAAATGCATAGCGCAGACCGTTGCTTCTGGAATCGCTCCCCGGGCGGCTGGTGTACAGGCAATCACCCTGTTTACCCCGGCCACTTTGGCTGTTAACACACTCATGTGTGCAGAAGCGATCATCGGGTAACGGCCTCCGGGAATATAACAGCCAACACTATTTACCGGAATGTTCCTGTGCCCTAAAAACACACCGGGCAACGTTTCCACTTCGATGTCTTTTATGGCAGATCGTTGCTGTTCTGCAAAATGCCGGATCTGTTCCTGAGCAAATAAAATATCATCGATCTGCTGCTGAGGAACACGATTAATGATTTGCCGGATCTCGTCTTTTGTAAGCCGGAAAGCTGAGGGTGCCCACTGATCAAATGATTCAGAATAACTGCGCACTGCAGCATCACCCTGTTCTTCAATATCTTTAATAATCTGCTCAACAGTTTCTTTAATTTTCGTCTCCGCGGCTTTCAGCTCCGCATCTGATTTCCCTTTTTTGATATACCGGATCATTTTTTATACTACTTTTTTTGTTGAATTATTCTCCTGATGGTTTTGTTTGTTTTTGTGCCACAGCTGCGGGTTCACCAAAACGGGGTGATCCATCCGCATTCCAGGTAAACTTTTGTATCCGCGGGTTTCTTGTACCGCCGCAACCCTGGCCGGAAGCATTATTGGCATGATAGATGATCCAGTCTTCCTGCTCATCCTTTGATTTAAAAAAACCATTGTGTCCCGGGCCAAATACATTATTCCGGATACTCTTTGAAAAAACAGGAACTGGTTTTTTTATCCAGTCTGCCGGGTTTAGCGGATCGCCTCCGGTCTTTAACCGCAGCTGGCCCAATCCATAATCATCCGTTGCGCACTGGCTCACGGAGAAAATGATAAAGAGATCGCCGGATGGACCGATCAGCGCTTCCGGCCCTTCATTTACCTGGCCACCTGTTTTTTCCCAACTGTATTCCGGCATTGAAATCTGGATACGATGAGTTTTAAGCGTCCATGGATTTTTCATTTCTGCAATATAGATCCGCTGAATATTATCTTTACCGGAAGCCGTCCCGCTCCATATAAAATAGAGCTTTCCGTTGTACTCAAAAACAGAGCCGTCGATTGAAAAATAATCGGCATCCGGATCGCCTATTTTTCCTTTGGCGGTCCATTGCCCTGTCAGCGGATCATCAGCAGTATTTTCAAGAACGAAACAACGTTGGGTGGACAGGTCTGCCGAGGCGCCCGCGGAATAATACAGGTACCATTTTTGATTCAGATAGTGCAATTCCGGCGCCCAGATATTTTTTGAATCAGGGCCACTGGCTGGTGGTGACCATACTGTTTTTGCCGGTGCCTGTGCCAATGCCGAAATGGCTGCTGTTTTCAAAATCGTAATATTCACCCCGTTCGTGGCCATATAATAAAAGACGGTTCCTTTTTTATATACCCATGGGTCTGCTCCTGAAGGCAGCAAAGGGTTATAAAACAGGCTATCCCTTAAAGAAGAGACCGGTGCTGTGTATTGTTTCGGGGCACTGCTTTTTGCACAGGCCAGCCAGCTTATAAAAAGGGCCAAAGGCAATACAATAATGATGATAACTTTTTTCATTTTTTAATTTTTACTGATGAGCATTGTTAATATGCCCGGAGCTTTTTTATTAAAATTATTCCAAATTACCGCAGCAACCCTTAACTATGCTCATGATATGACGGGTAAGCTGCTGTTATCAAAAACGAATGTCATGGTGAGGCAACCATAAAAACATTGCATTTAAGTTCATTCGGATGACAAATTTTTTTTAATCGTCATCCCGAGCGCAGCCGAGGGATCTCTGTATTCTCAGAGAGATTCCTCCGCTCATTCCGCTCTGCTCCATTCGGTGCCAATGACAAGATATGTAATGCACTATATTTCAACTAATTTCAAGTTGTGTTTTGTAGCCAGTTTCAATAAATACTGTTGCTCGCGTTGCTTTAATTGCTGTTCATATTTAGCAGCTCCTTGTTCTAAATAAGCTGTCCCTTTAGTCAGTAAGTTATAAAATGCAATAGCAATTTTTCTGGCTCCTGCTTTTATTGCAATTGCGGGACCTTTCCTGGCGCGTATTCTGCGTATAAATGTTCCAATGGCTATATGTTTGCTATTGAGCAGCGATTGTGCGATCTCCCTGAATATCTGGCCCACTCTGGAACTGTTTTTCATTTTTGCTTTCCTGCTGCGGCTGCCGCTTTGGTTATGATCAGGGGAAAGCCCGCACCAGCTTACATAATGCTTTTCCGTAGGAAATCTACTCAGATCGGTACCTGTTTCTCCCAGCAGCTTCAACATAGAATAGTTGGTTACTCCCGGCAGACAGCCCGCATCTACACCGTATATATTGAGCAATTTTTGATTTAAATCCTTAATCATTGGCTTATGATGGCGTACGGGCTTCTCCTTATGTACCGGCGCTACAAATGAACTACCTTGCTCCAGAAAAGAAAGCAACACTTCCATACGCTGATCTACTATGAGTATTTGCTGCTCATGAATTTTCCAAAGCCTGAGGTTCTGTTCCAACAAGAACAGCCAGCTTTCATTGTAGTTGCCTTCTAAGGCCATCAATACCTCGTCTGCCTTTTTATCTTTTATACTTTTGTGACACAGGCTTAATAATACCTTTCCGTCCCTTTCCCCTCTAAGGATCGCCTCTATCATACGGATACCACTGACACCAGTAATCTGAGAAATAACCTCCGTCAATTTGATGTTCATCAACTCTAATGCCTTCTGCATTTTATTTACATAACTGCTGCCCATACTGATAATATCTTCCCGCTCCCGCATTAGCATCCGGAGTTCTTTCAATCTACCGGCCGGTATATAGCTTTGCCGTACCAATCCTGCACTAAACATTTTCTGCATCCAACAGGCATCCGCAACATCTGTCTTCCGACCTTTTACCTGCTTTACCTCTTTGGGATTTACCAGGCATACACAGAAACCGGCTTGCTCCAGCAGCTCAGGCAGCGCAATCCAGTAGACGCCTGTAGCCTCCATACATACATTTTTCACCTGCTGGCTCCTAAGATCTTCAATACACTTACGATAGCTAAACGTAAAAGTATCGTAACTTTTAACCGTAATCCCATCACAGGAAACGAAGATTTTCTTTGAGCCGATATCTATAGCGGCTGCACACGCATTGTGTTGTTCAAAACTGACTAAATTTGACATAACTACTTTTTTAAGTATTAATTAAAAAAAGCAGGTTACAGCTCAAAGAGGTTCAATAAAAAAGCAATGTGCCAAACGGGAATGCTGCTGCAAACAGTATCACCAAACATTAATGCACCATTCTTTGAAGCAAGTGTCGACAGGAGGTACAAAACACTAATCGATACGACGGCTACGCTGCTGTAACCTGCTTCTTTCAAAGATACCACTTGTCATTACTCATTAATTTTGATCCCTAATTAACAAGTCGGAATGACGTTCCTTATGTAGATTCATTTCCAATAACTTACAACACTTGTCATTAACAGCAATCATAAAAGCGTTGCTTTTATGCTCATTGAAATGACAATTATCCAATCGTCATCCCGACCAAACCCGCTTTCAGCGGGAGCGCGGAGAGATCTCATCTATTATAGAGATTTACCTTCGGTGAAATTGTTCTCCGCTTCGCTTCGGTCGAATCCGATAGCTATCGGATGACGGCATTATATATTGTTGATCTTCAAAATAATACAGGGTGACATTACTTTTAGTCAGCCTCCAATGCATTCACTATTTCTGAACCGGTTCCTGCTTACTTCATTCTGTTATGAACAAAAGCCGCTAATGTTCATCCCCCCATAATCCGGGATCATTGCCCTTATTTTTCCGCCATTCATTCCGCCAGCGCTGTATGTCTACCGGCCCGATGAGTGGCATGGGTCTGCGCGCTGCTGCACCGGGGATCGCCGGGACCCTCATTGCCTTATCCTGATACCAGTAAGCCACGCTGGCCAGATCCAGTGTCAGTACATTATTGCTGCCATGTTCTATTGTAAACTTCAACGCCTTATTAAAATAAACAGGATCTGCAATATTGAATCTGTAAATATGCGTACGCCCCAGGAAACCCATATCCTCATTTACCCTGGCGTACCCGAAATAAGGGGTGGCATAAGGTTTTTGGGGAGCACCCCATGACGTATTAAAATAGTCTTCTGTACCTGTACCATTCATTGCAGGTAAGGTGTCATTGTCAATAAACAGCATATCATCCCCTTCCCCGTACCAGTAAGGTGTGGGTGATTGTACATAATAGTTCACACCGGCAAAATGCCCCCTGCCTTTAATATCAGCAATTATATAATTACCGGCGCCGGTTTTGTTGGGCCTGTTCGGACCAAACATCCAGTGTTCATTTTCTACACTATCAGCGGAGGTCATCAGTTGCCTGTTATACCAGGCATGAAAACGGCCGGCATGTGCCGGTAGTTTTTTCATTTTTATATAATCGATATAGAAATAAAATGTATTGATAGTCTTATCCGCCTGATTTTCGATTTCTATACGCGCGCCTTTACTGAAAGGCATGGCAAAATAGCTTACCAGGCCCATTCCGTTTGCGGGAGTAGCAGCCAGAGGCGCCGATGTAAACAGATAAGATTCATTCCAGCCCTGACCAAAGAACGGGCCGATGGGTGATTCAACAGAAGGATAATCATTACCGTCCCAATACATTCTAAGGATCACATCATTCCGGCTCAGCACACCGGGCTCAGGCCCCATTGTGACCCAGATATGATCAATGATGCCCGCACCGGTTACCTGAAAGAGGGTCCGTTTTTCGCCGGGTTTGATTTGCTGTATATTATCATGATTATCCCCCGACCGGTCATAACTGCTGACACGCCTGGATTGCAGGTGCTTTTTTATCCTGATGAGGTCCATCATTTCCTGGGAGAAACCCGATTTTGCAGGCAATAGTGCATTGAAAAGAAAAAGAGCATATACGATCCGGTAAACCGGAAGACAGCTGTTCCCCCGCTCCATGTCAACAACCTCCGGTTTAGGTGACAGGCGCCGGAAAATTGTTAGCTGCTTAAGAAAAAAAAGATACGCGTTCATTGTTCGTTCCCCCATAATCCGGGATCATTTCCCTTGTTTTTCCGCCATTCATTCCGCCAGCGGTGTATATCACCTATATTGATTAATGGTTTTGGTTTCCGTCCTTCCTTATCAGGGATCGCAGCAACAGGTGCTGCTTCGCTCTGATACCAATAGGCCACACTGGCCAGATCCAGCGTTAGTACATTATTATGTCCATGTTCGATCGTGAACCGGAAGGAGCTGTTGAAAAAGAGCGGGTCATTGATATGAAAGCGGTATAAATGGGTCCTTCCCATCCAGCCGATAGCATCATTTACCCTGGGATAACCATAATAGGCATTTGAAAACTTTGTTTTGGGGCACCAGGCCGTATTAAAATAATCTTCCGTTCCGGTACCGTGCAATGTGGGCTCTTTGGCACCATCAATATAGATCATATCATCTCCTTCCCCGTACCACATGGGTGTAGGTGATTGCACATAATAGTTGACCCCCACAAACTGCCCCTGTCCTTTTATATCAGCGATCACATAATTATCCTGTCCCGTTTTATTGTAACCAGATTTACCTAATATCCCCCATTCATTTTCTCCTTCTTTTTTTGAAGCGCCCATCAGCTGCCTGTTGTACCAGCTGTGAAAGCGGCCGGTATGCGGCGGCAGTTTTTCCATAGCGGTATAATCTATGTAGTAATAGAAGGCATCAATATTTCTGCCGGACTGGTTTTCAATCTCGATTCGGGCGCCCTTTTCAAAAGGCATATTAAAATAGGAAACCATTGCCCTGCCCTGTACAGCGCTTGCGGAAAGTGGCAAAGCATTATAATCA
This sequence comes from Niabella ginsenosidivorans, assembly GCF_001654455.1. Lineage (NCBI taxonomy): Bacteria > Pseudomonadati > Bacteroidota > Chitinophagia > Chitinophagales > Chitinophagaceae > Niabella > Niabella ginsenosidivorans. The sequence goes on from NZ_CP015772.1 coordinate 3,246,854, forward strand.
TATGCTTCATTCCATCCCTGGCCAAAAAAAGGACCGATCGGCGCCGCTACGGACGGGTATTCCTTTCCGTCCCAGTACATGCGTATGAGTATATCATTGCGGCTTAATGCAGCAGGGTCCGGCGCCATAGTGATCCAGATATGATTGATGATGCCAGCGCCTTCTACATTAAAAATGACTTTCTTTTCATTATTCCCGATCTTTATAAAATCATCCGTTCCTCCAGACCGGTCGTAGCTGCTTACTCTTTTTGAAGTAAGCCCCTGCCGTATCTGTGTAAGCGCCGAAAGATCATTGTTCAATGCCTGCGCATGTAAACAATCAGGCAGCAGTAAAATGATCCATAAGATCCATACTATCTTCAATGCAGACCATTTGTGTGTCTTCAGGTCTGCACCTGTCTTTCTTATATCAACGTCTTGTTTCAACATGTTACTAAGGTTTGGCTGTATCCAGCATCTGATGAATCAACTTTTGAGCAGGAGCCCCGATCGACGTATTTTTAGTCAGGTCCCAGTAACTCTGGTTTTGCACAATCTGTGTTTGTGTAGTTACGATCCAGCTTTGGATCCAACCCGTTAACGTGCACCATGCACCCCAGCCGGCATCTGAGTTAGAAGCCCAGTATTCCCATTTCCCATAATCAAATGCCCGGAACCACGCCCCATCCAGGTCTTTGTGTTTACTACTTTGTACCTGTATGCGTGTTAAAAAATCAGATAACTTCCGCGTGGCCTGCAGATAGTCCCTATTCCCTGTAGCAAGCGCTGCTTCATGCAGACTGAATAAGGCAAAGTTGTTGGTGTACAGCATACAACCGATCTGCTGCCCGTTTTTGGTAATCAACGATCCTTCATCTGAACCATAATCATTGTTTGTTTTCAGCTCCTTAAACATCCCTTTGCCTTTGCCCAGCTCTTCACGGATAATACCACAGCTGTCCTGGTATTTCAGTAACTCCCTGATCATTTCATCCAGCCATTGCCGGTGCTCAGGGGTATCTTCCACACGTACCAGCCAGGCCAGCGGCAGGATCATGCGCGCCCGCTGCGTTTGCAGACTGCTCCCCCACTTCCATTGATCAGGATAGTCCTTCATCGTAATGGCAATCGCTTTTTTGGTACGCTCCAGCAGCGGCTGATACCCCGTCTTATGATACAACCACAGGTACAACGCCCACATCCACGATTCAAAATGCGGAGAAGGATGTTCCAGGTCGCGGTTATAATAATAGCGCCAGCCGTTTTTTATAATATCCGCTTCTTCCAGCCGTTCTCCCCGGAACCCCTGCCGGCCCGTTGTTCTGAAATTAGCCAGGATCGCCGCTGCCAGCTCCTTGTTCCACTGACCTGTTTTAAGATACGCAGCCGCACCCAAAGCTCCCAGTATCGCCCGGGAGTTATCATCGCCATAAAAAGTACCGGCATTGGTAGTGGCCCACCCGATCAATCCGTAAGCCGGACTCTGCGGATCACTCTTTGGTCCGGCCCGCAGGTTGGACGTCTTAAACAAATAATTAATAATATTTACTGCCCTGTTCTTATAATCCGTGTTGCGCAGCAACCGGCCGGCGGCGGCAAGTGCCATGCCGGCTTCCCCCTGTACATCCGCACGCATCCAGTAACGGTATTGCTGGCTGCCGTCATAGTAGATGGTGGACGTGTGCCCTTCCAGGATACCCAATGAACCATCACCATTGGGCTGATCCTGGCTTACCGGTGGCCCTACCGGTTTTAATCCATCGCTGCCGTATTTCTCCCATTCCTTCTTCCAGACGGGATGAATGTAGAACCTGCCATTTGCATACCACTCCACCCCTTTCTGAATACTATTGCGCAGGGCATTGGCCGGCAGCTGTCCTGTCCGCCCAAACATCGGCCGCACATCCGGCTTCCACTGTTTAACAGCTGCTGATGCTCCTGTAAGTTGTGATACGATATAAGACAATACGCTTCTTACCGGCAGTTCCGGCCCATAGCGACCCGTTTTAAAATTACTGAACGCAGTAGTACCAATCAGCACCCCGTTCTTACGGAACAACAGCGGATACGTAAGGGTACTGTCCAGGCCCAGTTCTGCTTTGTCCACACCCACCACTTTTGCCAAAACAATCAACGGGTCCTTAACCGTTACCGGTAATACATGGCAGTTCTGGATGCCCAGCAAGGCCATACGTGGTGCGGCTGATCCAAACAGATCGGTTGTGACCACGCCTCTTTCCAGATGTGTTTCCAGCGGCTTTGAAGGAATATCCAATCCAGGATATGCCGCCGGATATTCTACATACAGCCGTAATCCCCGGGAGGCTGCTGTGTGCAGCAGGGCTTCACTGATCCGGTTCTCAGGATCCATTTCCGGATAATGAACGGCAGTGATCAGCACACCGGACCCTGCGGGTGCAGCCCGGATGGCCGCTCCCGGTGTCTTGTATTGTTTTAGCGGGTACCCTTCTTCTTTTAACAGCACATACAGATCATTCTGCTCACTGCCATAGTAGGCGATGCTTTTTTTACCGGTCTGTGCATTGACCATCATTCCTGCCCCCAGCCAGAACAGCAACCCAATTATATATTTTACTTGCATACATTTAATCATTTAACAAGAAGTGCATCTGTTTTATAAAACTGCTGCTGTAATAATGCTATAGCAGCTTCCTGTATCCGCTCACAGGCATCCTGTTCCAAAAAAGACCATTTTCCCGGCCCGGTTTCATAACCTCCTTCTTCAAAAGCCTTTACCGTAGGTACATATCCTATATTGTTTTCTGAAAATCCCGCAACAAGGGTCTGTTCAAAAGGCGACTGTCTTTCAATCTCCAGCGCTGTTTCCACAAAGATTTCTCCCGGCAAAAATAATACCGCCAGGGAGGTGCCGAAGTGGATCAGGCTGATACGGGCAACAGCATCCAGGGAATTGGTAATTCCTGATCCGTTTCTGATGGATAAGGGAATATTGATTTGTTTCAGGGAAAATGCCGGGCTTTCAAGGAACATTTCCGAACCGTTTTCTACCAAAGCAGCCATCGCCATTCCATGCGCTTTTGAATAGGCGGCACCCATAGAAACCGTAGGAGGATTAATATTACCAGCCGCACCGTTCAAAAAAAGGGCCACGCCATTTTTGCCGGTGCGTTCCAGCGCCGCACACAATTCTCCGGGAAAATCAGCCGATACCCGCGGGATACACATTTCGTGTACAGGATGACAAACAGCCTGCACCACAGTTGCCACACAATGCTGGTTTTTATTATTTAACTGCAGCCATTTAACCCTCCGGTCTACAGGTTGCCCGTTCATGATAGCACTATCAAGGGGTTGCAATGAATCCGAATTTACAATCCCCTCCGGTGTTTTTACCCGCCGCTGCACTGCGTGATCTTCCAGTAATGAAACCCCTGCTGACAGTTCACAGGGTAACATCTTGTCTGCAGCAATTTCTGTTGCTTCCCGTATATTGGTTTGTATTTTTTTTATCCAGCTTTTAAAAGCATCCGTCTGGTAAAGACCGGTAAGGCCCCCTGACTCCGGGGCACTATGGGTATGTGTACAGCAGAGCACGATCTTTTCAGCGGGGATCGTTCCGGCCATTCCCTGTTTAAAAGTATCCCATCCACCAACAGAAGTATCCGTAAGCGATAGTAAATCGAGCGATACGATCGCCACTTTTTCCGTGCCGGATTGCAACACCAGCACCCGTGCTTTTAATGGCGTCCGTACCGATTCAAAAGGAGCATATGTACCCTTTACGGATGAGGTCAGCAGTCCTATTTCCAGAGGTGGGGTGATGTCTGTTACAAAGGTTCCGGCGTATAATGCTGCTTCACTCATGGCTTTCTTTTTACCCAGTTATAGGCCTGCAGCCAGAAATTAGTATAGCTCTCCCACAATTCAAAATTGATACCCCAGTGTGGCGCCGGATCAGACATATAGGTCAATACCCGTCCCGCTCCATAGGTTCCTGCAACCAATAACGGATGACCGGTTTCTTTCACCCGTACAATCACTTCTCCTTCTGGTTGTTCCTGAACCTCGTTATAGCCAAATATGGGCGGAAAGCTGCTCCACGAAAGTCCTTTTACAACCGGATGCTCCGGCAGCACTACTTCTGCTGTAAAGCCCGCTGAAGATTCTACCAGGTCTTCGGTTGACAAACATCCTACCGGCAATGCTTCCTGTAACACGCTTCTTCCCCAGCCCGACCTGTTTTGAACGCCGCTGAATGACAACCAGCCACCCAGCATCATCATTCCGCCACCACCCCGGATCCACTCTTTGATCACCTGCAAACGGTCGGGAAAAGTAACTACTTTATTTTCCCTGCGCGCCCTGTCAAAAAAACTCGGATATAAATGAAAGCACTTGGCTTCCACATCACTGATGATGAGTACCGCTGATTGCTCCAGATAGGTTTCCAGCCTGCCCGGTTCCAGCCGGTACAGCTCCCAGTTAGACAGGGGTGTTACATCTGCCTCCTGTTCCAGTGCTTCGGTAAGCCGTTCACCATAAAAGTGCAGATCTGCGTCTTTTGTTTCCGTGCCAAACGGTGTTTCAATAAATGTGGGTCCTACATGGAATACCCAGTCACCCAGGTATAAAACATGTTCTTCTTTTGTTCTCACTACTTGTTTTGCTCTCATGATTGTTTATACATTAAATAGTTATTATGCCGGTTGTTTATCATTTATTTTTCAGTTCTTTTTCCCGGGGTCGCATTGCATCGCCGGTTTGTTCGGCCAGTTGATGCAGGTACCTGCCCGCCATTTTCCAGAATATGATAAAGAGGATCAGGGCTAAACCCAGTGTCAGTATTCCTGAAACATAACGGGCAAACCAGGTATGCGTCAACCCCAGTATCATTAGTGAAACGGATGTTGTACCAAGAACAGCAATACCCAGTCCTTTGAAAATGGGAGCAACAGCAACTCCATTGCCTGTTGTTGCTGCGGATGCAAAGGGACGCCAGAAACCCAGGGGTCGTGCCCGTTGATAAAATGCCTGCAGCAGCGGAGCCGGGTCCGGTTTTGTGAGTAAAGCCACGATGATCCAGAGGAATGTCGTCAGCCCCATAACCAGCAGGGTTTGCCAATACCAGGGTATGATCAACCGCTGCGCCCCGGTTATGCCAAAATAGAACAGCAGTTTGGGGCCCAATACCACGATACAAAATATAACCGCCCCGCCAAAAGAAGCGGCAATCCTTGCCGGTCCGTTAAACCGCCACCACCACCATTGCGCCCAGTTAGCCGGCAATTCAGCAGCACTGAGCGACAGCATAAAAATGGCTACATCGGTAATGATCTGTACCTTATATACAACAGCAATGGCAATGCTTAATATCAGCAGCATGGAAATTTTACCAATAAGCAGGTAATGCCGTTCACTGCGGTTATGCGCCATCCACCTGCGGTATATATCGCTGACCATTACCTGGCTTCCAAAATTCAGATTATCCCCCACAGTGGACATCGTTGCCGCCAGCATGGCAGCCACCATCAGCCCCATTGCACCGGTAGGCAGCAGCAGCTTCATTAAACGGCCATACACCAGCTCCCGGTCGGCACCCGGCAGGCGCAGCTCGGGCCATAGTACTGCGGCGCTGATACTGGGCAGCGTCACCAGCAATAACAATACAAACATGGAAATTGCCGCCACTACATACATGGTTAATGCTTCTGCCGGAGTGCGTGTAGACAATATACGCTGTCCTTCCATTGCTCCGCCCATTGGCGCTGCATCCCCTCCATAGCCAATGCTCTGGCCCAGCAGCCAGCCCAATGCAGCAGCCAGGGGAAATACCTCCTGTTTTTGCGGGGGAATGCTCCGGAGTATTTCTGCGCTTTCCGGGCCGAAGGCCTGTTCAATGGCTTTTACCATTGCGGCAGCACCGCCAAAATGATGCAGTGTAAGAAAGAGCAGCAGTAAGGTGCCGGTAAAAAAGATCAGCATCTGTATAAAATTGGAGATTACGACCCCTTTATATCCCGATGAAAATACAAACAGCAATGAAACGGGCACTACCAGGCATAAGGTCTGAAAACGGGTCAGATCAAACGCCGGGCCCATAATTTTGTAAGCTGCCAGCAAGGTAATTCCGGTCCATGCCGGCATTGCGATAAATGATGTTCGTATTGCGATCCATAACCGCATAACTCCAGCAGCTCTTTTCGGGAACCGCAGGTCATAAAACTCCAGTGATGTAAAGAGGTTCAGCCGCCTCCAGAAAAATGCGAACAGCACACCTCCCAAAAACAACGCCAGGCCAAAACGGCTCAGGTACCACCAGCAGATAAAACCACCGGTTGCCACGGCAAGTCCTCCATAACCGGTAGCGGCATCGGGGCTTACCAAAGCGGCAGTGTAAGAAACACCGTTTAGCCATCCCGGGATCTTGCGGCCGCCCAGAAAAAAATTATCCATGTTCTTATTGGCAAAACGCCGGTGCCAGAGGCCGATACCCAACATCAGCAGCAGGTATCCGATAACAATCCAAATATCAAGATGCTTCCAGATCATATTTTAAAAACAAAAAGTTTGTACTCCTGATTATTTCCATCCGGGGTTCTGTTTCAGGTTCTTGTTCAACACCAGCTCATTGGAAGGCAATGGCAACAGGTAATCCCTGCCGGGGTTGAACTGCCAGCCGCCGGATGCCGGTGTATTTTTTAATGGGAAAATATAGCCGTCTGCTGAAACGGCAATATTGTTTAAGGGCGGATCAAATGGTTTACCCACAAACTGCTGATATTTGGCTCCATATAAAGGACGCCGGATCAGCTGATCTGCGCTCCAGCGCATCAAATCATCAAAACGGTAGCCTTCCAGCGCCAGCTCCACCCTTCTTTCCCTGCGTACTTCATTCAGCAATGGTGACAGCTCCGGAAATTCCCAATGCGGGTCCGTAAATCCGACATTGGCACTTAAATGCGGCATGCTGACACGGTCTCTTAAAAGATTGATGGTCTGGTCAAGCACCTGTTGTGTTCCCTCACCCAGCTCCGCTTTAGCTTCCGCATAATTTAAAAGTACTTCAGCATACCGGAAAACGATACTGGCTGTGGAACTTCCGGTACCATCCGCATCATCGGGTGCAATGCCCTTAAAAATTTCGAACCCTGTTGTACACCGCCCATCGCCTAATAAATTAATATCCGGCAGGATAAAGCGGCCTGTAGTATCTCCGTTGGTAATGATCCTGGGGTATCCGGGCAGCAAAAATGTTTGCGCAAGACGCGGATCCCGGTTGGTGATCTGGAGCTGTAACGTATTATCGCCCCGGTATAAGGAACTGATAGCGATCGGCTTGCCGTCTGTACACAAATAATCATCCACCAGCTGTTTGGACAGTCCTGTATTTCCCCCGCCATAGGCCATCATGTTTTGCCCAAAATGGGTCAACCCAAGTGCTTTGTCAAATTTTTTCCATAAGATCATTTCCGGATTGTTGGAAAGATCTTTCTGATTAAAAAGCCGCCAGTATCCAAAACGCGGATCATCGGTTATCGGGCTGATCGAATAGTAGCCTGCATTCATCAGCTTCAATGCTGCGTCTGCTGCCTTTCTCAAATATTTAGTATAATCAGCGCCTTCCACACCAAACACTGTTCCGTTATGATACTTTTCCCAGGTACCTTCATATAATGCCACGCGCGATTGAAATGCCAGGGCCGCGCCCCTGTTAATCCTTAACGGTTCCGCCTGACCGGGAGCAGCCAGCAGGGCTACCGCCTGATCAAGATCCTGCAGGATTGAATCAACAATAATATTCCGTTTTACCCTGGGCGCCTGCAACGCTTCCATGTCTTCCGTTGTAAGCGGCCGGTTATACCAGGGAAGATCACCAAACTGTTTCAGCAGACTGAAATAAAACCAGGCCCGCCAGAAATAGATTTCTCCTACATAAGTATTCGTTTGTGCCGGATCATCGGTTGACGTCTGATAATTGGCCAGAAAATAATTAACCGCACGGATATTTCCCCAATCCCAGCCGCCACCGGATGGCGGCACAGTGCCGGTACCGGATAATTGTGCGCTGTAATTATAATTCCCGTGCACCAGGTTATCCGAGGCATTGTCCAGCCAAAAGATACCCCCGGTATAGGCGCCGGGAAACCAGCCCGGGAATGCCGGGTAAAACTGGTTGGAATACAATTTCATTTCAGTAGCCGTAAATTTTAACTGGTCATCAGGGATCTGATCCAACGGCGGTTTATCCAGTATTTTATTACAGGAGCTTACAGCCAGCACTCCGGTTAACAGACAGGTAATGAACAATATCCATTTATTCATGATCATCTTTTTTTCATTAAAAATTGATATTAGCCCCAAATGAATAGGTTTTGAGCAGCGGATAGATTTTCCCGGTTCCCCATGAACCATTTACCACCTCCGGGTCATAGTTCTTATTGATCCGGGAAAACGTGAGTATATTATCTCCGCTAAAATAAAGACGGATCCTTGCTTTGCCGGTAAGCTTCAGCAGCTGGGAAAAGTCATATCCTATCTGCAGGTTCTTGACCCGCATATAAGCACCACTTTGCAGGTAACGCGTCTGTACCTGATGATTTTTGGCGGCTTCTGAGGACGTATAAGGCCTGGGCCAGTAGGCACCGGTATTATCAGGACGCCAGTAATCCAGTGTGGTCAGATAAACATTGTTCCCGAAATTCGGAACAAATCCCCAAAAAAGACTTCCGGAATTATTCCCCGCATCTCCACCCAGCCACAGATCTCTTTTAGCAACGCCCTGCAGGAACAAAGCAAGATCAAAATTTTTCCAGTTGGCGCCCAGATTCACGCCATAGCTGTAACGGGGCGTATTGTTCCCGATCACTTTCAGGTCGCCATGATTGTCGAATGTATTATCCCCTATATTAATTTTGCCATCGCCATTCAGATCCCTGTATCCAATATCTCCCTTATTCCATTGGCCAAACAGGTACGACTGATCCGGCATGCCCGCAAGATCTGCATCCGTCTGTAAAATGCCTGCTGTTTCATAGCCCCAGATATCGCCAATAACAGCCCCGGGGTAATAACCGGACAATAATTTATTCGGGTTATAATAACGTACAATACGGGATTGGTAATCAGACAGTACAACGGAAACATTATAATGAAAATCATCCCCGATCTTATCCTGCCAGTTCAGGCTCAATTCAAATCCCTTTGTACGCATGTCCGCATTATTCTGATAAGGCACCGCAGCGCCCAGTGCAGCCGGTAATACAGAAGCAGGCCCCAGCATGTTCAGGGTGGTACGGGTATAGATATCAAAGGTCAGGCTTAATTTGTTGTGTAAAAAAGCTGCATCCAGACCGAAATCAAGTGTACGGGAGGTTTCCCATGTAAGACCCGGACTGATCAGCCCCGGCGGGTTGATATAGCCCGGTCTTTCCCCATTCAGGATATATCCCATATTGGTGCCGATAGGGATCAGTGGCAGGTATTGATAATTGGGTACGTTCTGGTTGCCCAGAGAGCCATAAGACACCCGCAATTTAAACTCGTTCACCGCTGCCTTCAGCTGTTGCCAGTAATCTTCGCGTGCCAGGTTATACCCCACAGAAACGGAAGGAAAGAATCCGAACCGGCTGCCCTCCGCAAACCGGGAAGAACCATCGTACCGGCCATTTAATTCAACAAGGTATTTCTCATCATAATCATAATTGAGTCTTCCGAACGTACCCATTGTAGCGTATTGCGTCAGCTGATCATATACATTCTGCGTACCGGTAGCCGTACTGATCGAGGGAATTTTATCCGTGATCAGGTTGGAGCGGTTGCCGCTTACGTTAAACCCCTTATACGTTTCAATCTGTGTACCTGCCAGTAATTTAAAATGGTGCTTGGCCAGGTTCTTCAGGTAGGAAGAATAGAGATTGAGCGTATTATAATTATCTGCCACGCCTCCTTCTCCAACAGCATTTACAGAAGGGCCAATGTTGTAGGTAGTACCATCAATATTCCAGGAATAAACATAGGCGCTGTGATCCTGGTAATTCCTGGCCTGATTATTATACGAATAATCCAGGTTGATTTTCCAGTTCTTTACAGGCTCTGCTTCCAGGGTACCGGTTATGGAAAGATCGTTCAAACTATTGATGCTTCTGCCACCGCTCGTCAGGAATTCTACATTGGATGCGTTGCTGAAATGTCCGTCAGGATTGCGCAGCGCCCAGTTGGGCCAACGGGTAGAAGCCATATGTACCCAGTTTCCTAACTGACTGGCATAAGGATAAGGCAGGTCTGAGTTCTGTCTGGAGAACCGGGTGATCAGCCCCAGCCTTAACCATTTTGTTGGTTCTGTGCGGATGTTGCCGGTTACGTTATACCGCTTGAAATTTTCGTTTGCATACCGCAGCTGACCATCTTCATCATAATAGCCAAAACCTACATAATACGTAGTATTACCGGCGCCCCCGCTAATATTCAGATCATGTTTCTGGCTGAACGACCAGGGTTTGAAATAAGCACGGTACCAGTCTACATTATCCGTATTCAGCGGTGAGGCATAGGTGTATTTATTGGGATTCGCCGGGTCCGGGGTGCTGACGGGCCAGGTACCGGGCTTGTTGATGTTATCCTGTATTTTGCTGATAATATCATCAGAAAAAATAATCCCCTGCCCACTGTTTACTGATGCATCATTTAATGCATGCGCAAATTGCAAAGAATTTGCCAGCCGGGGTAAGCGGGTATAAGCGCTTTGTGCCACCATGGAATTAATGGCAATATTTGATTGTTCTCCCTTCTTACCTCTTTTTGTTGTAATGAGTATCACACCATAAGGTGCCCGTGCCCCGTAAATAGCAGAGGAAGCTGCGTCTTTTAAAACAGATATATTATCAATATCCTGTGCATTGATATTATTAATATTGGTAACCGGAATACCATCTACCACGTATAACGGGCCACCACCGGATAAAGAGGTATTGCCACGAATATTGAAAGAAGCATCAGTACCGGGCCCTCCGGGATCACCGGTAGTGGTCACATTCAGGTTGGCTACTTTTCCCTGCAGGGCCTGCCCCAGATTTACAACAGGCCGGTTCTGCAACTCTTTGCCACTGATCTGGGTAACGGCGCCCGTAAGATCTACTTTCTTTTGTGTGCCAAACCCCACCACTACCACATCACTGAGTTGCTGCCCTTCTGTATCTGCATAAAGGATTACTTCAACTTTCCTCTGGTTCCCTACCAGAAGTGTTTGTGTTTTATACCCGGTAAATGAAACGATCAGAGAGTCGTCAGTACCTGTTAGTTCTATTGAAAACGTTCCTGCCCGGTCGGCGACGGTACTGGTACCGGATTTCTGAGCCTTTATGGAAGCACCCGGCAATGGTTCGTTCCGTTCATTACGGACACTGCCGGCAACCTGAAATGCCGGTGTCTGGCCCCATATACGCGAAGCGGCAGGCAGTGCCAGCAATAAGAGCAGCACAGCCTGTCTCATCCATTTTTTCGTGTTGCTTTGCATAATTGATTTATTTTAATCCGATAAACATTCATTTACGCATTTTTTAATGTTCCATTACAATCCCTTCAGCCGTTCTTCCGGTGGTGGTAAGGATGGCAGGTCATTTTCCGGTTTATCCAGATAGAAATAGGCGGTAGCCGTGCACTGATCGATGCGATAAAAATTCACCCATTCATCTTTTGGGAACCGGTCATTAAAAATATCCGGATAACCGGGCGTTTCCATTAGCTGGATCAGCCCCTTTGAAGTCATCACCGATACCGGGCGGGCTTTACCACCGGCTTTTATAATTGCCCGGATAGAATCCCGGCCACCGCCACCCATCTGCTGAATAGCAACTTTACAACTGGTGCTGAAAAAAACAGGATCGGGTATATGATACCGGTAAAAGGCGAACTGCCCTTTCTCTTTATCCACAACCGGCGCTCCCTGATAAAGATGCGCAAAGGCGCCCAGGTTCCATGCAGATCCGATATAGTCTTCTGTACCGGTGCCGGCCAGGCTGGGATGAGCCTGGTCTCCGTCCAGGTATATTTTTACTTCCCCTTCTCCAAACCAGGTGCTTCTGTAAATTTTATCAGTAGTGATGCCGATGTTTGCTCCCAGAAAACGGCCCCTGCCGGTAACCACGGGCAATACTATAAAATCCTCGCCCAAACGCGTATGGGCATTGTTACTCCAGTATGCATGGAAATAGGCACCGTTTTTATCCGGTACTTTGAGAGCGGTAAAATTGATATCATAGAACAGCAACTGCCTGCTTTTTGATTCATTGATAAATACGATTTTTGCATGTTTTCTGAAAGGCATCGGAATATAACAGTTGAATGATTTCCCCTCCGGATCTGAAAACAGGGCACTTTGGAAAGCTGTTTTTCGTCCCAGGCCGATACCAAAGAAATCACCCAGTGGTGCCGATACCGCAGGTTTTGCTGCATGGTCCCAGTACATTTCGATCCTGATGGAACGTAAGGATGCAGGGCTCCTTTCAATAAAGGTCATCCAGATACGGTTGATGATGCCGGCGCCTTCGTAATCCATCAGTACTTTGCTATCTCCGGGCTCGATCCACTCTGACGCATGCCCTTTTGCGCCTTTATTTTCGATAGCGCCCCCACCCTTCGCTCCTGTAGGATTTTCAAAGCTGATCCAGCGCGTATCCGCATCCGCAGGTATTTCAAAAAGCTGCTGTGCTGCCGGATGTAAAGGAAGCAGGGACACCAGGAGCAGGATGGTATAAATCGTCTGTTTCATTTATTCTTTAAATTATTTATGCTTTTAGTATTTCATTTTTTTGTGGCAATACGACCAACACTGTTAAGCATCATCCGGTACTATTCATTACCAGCCCGGATTTTGAACCAGCTTGGGATTTTTCTCAATCTCTCCTAAAGGAACCGGCCAGAAATAATCTTTCTTTTCAAATACCCGTTTTTCAATAACTGTTCTTTTGTAAAAAGCGTCACTGGCCATGTTAAAGGGGATGGCAGGATCATTGCCCGTAGCTTCTTTGATCACTCCGTTTACATTCAGTCCGTAAATATTTTTATTGTCAATCGTTTCCGCTGTCATCCAGCGATGGGTATCAAAATACCGGTGCGTTTCAAAAGCCAGCTCAATGCGGCGTTCATGCCGTATGGCGGTACGCATCTCCTCCTTTGACAAACCCGCCGTTAAAGCCGGCAGTCCTGAACGATCCCGGATCAGATTAACATATTTATAAACATCAGCTACCGGTCCCTGGGCCTCATTCAGCGCCTCTGCATAATTTAAGTATTGTTCGCCCAGCCTGAAGAAGACCCACGTACGTATCGGATCCGATTTTGGCTGCATCACAAATGCCGGATTGGTCAGTTTCTTCATCATATATCCTGTTTTGCTGTAGTTATCACCACTGGCAACGGGGCGGCCATCCAGACCTAATTTCCAGAACTGCAGCGGCGTGCTTCTTTTTTGCGGATCCCTCAGCCATTTATATTTCTGACCGGTGAACATGATGCTGGCGTAAAAACGCGGCTCGCGGCCTACATACATCGTGCGGGTTCCCGCCACATAATCGTTGGTTTCTTCAGCAGCCTGTCCTGATTCATCATAGCCGGATGCGGGATTGATGACCGGTGTCCTGTCTGCATTATATCCCAGGATGGGTTGTGTACCGTTTGCCATCTGGTAATCATCAACAAGATCCTGCGTGGGAGTTTGTAAAGGCCAGAACGCACCGGTCATCCCCCTGGGCTCACTATACGCATCAATATTCTGGTAGCCCGGGTCATCTCTTGTCCAGAACACCTCGTCATTAAAGTTTACATAAAAAATCTCCGCATAATTCCGCTGCGGGTCATTACCGGCAGACCGGTATAATTTATATCCGGCTGTTTCGGCCTGGTCAATACAGGCTTTGGCGGCATCAGCTGCCGTCTGCCAGCGGCTATCGTCTTTTGAAGGAAAGAGCTGCGCTCCATCCTGGTCTGCCAGCGTTACACCTCCGTTCCATAATGGACTGGCCATGTACAAAAGAACACGTGCTTTTAAAGCCAGACAGGTAATCTTACTGGGTCGTCCGTAATCCGTGGTTGCTGTGATCCTGGGCTCCAGTTTGGCGGCAGCTTTATCACATTCATCAGTAATAAAGTGAACGCAATCTGTAATCGGCTGGCGCTTAAAAGCAAGCAGATCATCGTCCAGTCCAACCGTTTTATCAATAATAGGTACCGGACCATAGGCCCGTACCAGGCAGAAATAATAGAACGCCCTCAGGAAAATGGCTTCTCCTTTCCACCGGTCAATTTTTGCTGCCGTGGCCAGTTCAGAAGGCGTCAGCTGATCAATATTTTCCAGGAATAAATTCACTTTCCGGATAGCGATGTAGCATTGCCCCCAGATATCATTTACATTAGAAGTGGGGTTCCAGTTGCCAATATTGATGTTATTGGCAAAATTGGGATCATAGCTCATTTCCATTTCATCGGATGCGGCAGTAAAAACATTGTAGGGCGCTGAACCTGCCGGCGGATTGTCTACCAGCTGTAGTTCATAAGGAAGGTGCGTGTAAATATTGGTCAGGTATTGTTCTGTATATACCGGGTTGGTAAATACATCCTTTAATGACAGATCACCATCCGGCGTTTTGTCTAAAAAACCTTTTTTGCAAGAGGAATAAGTAAAAAGCAGTACTATATATAAACTTGCCAGTATTTTATATTTCATATATGAGCTTTATTGGTTTTAAAAATTAACATCAATCCCGAAATTGTAGGTACTGGTTAAGGGATAGGCGCCCGTACTGAAGTTCGATTCCGGATCTACAATTTTTATTTTATCCCAGGTAGCCAGGTTCGTTCCCTGTGCAAATACCCTGATGTTTTTAAACGTCCATCTTTTTGTAAGCGGTGCCGGCAGCGTATATCCGATCTCTGCATTTTTGATACGCAGGTAGTCGCCACTGCGCATCCAGACGGTAGAGCCAATGTAATTATTAGTACTCACGGGTCTTACGGCAGGGAATTTTGCGTTGCTGTTATCGGCGCCGGGTACCCAGCGGTTATCATAAATTTCCGAAAGCACATTGTAAGTGCCCGCACCGCCTGAAAAGGCCCACACCGTATAAGCCTGGTTGCCGGAAGACATAAAGTAATCGCGGTGGGCCGCTCCTGTAAGAAATACAGATGCATCAAACCCTTTATACGCAAGCGTGGTACCAAACCCAAACAGGATCTGCGGCTCGGCGCCGTATTTGCCAATGACCGTTCGGTCTGCTTCATTGATCCTGCCGTCCTTATTGATATCCTGGTATTTAATATCACCGGGCCGAATGACTGATTGTAAAGAAGACTGATCCGGGCTATTATCAATATCTGCCTGGTCTTTAAAAAAGCCGATGCCCACATAACCCAGATTGGCGCCAATTGGATAACCCCGGAGCTCCTGCCAGGGGTATAAGGCCGGGGCCAGGTCATTTTCTATGATCGTATTCTTTGCATAGGTAAATGTACCGTTAACCGCATAATAAAAACCACCCTTTGTGGTACGTTTAAACTGCAGACTGGCTTCACCACCTTTATTGGTGGTAATGCCTACATTGCCAAAGGGCAATGTGTTGGCCGGATATCCTGCATAGACCGGTACGGATCCTCTTTTTAATAACTGGTCCTCCCTGCGTTCATGAAAGACATCAGCTGTTAAACTGATTGTTCCATCCAGCAGCTCCAGGTCAAACCCGATGTTTGCCTTATAGGCTTTCTCCCAGGTCACATTCATATTGCCGATAAAGCTTTCCGCCTTTCCTCCGGGGTTCACATTTTGATCCTGCCCGAAATAATAACCGGGCGCATTTTTATCAAAGGTGGAAAGGAATAAAAACCGGTCACCACCAATGCGGTCATTACCGACCAGGCCATACGAACCACGGATCTTCAGCAGGTTTACAACATTTTTATTCCAGAAACTTTCATTGGATAATAACCAGCCTGCACCAACAGACGGGAACAGGCCATATCGATTGTTCTTGGGAAACTGCTCAGAACCATTATAGGCGGCATTTATTTCCAGTAAATAACGGGTATCATAACTATAGGTGAGCCGGCTTACCAATCCCTGTCTTCTTTCCGGGAGATTCGCTTTTGAATCTGTTGTGTTTACATTTACAAATTCTCTGCGCTCTGCTGCAATCATACCAGACACGCTGTGCTTTCCAAAAGTACGTGCGTAATTCAGGATAGTTTGTACGTAGGTGGTCTTATAGTTCTCATTCAGGAGATAGAAGCCCAAAGGGGTCTCTGTAGAAACGATCTTATACACATCATTGCCCTGATCATCTTTTGTATAATTATATAATTCAGGCGTTCGCTGTCTTACATTCTGCGTAATGTCTACTACATCATAGGCTACCAGGCCGGTTAGCGAAAGCCCGGGAGTAATGGCTGAAAGATCCCATTTGGCAGACAAATTATTGACGAGTGTTGTATAGAACTGTTTGGTATATCCGGTTTGTGTGGTGATGGCATATGGATTCAGCTGAATATTTCCAAACCCACCGGGGCTGGATCCATCCGGGTTTACAACAGGATAGGCATTTGGCGGGGTAAACATAATTCCCTGGAAGATCTGCCCGGCTGTGCGGCCCGGATAATTGCCGGTGGAAATAATACCCGACAAGCCCAGGGATATGGTAAAGGTTTTTGATACCTTAAAATCTGTATTTGCCCTGAAGTTATAACGTTTGATGGCCGCATTTGTATTGTACGGTACCTTGGGATCCTCATTATAGATGCCCTCCTGTATGGTATATCCGATATTGGCATAATACCGTACCGCTTCTGTACCTCCGGAAATGCCCAGGTTATTAATCGTTTGTGCCGTATGCTTCCTGAAAACCAGATCCTCCCAGTTGACATTCGGATACAGATAGGGATCGGACCCGTCCCTGTACTTCTGCAATTCCGCGTCAGAGTACTTGGGGGACTGGTCCACATTCTGCAGCGCTTCATTGACCAGCTGCGCATATTCATACCCGTTAATATAATCCGGTAATCTCAGTGGCGTAACCACGGCAGCTTCTGTTCTTAAAGTAACCACCGGTTTTCCTACTTTTCCTTTTTTGGTGGTAATCAGCACCACACCGTTCGCACCCCGGTTACCATATACGGCAGTAGCAGAAGCATCCTTTAATATCGAAAAGCTTTCAATGTCCTGTATGTTCATCGTGGTCCAGTAATCCTGAAGCTCGCGCTCGGCACCATCCACAATAATGAGCGGTTTGTTGACCCCGCTTTGGGAAACCAGTCCGCGGATAAAAATCCGCGCTGCATCATAGCCCGGTTCGCCCGATGTTTGCCGTGTAATTACCCCTGCCAGTTTACCACCAATGGCATTGGTTAATGAGGGCGTTGAAAATTTTTGTATTTCGGATACATTCACTGAAGACACGGCACCGACCATGGTCACTTTTTTTTGTGATCCATAACCCACCACCTGTACCTCGTTGAGTTTCTGCCCTTCAACATCCGGAACCATACTGATCGTAACAGCAGGGTCATTCCCCAGGAGGATTGACTGAGAAATATAACCCACAAAGGAAACCAGCAATGAGTCGCCGCTTTTGGCTTCAATGATAAACTTACCATCCAGATTGGTTGAGGTACTCTTTCCGCTCTCCCTGATGCGTATGGAGGCATTGGGAACCGGGTTCCTGTTCTCATCCAGTACCAGGCCATTGAGTACATAGGACGGAAGCGTATCCTGTAAATCAGGATGTGTGGATGCTGTAAAATGGGATACCGGTTCCTGTGCAGTAAGCGTTGCATTTGCAACAGAAAAGGATAAACAAAAAGTAAAAGCAATCAGTCCGTGTTTGGATAAAAACAACCAGCGGCCTTTCCGTTCCGGAATCATTTTGCCCACAGGCAATGCATTCAGTATGCGGTTCTTGTTACATTTCATAATCTGAGCAATTTTTGTTTTAGCAGTTAAAGGATCTTTTTTATTTATTCAGCGTTACAGACAGGCAATATCTTTCCTTCGTATTTTGAATACGTATTCAAAATAACTCAAAAAAAATCAGCCTTTTTTTCTTACTGTATTCCGGATCACTAAATGCCCCTTCATCGCAATGATCTGTGGCTCTGCATTTTTATCGTCTATTTCTTTCAGTAACAGTTCTACCGTAC
Organism: Niabella ginsenosidivorans; assembly: GCF_001654455.1. NCBI lineage: Bacteria > Pseudomonadati > Bacteroidota > Chitinophagia > Chitinophagales > Chitinophagaceae > Niabella > Niabella ginsenosidivorans. Next base: position 3,264,994 of record NZ_CP015772.1, read on the forward strand.
TGGTTACCATATCTTCCAGTGGTTGTTCCCAGGTAGTCAGCGGGTAAGGCGTCCATCCCAGCATCCGGATATTATCAAACCCTACCACGGATATATCTTCCGGTATCCGGAAACCGACCAGCCTTACGGCATCCATTACGCCCAGTGCAATAATATCACTGCCGCAAAAAATGCAATCAATATGTTTATTACGGGTCACCAGTTCCTGGGCCGATTGGAACCCGCTTTCATAGGTATAGCTGCCCGGCACAATCGCCAGGTCGGTAATATTTCGTTCATCCAGCACTTCCCGGAAGCCCTTTAGCCGGTCAATTGTTGTGGAAGTATCGGGCGGGCCGGATATAAAAGCAAACCGCCGATGCCCCATTTCCACCAGGTAAGTGGCGATCTGCTTTGCCGCCAGGTAATTATCGCAGTACACCGCACTGCAATCCAGACCATCGGTATAGCGGTTAAAGAGAATGGATACAATGCCGTTCTGTTTCAGCTTTCTTGTGGCACCTTCTGATAAAAGCGCATCCGTAACAATGATCCCCTCAACATTATATTCCAGTAATTTCGCAATTTCTGCTTCCTGTATAACTTCGTTCTCCGAGTTATTAAAAATAAGCTGGTAACCCAAGGGTGCAAACCGCGTATGAAAAATTTCCAGTACAGCCGCATAAAAAGGATCACGGATGTTCCGCATAATGATCCCTACCATCATCGTTCTCCGGGTAATCAGGCTCCGGGCCTGGGCATTGGGCTTGTACCCGATCTTTTCAGCAATCTCCAGTATTTTCTTACGTTTCTTCTCGGAAACATTGGCGCCGCCGGCAAACACTCTTGAAACAGTGGCCTGTGATACACCTGCCATTTTTGCTACATCTTCAGATGTATAGTTTCTGCTGTTCTTATGGATTGTTTTTGCCAATGTTGTATTGCAATTTTACCAGATTGAATACGTATTCAATCCAAAAATAAATAAAATACTGAAATGAACAAATATTTTTTATTGCTTTTTCTTTTCACACAGTACGCGGGTTAATACAAGGAGAACTGGATTATAAAGAACAGTTGCTGATTAACCGGAGCAAAACAGTAAATTTATTCTCCGGCAAGTGCAGGCACCAATAGCCGTCAACTTAAGGTATTAGAGGAAGAAATCGTCAGATTTGTCGGCCTCTGTATAAAGGCTATTGTAAGACAAATATTTTCTTTAAAAGCTATTACAGGAAGCAGCATACCAGCGTGATCCGGAACAACGGAAACTTATATTACGCCGCGCTGCGGCTCTGTGATGGTTTTCGATAGGTCTATGCACATTTCTGGTGCGCTGCGCCTTTACCATGCGTTATGCTGAAGCCTGGCTGCAGAACAGCCAGATATCCGTAGCAGCCAACAACCCCGGCCTTAAAAAGGCGCGCAGCGCCGCAATATTAAAAATGTGGTTGAACGGGTGCGATCAATGACCGGAGGGAATGTTGCTGACGGAGCTGAAAAACTGATACCTGTTAATGGAAGCGCTTTTTTGTTTCGTATATAAAAGGGACCGGGGTTTTGGCATAGAGAGGACTCTAAAAAACAAAAAGCCGGAGATATGAGAAAAAAGATATCCCTGAGGCAACCCGCAGGAGCACACCTTAATATAAAAAAAGACCGCCTTTTACAGCGGTCCTGCATATACCTGTGTTTTAGATCTCATGCTTTTAAATGTTTGGACCAGCATTCTTTACTGCTGTAGGTACTAGGTTGGCATAACATTCAAAATTGCGCATAAATGCTTCCGCAAGATTTTTTGCCTGCGCATCATAAGCAGCAACGTCATCCCAGGTATTTCGCGGCGTCAAAATTTTTGAATCCACGCCGGGGCAGGTATCAGGTACCATCAGGCTAAAAACCGGGTCTTTATGATATTCCACCTGGTCAAGTTCCCCCTTCAATGCTGCCCGGATCATGGCTCTGGAATCAGCCAGCCGCATCCTGAAGCCGGTACCGTAAGCACCGCCTGTCCAGCCGGTATTCACCATCCATACTTTTACGCCATCCCGGCTGATCTTGTCTCCCAGCAGCGCAGCATATTTGCCGGGATGCAGAGGTATGAACGGGGCACCAAAACAGGCGCTGAATGTGGCTTTGGGCTCAGTAATGCCTGCCTCTGTTCCGGCAATTTTAGCCGTATAGCCGCTTATAAAATAATACAGCGCCTGCTCCTTTGTTAAACGGGCTATGGGCGGCAGCACCCCGTAAGCATCACAGGTTAAAAAGAAAATATTCCTGGGCGAATCGCCGCTTTCTCCGGGTACAGATTGCGCAACAAAATCAAGGGGATAAGCAACCCTTGTATTTTCTGTAATGGAGGCGTCGTCAAAATCAATAATATTGGTTCCGGGGTAGAAGGTCACATTTTCAACCAGGGCGCCTGGTTGAATGGCATTATAAATTTCCGGTTCCTTCTCTTTAGAAAGATGAATGCATTTTGCATAGCAGCCTCCTTCAAAATTAAATACCCTGGTGCTGTCCCAGCCATGTTCATCATCGCCGATCAGCCGGCGGCTGGGATCTGTGCTTAAAGTGGTTTTGCCGGTGCCGCTCAGGCCAAAGAACAGGGCTGTATCTCCTTTTTGCCCAACATTGGCGGAACAATGCATGCTTAGCACATTATGGGTTTCCGGCAGCAGGTAATTCAAAACAGAAAAGACCCCTTTCTTTATTTCACCGGTATAACTGCTGCCGGCAATAAGGATTAGTTTAAGCTTAAAACTTATAACGGTGGCGTTGGGCTGCCTTATACCACAACGCACAGGATCCAGCTCCAGCCCGGGAACAGAAAGAATATGCCATTCCGGTGCAAAATGCTCCAGTTCCCGGGCTGTGGGCCGGAGAAATAAATTATGGGCAAACAGGTTCATCCAGGGCAGCTCATTGACCACGCGGATGTTTAACCGGTATTCGGGCGCAGCGCAGGCGTAGCAATCGCGTATCCAAAGCTCGTGCTGCTGGTTTAAATAATGCTGCACATCTTCCAGTATCCGGTCAAAATACGGTTCATCAATAGGGTTATTGAAATTGCCCCAGTCAACAGTGGCAGCCGTTATCGTGTCCTTCACAATAAATTTATCCTTTGGAGACCTGCCCGTAAACCTGCCGGTACTGATCACCAACGCCCCGGTATGGCTCAACATGCCCTGTTTATTACTGAGGGTAGCTTCTACCAGTTCTTCCGGGTCAGACTGATAGTGTATGGTTTTGTTTGTGTTAAGGCCGATAGCAAGCAATTGTGCCGGCGGAATTTCAAATGGCTTTGTAAGCATGTTGGGTATTGTTTTTTTGTTTAGAGCGCAAAAATATAATTTGAAAAAATCTAAAAAAAATATATTTTAAACAAAAAAACAATTCTTTAAGAATCAATAAAACCATATATGTTAGATTTTATTCAAAAATTAAATAAAAAACTAACAATCGTTTATATACTTAATTCTCACACAGGCTTTTACGCATGACAGGCACAAGACATCATTTCAGCGAAAACCATGGATTATAAACCTGCTGTTTAAGCTGGTTGCCTGCTGTTTTTAATGGCCGGGGTTACCGAACGTTTATTGCAGCTAAAAAACGCACGCTCAGAAACAGGCCTTAACAGCAGGATGAATGACGGAGCCCGCAGTTTTAAACTGAAACCAAGAAGGAAAAGAAACAGGGCATTGAATATAAGGGGTTGTTTTTTTCTTTGCCTTCATTTTACTAACTTTGCGGCGGTCCGCCGGCCGGCGGTCAGGGTTCTTTAAAATTTTCCCGTTACTAACGGGATCTTATCAAGAAAGGCAGAGGGTTTGGCCCAATGAAGCCTTGGCAACCTGCAAAAGATCATTGAGCAAGGTGCCAATTCCAACCAGTCCGTCAGTTGGCGGATGGAGAGATAAGTCAGTCAGCTATTAAATAAGGTATTTACAATAAGAGCTCATCTGGTTTATCGGGTGGGCTTTTTTGCGGACAACACCGGCTTCCTGTTATAATTTTTTTTGAAATGAAACAAAACGCTACTAACTTCGTTGTCCTCATGAAACAAATGACAACAAGATCAATTACTGTTCATTGCATTACTTCTGTAATGTGTTGTTGCATTTGCTGTATGCCTTAGCAGGCATATACAATTATTTATCCCCGAAACGGGTTGCAGAACCCGGTATACTTTCCAGCTTAATTATCCACTTTATCTAAATTCATAAAACGATTATGAGCAACCAATTACATTTCGACACGCTACAGGTACACGCCGGTCAGCAGGCAGATCCCACTACCGGAAGCCGTGCAGTGCCTATTTACCAAACCACTTCTTATGTTTTTAAAAACGCAGAGCATGCCGCCAATCTTTTGGTCTGAGGGAATTTGGCAATATTTATACACGCATCATGAACCCCACTACGGATGTATTTGAGCAGCGTATTGCCGCGCTGGAAGGCGGAGTGGCAGCGCTGGCCACCGCATCCGGCCAGGCGGCTCAGTTCTTGGCGATCACAAACCTGTTACAGGCAGGAGAAAACTTTGTAACCTCTCCCTTTTTATACGGAGGTACGTTTAACCAGTTTAAAGTATCTTTTAAAAGGCTGGGCATTGACGTGCGTTTTGCAGCAGATGACCAGGTAGAAAGCTTCCGGCCTTTAATTGATGACAAAACGAAGGCTATTTATATTGAAACACTGGGTAATCCCAAGCTGAACGTTCCGGATTTTGAGCAGTTTGCTGCATTGGCCAAAGAATATGACCTTCCGCTGATCGTGGATAATACCTTTGGAGCGGGTGGCTATTTGTTTCAACCCATTAAATACGGCGCCAACATTGTGGTGGAAGCTGCCACCAAGTGGATCGGCGGGCACGGGACTTCTATTGGCGGTGTTATTGTGGACGGCGGTAATTACAATTGGGGCAATGGCAGGTTTCCCCAGTTTTCTGAACCATCCGAAGGTTATCACGGATTAAACTTCTGGCAGGTATTTGGAGAAGGCAACCCGCTGGGGCTGCCCAATATAGCTTTTGCCATACGCGCCCGGGTTGAGGGGCTGCGAGATTTCGGTCCGGCCCAGAGCCCGTTTAATTCCTTCTTGTTGCTGCAGGGGCTGGAAACGCTTTCACTGCGCGTACAACGTACCGTTGATAATGCGCTGGCCCTGGCAAAATGGCTGGAGCAGCATGACCAGGTCGATTTCGTCTGGTATCCGGGTCTGGAAAGCAGCCCCTACCATGAGCTGGCAAAAAAATATTTACCCAATGGTGCCGGCGGGGTATTGCAGTTTGGCATTAAAGGTGGCCTGGAAAACGGAAAAACATTTATCAACAGCTTAAAGCTGGTAAGTCACCTGGCCAATGTGGGAGATACCAAAACCCTGGCCATCCATCCCGCCTCCACTACCCACGAGCAATTGAGCGAGGAGGAAAGAAAGGCGGCCGGTGTTCTGGATAACCTTATCCGCATCAGCTCAGGCATTGAACATATTGATGATATCAAAGCAGATTTTGAACAGGCATTTGCCGCAGTATCCAAATAAACTTATCAGCGGCCTGTAAGGGTTTAAACTCCTGCAGGCCTTCTTAAGAAAGAATGCAACAAAGAACATTTACATATCCGGCTCCTTTCCAACTGGAAAGCGGGTATATTTTTCATAACCTGCGCCTGGCCTATACAACATATGGGACCATTAACGGGGATCAATCCAATATCATATGGATCTTTCATGCGCTTACCGCCAACAGCGTTCCGCATGAGTGGTGGCCGGAAATGATCGGGAAAGGAAAGATTTTTGATCCGGCAAAGGATTTTATTATCTGCGTAAATATGCCCGGCAGTTGTTATGGCAGCAGCAGCCCGCTGGATGTAGATCCTGCTACCGGCAGGCCCTACTATCATGATTTTCCCTTTTTCACGATCCGTGATATGGCAAGAGCCTACCAGCTTTTGCAAAAAGAACTTGGCATCACCCGGATAAAAATAGGCATTGGCGGCAGCACAGGCGGTCAGCAGTTACTGGAATGGGCAGTATTGGATCCGGAGTTATTTGAATACATTATTCCCTTAGCTACCAATGCAATGCATTCTCCGTGGGGCAGGGCGTTCAATGCGTCGCAGCGTTTTGCTATTGAGGCCGATCAGACCTGGCAGCGCCAATCGGACGATGCAGGATTAAAAGGTATGGAAGTGGCACGGGGCATTGCACTGCTCTCCTACCGGAATGCCACGGCTTACAATAAAACACAGTCGGAGCTTACGGATGACCTCCTGGAATCTTTCCGGAGCGAAAGCTATCAGCGCTACCAGGGAACAAAGCTGGCCGCACGTTTTAATGCATTCAGTTATTATATGCTCAGCAAAAGCATGGACAGCCATAACCTGGGCCGTGGGCGTGGCGGTGTTATAAAAGCGCTGGAATCAATAAAAGCAAAAACGCTGGTGCTGGCCCTTGAAGGCGACATCCTGTTTCCGCCGGAAGAGCAGGATTTTATAGCAGAGCACGTCCCTGATGCTATTGTGCGGCATATTCAATCCGATTACGGGCACGATGGTTTCCTGCTGGAATTTGAACAGATTACTGAAGCAATCAAAAAATTTATAACCCGTCACGCTGAAGGGGTGACAATAAAATAAAAATAATGAGCGAACATAAAGAGCTGGTGATCGGCTTATTCGGATTTGGTGTTGTAGGCGAAGGGCTTTATAAGGTATTGCAGCAAACACCGTCATTAAAGGCGGTGATCAAAAAAGTGTGTATCAAACACCCGGGCAAAAAACGGAACGCGCCTGAAGACCTTTTTACAACCGACCGCAATGCTTTATTAAATGACAGGGAGATCAACCTGATCGTAGAAGTAATTGATGATGCAAAAGCCGGTTTTGAGATTGTGAGCACGGCTTTAAAAAACGGGAAGGACGTGGTGAGCTCTTCCAAGAAGATGATCGCTGAAAACCTGAAAGAGCTGCTGAGGCTTCAGCAGGAAACAGGTGGCTCCCTGCTATATGAATCCTCGGCCTGCGCCTCCATACCGGTGATCCGTAACCTGGAGGAATATTATGATAATGACCTGCTGCACAGCATCCGCGGTATTATAAACGGCAGCACTAATTTCATCCTCACAAAAATCTTTGAAGAGCATCTTGCTTTTAAAGATGCGCTGCTGCTGGCCCAGCAGTTAGGATTCGCGGAAAGTGATCCTACGCTGGATGTTGAAGGGATAGACGCCTTGAACAAATTAACGATCCTGCTGCTGCATGCCTACGGGATCCTGGTACGCCCGGAACAGCTCCTGTTCAACGGCATCCAGAACATTGCCAAATCCGATGCACAGGTTGCCCGGTCGCGCGGCCAGCAGATCAAGCTGGTGGCACAGGCCCAGAAACTGATCAATGGCGGTGTGGGCGCTTATGTATTGCCCCAGTTTGTGGCCCCGGAAAGCCCGCTGGCTTTTGTAAAAAATGAATACAACGGCGTGGTCATTGAAAGCGGCTTTGCAGATCAGCAGTTCTTTTACGGTAAAGGCGCAGGCAGCTTTCCTACAGCTTCTGCGGTGTTAAGTGATATTTCGGCGCTGCGCTACTCCTACCGTTATGAATATAAGAAGCTGTACCATCACAAGCCGCACCAGCTCAATGACGACATTTACCTTAAGGTGTTTGTAAGCTTTACAGACCTGGCCTATATTCCCAAAGAGGCATTTGAATGGATTGAAGAATGGCACGCACAGGAAAGCCGCAAATATTTATCAGGTGTTATTGCACTGCAAAAACTAAAAGAGCAATCCTGGTGGAAAGAGAACGGCACTTCTTTAATTGTGGAAGCCGATGGCATTATTGAGGACATTGAAGAGCGCAAGCTGAAAAAGAAGAGTCTGGAACTGGCGGGGCTGCTGTAAGAGAAATATGAGGAGTGGGCGGTGAAAAATGAGAAGTAAAATGTCAGCTGTCACCTGTTCAATTATGAAACCACAGCGTCCAGCCTCTAACATAAAATCTAAAAACCCCGTGCCATTGAGGGAACATCCAGGCCGGCAAAATCATTTTCCAGGTATTTATAATAGCCGGTTATGGCAATCATGCCGGCGTTATCAGTACAATACTGGAAATCCGGAATAAAAGTGTTCCAGCCCTTTTCTTTTCCTAATTCTGTAAATGCCTTGCGCAGACCACTGTTGGCAGATACGCCTCCGGCAATACAAAGATCTTTTATGCCCAGATCTGCCGCTGCCTTACTGAGCTTTTTCAGTAAAATAGAAATGATCCTGCTCTGAACAGAGGCACAAATGTCATTCAGGTTCTCATCTATAAATCTTTTGCGCTCCAACTCTGTTGCTGTAAATTCTTCTTTGTACACCTGTGCTGTTCCCGCGTTCCTTAGAAAATAAAGGATCGCTGTTTTCAGACCACTGAAGCTGAAGTCATAACCGGGAACCCGGGGCTCAGGAAATTGAAACCGGTGCGGATTACCTGTTTTTGCATATTGATCGATCAATGGTCCGCCGGGGTAAGGCAGTCCTAATAATTTAGCTGCCTTGTCAAACGCTTCGCCTGCGGCATCGTCTACAGTTTCTCCGATCATCTCCAGTTGCGTTGGCCGGGTGCATTTTACAATTTGCGTATGCCCGCCGCTAACCGTCAGGCACAGGAACGGGAAAGCCGGTTTCTGATCAGGGATCAGATTCGCCAGTACGTGGGCCTGCATATGATTAACGGCAATGAGCGGTTTATTCAGCGCCAGGGACAACGATTTTGCAAATTGCCCGCCTACCAGCAGGCTCCCGATGAGGCCCGGCGCCTGTGTAAATGCAATGGCATCCAGGTCTTCCAGTTGCAGCCCGCTTTGCCGCAAGGCCACATCCACTACCGGAACAATGTGCTGCATATGCGCGCGGGACGCCAGCTCCGGCACTACCCCGCCATGTTCCGCATGTACCGCCTGTGTGGCAATCCGGTTTGAAAGGATTTTTCCATTGCTGCAGACAGCTGCAGACGTTTCATCACAACTTGATTCTATTGCCAGTATATTTATTTTATTCATTTTTGATTGATTCATGCCAAAAGCATTTAGTCTTCAGTTCTCAGTTTTCAGAATTGAGATACTGATAACTGATTTCTGATCACTAACTTCTGATCGCTACCACGGGATCCATCTTTGCGGCCTGTACCGCCGGGATAATTCCTGCAATAATACCCACCAATACACAGATCAGGAATGTCCATATCATATTACCAACAGATATGAATACCGGAAAGTTCAGGGCGTTGCTTAAGATCTGCGCCAGCAGGTATACCAGCAGTAATCCGATGATTCCGCCAAGCATACATAAAAAGGCGGATTCCAGCAGGAACTCTGTAAGGATGATCTTACGTTTGGCACCTAACGCCTTCTTTAACCCGATCTGCGGGGTGCGTTCCTTTACTGTTACAAACATAATATTGGCCACACCAAACAAACCAACAACCAGGCTGATGCCCCCGATTACAGCTCCGCCTATATTCAGGCCAACAAAAGCGCTTTCCACTTCCGCACCGATGTCATTGATATCATTCAGTGCAAAGTCATCTTCCTGCCTGGGGCTTAGCTTATGCAGACTGCGCATGGCCACCATCAGCTCATCTTTTAATCCTTTGCTGGTAATTCCTTCCCTGCCCTGCACCATAATCACCGGGTCTGTTTTAAGCTCATTATAGATCGTTCTGCCAAACTGAAACGGAATGATCATACTCTGGTCAAACCCCCAGCCACCAATCATTTGTTTACCCTGTTTTGCTATGACTCCTGCTACCAGTATTTTTTTACCGCCTACCGATACGGTTTTATTGATCGCCAGTTCCGGTTCATTAAACAGCTTTTCGGCTATTTCATTGCCAATGACCGCTACGTTTGTGCCATAACTGAATTCTGCATCGCTGATATAACGGCCATAAGCCATTGTAAGTGGCTGGATCTTTATAAAATCTTCGCTTACGCTGTAAACATTAATACCGTTGAGCACAGATCCCAGGTATTCAACGCTGCTGTTGCCCGTGCTCTGTAAAGTAAAGGCCACATATTGTGCATCAGGCGTGCGGTCCCGGATCTGCTTTACCTCCTCATACTTCGGTACCGGCCGGTTCACATATTTCCACCAGGGATAATCAGGGCCGCCATGATAATCCCATTTATCCACATAGATTGTATTGGATCCAAGCGATTTGATCTCATTCTGAATATTCCGCTGTAAGCTGTTCACCGTAGCCAGTACGCCAATGATGCAGAAAATACCAATGGTTACGCCAAAAAGGGAAAGGAATGTGCGCAGCTTGTTCTTCCACAGCTCCTGCATGGCCATGCGAAAACTACTGCCCACAATTTCCAGCGTACGTCTGAACATAGGTTACAAATATAACCAGGTTTTTATTGCCGTGGCACAGCCCGGACATATAAAAAAACAGCATCTCAATAAAAATGTTTTCAAATACGTAGTTAACTACATATATTTGTGCTTTGTAAAAAAACAAAGTATGTTCTTTATTCAGACACTCAACAACGCGCATTGCAAGGAGATCATCGATCTGGTTATATCCATTCAGCAGGAAGAGCTGCATTTACCCGTAACTCTGGAGGGGCAACCTGATCTTTTTGATATTGAAACCTGTTACATTCAGACAGGCGGCAATTTCTGGGGTGCTTTTATAAATGGCCAGCTCATAGGCACCATAGGGCTGCTCCAGGCCTCTGAACAAACAGGAGTGATCCGCAAAATGTTCGTCCGGAAAGCCTTCCGGGGCTCCGGGTATGGCATTGCGCAGGCGCTGTTAAATACACTGATCAGCTATTGCCGGGCAAAGGGCCTGCAAACCCTTTACTTGGGCACTATTGATGTATTGAAGGCAGCTCACCGGTTTTATGAAAAGAGCGGGTTTACCCGTGTGGATGTAACGGAGCTTCCCTCCTGTTTTCCAAGGATGATGGCTGATAATACATTTTATTATCTTGCCCTTAAAACAGACCAGGCATGAATACCATTGATGAGGCCGGTATACTGGCGCTGGCCACAAGGCTGCAGCGCCTCAGCGAAAAAATAAGAGCACAGGGAACAGCGATCTATAACGCCTGTGGCATCAGCTTTGACCCTAAATGGTTCCCGGTAATTTATGCGCTGCACAAAAAAGGGGTCTTGAGCGTTGTAGAACTGGCCCAGGAAATAGGCTACACGCATCCTTCCACTATCAGCCTGTTAAAGGAACTGACCAGGAACAAGCTGGTTCGCTCTAAAAAAGATCCGGGGGATGACCGCAGGCGTTTGCTGTACCTGTCGTCCGCCGGCCTTACGCTTGTAGATCACATGAAGCCGGTATGGAATTTAATAATACAGGCTATAACAAAAGTTACCGATACCAAAAACAATCTTTTTAAAGCCATTGAAGAGGTAGAAGAACGCGTAAACCGGTCGGAGATCCTTACGATTGCCTTAAGCCTGCCCCGTGCAAAAGAGTCTGTCGGCAAATCCGCATAAACTTATTCCTGTACAATTTTCGAGCGGTGCAAAATCCTTTGCAGCACTGCTTCCTGCCAGGCCGGGCTGTGCCTCCCATTTCCTTTTCTAAAAAGGGAAATATTTTTTTGTTATAAACATTCCTACCCTTACTTTTGCCGCGGAGAGATGGCAGAGCGGTCGAATGCGGCGGTCTTGAAAACCGTTGACTGTAACAGGTCCGGGGGTTCGAATCCCTCTCTCTCCGCTGAGAAGGTCTTCATCAAGAAGACCCTCTTTTTTTTCGTAAATTAATATCCCCTTTTTTTCATTCTTAAATGATTATTTACAGCTTCCCTAAAAAAATTTCTTTACAATCAAATCAGGTAGCTGTTACAATTTAAAAAAAGGGGTACTTTTTAAACAACCTTGTGTTAATGTAACTTTTTTAATTCCGAAAGAACAGCTCCTCCGACAACTTTTGCAGATTGCGGGATTTGTCCTGTTACTACTCTCTGGTCAACAGCTACGGCTGGTTGCCAAAGTTCTGATTTTTCAAATTTTGCTCCGCGTTCCTTTTTTACAGTTCACATTTGAAGCGGTGAAGTCTTTTTCCATAGCTGACCGGTTTTATGATGTATAGACGGGACTGGTACCTCCGGCGACATCGTACACTGCGCCCGTAATTTTATCGGCTGCGGAAGAAGTTAAAAAAGCTACCGCCGGAGCCACATCTTCAGCCTTTAACCACGGAAGGCCCAGGGCATCACTTTTCGCAAGATGGGCAGCAACTTCGTCTTCCGATACCTGTTTGTTTTCATATCTCCTGCCCATTGCTACCTGCCATCTCTTCTGGTTTCTTGTGAGCTTGGTATCAACCAGTCCTGGTACTACCACGTTTACGTTAATGTTATATTCACCCATTTCCAAAGCCAGCGATTTGGCCAATCCCACAAGTCCCCATTTGGTTGCCGAGTAGGCGCTTCCGTGCCACATGCCCCGCATACCTTGCGTGGAAGAGATGATAACAACCTTTCCTTTTTTGTTGGGAATCATCAGTGGCAGAAATGTTTTCAGCGTATTGACCGTACCTTTTATGTTGGTGTCCACAATATCATCCCAATGCTGCTGCGAGGACTCTATAAACGGACTGAATGCCTGAAGCGCTGCATTGGCTATAAGGATGTCTATTGTTCCGAATTTTTCTTTGATTTCAGCAGCGATTTTTTCCAGTTCTTCCACATTTCGGATATCGCCCTGGGAATAATAGAAATTGGTTCCTTCCTCCTCAACTAATTTTTTTGTTTCGAGAAAATCATCCTCAGTTGATTTTTCATATTCTGCAACAGGGCTTAACTTTTCTAAAATATCAATGCCATAAACATCAATACCTTCTTTAGCCAACGCTACCGAAAAAGCTCTGCCCATGCCGCGGGCTGCGCCGGTAATAACTGCTGCTTGCCTTTTTTTGTCCATGATCAAAATGTTTTATCTGATTTGTTGATTAAAATTCCTTTTCATGGTGTCAGCGGCTGGCCGACTTTTTATTGTTACAATTATCTTCCACCGTTTCATAACACAACGGATTTGCTTCTTCCGTTTTATTACGTCAAAAATTTGCTGATAAGCGTTTTTTATAATCTCTGCCGCTGATTTATTATATCATTTAGATTAAAAGAACACTGTCACCCGGAGTTTCCCATTTGTAAAAACAAAATTAATGAGGCTATGACAATTATTCTTACAGGTCACCCTGAAGATATCATTCAGAACTTCAATATTTCCCTGTTCCAAAAATTCCTTGTTAAATCAGATTACTACTGCTTTATTTTCCGGTTTTGTCATAATGCCTGTTTATATGCTTTGTTTGTTTTATACAATGTTAGCGGTTCGCTGTTATTTTTTCGGCTATTATTTTTATTACTTTATCCCAATAAGTTTTTGTTTCTTCCCGTTGGCTTCCGTTTAATAGTTTTTCAACATGAAATGCAATAGTTGTTTTGTCCTTGTTTGAAATCACTCTCATTTGCAGGGTTGCTTCATTTGCCCAACCTTTCAGCTTCCATTTTGTTCTTATGTGTGAAAGGTCTTTAAACGTTGAAAATTCTTTGCCCGTACCTTTGAGCCAAAGTCTGGCCCCACTTTCTGAAAACAAAAAGGCCCAAACTTCGTTTGCATTTAATGGCACACTTTTTCTAATGCCAAACTGCCAACCTGTATCTTTTGTCTGTCCGGCAATTTTTACTTTTTCCATATCAAAACATTCTTTTTAATCAGCTTTACATAAGACAAGAAAATTGAAAACACCGGATTAATACAAGTACAGTTCCCTGAATTTCGGGATATCCACATTTAGTTTTTCAGTCAGGAAATTTTCTACAGTTCCGTTGTCTTTTTTAATCCTGTCGATACCAGCCTGTAAAAACTCTTTTTTTACGGAAAACAGGCTAAGCAACGCCGGTTTGGCTTTAATGTACGTGGCAAATTTGGCTTCAATGTATTTATTAGACATCAGGTAGTCGTTCATAATATCGTTTTCATCCAGTCCCAGGGCATATAATATCAATGCGGTTGCCATTCCCGTCCTGTCTTTTCCTGCGGTGCAATGATAAAGCAACGGTATATTGCCTGACGGGTTCTGCAGCAGGACGAACATTTTCCGGTATTGTTCAACAGCGGCAGAGTCGCTTACCAGCAGCTCGTTCATCTGCATCATCGCCTTGTCTATCTGTGTGCTGTCAAGGCTCATCAGTCCAGTGAGGTTGCCAGGCGTAATGGAATATTGAAAATCGTTATGGAGCGATGCCGGATGTTTGTCCGGAGCTTCTTTAATTTCCTCGGGGCTACGAAAATCCACGACATTTATTAACGGAACGGAAGAAAGATAATTAAGGTCGGTATCGGTCAGCGTACCCAAATCGTCCGAACGGAATATTTTTCCCCATTTGACATATCGGTTATCCTTAGTTTTATAGCCGCCCAGGTCGCGAAAGTTAAACCCTCCGCTCATCGGCAAATGTCGCTCTGCAAGGATGGCACTACCCTGTGGCGTTACCAGCTCAAAGTAATACCTTTTGTCATCTGGTATGTCAAGTGTAAAATCACCTGAACCATTTCCTGTCAGGAGCGGTTTGAAAAGATCGATGGAATCCACGGATGGACCTGCGTAAAGTTCCCATTTATCAGACAGCGAAGCAACGAAAGTAGCTTGTTTCGTTTCTTTATCCCTCGTTATGCCTGCATTGACGCTGACGTCGGCTCCTTTGTAGCCTATCTCTGGTTTGGGGCTGCTTTTACAGGATGTCAAAAGCGCGATAACAATGAACTGTATTATTATTAAAAAGTATTTCATGTTTTTGGAATGATTAAAAGGCAAAGATTCTTTTTTATCTCCTTCCTGAAGTACTTTGAGTCTGGTTTTTGTTTCGCTACTGTCAAGAGTCGTAATGTCTATTCGTTAAAAAAGCTCCCGCAAATATTTCAGACCCGATTCCGCCACATCCACTGCTTCGCCCTTGCGTCCGTCCCATATCATTTTGGACATAGAAGTGGCAAACCCCTTGACCTGATCGGCTGAAATATGCGGTGGCATTTCCAATGCGTTAGGATCAGTGAATACGCTGACCATTGCAGGACCATCATATACAAATGCCTCTTTTAAGGTGCCCTCCAATTGGTCAGTATCTTTTACCGTCCAGCCCCTGATGTTCATGGCTTCCGCTACTTTTTCAAAATCAGGGTTTACCATATCGGTCTGCCAGTCGAGATACCCGGCAACCTGCATTTCCAGTTTTACCATACCCAGTGTCCTGTTGTTAAAAACGATAATCTTTACAGGGATCCTATATTGGCTGATAGTCATCAGATCGCCTAATAGCATGCTGATGCCTCCATCACCGCAAAGCGCAACCACCTGCCTTTCGGGATGGGATAATGCTGCACCGATGGACATAGGCATTGCGTTAGCCATTGACCCGTGATTGAACGAACCGGTAAGATAGCGGTTCTTTTTGCCCTTGATATATTTCGCTGCCCAGGTAGCACACATACCGGTATCTACCGAAAATATGGCATCATCAGCCGCCAGCTCATTGACCAGGCAGGCTACATATTCCGGATGGATCTTTTCTTTCCCGGATTTACCTTTTATATAGGATTCATAATTTTTTTCCACCTCTTTGTGCAGGCTGGTCATCTTATTTAAAAAGCGGTCATCATTCTTTGTTTCTATCAGCGGAAGCAATGCTTTCAGCGTAGCCTGTATATTACCACAATATCCATAATCGGCTTTGCATCTGCGTCCCAGGCGCTCCGGTTTTTCATCTATCTGCACCATAATGTTTTTTTCCGACAGAAACTCACTGTATGGAAAGTCAGTACCAAGCATCAGTACCAGCTCGGCATCGTGCATCGCTTTGAAGTTGGATTTCGCACCCAGCAGCCCGGTCAGCCCCACTGCATAAGGATTGTCTTCTTTGTCGTAAAATATTTTCCCCCTTAACGTAAATCCTAAAGGCGATTTAATTTTTCCAGCCAGTTCCAGTACTTCCTGCTGTGCATTTCGGCTGCCATAGCCACAGTACAACATGACTTTTGAATATTTATTGATCAGATCAGCCAGCTCCTTCAGGTTGCTTTCAACAGGCAAAACCTGCGGATTGGTATAGAAATTATGGCTGGAAGAATGGCTGTGTGATGCCTGCATGGCAGCTACATCACCCGGCAATCCGACTACAGCCACACCTTTTCGGCTGATGGCTTCCTGGATACCGTTATGAAATGCCTGTATGGCCTGCTGCGGCGTATTGGCCATAAAACAGAACTTGCTACAATCATCAAACAGTTTGGTTACATTGGTTTCCTGGAAATAGGAGGTACCCAGCTTATCGGAAGGAGCCGTCGTGGCTATCGCGATTACAGGATTGCCGGAACGGTTGGCATCATACAGCCCATTGATCAGATGCACATGGCCCGGACCGCTGCTGCCCATACAGCAACCAATACCGTTCAGCTCGGCATCCATAGAAGCGGCGTAAGCTCCGGTTTCTTCATGGCGTACGTGTATCCATTGCAGCCGTCCGTCCCGGCGTACGGCATCATTTACCGGATTAAGACTGTCGCCTGTTACAGCATATATTCGCTTAACCCCGGCTCTTACGAGGGTTTCGACTAAAACATCAGAAACATTTTTTGGCATAAGAAAGAATTTAAATTATTTAACCAAATTTCTTTTATGAACGAACCGATATTTTCTGCATGCTCATACTTTGAAATAATAAGACGTTTTTCAACCATGCCTCGATCTTTTCAGAGATACAATTTACAAATAGTTCAATAGAATTTTTATTGAAATCCAAAAAACTTAATCCTGATGACAACAAAAAGGGAATAATGTTGCCAACAAGATAAAGGAACATCAGCTTAATAGAGACAATGATTTTATTACAAATGCAGGAATGGAATAACGGTTGGATAAATATTGTCTATCCTTTTCGTGCCCCGGTTGTGCTGACAACAGCAGGTTGGGATATTTTTGTAATTTTATAACATTTAAGAGCCAATTAACAGGAAAAGTGAACCATGCTGACAAATCAAATTGAATGGGAAAAAAATCAGCCACCTGATGCATTAAAAGACTTCGTTGAAAGTTTTTGGATGCTTGCCAATCATTCTGATACAGAACATCAGATAATAGTATTGCCGGACGGCAGACTTGATATTATCTTCTCTATGACAACCGACAAAAATATATTTGCCACTTTAAAAGGCTTGGAAACAGAACCTCAACAAACATCTATTTTACCCAAAACGCGTTTATTGGCTGTAAGTTTTAAATTACTCGCTGTTGAATATTTGTTAGACAAAAAAGTTGATTCATTGCTCAATTTAGGCATTCGGTTTCCAGCAGGATTTTGGGATATAACAGCTAATGATTGTGGCAACTTCGATTTATTCAGCAACAAAATTGCGGCAAAAATAACTTCACTTATTAAACCCAATATTGATAACAGAAAACGACAATTATTTGAATTAATTGATGCTTCAAATGGCACTTTGACGGTAAAGGAATTATCGGAAAGAGTATTTTGGAGCAGCCGGCAAATCAATCGCTATTTCAATCACACCTTTGGGATTTCACTAAAATCGTATTGTAAAATATTTCGCTTTAAATCATCCCTGTCCCATATTAAAAAAGGCAAACTGTTTCCTGAACTTAATTACTCAGACCAAAACCATTTTATAAAAGAAGTCAAAAAAATGTCGGGAGTAACCCCTAAAGAACTTTCTAAAAACGAAAACGACCGATTTTTACTATTATCTACCCTTCAAACAGTATAATTTTAAAGGCATCAACACCTTATAGTCCTATTCCCTTTTACTTTCAAAGTACTTAGCCATTAAAAACGACCGATTTTTACTATTCTGTGCTATAACCCGAAAGTAATTTTGTATCGTAATTTAAAAGTCTAATGCAATGATACAGGAGAACGGGAAAGACCAAATAATCATTATTGGTGCAGGCATTGCCGGTTTGAGCCTGGCTATACAACTCACAGAAAAAAAGATACCCTGTGTTGTGCTCGAAGCAAGAGCAAGTTTTGGAGGAGCAACCAGTGGCGTAAGGATTTCGGCCAAAGGAGTGAAAGTGCTCGAGAATATGGGCATTCGCAACATAGGCGAAAGCACAGAAAAACTAGTAATGTATTTTGGCAACACCCAGGTAAAGTTTGATGTAAAAAACACCCCGGGCGCAAGCCCTGCCATTATAGTAACCCGATTGGCTGTTTTTGAAAAACTTCGTGAACGGATCAATGAGCTGGGCATAAAGGTCATCTATAATTTTAAGTTGGACAATGCGATTGAACATGCAGATAGCGTAGAAGCTGTTTCCTCAAATGGCCAAAGCATCAGCGGTAAATATTTGGTGGGTGCAGACGGTGTAGGTTCCAAAGTAAGAAGGTTGCTGAACCCGGGCAGCAATTCAGATAAAAGATATGCAGGATATTTGGGTATCGGGTTTATCTATCCGAGTGATAAAAAAGTAGAAATGTCACTGTTTAATAACATCAATGGCAATATCGGGCTTGGTTCTATCGGCAAAATAAAACCAGGCGATGCCTATAACAATAATTTCCTGTGGATGCATATACACATGACCGAAACAGCAGCAAAAGCCATTACCGACAAAGAGGTATACGAACAGATAACGGAGCGGGCAAAAAACTGGACGCCCTACCTGCAACAAATTTTTCAGGAATGTAAAACCAACCCCAAAACGGTGTTGTATCACCAACCTGTTTACAATGGCAGTGTACCCGATAAATGGTATAGCGACAGAATGTTTTTGATAGGCGATGCGGCTCACCCTTATGGTCCGGGCGGGCAAGGCATCAGCCTGGCAATGATGGACGCAGAAGCATTGTGCGATTTGTTAGCCAATGGCATGACTGAAGAAAAGAAAGCCAATTTCCAAACTGCAAGAGCCTCTATTGCAAAAGAAAAAGGTGAAAGCGCTGAAGAAAGAAACAAACCTGAAAATCAGACTTCTACCAAATGGGGACTGATGTTTAAAAGCATTTTAATGAAAGCATTGCATTTGTTTAGTGGTGGTAAAATGGAATTATAATTTTTTATAATGAAAGAACCTCATCCATAATATCAAGAGCAAATCTCCACCTGCCCTGTAAAGAAATCTTATCAGATTTTTGCCCATACCCATTTAAAAAACCAAAGAAGAAAAAAGAAAAATGAAGAGAGACCGGGCTTGCTCTTTTTTCATATCGTATCATTTATTTCTGTTTTGCAACCATTTGTATAAAAACAAAAGGCAGCCCGTCTTTTTAATAAGCCCTGGAAAGATATTGAAAAAGTATAGCAGAATTTGTGCAATCGTTAGCGCATATCAGAGGCAACAATTGAAATACAGATAAAAAAAATTTGAAAACAACCGGAACACCTTTAAAAACAGAATATCTTGTTGTACTGCTAACAATGGGATTACCTGCCTGATACCTGAGTTTTCTGTATCCTCAATCCTGGCTGATCAACATATCTGCAGTTCCATTAAGAAAGCGTTAAAAACAGCTTTTAGAAACATGTGATCTTCAAAGCTAAGCTCTTGCAGAGTTTATAGTATTAAGAAAATAGCTCTGGTCTCATAAAGCACTATTTATCAGTTTTTGCCAAAAAAGGCTAAAAACGGGGAATAAGGAAATATAAAATTTTTCTTTAATAAACTGGTATGACTGTTGTGCCTATAAATGTAAACAGGTTATGACTAACAGATTACATCCAGCAGATGTAATTGCCGAATTCTTTAAGGGTACCGATTACCTGGTTGCAGGCAAAACGTATTATGCCGCATTGCCGGACGACCTGCAGGAGTGGTACTGTTATACAAAAGATGGAGGGCATTGCATTCTCGTTCTTACAGAAGACCAGTTTGACGAAAGCAGGCCGGATCTCCAGAACGATCTGTGCTTGCGTCCTGCACCCGTAAAAACTGTTTTAAGAAAGTACCATATATTTAAAGGATATCCGGTTGTTGACCTGCAATGTGATTCCTCAATTGAACCAGCTTCCGAGCACGAGTATTAATGATAAATAGCAGATATCTGAAAATTCAAACCATGCCTCTTTCCGTCAAAATCTGTAGCGGATACACCGTTATAGCAGGCCAGCTGAAAGACGCTGCAAAGAATCATATCCTTAAAAAAGAAAGAATAAAAGTTCTTTAAATTAAATCTATCAAAGATGTACAGGCCTTTGCTGATAAAACATTTACCGGTTTTGGATTCAGCCAAAAGTATTTCGGCAAAGTATTGGTAATAATATTTATACATATACAATTGCAGATCGAAATCAATAAAACAATCTTTAAATGTCAGGAATATGATAGTCAAGCAAATCCCCGGTGTCCCCGAGCAGGTCAGGGGAGGATATCACGATACGGAAAGCAGCAGATGCTTTGAAAATGAAGAGAACGCTTACCAGGAGTTTTCCTTTTTAAAACAGCGGTTTCTCAACATCAATCGCTGGAAGGAATATGCAGGGGAAGGAAGCGCAGATTTTTGCCTTTACAACTCTGAAGGGAACCCTGTTGAACGGCCTCCCGTAGCAGGTGATTATATCCGCATCGATATTCCCGGACCAGGAAATATTGAAGCTAAAGGGTTTGACTGGGTACAGGTAAAAAAGATCAGCACCGGGTTTTTAAAAGAAAACGAAAAAGAGAACATGCTCATAGAATGTTCTCCATCTATTGATCCTACGCAGCCTGATCCTGGTCATATTGCCCATTTTTACAGCGAAGATGCAACTTCCACTTTTATGATTTCAAAAGATGAAAAATGTATTTACGCCTGCATTTACGGCAGAAATGAACAACCCAATTTTAAAAATGCCGGTATACCGGATAAAATCAGAAACAGCCTTATTGCAATTGGCGGTATTGCAGGGATTTCAAAAATGGAATGGAAGGCTTTAACAGAAGGACTGCTGAAAGAGAGGTAGGGCTAACTAAGAAGTTTGTTTATAGTAGATGGTCGTTCTGTACTTGTTTCAGAATCTGTTGATAATCACACGCCATTTTAGATGCTGAAATAAATTCAGCATGACAAAAGGGGCTTTTTGGTCGGCCCCAAGAAGTCATTATTCAAATCTGATCTTTTCGATGAATTCATTAATATTCTCTTTGGTTTCGCCTGTTTTCTTTTGCACTCTTCCGAGCAATTCATCTTCTTTACCTTCTTCATAAAGCAAGTCATCATCGGTCAGATTTGCCCATTTTTGTTTCAGGTTTCCTTTGATAATGTTCCAGTTCCCTTTAATCTTATCATTTACTGTATTCATAACTCCTCCATTTTAAATTAAAAAATCGATTTGATATTTGCCGGGTTCATTCATCCCTTAAGCGACAGGTTTCAAATTTGATGCCAGTACCCTGATATGCCCGGAAACTGTTACTATCCTGCGCCTGTTATACTTCTTCAATAAATCCATACTATTAATTTTTAATCGTTAATGATTTTAATCACCGGGGCCGCAAAGGCTGCGCCTGTTATATTGCCGGTAAATTCAAACCGATGCCTTCAGTTGCTGTAATAGCTTTTCCTGGAACTCCATTTTAGCGGCGGTAAAATCAGGAGCGCTGATCCATAAATTCAGCATTACCTTATAGCCGTCCGGCTCCAGCGATGAAACACCAATTCGCTTTGGCGGCACAGACAAAACATTTCCTGCATCTGTTATTGCTGCTTCCATTACTTTTTTCACCTCTCCGTAGTCGGTGTTGCTGCTGAATTTTATTTCAATATCCAGCCTGCGGTTTCCAGATGCGCTTTCATTAATGATCACCTCGTTGGATAATTTACTGTTGGGGATCACGATGATCCGGTTATCAAAGGTCGTCACGATCGTATAAAAAATCATGATCTCTGTAACCGTGCCTTCGTGCCCCTGGGCTATAATAGTATCGCCTGCCTGAAATGGCTTTAAAAACAGGATCAGCACACCACTGGTAAAATTTTGGAGGGTGCCTGATAAGGCAAGGCCTGCCGCCACACCAAAAGAAGTTACCAGGGCCGCAAATATCGTCATCCTGATACCGGCGATCTGCATTACAGCAAGGAGTAGCAGCATGCGCAACAAAGTGACCAGCATACTACGGAGAAAGGGTCTCAGCGAGCCGTTTATCTGCCTGCGCTCCATCCATTTCCGGAGATAGCCCGAAAGTGCCCGGATAACCCACAACCCAATAAATAACACAATTGCAGCAGCCAGTACAGCCGGCCCTTTATCAAGCAGCCAGGCATACATCTTCTGCAACAATGCCTCCGCATTCATTTTTGTTTCCTTTTTAATGAAAATGCTGCCATTATTCGGAACCTTCTGTCTTTACGATCTTGTTATAGATGCCGAATAATAAAAAGGGAGCGGCCCACTGGCCAATAAACAATGCACGATGATCCTGCTTGCAGATCTTTAAAGTAAGGGAAGTGACCATAGCAGCCACAGACGCCCACAGGTAAATATCTGAGGGAACTTTGGCGGTTTGCTGTTCAATGGTTTCAGCCACTTTTCCTTCTGAATGACTAAACATAATATATTTTTTTATAGTTAAAAATCAGTTGCAGTGGGGGCTTTTAAAAAGCACTCCGGGAGCCAGCACACAAGCAATAAGTTGTTGCCGGAATTATTATAAACTTTTTATTCAGCTCAAATTGCCTGCCACGACCGGGTATTGAGGCCAGGTTAATTATAAAACAAACGAAAAAAAGACCTTCCTGCTGTAAAAACATTCTAAACCTGGCTATTCTTAAATCCAACCGGCTGCTATCCTTTTCCTCATGGGGATGAGGCTCTACATAAAGTGTCGCAGATTTTTCCTTTATCCTGCTCATCGAAACAGATCCGCCTCTCCGTTTCATATCCTCCCTCATCTCCACGCGGTTGCATACCGGTACGGTATAATGTTTGAAATCAGAATAGCAGTTGCTGTTCATTGCCCCGGCTATAGCTGGCTATGAACAAAGACTTTTTACAAACCAACACTTTTAAAAGATGAAAAAAACAGCAATTGCCGTACATGGTGGCGCCGGGCCAGTTACAGAACTCATCATAAAACAGGAGCAACAGTATAAAAAAAAACGCTCTCGGCTTCAGCGCTGGCGGGTCATACAATCCTTCAAAAAGGAGGAACAGCTGTTGATGCTGTTGTAAAATCAGTAAGCATACTGGAAGATGATCCCTTATTTAATGCCGGCAGGGGCTGCTTTAAATGCCAAAGGAAAACCGGGCCTGGACGCAGCTGTTATGTGCGGGCTGACCGGGAACGCCGGTGCGGTAACAGCACAAACCCAAATAAAGAACCCTGTTTGTATGGCAAAAGCTATTATGGAACAAACGCCTTATGTATTGCTGACTGGTGAAGGCCCGGAGATTATACAAAGATCCCGTTACCGGGATACTGTTCCCATGGATTATTTCCTTACCCAACATCAGTTAAAAAAATATTTCGCTTATAAACACAGCAAGCCCAAACAAAAAGGCAAATATATAGCTGCCGGTTATACTGAACATGATCTGAAAGACACGGCAGGCGCGGTTGCTTTAGACGCGTATGGAAATGTAGCCGCAGCCGCTTCAGCCGGTGGTGCGCCCAATTGTATACCCGGCAGGGTAAGTGATAGCTGCATTATAGGCGCCGGCTGCTATGCCAGCAATCAAACCTGTGCCATCTCCGGTACGGGAGACGGAGAATATCTGATCACAGGCCTTACAGCGCATACCATATCCATGATGATGGAGCTGACAGGGTGTTCTCTCAGAGCCGCTTCCAGGCTGGTCATTGCAAAATACCCGGCAGATGAATGCGATGCAGGGATCATCGGAGTTGACCGTGAAGGGAATATTGCCATCAATTTTAATTCGGAGCGCATGCTCCGGGCATGGATTGATACAAACAACACCCGTTTTTGCTCCTTATATAATAACCATTGAGCAGGAGCACTCACTAATTTCAATCTTATTAGCATTACAGGGGAAACAGAGCAACTGTTTGTGTGGAATATATTCCACGATTAATGCATGTGAATACGCTTAATCAATAAGAACAGCGCTTTAAAACAGGTAACAGGCGGTCATAATAACCCAGGAACGATAATTGCGGGCACCAATAATAATACTTCAGGTTATAGCAATACGAACCAAACCGGGAAGTATAAATACCGTCATTTTTCAGAAAGTAAGATTTTGCCCGCTGAACTTTTTGAATACAGGTACTGTTCTACCGGCCGTTCAGCTATAACCTGTTTTTAACTATTAAATTTTAAAGTATGAAAACAATAAAAAAATTATTACCAATCGCTGCCGCTGTAATACTCTGGAGTTGTGGCAGCCCGAATTCCAATGATAGTACGGCCCGGGCGGATAGTGCTAATGCAGCAACTATTGACAGTGCCACTACGGATACTGCAGCCGCTTCTGTTAGTAAGGAGGACGCTAAATTTGCGGTAGATGCTGCCAGCGGAGGCATGGCAGAGGTGCAGTTGGGGGAGCTGGCACAAAATAAAGGCACAGACCCCCGTGTAAAAGAGTTTGGGAAATTGATGGTAACGGACCATACCAGGGCAAACGATGAACTGAAGATGTTAGCAGCCACCAAAAATATAACATTGCCTCCTGCACCGGATAACGATAAACAAAAGGCAGCCGCCGACCTGTCTTCAAAAAGCGGATCCGATTTTGATAAGGCTTATATTAAACAAATGGTGGAGGATCACCGAAAGACAATTGATCTTTTTGAAGATGCCCAGAAAAATGCAAAAGATGCCGATATTAAAGCATTTGCTGTTAAAACGCTTCCTGTATTAAGAACGCACCTTCAGCATATCCAGAGCCTGGACAAAGCAAAATAAG
Organism: Niabella ginsenosidivorans; assembly: GCF_001654455.1. NCBI lineage: Bacteria > Pseudomonadati > Bacteroidota > Chitinophagia > Chitinophagales > Chitinophagaceae > Niabella > Niabella ginsenosidivorans. The sequence goes on from NZ_CP015772.1 coordinate 3,289,855, forward strand.
GCTGACCGGGGCTTTTCAAAATGCGATCATGGTACTTTAGCATAAAGCCTTGTCCTGCGCCTGCCTGTGCTGCATTACGGAAAGTGCTGCCTGGCAGGCTTACTGATTTTATTAGCTTATAAAATACGATCTATGGTTACTATGGATGGCGAAATATTAAATGATCTGCTGCGTGTTCACAAAGACCGCATTTCAGGCTATGAGCGCGCCATCGCCGAATTGACGGATGCGGAAGATGCCGACCTTAAACAGCTGTTCCGGAATTATATTGACAACAGCCAATCTTTTATTACCGAGCTGTCAGCCGCATTAACAAAAATGAATGAGCCTGTAGCCGTGAGCCCTGCAGCAACAGGAAAAATCTACAATGTGTGGATGGAGATCAAGGCTTTTTTTACCGGGAATGACCGGCAAACGATCCTTAATAGCTGTGAAGCAATGGAAGATGCTGTAAAGAAAGCCTATGAAAGCGCGCTGGATCCCTCCTCACTGCTTCCTGAGACCTTTTTATTGATCAGCCGGCAAAGCAAACAGTTGCTGAAAGCCCACAACGAGGTAAGAAAATTAAGAGATGCCTGAAAAAATGCACGGCGCGCAGACGACGATCTGTGATTGTTTTACCGATAGATAAACAAGCACAATGAGTGGGCCTGGCATACCTGTTCAATTTACCCCCTGGAACTGTTTTAATTTATTATACAGGGTTTTCCGGTCTATATTTAACATTTCGGCTGCCTTTTTCTTATTAAAGTTTACTCTTTGCAGAACGTTCATAATAGCCTGGTATTCTGCCCTGCCGGCTACGTCTTTCAGCAGGTCCTGTGTAGGTGATACTGCGGACGCCATAGGTGCCGGATCCTGCGTTAAAACATTATCAGGCACAGGAGTATGGGTAATGATTTCAGGTAGCAGCGTTTCTTCAGTAATGGTACCGCCAGGAGGGGTCAGCAGCACAGCCCTGCGAACGGCATTGCGCAACTCACGCAGGTTGCCCGGCCAGTCGTATCTCTGAAAGGCAGCAAATACATGTTCAGAAAAACCGTTTATCTTTTTTTCACTTTCTTCACAGCATTTTTTCAGGAAAAATGTTGCCAGAGGCCGGATTTCATCAGGTCGGTCGCGTAAGGCTGGCAGGTGAATGGCAAACTCATTAAGCCGGTGATAAAGGTCTTCCCTGAATTTTCCTTTCTGGCACGCAGCTTTAAGATTTTCATTGGATGCCACTATGATCCGTACATCTGAACCTATTTCCCTGTTTCCTCCAACCCGCTTGAATTTCCGTTCCTGGATGATCCGGAGCAGGATGGCCTGGATATCTGACGACAGGTTTGCTATCTCGTCCAGGAAAAGTGTGCCGCCGTTTGCCATTTCAAAATGCCCTTCTTTATCCTGTAATGCTCCTGTAAAAGCACCTTTTACATGACCAAAGAGCTCACTGCCGGCCAGCTCCCTGGAAAGCGTGCCACAATCAATAGCCACAAAGGGCTGTTTTGAGCGTTTGCTGTTCTGGTGTATGGTACGTGCTATCACCTCTTTTCCCGTGCCACTTTCTCCATATAAAACAACACTGTAATTGGTAGGTGCCACTACATTAACCTGTTGATAAAGATCTGCTGTTGCATCGGAGGTGCCGATATAATAATCCTGCTCAAACAGGATGGCTTCATTTTGAGGAAGAGCTGCCTGTTCTCCTGAATACTCCCGGTTCAGCATTTTTTTAAGAATCTCCAGTACTTCTTCAGGAACCAGCGGCTTAGGTATATAATCAAAAGCGCCCAGGCGGGTTACTTCTATGGCAGGTCTTATATCAGAATAACCGGTAATGATCAAAATAGCCACCTTGCTGTTGATCTGTTTTAATTCTCTTATCAGTTGTATACCGTCCATATCTCCCAGCCTGTAATCTGCAATTACTGCATCAAAATCACCGGTTTTATATTTGGCAATACCTTTATTACCGGAGAAAGCAGTTTCAGTAACATATCCTTTTTTAAAAAGATATCTCGAAAGAAGATGACATAAATCCACATCATCGTCTATAATGAGGAGCTTATTGGGCATATTTTACTTTTTTTTAGTATACCCAATTTACCGCGTAAATCATGCCGATTTTTCATTTTATCAACAATGTGGATTAAAAAATATTATTTTGGCAAAATAATTGTCGATCTTATTAGAGTGAACAGTCGTTTTTATGCATATAATTCCGTATCCGCATCGCCTGAACTTTTGTTTAAAACACTGATTATTGATGACGAAGATGATATGTATTTCCTGCTGCGCAACATTCTGAGGCAGCGCAAGATCGAAGCGTTATGGGCAGGTTCTATAAGTGATGCACTGGATACGCTGCAACGGGAACCGGATATCTTTTTAATTTTTCTTGATAACCGTTTGCCTGATGGCCTGGGGTATCAGCACATTCAGCAGTTTAAGGCTATTTCCCCTGCTTCTATTGTTATGATAACTGCCTATGATACCAGCTACGACAGAAAAATGGCAAAGGATTACGGGGCCGATGATTTTATCGGAAAGCCTTTTACCAAGGACTCAATATTAACAATAGTAGACCGGATCATCTCATCCCGCGCTTTATAAAACAATGCTATACAAGATTCAGGGCTACTGTAAATGTAGTGCCCATTCCCTGCTGGCTGTCTACCTTTATCGTACCCTTATGATTCAGGATGATGTTTTGTGCATTGGTAAGGCCCAGCCCGTTCCCTTTTTTCTTTAATGTAAAATATGGTTCAAAAAGATTTTGCAGTGTGTGCTCATCCATACCTTTACCATTATCACTGATTTCAATAACACATTTGTCTGCTTCCTTTCTGGTAGCAAGCGTCAGAACGCCTTCTGCACCGTTCATAGCTTCTATAGCATTTACAATAATGTTTAAAAAAGCAAGCCGGATCCGTTCTTTATCCACCATTACGTCGCAGAGATCATTGGAATAATTTTTTACAACACGTATTTTTCTTAATAATACCCGGTCCTTAGCCATAAAAAGACTTTCATCCAGAATTTTGTTAATGTCTTCTTTCTGTTTGTCCAGTTGCATGAACTTGGTAGCGTTCAACAGATCGGAAACCATCTGGCTGATCCGCACAGAGTTCCTGCTAATGATCTTAATTAAAGACTGAGCATCCTCATCTTTTTCAAGACAGGCCACGTCCCGAAGTTGCTCGGTTGCAAGGGATATATTGGTAAGCGGGTTCCTGACTTCATGCGCTACAACCCTTGCCACTCGGCCAATGGTAGCTAACTTTTCAATCCCCTTCAATTCATTCAGCGCGGTATTTTTTTCGCTCAGTTCCTTAATATTACTTTCAAGCTCCTCCCGGTACTGATTGGCAATATTGTTGGCCTTTTTTTTCTGTTTATACTGGCTGTTAAAGGTAATGACAGCATATATTATGGCTATTGCTGCCATGCACAGGGACAGTATGGTCATAGCAGCTGTACTTGTATAAAAATTATTGAGTTTTGACATCCTTTTTTTCATAAGCTGCTCTTCCTGCACGGTCATCACCTGTATTTGCCGGTAAATACTATCGGTCTGCGCCAGTTTCGCGGGCCCTACTGCAGAATTCTCCAGCTTTACGGATGCCTTCTGATGCAGCCTGATAGCTGTTGAAAGCTCAGAAAGGCGCTGATCTGTCATTATCTTTAACCGGGATTCATTTGCCGATTGTACAGGGTCTGTTCTGGTGAGTTTTTTTATTTCAGCATGCAGCATTGCTATGGAATTGCGGGCATCATAAAAGCCGTTCAGGAATTGAGGCAGCCCATTAATAATATATCCCCGTACGTTGGATTCCGCCGTGCCTATCATCATTTTTACATCCCCGATCTTGTTGATCAATGTATAATTATCCACGATCCAGTTCTTCTCCTGTTGCAGTCTCCGGTTGGTAGAAAGGATAAGGATATAGGAAACCAACAGCAACAATGATGATAGTGCATATCCAAGTCTGATCTTATTTAAAGACAATACCATAAATAAAGTGTTTTTAACCGGTATGGACTAATGAGGGACGGGGGTATACACCCGTACCGGACGTTAACTTTTGAAAAAGAAGAGTTTTTTGCCGGATTAATTTTATTGAAAAGCAATATCAGAATCCGGCAATATCCGGCGCGCTTACAAAAGCGCTTTTGATAAAAGTAATCTATTTTTTTAACAATCGCCGTATGCCGGATGGAAGTTTTTATAAACCCCTCTGAATCTTAACAGTTTACAGTTTTTGTGGAAATAATTCCACACAATCAACAGCATTCCGGACTGTTTATCCCTGTTTGGGCTGCCGGCACCGGGCATTTACAGATGGCGGATTATTTGTTGCTATAACAGAAACAAATCAATTTTTATGTACACTCTTGGAATTAATGCGGCTTTTCACGATAGTGCTGCGTGCATGGTAAAAGACGGAGCACTGGTTGCAGCAGCAGAAGAAGAACGGTTCACACAGATCAAACACGGTAAGCGCCCCATTCCCTTCTCCGCTTACGAGCTGCCTTATAATGCCATTGCCTATTGTTTGCAGGCAGCCGGCATTCATCTGAATGATGTGGATCATTTTTCTTATTCATTTGACCCGGCGCTGATGGCCGGTTATCCTGCCATTACTTCCAGCGAGATCCGGCTGCCGCTCACAACCCGCGCCGGTTACAGGGAAAACAGCGAAGCATCGCCCTGGGAATCCTTGTTCCTGTCCTATATCATCAATGCACCGGCACACCTTATTGATGGCTATCCGCATCATTTACAAAAAGATTATCATAACAGCACCATCAGGCCGGGACGCTGGCATTTTATTGACCATCACCTGTCGCACGCTGCAAGTGCCTTCTTACCTTCTCCCTTTACGGAAGCGGCCATACTTACTATTGACGGGAGAGGTGAGACCGCCACCACTACATTTAATGCAGGTACGGACACTGACATTCAGCGGATCAAACAGGTAGACCTCCCTCATTCCCTGGGCCTGTTGTACGAACGGGTCACCACTCACCTCGGCTTTCTTCATTCATCTGATGAATACCGTGTAATGGCATTAGCATCTTATGGGAAGCCCCGGTTTGTAAATGATTTCAGGGAAATGATCACCCTGCATAAAGATGGTACCTATACAATCAGCCAGGAAGACTTTGATCAGCGGTTCGGTGCCGCCCGGAAAAGAGGCGCATCTTTTACCGCACATCATTTTGACATTGCCCGCTCTGCGCAGATAGTGCTGCAGGAAGCTGCGCTTGAACTGGCCGGCTGGCTAAAGAAAGAAACAGGCATGGAGCATCTTTGCCTGGCAGGTGGTGTAGCGCTGAACTGTGTGCTCAATGCCCACATCAGGGATTCCGGAATGTTCAGGGACATCTGGATACAGCCAGCCGCCGGCGATGCGGGAACGGCTTTGGGCGCGGCTTTATGGACAGACGCGCAGCTAAATAACGGACATTCATCACGTGGTTTTAAGATGGAGCATGCTTTCTGGGGGCCGGGGTATACAGATGAAGAGATCGAGGAATTCTTAAAATGGACAAAGACTCCCTATAAAAAAATGCAGCATGTAGCAAAGGAAACAGCAGAGCTTCTGGCGCAGGACCATATCATTGGCTGGTTCCAGGGACGTATGGAATTTGGTCCGAGAGCGCTTGGCGGCCGTTCTATACTGGCTTCGCCAATAGCGCCTCATATGCAGGCACGCCTGAATGAGCTGAAAGACCGTGAAGATTTCAGGCCTGTAGCACCTGTGGTGCTGGAAGAACAGGCAGCTGCCTGGTTTGAAGCGGCCCACCCCTCTCCTTTTATGTTGTTTACACACCAGGTACGGGAGGATAAAAAAAATAAAATACCGGCAGTCTGCCACATTGATGGTTCTGCAAGAATACAAACAGTTAAGCGCGAGCAGCATCCGCGTTATTATGAAACGATCCGGGAATTTGAAACACTAACAGGAGTACCGGTATTGGTGAACACTTCTTTCAATTCTTTGGGCAAACCCATTGTCTGTACACCGCGCGATGCCCTCGAATGCTTCTGGACCACGCCCTTTGATGATCTTATTATTGGCGATTGCCATGTTAGTAAATTATAATGCATTATGTACACACTTATTTCTGTTGTTATTCCAACCTTTCAGCGGTCAGCGCTTCTTGGCAGGTGCCTGCAGGCGTTATCGCGCCAAACGCTTCATAAAAACTGGTTTGAAGTAATGGTTGTAAGCGATGGCCCGGATACAACCACCGCCGCCCTGGTAAACAGATTTAAACAATCGACCGATCTCCCAATCGAATACAGGGCGCTGCCGCATAAGGCAGGCCCCGCAGCAGCCCGTAATACCGGGTGGATCAATGCCTGCGGCAAATACATTGCATTTACCGATGATGATTGTGTTCCTGATCCTTTATGGCTGGAAACGCTGCTGAAAGCCTTTGAAAACGGTAAAGGCCAGGCTTTCTATGGTAAAGTAAAGGTGCCGGTTACCAACCCGCCCACAGACTATGAATGGAACACCCGGCAATTGGAAAAGCCGCAGTTTATAACAGCAAATGCAGCCTGCACAAAAGCCGCTTTGTGGACTACCGGTGGATTTGATGAACGCTTTCGCATAGCCTGGAGAGAAGACAGTGATCTGGAATTTGCCTTGCGCAAGGAAGGTATCTCCCCCCGGTTTCTTCCGGAGGCACTGGTGGTGCATCCTGTAAGACCTGCCCAATGGGGCATTAGCATAGCAGAACAAAAAAAAGCACTTTACAATGCGTTGCTTTACAAAAAACACCCGTTGTATTACAAAAAATATATACGGCAGTTTGTTCCACCGGCTTATTATACAATGGCATTTGCCGCAGTGCTTGCCGGCCTATTCTTTTTATTAAGAATAAACGGGATCGCATTTGTTTTCCTGCTGGTATGGGCAACCGGCTTCACCGCATTTGTTCTGAAAAGGCTCCGGCATACCAAACACGCTGCCGGCCATGTTTTAGAAATGATCTGCACCTCCGCCTGTATTCCTTTTTCCTCCATTTACTGGAACTGGCTGGGGCGCTGTAAATTCAGAAATAACTGTTTACAACAAGGTTAGCAATGAACATTGCAATTTTCAGAGTATTGAAACTGGGTGACCTGCTTTGCACCGTCCCTGCTTTCCGGGCATTGAGAAATGCCTTTCCCAGGGCACATATTATATTGCTGGGCATGACCTGGGCGGCTTCTTTTGTAAAAAGATTCAACAGCTATATTGATGAGTTCATGTACTTTCCGGGCTATCCCGGATTGCCGGAGCAGGATGCGGCACCCTCCGCCATCCGGGATTTTTTTAACCGTATCCGGAAAAAAAGGATCGACCTGTTGCTGCAAATGCAGGGCAACGGATCTGTTGTAAACGAACTCCTGGAACAGTTTCATCCCGCGCTGCTTGCCGGCTTCTGCCTTCCGGGCGATGTAAGGGAACAGCAAAGAACCTTCCTGGCTTATCCCGCTCATCTGCATGAGATTCACCGCCTCATTGCATTGCTGCAACAGCTTTCCATTCCTGATGCAGGCAACGAGCTGGAGTTCCCGCTTACCCCGGAAGACTTCAGGGCCTTTGAACAGATAAAAAGCAGTCATTCTTTAAAAAATTATCTCTGTATCCATCCCGGATCAGCCGCTGCCAGCCGCCAGTGGCCCCCGCTCCATTTTGCGCACATAGCAGATCATTTTGCAGCGCTTGGCTATACCATAGTTCTGACCGGCAGTGCTGAAGAGAAAAAACTTGCTACACATGTATCTGACCTGATGCACCATGCAGCAACCAACCTGGCAGGTGAAACAACATTGGGCAGCCTGGGTGTATTGTTAAGCAGAGCGCAGGGGTTGATCACAAACTGTACCGGTGTTTCGCATATGGCGGCTGCGCTTAAAGTGCGGAGCGTTGTAATCAGCATGGATGGCGAACCCTACCGCTGGGCGCCTCTAAATGTTCAGTTACATTATACGATTGACTGGACAACTACTGCCGACTACTCCGCTGTAGTTGCGGAAGCGGAACGGCTCTTTTCAGCATCCAGCAGTCTTTGAGCCGCCGCAACCACATTTTCTGCAGAAACCGGCGCCCCGTTCCATTGATAGTGCCGGTGCATAAACTGAAGCAGCTCATTGCTGCTTCTGAGGTTATCCGGCACGTCAAAGAACAAAACGGCAGCGGCCACCATCCACGGCAAATGCTGAGGGTTTGTTTTTGCATAAAGTGCTATTACAGGCGTCTGAACCGCGGCTGCAATGTGCAGCGGCAGGGAATTGATACTGATGAGCAGGCTACTGTTGCTAACCAGGGTGATAAACGCGCCCAGGGTGAGCCGGCCTGCTATATTAAAACAGCGCGGTCCTATCTGCTGCTGTATGAAGGCCGCCTCCTCTGCATCCTCTTCATTCCCTGTAAGCAGCAAGGGTTTGTTAATGTGCTGAACTAAAGCCCTGCCTATAGCCACCCATTTTGTTACCGGCAGTCTGCGTTTGGGATCCCGGGTTCCCGCATGCAGCAGGCAGCACCCTTCCCCGGCAGGAACTCCGCTTTCAGCGATCTCTTTCATACAGCCGGGGGCATACTGCCTGCCGGTTTGCAGCAATAATCTTTTGTTGCGCGTATACGCCCCGATTGAAGCAACCAAATCAAGATCCCGCTCTACCTGATGTTTATCCATTATTCTGAGCGGCTCCGGATCCGGTACCCAATGGGTTAATAAGCGGTATGGATTTTCCCGGCAATAGGCCAGGCGTACAGGGATGCCTGCCATATAAGCCAGCATGGCCGAAGGAAGCGGGTTCTGGCTGCTCACCGTAAAGATCACTGCAAGATCAAAACAACCGGCCCTTAACTGCTGCGCCAGGCCGGTGAGGGCATCTTCATCACCACTGTGCTGTACCCAGGGAACATCAGATAAAAGCACTTCATCGATCTCGGGAATAAAAGAAGCAATCGCCCCTCCCTGCCGGGAAGTCAGTAGGGTAATAGCTGCTCCATAGGTTTCTTTTAATGCCCTGATGGCCGGAGCGCTCATCAGCACATCGCCCATGTTATCCAGGCGGATGCACAGTATCTTCCGGATCAATTCAGGCGCCATCATATCAGGATACGGTCTTAAGGGCCAGTGAAGGATTGATCTTATGGATCATACCTGAGGTGGAACAGCCGGGCATTAACGGCAGGATATGAACGCTTCCTCCGTTTTTCCTTACCAGCTCTGCCTCGGGCAGCTCTTTTGCTGCATAATTGCCGCCTTTTACATAAATATCCGGGCGGAGCAAGGTGATCAGCTCTGTTGCGGTATCATCTTCCCTGTTTCCAAAAGGAACAATATGGGTAACACATTCCAGCGCGGCCAGCACCGTTTTTCTGTCAGCAAGCGGGTTAATGGGCCGGTGAGCGCCCTTCAGCCTCCGCACGCTTTCATCAAAGTTAAGCCCTACGATCAACACATCTCCCAGCGCCCGCGCCTGTGAAAGAAAACTGATATGCCCCCGGTGGAGAATGTCAAAACAGCCATTGGTAAAAACAATTTTTTTGCCCATGGACCGGTATACGGAGCCTATAGCTGCTATTTGCGCCGGATCTGAAATATACCGGGTGTGCAATGATAAAAAAGCATTCAATTCAGGTGCTGTGCAGGAGCAGGTACATCCGGTTTTCATCATTCCAACTGCGGCAGCTGTGGTAGCAATATCTGCTGCCTGTTGTTCCGTGCACTCAGAAAGCACCGCCAGCACAAATGCGCTGAAAAACACATCGCCGGCTCCTACTACATTAGGATGTTCCAGCCGGAAAGGAGCACAATGGCCCGCCTGTTCTCCTTTCCTGAAAATAACAGCCCCGTCAGCATCTGCCGTTAAAGCAAGCAGCTGCGCATTTGTGATCTCATATAAACGCTTGCCCAACCGGAGCATCTGTTCTATACGCCCTTTACTCCTGAAAGGAATGTTCAGCAGTTCCACTGCTTCACTGTAATTGGGCTTAACAAATGATGGTGCAAGCGCGCTGAACAATTGCAGTCTTTTGGAATCGACTGCCACATAGCTGCAGTATTGTTGTTTTAATTGTTTTAAAACAGCTATGATCGTTTCTGTAAGAATGCCCTTATCGTAATCAGAAACAACCACGGCGTCATGATTCCTGAACTCACTGGTTAAAACAGCCTTAAGCCATCCGGTTGTTTTTGCTGACACAGGAGCGGATGTGCCCTGGTCATAGCGCGCAAGCAGTTGCCGGGCGCTTATGACCCTTGTTTTTACGATAGTGCTCCGTTCCGGATCCCTTAGCACATGAAGATGGAGGTGCTGTTCTTCCATCATTTTAATCACCTTTTCTGCGGCGGCATCATCCCCTGTTACGCTGCAATAGGTAACCTGCGCTCCAAGAGCTGAAAAATTAAGCGCTACATTGGCACTGCCGCCCAGTGTGTACCGGCTGTTGGTTACATCCACTACCGGTATGGGGCCTTCCGGGCATAAACGCTCTGTTTCGCCCTGTATATAATGATCCAGGATCAGGTCGCCGACCACCAGAATCTTCCATTGTTTAAATTGTTCTGTTATCTTGCTGGGTAAGTTGTTCATATACTACGTTTTTAAGAATAACGGCCGTTGCTTCAAACAAATCCGGCACTGAAAAATCCGGTATACGGTATGGCCCGGTCTTCCATTCGGTTTCCCCGCCGTTGTCTAAAAGTATCGTCCGGCAGCCCGCCCGCTTACCGGCTTCCACGTCATCCAGTATATCTCCCACCATCCAGGATTGCTCCAGGTCAATCCCTTCCGCTGCTGCGGCTGCCAAAAGCATCCCCGGTAACGGTTTGCGGCAGTTGCATTCAACATTATAGGGAACCACAAGCCCTGCCGGGCTATGAGGACAGTAAGAAATACGATCAAATGAAACAGCGGCGGCCTTTTCAATAGCTTCCATAACTGTTAGGAAGTCTGCCTCCGAATAATAGCCCAGCGCAATTCCCGGCTGATTGGTAACCAGTATGATCTTATACCCACAGGCGCTTATTAATTTTATAAAAAAATCGGCACCCTTACCCAACTCCACCCTGTCCGGGTTTACATTGTAAGGAATGTTCTTTATAAACGTTCCGTCTTTATCTATAAATACCGCCCGATGCATGGATCCGTAAAAATTTTAGTATTAAACCACCTGTTTTATTCCAAAATCTGCAACGCTTCTTATTTCTTCATAGACCGCAGCCATTTTACCGGCAATGCCCTGCCAAGTGAACAGGGTTTGCACCCTGCTGAGTCCGTTACGGCCCAGCTGTCTTAAATATTCAGGCCGTTTGCTGAGATAAAGAATACTGTCTGCAAGTGCTACAGGATCTTCAGGAGCTACCAGCAGGCCGGTTGCTCCTTCTTTAACGCTGTAAGTAATGCCGCCTACGCCTGATCCAATAACCGGCGTCTGGCAGGCCATTGCTTCCAATGGTGTAATGCCGAAAGGTTCGTACCAGGGCGTTGTAATAAAAATATCAGCGGCCGAATAATAATATTTTAATTCCTGCTGTTCTTTTTTTCCTGCAAAAGAAACGCGATCTGCTATGCCCAGTAGTTTACAAAGATCCTGCAGCCGGGCCAGTTCCGGCTGTCCGGCAACATCCTGCGGATCCCCTCCTACTATAATCAACCTGAACGGCAGGTCTTTTTTACATAAAATATCAAGCGACCGGATCACATTTTCTATTCCTTTTCTTGGAACCATCCTGCCCAGCTGTAAAAGTGTAAAATCTTCTTTGGGTATATTTATATGTGCCCTTGCCTCTTGCTGAGGGATGCGGTAAAACTGGGCTGTATTTACCCCACAGGGTATCACGCTTATTTTTCTTTCAGGAGCACTATAAAATCTGGTCAGATCTTCTTTATCCTGCGGGCATTCTGCTATTACCCTGTCAGCAAAGCGGATGGCATCTGTTTCTATCTGTATGCGTTCAGCAGGAAAACGGTCATTGCTTCCCTGAAAAAGCCGCCGTATATGCCCCAGGGCATGGAAGGTGACCACAAACGGAATACCCATGATCATTTTTACTTCCATTGCTACCAGCGCAGACATAAAAAAATGGGCATGGATCAGCTCATAGTTTTGTCCTGTATTGCGGATAAAATCAATAAGATGCCGCCGGAAGTCTGCCATGTAAGGCAGCAGGTTCTCCTTTTCAATATACCGCCTGGGGCCGGCCTCAATATGGACCACCCGTATCCCCGGGCTGCAACAGACAACCTGTGGCAACTGCTCATTTTCCCATCTTGTAAAAATATCCACCTGATATTGCAAACGGGCCAACTCCTTGGCCAACTCCGTTACGTATACATTCTGACCGCCGGCATCCGTTCCGCCAGGTGTTGCCAGCGGGGAAGCATGCTCACTTATAAATGCAATTCTCTTTTCCATAAAATAAAATTTAACTGTATGAAAAGGCCCGTTGAGGAGCGCCGTTCTTTGCTATTGCTTTTTCAAAGACTTTTGCCCACCGGCTTAAGAACGGCTCTAAGGCAAACAGTTCCCGGGCAGTTTCCCTGCCTGCAGCGCCTATCTTTTTTGCCAAAGCAGGATCTTTTAAAAGACAGCCCATTTTTTCTTTCAGATATTCGATATCTGTATGAATAAATCCGTTTTTACCGTTCTCAATAACCGTAACCAGTTCGGTAGTGGCCAATCCTACAACCGGAACGCCATGCATCATTGCTTCGCAAACCGCCAGTGCCAGGCTGGTATGCCGCACCGGGTGAAAAAGAAAACGGTAATTGCTTCTAAACAGCGGCAGCCGCGGATGCAATATTTCGCCAATCGCACTCCTTCCATTGCCCATTCCTGCAAGATCCAGTGGTATAACCTGCCGTACCTCCCTGTATACATCCCAACCCAGCGTCCGGCCCCTGTCTTCAAGATGATTGATGACCACCAGTCCTTTTGGAAGCATGCCCTTATAGGGTATATTAAAATCCAGCACACCATGAGGAATTACCGTAACCGGCGTTTGATTATTATTCCACATCAGTTTGTTAAAATGGGTCACATGCACCAGCAATATTTCCGGGTCATCTACCCAATGCAATGTGTTTACTGCAGATTCATGCGGTGTATTGTGCTCCAGAAAAATCCTGGGCAGTTTTCTTTGTTCCGATGAAAGTATCTCATACTGGTCCTTTAAATAATTACGGGCCGACTGGAATAATACCACATCGAATTCAAGATTCCTAACTTCTGCAGCGGGTATTTCATGCACATTAGATCCAAACGGAAAGGTATTACCCCGGCCGCAGTATCCTTCTTCTGCCATTTGCTTAACAGGAATATATAGTTCAAAAGGACCCTGCGACAGGTAAAAAAGGTAGGAACCATGCACATGCCAGGTAAAAATCCGGTATCTGTTTGTTTTTGTAGTCATCCGGGAAACGTTTTTACTTTATTTCCCAAACATGAAGCCATTTCATTTTTAACAGTTATCTATAGCAGATAGCACATGGAATGTTGCTTTTTCTGCCCACATCTGCAGCCGGTGTTCCTTTTTTTCCTCGGTCGGCGCACCTTGCAAAACAATTGCAATAACAGAACCGGTTTACACCGTAAGACAATTACAAACAAGTATTTTTCACCTTATTACTGTAAGGCAACATTTTTGATGCGCTAACAATAAAGAAAAAATCATGTCAGCAACAGTAATAAAACAGGCATCCCCAAAAAAGGTACAGACGGATAAAGCCCGTAATGACTACAACGCCTTTAAAGAGTTCAAAGGAAAAATTTACACCGGTATGCAGGTAGGAAGAAGCCATAAATGGAATTATGATAAAGGCATATGGCAGGAACGGAAGGCAACTCCGGATCAATGGGACATTACTTATTCAGTTACCAAACGGCGTGCGGGCAAAGCACCGGAAGGTTCGGGTGTGCCGGTAGGCACGGGATACCATTGGTTCATTTTATCGCATCAGTTTGTGCATAAGCTAAACGCCAACGACTACAGCACAGCTATGACCGGAATAAAACTAAAGATCGCCCATAAGCGGGCTGACAAGGATAAATGGAACATTTCTGAAGCGGCCAAACGGAAGCTGCTGATAAAACTATTAAAAGAATTTATTATAAGCCTGGAAAAAGAACCTGAAAAGACCGAAGTGATTCCCCTTAATTTTACTTTCCAGTCTAAAGTATATAAAGGCAGGGCAGTACCCATGCTCACAACCTGTGCTAATGGCATCTGCCAGGATCTGGATATTACTTTGAATGACCAGCATTTTGGTATTATACGGTGCACGAAGAATGGATGGCGCATGACCAACATAAAGCCCCAGCAACTTGTAAATACCATTGGTGAACAGATAGCACTCTGGTATGAATAAAGTTTTGCCGGGGTGCACAATACCTGGCTTAGGGAACGCTTCGTTATTAAAACCATACAATAACCGGCAGGTCTTTTGAAGAGGCTATTAAAAAATAAACAGTATGACAACGCATTCAAAAAAATCAGGAAACAAGGTAGAGAAAACAATGCGCGAAATGAAAAAAGGCACGCTCAAAAGCGGCAGCGGTAAAAAAGTAACCAGCCATAAGCAGGCAATTGCCATTGGTCTTTCGGAAGCCCGGAAGGAAGGTGCCAAGGTGCCTGAAAAGGCCGCTTCTAAAAAGAAGGCCAAGGCATAATACCGGTAGCAGCGGTGGTGCAGCGTTTATTGTTTATTATTGTTTAATGAAACCGGAAAGATAGCACAAGGCCATTCTGCAAATACCATAGCGCCTGCTGCATAATACAGCTCTAGAAAAAGCCGGGTTCTTGTAACCGGCAATTTCAATACGGGTTACTTTGGAGCCCCCAGCGCATCGATCAATAGTTTTGCAGTATAGACAATTGCCCGGAGCATGATTTTTTCCGGTGATCCGGAGAATACAGATCTTCCTGAAAAAAGCACAGATCCATTCTTTATTCCACAGACAAACATTGTACCCACGGGTTTTTCAGGCGTTTCGCTTCCACCGGGTGCAGTTAAACCGGTAACCCCTACGTGAATATCAGCCGGTATCAGCGGTATCAACCCCCTGGTTATAGCAGCGGTTACCTCAGCAGATTCGGGTGTGTATTTTTTTACCAGCCGGTCTGGCACTTTTAATACCTTTTCTTTAAGAGTGGCATCATAACACACAAAGCTGCCTTTAAGAAAAGCGCCTGCATCCGGCAGCAAAGAAAATTCAGCAGCAAGCCGCCCGGCTGTGGCGCTTTCTGCAAAAGCTATGGTCAGTTTTTTTTCCAGCAGTAATTTTCCACATTGTGTGAGATACCGGTTTATCATAAACTTAAAATTTAAATACTGTTTCCATACCTGATACTATTTGGCTTGATTTTTTCGTAATCGTTATAAGAGGTGCTTACACTGCACAAATCAAAAGGCCGGGAACGTAAGGTTGCAAAGCAATATACAAATTATACGTATTCTTAAACCTTCTGCTCTTTGCGCTCTTTTCCACTATCAGGATCAAAGAAAAAATACATTTCATACAACCCCTTATAAACATATTTCCAACTTCAAAAAACAGAAATCATGACACAAACAAAACCAGGAAGATCAATGACTTCAGAAAAAAATGCTACAGGCAGCAGTGCAAAAATAACTCCTGAAATGAAAAACAGTGAGTTTCACCGGTTTTTTGTAGACGAATTAAAAGACATTTACTGGGCGGAACAGCATTTGGCAAAAGCGCTGCCTAAAATGCAAAAAGCCAGCAGCAGCAAGGACCTCGCAGCTGCATTTGAAAAACATACAAAAGAAACAGAAATGCATGCCACTACACTTGAAAAAGTTTTTGAGCTTTTAGAGGAAAAAGCGGCTGCAAAAAAATGTGATGCCATGAAGGGATTGCTGGAAGAAGCAGATACTATTATATCCGATACAGAAAGCGAAAGTTTTACCCGTGACGCAGGGCTGATACTGGCAGCACAAAAAGTAGAACATTATGAAATTGCCACATACGGTACTTTGTGCGCCTTTGCCCGGCAAATGGGTCATAGTGAAGCAGCCAAATTACTACAACAGACGCTGGATAATGAAAAAAACACTGATGCCACACTGACAAAAATTGCAGAGAGCTTTGTAAATGAAGAGGCAGTGGCAGAATAAGCCGGCATAGTTTGGGTTCTATATTTCAAAAAAAACCGTTTGTCAGCAGGCAAATGGTTTTTTATTGTTAGGACCGGTGGGTAAAAAACACCATCAATTGTAGAAAAATTTCTACAGCAGCATTCCTTATTTCCTCTGCATTATTTTCCGGGTTTCTTCTTTTTAGTTTTATTTTCCGGCTCAAAAGCTTTTTCCAGCTTTTGCATAGGAGTGGATACAGGGCCTTTCATTTCATCCTGCGGATCCGTTTTATGCAACGTTTCCGGATCGGGTTTTACTTTATTTTTCTTATTTTTCATAATCCAGGTATTCAATTTCTATTATTATAACCGCAAAACAATGCCAATAAGCCTGTTTGCAGCAGCGCCTTCAGCCTTTGCAACTTTGGCGTAATCCTTGAAAATTTTATACAATTGACCGTTTTACCTTTAAAAGATAGTTCTATGCATCCTACAGACAATACCATCCAGGAAACGGAGGCACTGAATGACCTGTTACAGATCAATATGGATAAAATAACGCTTTACGAAAAATTAAAACGCTATTGCGCCGGCTGCTATCTGGCGGAAATTATTGAGGAGCTGATTCAACAAAGCCGTTCTTTCGTCGAAGTTCTTCGCTCCTGTATACCGGAAACAGCCTATAATAACCCCGGGGTCCTTAGCCATACCATATACCGGCTCTGGAATGATCTGCGTGCATTATATTCTGTTAATGAAACCCTGGGGCTGCTGGCAGCGCTGGAATACAACGAGGATGCAACCATAAGGGCGTATGAAATTGTATTGTCGGACCTTTTTCAAAATGATGCGCTGTGCAGCCTGCTCAAACATCAGAAAGAGCTGTTACTTAACAATCAGAAAACCATCAGGCTCCTGCAGTTGCCCGGCAAAACACCAGACCAATAGCCGGGCCGGGGCCATAAAAAGACCTGACTGTTGATTTTTTTGCGCACTTAATCCATCCTGCTGTTACTCTTTTTCTTCATATTAAAGGTTGGAGCAGCTGTTGCGGCAGTATTTCCGGCCGGGGCAGCGCTCACAAATATTGGTGCTTTTATTGTTATACTAAGGTAGTTGTAGCACCATTATAAAATAAAGCCTCATGATCAGTAAACAACCCATCAACAGCACTTAAAAGAGCCCTGCCATGCTCTTTATAATTGCAGTTGCCCTGTTGTTGGCAAGTTTACTGTATGCACCTATGGAATGCCCGCTCAAACATTTAAAATAAAAAGATGGAAATACAAATAATTGATACAAAAGTGTTGACTGGCCCCAACTATTGGTCTGTTAAACACAGCCGGCTGATCCAGATGAAGATGGACCTGGGAGCCTATGAATATAAGCCCACGAACCAGTTGCCTGGTTTTAAAGAGCGGCTCGTGCAACTGTTGCCGGGGCTATTTAAGCACCGATGTTCGCCCGGATACGAAGGCGGTTTTTTAGAAAGAATGACAGAAGGCACCTGGCTGGGTCATGTTATAGAACATGTAGCCCTGGAATTACAAAGCCTTTCTGGTATGGATGTGGCATTTGGGAGAACGCGTTCAGTCATCAATAACCCGGGCATATATCATGTTGTATTTGCTTATACAACTCCCAAGGCCGGGATATATGCCGGCCAGGCAGCAGTTGAGATAGTGCAGGCTGTAGCGTTGAATAAAGATTGTTTACTTGTCAAGCACCTGCACACCTTAAAAAAAATAGCTGCGGAAGAAAAATGGGGCCCCAGCACTAACGCAATTGCAGAGGAAGCTACCAAAAGAAATATACCTGTTACCCGGCTTAACAAGGGTTCTTTAATTATGTTGGGACAGGGTATAAAAAGAAAAATGATCTGGGCCGCTGTTGCAGACAATACAAGTGGCGTAAGTATTGATATTGCCGGCAATAAGCAACTTACAAAAGAACTTTTAATGGCGGCCGGCATCCCCGTGCCCAAAGGATCCACTGTAAAAAGTAGTGCCGGAATTACGGCTGCAGTAAGGTCCGTTGGCCTGCCCGTAACCATAAAGCCGGTAAGCGCCAACCAGGGAAAAGGGGTTACTACCCGTCTTTATTGCTGGCAAAGCATTCTTGAGGCTTTTGAGAATGCCCGGAAATACGCGGAAGAAACAATGATAGAGCAACACATAGAAGGCTATGATTACCGGCTTTTAATTGTTAACTTTAAACTGATTGCTGCATCCCTGCGGCTGCCGGCAAGCGTTACCGGCAACGGGCGCTCCACCATACAGGAACTTATAGATGAAAAAAACAAACATCCCTGGAGGGGGACTGGGCATAGTCTGCCCCTTACCCTTATTGAAACAGATGAAGAAACACATAGGCTGCTGCAATCACAGCAACTTACTTTTCAAACTGTATTGCCCCCGGGGAAAGCGCTGCAGTTAAAAAACGCTGCAAACCTGTCCAAGGGAGGCTCGGCGATTGATGTAACAGACCTGGTACATCCTGATAACAGGAAAATAGCTGAACAGGCGGCCCGTTTACTGAACCTGAATATTTGTGGCGTGGATATTATTTCAAAAGACATCAGCGTTCCTTTTTATGAAAATAACGCCGCGATACTTGAGCTGAATGCATCCCCGGGTTTGCGCATGCACCTGTTTCCATCGGAAGGCCAGCCGCGGAACGTGGCAAAACCAATCGTTGACCTGTTGTTCAAACCGGGTGATAATGGCCGTATACCGATTGTGGCAATAACAGGCACCAACGGAAAAACCACTACCACCAAGCTAACAGCGCATATTATGACGCAGGCAGGGCGCCGCACAGGCCATACCACAACCGATGGCATTTATATAAACGGGGAAAAAATAATGAAGGGAGATTGTAGTGGCCCCCGCAGCGCAGGTGTTGTACTAAAGGACCCAACGGTTGAATGGGCCATCTTTGAATGTGCCAGGGGCGGCATTTTAAGAGAAGGGCTCGGCTTTGACAATAGCGCCATCAGCATTGTTACCAACATTGCAAATGATCATTTAGGCATTGATGACATTCATACTATGGAACAAATGGCCCGGGTAAAACAGGTGGTACCCTTAAGCACCTGCCCGGAAGGATATGCTGTACTGAATGCCGATGACCCGTTTGTATATGCAATGAAAGCAGCAATAAGCTGCAATATTGCTTTATTTTCAACCAATGGTTTTACAGAAGCGCTTGCTGCGCACAGTCTGAACGGAGGCCTGGTTGCTTTTACTGAAAACCAGCACCTGCTGGTAAAAGAAGGCAGCGAAGTAAAAATAGCTGTTGCGTTAAGTGATATTCCGCTTACAGAAAATGGTTCTATGAAATTTATGATCCAGAACGTGCTTGGTGCCACTCTTGCTGTTTTTATTTCGGGCATCGGGGCAACTCAGATCATTAACGGCCTGCGCACATTTTTGCCGGGTCCCGAACAGAACCCGGGCAGGATGAATCACTTTACTATAGGAAAGGCCCATGTCATTATTGATTACGTCCATAACATTCCGGGTATTGAGGCGGTGCATGAATACCTGGCGCAGACTTCTTTTTCCAGGAAAACAGGAATCATATCGGCAACAGGCGACCGAAAAGAGGAAGACATTATAGCATTTGGCCGATGGGCAGCAAAAACCTTTGACTTCATCATCATAAATGAGCAGCATGTAAGCCGTGGCCGCTCCAATGCTGCGCTGACTGCATTGCTTTATAAAGGAATTAAAAGGGAAATGCCCGCGTTGCCGGTAGCCACCGTTTACGGTGAAGCTCCTGCCCTGGAATACGCTCTTAATAATGCCTGTGCCGGTGAACTGATCTTTGCCGCAATAGATAATATTGAATCTGTAATCCAGTTCATAAATACCCTGCAGGCGCAAAGTGCAGCCTCCTCATTTGCCAAACAACCACAGCTCTATTCATTATCCATACCTGAAAGCATTGCTCCAATTGAATTATTAAAGTAAACAGATAATGGCGCTTTTCAAACAATTGGAGCAGGTGCCCTGTAATACAGCAGGTAACAGCAAACATTCGCAGCTGGTATATATTGCCTACAGGGAGCAGGGGATCAGGCGCATAAAAAAGAACAATGCCTTCATTTATACCCAAAACGGCAGGGTAGTAAAAAACAAAAAAACACTTTCCAGGATCCGGGGGCTGGCAATACCTCCTGCATGGACAAACGTATGGATCAGCGATAAAGAAAACGGGCATCTTCAATGTACGGGTGTTGATACTATGGGCAGAACACAATACAGATACCATTCCTTATGGAATACTTTGCAGAAAGAAACAAAATTTCACCGCCTGCTGCAATTTGGCAGGGCGCTGGGCCGGATCCGGAAAAAGGCAGATACCCATCTTTCCGGGCACAGGCTAAGCAGGCAAAAAATACTGGCTACCGTAGTCAGCACGCTCGACAAAACCGGGCTGAGGCTGGGCAATACTTTTTATGAAAAGCTTTATGGCTCTTTTGGCTTATCAACATTACAAAACAGGCATACGCGAATCAATGGCAATAAAGTCACCTTCAGCTTTAAAGGCAAAAAAGGGATTTATCAGCACGTTTCAATAAAGAGCCGGCGGCTTGCCCGGGTTATTGGTCAATGCAAAGAAATTCCCGGAAAGGAATTATTCCAGTACATTGACGAATCCGGCGGGCGGCACCCTATAAAAAGCGAAGACGTAAATGCTTATATCAGAAAAATTTCCGGAGGTGATTTTACCAGTAAGGATTTCAGAACATGGACAGGTACTGTAAGCTGCATCCGGCATCTTTTGGAAAAGGGACCGGCTAAAACAAAAAGTGAAGTAAAAGAAAATATTATATCCGCACTGGAAGAAGTATCCCAAACGCTTGGAAACACAAGAACTGTATGTAAAAAGCATTATGTGCATCCCCTTATCTTGAACCTGTATGAAACCGGAGATTTATTCCGGTATGCCTCCCATAAGCCTGACCAGGAGGACGACCCGGAATCCGTGCTGCTGCAGCTCCTTGCTAAAGAAACATAACCCCCTTTATTATTTCCGTAAAAGGCTATCCACCTGCCGGGCATACCGAAGATGCAGCTCCCATACCGGAAGTTTGGCCAACGCCCACTGCACAAGATCCTGGTCTGCGCCGCCGGATACGTATTGCCTGAACTCATTTATGCCTTTCATATGATCTGTTACCATCCATGACATGTATTTTTTATCAAACCGCTCTCCCTCCAGTGAGCGCAGCTCATTATACTTCTTTTTTTTATCATCACCTAAAGCAGTGGTCAGGGAAATATTTTTTTGCCGGGCCAGGGTCAGTATTTCATTATTAGCTCCTGAGTGGTCCCGGATCATCCTAAGTCCAAAATCCCTGACGCTCTGCGCCCGGGCATTGTTTTGAGCCAGCTGGCCCAATTGTATTTCCATTATTCCTCCGTTAATGGCGGTCATTGCAAAGTCTGCATCTTTTTCAAGTATTCTCATAGAAGGGTTAGCGGTATCGCTTTTATCAAACAGCGTTTCATTAGCAGCCCCGATGGTCCTCCTGTTGTCTGATGCAGTATTGCAGGCCGGCATCAGCGTTCCTGCCAATAGCGGCAACCCTATTATAAAATTCAAACAGCGTTGTTTCATAAAAATGGTTTAATCTGCAAAACCTTTTTACCCGGCACCGGCGCCTCTGTTCTGCCGTTTTCTTAGCAATAAGCGATACCATCCTGTTATCTTACGTGCAATCTTACTACCGGAAATGCCTGTTTCCATCTTAACATTGCCGGACACTCTGCTGGTCCTGTTTCCATTGATACCCGTATTTCCCTGTTGATTCAGCATATCTGAACCCGGTTTTGCCGTATAAAACGGTAGTATTTTTCCCATTATTTCTCATTTTTAACAATTGTAAAAGCTTATCCGTTAATGATCTCGCCTCCATTAGGGTGCAATACCTGTCCGGTGATAAAGCTGGCATCATCACTGGCCAGGAATAAATAACATGGTGCAATTTCATTAGGCTCCCCGGCCCGACCCATTGGCACATCGCTGCCAAACGTGGCAACCTTATCTTTGTCAAAAGACGAAACAATCAAAGGTGTCCATACCGGTCCCGGTGCTACTGCATTCACCCGGATGCCTTTCCTAACCAGGTTACCTGCAAGACTTCTTGTAAAACCAACAATAGCCCCTTTAGTGGATGCATAATCTATTAATGAAGAGCTGCCCCTATATGCGGTTACCGATGTGGTATTAATAATGCAGCTTCCTTTTTTCATATAGCCAACCGCATATTTTGATAACCAGAAACAGGAAAAGAAATTGGTGTAAAATGTTTTCAAAAGCTGTTCTGTACTGATTGCTTCAACAGACTCCTGCTCCCATTGCGTACCTGCGTTGTTAATTAATATATCCAGCCCCCCAAAGCCTTTATTGTTTCTTCAATGATCATGATACACTCTTCTTCTTTACTGATATCCCCTCTGATCAGGCTGCAGGAGCCTCCTTCGGCGTTAATAATACGCTGTGTGTCTGCCGCATCAGCATCTTCATTCAGATAAGCAATGGCCAGGTGCGCCCCTTCCTTTGCCAACAATAAGGCAATTGCTTTTCCGATGCCGCTGTCTCCGCCTGTGATCAATGCCTTTTTACCTGCCAGCCGGCCTCCTTCATACTGCTTTGGCTGGCTTTGCGGCCGGGGATGCATCTCATTTTCAGTGCCGGGTTTTTCCTGTACCTGTCCGGGGCGTAATGGTTGCTTCTTTTCCTTTTCCATAACATTTGTTTATAGATTATTTATAAAAGGGGAGCTCCATACTCCCCTTTTTATCTGTCCTCCGCGGTTAACGATGCGCCCGGGATTTTCTTCCTGCACCACGACTGCCTCCATGAGCAGCTTCGCCGCCTTTTTTTGCAGCCTGTGTCCGCTGTGCCTTGCTCATAGCTGCAAACCCCCGTTTTGAAGAGCCATTGGATGAAGAACGGTGCCCTGAAGCTGACTGGCCCTTTGACCGGCCTGATGAAGTGGAACGCCTGCTACGGCTGGCAGTGCTGCTTTCTCCTGACCGGAAACGGCCTCTGCTATCCCTGGTCCTTCCGGATTCCTCTTCCGCTTCCTCCTCTCCTTCTTCCTCATTGTAGTCCTCATCATCATGGTCGTGGTTGTCTTTTACTTCATAATCATCATATTCATCTTCATAATCCGAAAAGTCATCATCATATTCATCATCGTCATTGGCGTCTTCAAACCCGTGCTTATAACCCAGCTTGTATACTTCTTCAAAAACAGAAGTATCCGATTGATGGCTCTTACTGCTCCGTGCACCTTGCTTTGCTTTCATAATAAATGCTTTTTAAGTTTAGAAATAATCTTGAGAATATCCTTTAAAAACAAAACAAGCAACAGGCCAGCTCCTGTATATTATAAATACCCCCGGAAAAGTTGCCGGCTTTACCAGGGCTGTTTTAAAGCGCAGAACAGGCCGTATGCCTGTCTTACAGCGTTTTTACCACGTTAGGGCATTACTAACTTTTATACAGTTCTTTCAATATTTTTAGCAGGACCGTAATCTATTACCTACAGCATATGGCAGGTTCCGGTAAATATTGCAACATACTATGGGGAAAAGCCTCCCCAGGAGCCTTATTCTTTCTACGGGCTATAGATGGTCAGAAAAATAATCCCAATATTGTATAGTAGATCACTAAAAACATAAAAAAGCCGAGGACTGCTGCATTAACATGTTTATTTTCCATTGGATACAATATTAACAGGTGATAAAAATTTATTTTAAAAATGGCGCTACCCCCCTATTTATTCACTACCCGCATTCTATTAATATCAAAGTCATCACAGGATAAAGAAACTGCAAAATGAAGCACATAAGCTGCAAAGTCTATGGGCTTCATCCTTTTTTTAAATTTCTTAACCGGCAACCGGCCTTTGCCGGCAGGCATTTTCCCGTTTTTTTCGTAAGCATATAAGGTAACGCTGAACCCTTCTTTACTAAATGAAATTTTTATGTTTACGGGGGCAAACCGCTCCGGATGGTAGTTCGGAAATTCAGCAGTCAGCAATTCTTCCACTCCTTCTCTCAGATCAAGGGCAGCATAGCCAACCAGGCTATGCGCTGCCATTTCAAAAGGCTGCTCTTTCATTCTGTATAAATTTTACCGGCCTGTTAAAAACGGGGGCTATTACAAAAGGCCCCCGGTGCTACCGGGGGGCCCAGATTTTCTCATCTTCCTGCGCTGGCATTATCCAGTTCAGGTTCTACGGGTTTTTCTCAGTGCGTATCTTTCGATAGTTTCACCACCCCGGAAGAAAATCTATCAATATCATTTAAATAATTATGCCAAAAACCGGGCAGCCATTTATTTTAAGTTTTTAGTACTTTTTTATCTACACAGTGTGTATTGTTTTCTACAGTTTATTATCCTCAAAAGGCGAAAGATACCGGGGTTTCGGTCTTTTATAAAAAAAGCCCCAACAGGCAGCTGCAATAATAAAAGCAGCCGTAAGCCCTATCCTTATACCCCGGTTAAGCTTCTTATTCTTTTGGGGCGGGCGTTTGTTTATAGCGGGAATTTCCTTTACAAATTGCGCTATATACCCGTCTGAATATATGCCGTAAGCATCCAGCAATATCCCCCGTGCTCCATCCGGGGTCTGTAAAAGATACAACACAGAGTTGTCTGCCGGATCACTTCCCCCTTCAAACCGGTAAAAATTCTTTATGATAACTTCCCCGGGTGCGTACGCCTTTGGCGCTCCGTTATAAGAAAGGCCACTGCCGGTTATAAAAAAAGATCTGGTATAGCCTTCCTTTGCTGCATGCTTTATGCATTCACTGATCGTGCTCATTTTTTGCGAAGAAGTCTCTTTTTTCATCATTGTTGTTTACCGTCTGCAAAAACAAAAATGCTGCCGGCATTATAACAGTTTTCCGGATAAGGCTCCTGCATTCTGTACGGCATAGCCTGCCTGATCATTATCAAAATACAGATATACATCCAGTTCTTCTGCCTGCCATTTCCGGCACTTTTTCGCCCAGGTTTCAAGCATTGAAGCAGTGTACTTTCCCTGGTATTTACCGGCAGGCCCGTGCAAACGGATGTATACAAAATCGGCAGTGGTGATAAGCGGGCTGGTTTGCCTGTTCAAATCGTAAATACAAAAAGCGCAGTTATATTTTTTTAACAATGCATATACCTGCTCGTTATACCAGGTAGCATTCCGGAACTCAAAACTATAACGATATTTACGTGGCAGTATTTTTAGAAATCCTTCCAGCCGCTCCGCATTTACCTTCCATGCAGGTGGCAGTTGAAACAATACAGGTCCTAATTTCTTTTTAAGATGCTTTATATGAGTAAAGAAAGGCTGCAGATCCTTTTTACCAAGGTTCAGCTTTTTCATATGGGTAAAAAAACGGCTGCCCTTAACCGCAAATAAAAAATTTCCCGGCACCGCAGCAGCCCAGGCGCTAAAAGTTTCCGCGGCAGGAAGCCGGTAAAAACTGTTGTTTATTTCTACGGTTCTGAACACCTGTGCATAATAGTTCAATTGATCTTCATTCCTGACGGTATCCGGGTAAAAAACTTTCTTCCAGTGCCGGTAATGCCAGCCGGAGGTTCCGATGTTTATTGTTCCTTTAGCCATTATTCTATTTTAAGTATAAAACTGATCCGTCCGTTTGTTTCAATATAGACCCTCTGAACCCGGCTCAGATCTTCGCTTTTGGTTTCCAGCCGCAGGCTTTCCAAAAGATCTGTGCGGCTTAGTGCCGCCCGCCTCATATTATTCCAGAGAACAGTACCGTTATCATACAGCAGCAGCGGCTTGCCTGCAACCAGCTGACCAAATTTTCCGCTGGCCTGCGCCCACCAGGCTACAATGCGGTTAACCAGGATCATAACTGCAGAAGCCGCCACCGTAGCCCAGTAGGGAGAGGCGCCTACAATGCCCCGGGCCAGCACAGACCCCATTGCAATGATAATAATCGTATCAAATGCAGAGCGTTTATTAATGATGCGTATACCACCCAGGCGGATCAGCAGCAGGCAGATCAAAAATGTAACAAATGCGCGGGCCGACATTTGCCCTATGCCCAGCTCTTCGCCTTTACCAAATACCCAGTAAATAGTATTCATCCTTCATTCTTTTTAATTTGCTTTGTTGCTTCTTTGGCATTTATAAATCCCTGCGGCCGGAAGTCCTTCCCTTCTTCCCTGTTGTAATTGATAAAAAAATCCTCAAGCTCCCGCAGCAGCTTTTCCGGCAGCTCACCGGTACACCCTGTATTCCATTCATAGCCCGTAACAACAGGAGTAAATAAATACCGGTCATTACGTATCTTTTCTCCATCCTTTTCTATCTGCACTGCCTTTATAGCGCCCAGTAAGCGGCATTCGATCATACAGCCGGGAAATGTTTTGAGTGATGACAATACAAAAGCGTCCAACGGATCTCCATCTTCGCCTTTAGTACCAGGTATAAAACCAAAGTCAAAAGGGAACACCATCCCTTCCGGCAGCAGTTTCTTCAAACAAAGCATACCATATCTGGAATCATAATCATATTTTTCCCTGCTGCCTCTGGGCGTTTCTATAATGATAAATGTTTTGTACTTGCTCATAGCCGGAATTTATTATTGCTGCATCACTATTGTCCAATCTTTTATTTCACTAAAAAATTGATGCCAAACTACAGCTTATGGTACAGGAAGTATTTTGTTTTTAAGTTTCCTATCTGGAATAACAAGCGGATCATCAACAGTCAACCAGGATTAAGAAGAGGACAGATATTTGCGGCAAATTTTATTTTTGGTAACTACATGGCAAAACAGTTTCTACAATTCTATATTGGATTGATTCTTTTTTTATGGTATCCTGTCAGCCGGCAAGCCCGGATCATTTTTTTGACCAGGCAGTATTAAACAGTAATCTTGTAAGCGACTTTGAACCTTATAGCTTTGGCAAAGCCCTGGAGCAATACACTGTTGAGTATCCGGATGTACCGTCAGGTAAGAGGAAAGAAAAGGAAGCCCGGCAGGTTGTACAAACCAAGATACAATCCATAGAAGGCGCTCTGGCCAGGGTAAAAGCCCTGGATGCCGGCGATGATGAGATGCGGGCTATAAAGCAGAATTCCATTGCGCTTTTTTGAAACCGCGCTTCCTGTGTACAAAAACGAATATCTGAAATATGCCAAACTATGCGATGAAAAGTCTGCATCGCCAGAGAAAGAAGCGTTATTTAAAAAAGTAGAACAGGAGGATTTTCCAAAAGTAAATGCCTGATGGACAGCCTGTACCGGAAAGGGAAACTGTTTGCCGATAAACATTATATAAATGTCAATTGGGGCAGGTAAAAAATCCGGCTGCCTGCTCTGCAACAATCCTACCAATCATTACAGCTGTTTTCATCCTCCGTTTTGCGGGTCGTATTTTGCAAACTCATTTGTATCGGTAAATGCTGATGCGGTCATTCCTGGAGCAGGAATGACCGCCTGGTTCCAGCCTGCTGTAAAATAAACCCCTCTTTTTGCCTGCAATACCGGTACTCCACACCTGATATGTATTCAATAGTATCCGAAGCTTCTTTTTCAATTTCGTAATCATAGCTTAGCAGCCGATCCTTTAAACTTTTGTATTGGGTTTCTGTAAAAAGCTCCGGGTTTTCACCGTTATTAAAAAAACCGGCATCGTTCAGTTGCTGTTCACGATCTCTTGTTTCCGTTCTGAATAATTGTATATCGTAACTCATACTGCCGGTCTGTTTTCATTATTGTTACGCATTATCTTTCAACAATTTCTTTTACATAATCCCCATAATAATCTATTTCCAAAGCCTGCCGGTTCAGCAATACCCGCCATCTTTTAAATGTATTAAAAAAAACGATCAGCATCAACAACATTGCAATAAAGGCCAGAACCGCCAGCAAATACTGGCCATTAGGCAGGTAAATCTTCATGATCTGTTCATAGCCTGCCCAAAAAGTGATCAGCGCCATAAATATTCCGGGAATTGCAGCACACAACGCATATTTCTTCCGGTTAAGACGGATCAGCATCGTTGTACAAACGATCAATCCGCAAGCTGCCAGCAATTGATTGCTGATGCCAAACAATGGCCAGATGGAGCTGATATTTCCTGTATAGACCAAATAGCCCCATGATAAAGTAAAAATAAGACTGGTGATCACAATGCCGGGCAACCAGTTCTTATCATCGAATTTCGGAAAGATAGTACCGATCATTTCCTGTAAAAAAAATCGTCCCACTCTTGTTCCTGCATCAATTGCCGTCAGAATAAAGACCGCTTCAAACATTATTGCAAAATTGTACCAATAGGCCATCACATCATCCATAAAAGGAATCTTATCAAAAATGTGCGCCATGCCTACTGCCAGAGATACCGCGCCGCCCGTTCTTCCCATCAGGTCCACCCCAATCTTAGAGCTGATATGACCCATATCCACGGTAACCCAATCCGGGTTCTGTGCAATAAAGCCGGCATATAACCCTTTGGGAGTGTTGATACCGAAATAATCGCCCGGCATCAGCGTACAGGCCGCAATCAAAGCCATTAATGCTACAAACCCTTCCACCAGCATGGCTCCATATCCTACAAAAAGAATCTCCTTTTCATTATTCAGCATTTTAGGCGTTGTTCCGGTAGCTATTACCGCATGAAAGCCGGAAATAGCCCCGCAGGCAATCACAATAAATATAAAGGGTAAAACGGGCCCGCCAATTACTGGCCCGCCTCCGTTAACGAACTTCGTAATCGCCGGCATCTGCAGGTCCGGATGAATGATCACTACGCCTACGGTGAGCATTATAATAGTTCCGATCTTTAAATACGTAGACAGATAATCTCTGGGTACCAGTAGCAACCACACCGGCAAAACAGACGCCAGGAAGCCATAAACAGTTATGGCTACAGCGATGGTTTCCATTTTCCAGTGAAAAAGATCTCCGATTTCTTTAAATTCCATCAACCGGTGCCCGCCCACAATTGCCGCAATCAACAAAGCACCTCCCAAAATACTTGCAAATGTTAAACTGTTTTTTTTATAGCGCATAATAAGCCCCATAATGATTGCGATCGGCAAAGTAGAGATTACCGTAAATAAAGACCAGGGCGCCTCATACATGGCACTGATACAGGCAAGAGAAAGACCGGCCAGCGTTAAAATAAGAATAAAAAGAATGGCTGTTCCGGCAATGAGCCCTGTGGTTTTTCCAACTTCCTTACCGGCAATGGATGCCAGGCTTTCTCCCTTGTGTCTTACAGAAGCAAACAGCACAACCATATCATGCACACCGCCTGCCAGCACGCATCCGATCAGGATCCATAAAGTGCCGGGCAGGTACCCGAATTGCGCAGCCAGTACCGGGCCCACCAGGGGGCCTGCCGCCGCTATGGCGGCAAAATGATGCCCGAAAAGTACATTTTTGTGAGTAGGCACATAATCCTTGCCGTTAGAGAATTCGTATGCAGGCGTTGTATTCTTTGTATTAATACGGAGCACCCTTTGCGCAATAAAAATACCATACACCCTGTAGGCAATAGCAAAAAGCAATAAACCACAGAAGATTAATGTGAGCGCATTCATCCCGTTCAGGAAACTCATATATTTTTAAATTTAAAAACCATTCATTGCTTTATTATTGATATAACCATATCTTATTTATAAATTTCTTCAGGCCAGTGAAGCGCTACTCCCTGCGCTTCCAGGTACGCCTGAAAATCTTTTAGTAATTGTTCGTTTTCCCGGATTGCATGCGGTTCCGTCTTTTTTTGAAGGGAAAAGGCAACTGCTGCCCCAACGGCTTCGCCAATGCCCCACTCAACTGGGTGCAAACGGTAACAGCCGTTTGTGATGTGCGTGGTACCTATATTTTTATTTGCCGGTAAAAGGTTCCGCACCCTTTGAGGCAACAGCGCCCCCAGGGGAATCTGAAAAGGCAGGGAATCAAAATCTATATAATTATTTTTTCCTGTGCCGGGGTGCAGGTCAATATGGTAATACCCAATACCAACAGTATCAAAAAAAGAAGCTGCTTTTCCTGCATCAGCTGCTGAAGCTACCTGTTTCCGGTTCTCCTTTCCCACATGTTCTTCCAATACCCTGAATACAGGCCGGATACGGCGCGACTCGCGTATATACGGATACTGCGCTAATCCATCCGCTGTGCCCAGCATATCCGTGCGCAGCAGCAACCCCGGCCATCCCTGCCCTCCATCGGGCCGCTCCACTTCTGTCTGAAGCCAGTAGAGCAGGGACCTGCTGAGCTCTTTTCCTTTTGCTACCTGCTTATTAAACGTCCGTTCATCCACATCAATAATATTACCTAAAAAATAATCATTTTGGGGCCAGTTGATCAAACTCAGGTTGCCTTTATAAAGCCCCTCCTTAAAATTCCTGTGATCAATAATGCGCCGGTAATTCCAGAGATTTAAAACACCTTCTGTTGTTTTACCTGTTGGATCAAACCCCAGCTTTTTGGGCTTTAGTGTGGACGGGCTGGAATAATATAAGGATAGCAATTTTCCGGGCCATGACGGTTTTAACGGGGGAATAAAATCTTTCCAGAAATTATAATTTTCAGGTTTATCAATGCGGTGGTCTTCACCTTCCCTGTATTCCAGTACAAAACAGTGGGTAAAAGCCTGGTTATTTTTAGGATCAGCTACCTCCGCTGCATGCAGCTCTTTTGTCTGGCTTTTTGATTCTGCACCGGAAACATATTCAACCCCCGCAAGAGGTAATAAGTCGCCCAGTTCCGTTGCATCAATAAAATAGGCAGCTTTGAGTACCTGCTCCTGTCCTGTATCCAGGTTCCGGCATTTCATATAGTGTACAAAATCGCCGCTGCTATCTGCTGCCACCACTTTTGTACGCAACAGCAGTTCCAGTTTTCCTGCGTGCAGATAAGGCAGCAGGAAACTGTTTAAAACCGTCAGCGCCACCCGCGGTTCATGGCATAATTTAGAAACAGAACCATTTCCCGGGTTAAAAAACCTGGCGGCTTTTGCCTGCGCACTAAGCGGATAAAAACCGGTATAAAATGCACGGATCCGGGCCCGCAACTCCAGATACGATTTTGTTGCGCCAAATGATTCTATCCAGGGATGTTCATCAGGGCAGCTTACTCCCTGTTGGGTCAGCTGCCCGCCGATCCAATGCGTTTCTTCTGTCAGCACAACGGAAAGTCCGTTCCTCAATGTCGCCAGTGCAGCAGCACAGCCACCCATTCCTCCGCCAGCAATGACCACATCCGCCTTCATTTCCCTTGTGCCGGAAGTCAGCGACTTTTGTAATTTATGAGCAGCAGCCAGGTTATTGAGTCCCATCAGTGCTCCTGTGCCAACTCCTAATGAGCTTATAAAATGCTTTCTTTTCAATTTGCAAAGAGTAATACAGAAATAATGACCCGTTATAAAATTTTCTTTGGAACTGATCGCAAACCCGGGTGCCCGGTACATCAGCCTATTTTTTGCTGCTGCTTTAACAGGTTATTTTTTAACGCTGCATAATCCACTTTCTGCACGCTGCTCTTATTATCAATTGCCATTACCGCTGCTGTAGCTGCTGACTCGCCAAGGATCATGAACACAGGCTCCATCCGTATGGAACCATAGGCCACATGAGAGCTGGACAGGCAAACCGGTACCAGCAGGTTCTGACACTCAGCTGCTTTTGGCACAATTGCCCGGTAAGAAATATTGTAAGGTTTGGGAACCGCTACCCCAAAATCACCCTCATTCTGAACAAAGCCCTCTTTTGTTACATACCGCTGTATGTTATGAGAGTCCAACGTATAAGAGCCCATCCCTATAGAATCCGTAACCGCCCGTTCCCCAAGGATCTCCTGCTCTGTCATCACAAAATCACTGACCATTCTCCTTGCCTCCCTGATATACAGCTGGAACGGCCAGTTTTCATTATCTGTAAACTCATCTTTGGCCAAACCCCATTTATTAAATTCCTGCTGCACCTCACGGGGTATTCGCTGGTCTGTGGCTATAAAATAAAATAATCCCTGTTGATAGTTCCTGTGATTTTGTATGATTTGTTTTCGCTGCGTATAGGACGCATCCGGGTACAGGTAATTCATCCCGATATAATCCGTGCTAAATGGTCCGTGGTTATTCGTATCTGTTTTCAGATTGGGGATCGGATCAAATTTCCGGAACAGTTCCCGCCATCCGCTGTTAAAAACCCGGACCAACAGTTCATATTGTGTCGGATCATATCCCGAAGGCTGCGGAAATGCGACCTTGTTTTCCGGATGCGATGAAAAGCACATCCGGTAACAATACGCCTGCACTTTTTTATCGCCCGAACCATAGGCGCCGGGCGCTTCCCCTGAAATGCCCGGCAACAGCCCGCTTGAAGGTTTGCCGGGGATCTTATAGGGATCGATCCTGGATTTAAAATAATGGTCGTGATGGAACACGCCTGTAAGCACGCCTGCCCATTTTTCATTATACACACCAGCAGCCTCCCGTCCTATTGTAAAACTGACACTGGCAGCAGCCATCAGATCGCCCTCATAAGTGGCATCAATAAAGATCTTACCGGCATACACATTGCTTTTTACTGTTTTAAAGGAAATGATCTGCCCATGCTTCATCTGCACTCCATGAGGGCGCTCCAGCCATTCATCCCGGAACACGGCTATACCGTTTTCATGAATAAACCCCTCGAAGACTTTCTCCGCCGCATGTGGCTCAAAGATCCACATAGTCCTGTTTGTGCCATCTATGGCAGGAGTGCCCTGCCCTTTATTGCCATATGCTTCTTTTTGCTGCCATTGCCAGGATTTCGCATCTTCATAGTGCAAATAGATCCTGTGGTAAAACTCCCGGGCTAATCCACCGATCACCGCTTTATTCCCGGTATCTGTAAAGCCCAGTCCTCCGGAAGTCATGCCGCCCAAATGCAGTTCAGGGCACACGATCATTACGGTTTTACCCAACTGCTTTGCTTTTACAGCAGCGGTAACGGCTGCAGAAGTACCTCCATAAATAATAACATCGGCCTCCCGTCTTTCTCCTGTCCGCGCAAAAGGCTCCCAACCGGGAATACCCCCGGAAAGAACGGCTCCGCCACCTATTGCCAATGATTTGACGAAATTTCTTCTTTTCATGAGTGTAAGTTTTTTTTAGTTGGGTTTCCATCAGTCCGCTTCCCCCAGCAATGGCCCTTATTTCATCATTTCATCAATGACCTGAACCTTGCCGGCTGTTCATTTCCCTTTTTAATTGTTCGTTGCTATTTACCAAAGTAATCCTTCCTATTTTTTAGCCTTTTCCAGAAACGGGTCTTCCCGCAGCCATTGCTGAAGGCCCTGCACATCAATTTCCTGAACAGTTTTTTTCATGCGGATGGCCATAGAGGCTGCCATTGCAGCAGATTGACCCAAGACCATAAATACAGGTTCCATACGGATGGAACCATAGGCAATATGACTGGAAGACAGGCAAACGGGCACCAGGAGATTAGTGCATTCGGCTGCTTTAGGAGTTATGGAACGGTAAGCAATGGGATACGGCTGCTTTACATGCACTTCCACATTGCCTTCATTCTTTACCATCCCGTTTACCGCGATCCGGTCACAATTATGACTGTCCATGCCATAAGAAGCAAGACCTATGCCATCGGCCACCGTTACTTCACCCGTGCAATTATGCTCTGTCATCACATAAGCCCCGATCATCCGCCGGGCCTCTCTTACATACAACTGCGGTGTAAAATGGTCAAATTCCTTATACTCATCTTTCGGGTAGCCCCAATTGCGGATAAAATTCCGTAAGGTATCCGGAACTCTTTTATCTGCAGACATAAAATAGAGCAGTCCTTTTGTGTAGGCTATTCCCTCACGGATCATTGCTGCTCTTTCCGCATAACCAGCTTCTGCCCAGCCCTGGTTCATACCGATCATGTCTGTTGAAAAACCGCCACGATTGTTCACGTCCGTTTTACGGTTGGGCATTTTGCTCCAGATAAAATAGTTGTTGACCGACCGCATTTCCGGCTGTGCTTCAAGAAGCCGGACCAGCAATTCATATCTTGATGAATCATAATCAGCGGGGCGCGTAATGGGGATGCGGTTGGCTGCACTGTCTGTAAGGCATATCCTGAAATTGTATGCCTGTACTTTTTTATCGCCCGTTCCTGCCGGAACCGCCTGATTCCCGGAGATCCCCCAGAGCAGCCCGCTTTGGGGATCTCCGGGAATTTTATAAGGGCTGACCCCATCCGGGAACTGGTGATAACCCGATTGTTTATGGTATTCTGGCAACTGAAATCCATTTAAGGTTTCACCGTAGACCTTATTATCTTCCCGGCCGATAAAATAGGAAACACCGGCTTTGGCCATCAGGTCGCCCTCATAGGTGCAGTCTATAAATTGTTTAGACCGCACGATAACTTCTTTGTTCTGCCCCTGCCGGGAAAAACGGGCTTCCACTATCAAGGCGCCTTTCTTTGTCAGTTCAGAAAGCTGCGTTTGCATGAATACCGTAATTTTCCCTTCTGCTAAAAAATCATTCATTACCGCTGATGCAACCCGTGGCTCAAATGTCCATTGTTCTCCGGATTGTTGATATTTCTTAGCTACCCTTTGGTAAAACTGCCGGGAAAAACCGGTGATCGCATCTTTTGTACCCGCATCCGTTTGACCAAGTCCCCCTGTGGTCAACCCGCCAATCCAGTTTCCAGGCTCAATCAGCAAAACGGTATTGCCACACCGGGCAGCGGTATAAGCAGCTATAACACCTGCTGCAGTACCGCCATAAATACAGATGTCGGTGGTATAGGAACCGGGAACTGCTGCTCTGCCGGCAATGGCTGTATTACCCATTAGAAAACAGCTCCACATTACAACCAGTAACACAATCGTTTTATGCTTCATTATTTAATACATTTATTGTTGAATACTATTCATTTCCAATAGTCCTGCTTTCCTGCTAGTAGCCGGGGTTTTGATCTGCCTGGGATAGGGCACCATTATTATCAATTTCTTCCTGCGGGATCGGCCATAATAACCGGGCATCAATAACCGTACGGCCTACCAGGCCCATTGCCTTCTTTACGGTTCCTGTTCTTTTCAGGTCATTCCATCGTTGTCCTTCTACAATAAATTCCAGCGCTCTTTCCTTTAGCACCGTGTCGCGGAACTGCTCCTGGTTCATCCCGGGCTTAAAATCCGCCACAGAAGGTGCTAAGGGGCTGTACCCATAGGCCCGCCTTCTTATCCAGTTCAGGCGTTCCAGCGCCAGGTCAGTAGGCCCTCCGTTTGCCATACAATCGGCTTCTGCAAATATCAGGAGGGCTTCTGCATAACGGTAAACAGGATCGCTCGATGTTGCCAGGCCGGAAGCTTCCGTAATAAATTTTTTGAACAGCACGGGCGTTGCAGAAGGAAGTAAAACAGAGTCTCCGCCCGGGCCCAGGTACTTTGTATATAAGTTGAAACTTTTTCTGAGATCCTGATCATCCCAGGTGGCAAGAAAAGACTTCATATTCGGCAGCCAGGCATAAACACCCCCGCTGCTGTAATTATAAGGAGGCGTATTGGGCCGGTGCAAATAACTGGGCAGTGTGGATTGCCGCGAATCTGAATGATGAATGGACAGGACATCTTCTGAGCTTGTTGTTACTGCAAAAATTTTATAAAAGTCATCGGGTTTCTGTACACTTACCAATGTGTATACGCCGCTTTTAATGATATCATCGGCTTCTTTTGCGGCATCTGCCCATTGCTCCCTGGTTAAATATACATTTGCCAAAAGCATTTTCGCCGCCCATTTGGAGGCTTTGCCGGTTTCGCTGCCGACAGATTCCGGCAACCCGTTCACCGCTGCTGTTGCGTCCTCTATAATGAGTTTATACACTTCATCCTCCGGCGACCGGGGCACATCCACCTGGCTGATATCCACACTTTCTTTTGTCTTTAAAGGCACCGGGCCAAACCCCCTGACCAGATTAAAATAAGACATCCCTCTTAAAAAATGCGCTTCTGCAAGGATTCTGTTTTTTGCGGTTTCATCCATATCAATACCAGGCACATTTTCCAGTACGGAATTGGCGCGGTTGATGGTTTGATAAAAAGAAGACCAGATGTCGCCTGCACGCCCGATATTGGCAACATCCAGGATCTGGCTAAATACTGATATCGGGGCCTGGGATCCGCGGCCTTCCTCATAATCTGAGTGGTTGACCAGGAACAGCCAGTAATTGATCCCATAATTATCGGCCAGGGAAGAATAGACCCCTGTAATAGCGGTTTGCGCATCAGATGCATTTTTATAATAATTCGCTTTTGAAATAAAACTTTTTGGAATTTCCGTTAATTGCTTTTTACAGGAGCCCAGTAAAGCAATAAACCCTATATATATAATTATCCTTTTCATCAGTCTGTTTTTTATATTTTTTAATGGTCTTGTGAGCTTTGAAACAATCATCCTGCTTTGTTTCGTGCTGAACTGTTTATTGCTAAAAACGAAGTTCAATTCCGGCGCCAAAGACCCGGGCGTTGGGATACCCGCTTTCATCCGTACCTATAAACAGGCGATCTTCTATTGATTGGGAATCGCTTCCCCTGGTATTGACTTCAGGATCCAGGCCGGAATATTTGGTAAAGGTGAACAGGTTGGTTGCCTTTACATAAATACTGGCATAGTTCAGCCAATCCAGCTTCATCTTTTGAACGGGCAGGCTGTAAGATAACTGAACCGACTTTACACGCAGATAACTGCCATCCTCAATAAACCGGTCCGATGGCCGCATCTGGGTCAGCGAGCTCAGCCTGGGATATTTTGCGTGCGGATCAGGGTTATCTGCTGTCCAGTAATTGCCAAAAAGATCTGCAAGCTGGTTCTGGGTGCGCTGAAAGGAATTCAGGTTGGTAAATGCGGTAGCAAAGAAGATGTCATTTCCTTTTACTCCCTGTAAAAACACGGAAAGGCTGATGTTTTTGTAGGAGAAATTGGAATTGAACCCATATTCATATTTCGGATACGGGCTTCCCAGAATTACCCGGTCCGCAGGGGTAATGGCACCATCCTTATTCACATCAACAAATTTGATAAATCCTTCATCATCCAGACCGTCTTCCAGGTACCCGTAAAAAACACCCAATGGCTGGCCCACCCTGGCTAAATTATAACCGGGCAAGCCGGAGGTTTGCCCGGCTGTAACAATATCGCTGCCACCTGCGATCTTCATTACTTTATTCCTGTTTGTTGATAATTGCGCTGCAGCGTACCATTTAAATCCACCGGTTAATATATCGGCATTCAGGCTGAACTCAAGACCCTGGTTTTGAATTTCCCCAAAGTTCCTGAGCATATAGCCAAAACCGGAAGAGGGTGGAAGAGGCACAGAGGCTAACAGGTCTTTGGTATTTTTCTTATAATAATCAAAAGTGAAACCCAGGCGGTTATTTAATATGCCCAGGTCCATTCCCAGGTCCAGCTCATTGCTGGTTTCCCATTTCAGCTGACTGTTGGCAATGCCCGATGGAGCATAACCCACGCTTTCTGTGTTCCCGTTATAAATATATTTTACGGGAGATAACCGGTCAAGCGACTGGTAAGGCGAGAGCGCCGTATTTCCCGTAACCCCATAACTGGCCCTCAGCTTCAGGTTGTTTATAAAAGCCAGATGATCTTTTATGAACCGTTCTTCGGATATTCTCCATGCCAGTGCCCCGGAAGGGAACAAGCCCCATTTATTGTCTTTTCCAAACCTGGAAGATCCATCGGAGCGAATGCTGGCCGTCAGGAAATACCGGTCCAGGAAAGAGTAATTCACCCTGCCCAAACCTGAAACCAGGCTCCATTGCTCGATACCTGAAGAGGGCGGATTGATCGTCTCTGCCGATCCCAGGTTATAATTCTCCGTATTATTGTTGGCGAAGCCCGATACCGATATCCCGGAATTCCGCGTCATATAGGTTTGATAGGTAAACCCACCTGTGGCCGTCAGTTTATGGCCTCCGGAAAATAATTTTTCATAGGTCAGTACTTCTTCATTCAAAATGGAATTCCAGTAAGTGCTGCTGTTGGAAGCGCTGCCTCGGTCATTGGGGTATATAATCGGACTGAACTGGTCATTAATTGAATTCTCATATTCAAGCCCGATCCTTGACACAAACGAAAGTTCTTTTGTTAATTTAAAAGTAAAGGCATTGTTCAGAAGTATTGTATTGGCAAGCGTCCGGTTCTTATAAGGCTTTGCCCATAACATAGGGTTTCTCATATCTCCCGGATCCGTAAAAGGATAGGCTTCTCCTATGCGTACCGGCAACCCGTTCTCATCATAAACGGGACTGGTAGGAGGTGCAGACAGGGCCCCGGAAAAAAGGTTATTCCCCCTTCTTCCGTTGTCTACGGGCACCGTATACTGTTCCCGTCTGGATAAATTCAGATTCACCGCTACCTTCAGCCAGCTTTTAATTTCATGATCCAGGTTCAGCCTGAAGGAACCTCTTTTAACTCCTGAGTTAATAATGATCCCCTGCTGATCATAGTAATTCCCGGACATTGAATAGTTGGTCCGGTCATTCATTCCTGAGAAACTCAATGTATGATTCTGAACCGGTGCATTCCTGAAAATAGCATCCTGCCAATCGGTTCCGGCCCCCTGTATATCATCCAGGTTAAAGTAGGGATCCTTCCCATCGTTTTTTAAAAATTCATTTACCACCGTGGCGTACTGCCGGGCATCTAACAGATCAAACCGCCTGGCCGTTTGCTGAACCCCGTAATAGCTGTCAACCCCGATTTCATTTCTGGCACCGCCCCTCCCCCTCTTGGTGGTGACCATCACAACACCATTGGCGCCCCTGGCACCATAAATAGCAGTTGCGGAGGCGTCCTTCAGAATATCAATGGATTCAATATCTGCCGGGTTCAGAAAATTGATCCCTCCTGCTATGGGGAACCCGTCCACTACATACAACGGATCATTACTTCCGATCATGGAATTGCCTCCGCGCACCCGCACCTGGATCCTGGATCCGGGCGCGCCGGAATTATGGGCTACAGATACACCGCTTGCCCTTCCCTGAAGCGCCTCCCCGATATTGTATACAGGTACTGCCTGCAGCTCCTTATTGGAAACCTGGGCCACAGAACCCGTCAGGTCTTTCTTGCGCTGTGTTCCGTAGCCTACCACAACCACTTCATCCAGTTTGTTCTCTTCCTTATGCAGCATAATATTGCTGATCTCCTTATCTTTTACGGAAATTTCCCGGGTGGTATATCCCACAATTGATACTACCAGGATAGCGTTATCATTTGCCACCTTAATGGTAAAGGAGCCATCCGCCCCGGTAGTAGTACCATTGGTAGTCCCTTTCTCTACAATATTTACGCCAGACAGTGGCTCGCCGGTTTCATCGGTTACCACACCTTTCACATTCAAAGAAACCGTTTCACTGGGGTATCCTACGATCACCACCATCCCGCTGTTCATTTTTTTGTAGGAAAGGGAAGAGTTTTGAAGCAGCTTGTCCATAACATCATCAATAGTGGCCTTTTTGGCGTAGATGTCTATCTTCCGGCTGTTCAATTCTGCATTATCGTTATAGAAAAATCGGTATTGATACCGGCTTTCAATATATTTTATTACGGAAACAATCGTCTTTTCCTTCAGATCCAGATCTATTTTCTGCTGGGAACGCCCCTCCAGTGCAAACACCTGCAGGGAACTGAACAGAATTAATAAAACGGAGCCATTCATTACCAGAAAAAATTTCGCACACAACAACCCTACCCCACCTGTAGCAGGGTGATCATTTTTTTTCATACATTTGAGTTTGAATTAATAATTGATACCAGCAAATTGCACCTTGCAATTTTTCAATTGTTTAATTTGAGTGGAGATGTAGCAGCATTTCCACTTTTTTCTTATATATGCATAGGCATTTTTTTTATTATTAAAGTTGATTTATCTGATAATTATTGTATCGTTATTGATCCGGTATTGTATGCCGGCCGACAGTTTAAAAGACTCCAGCACTTCGCCCAGCGTTTCTTTGTAAATCTTTCCGCTGAACCGCATTGCCCCCAATGAGGGAGAAGCCAGTATAATCTTAACGCCATACCATTTTTCCAGCATAGGAATGATATCTTTTAAAGGCTGCTGGTCAAAATGAATATGACCTTTTAACCATTGTGTTTCTAAAAATCCGGAATCGATCACATTGGGCTGTACTTTGCTGATCGCAATCTCAGGCAGCGCCTCATGCTGCTCTTTTGTAAAAGTCTTATTGTTCCTGTTTTCATTTTTTATAACCAGCTTCTCACTGGGATGCAAGACAACCTTTTCACTTTCCTTCTGATTGATCAGCACTTCCACCCTACCCCTTATCAGTGTTGTTTCAGAACTACATTCATTTTTATACGCCCTTACATTAAACTGGGTGCCTAAAACCTTAACATCCATTTCCTTGGTATGCACCAAAAAGGGCTTATCCTTATTTTTGACCACATCAAAAAAAGCTTCTCCATTCAGGTAAACTTCCCTGTTTTGCCGCCCGAAATCATTGCGGAACCGGAGCTCTGTTTTTTCATTGATCCAGACCTTGCTTCCATCCGGCAAAACCAGGGAGGTCCTGGATCTTGCCGTTGTAGCTACTACCTGCATGGAGCCCGTATTACCCTTGTAGTTCAGCAGTACCAGCAACCCTATACCTGTTAAGAAAATTATGGAAGCCGCAATCCCTGTCAGTCGCCACCGGCTCCCTTTTTTAACCTTGCCGGCGTTCTCCATCTTTTTATTAAATGCATCAAGTGATTTTTCTACTGAAGCCTCGTCTGTAAATCCCGACGCTGTCAAACGATGATCAAACAACACATCCAGACAGGCTTCAATAGCCTCAATTGAAGCAGACTCATTAATCAGCCTTTTTAATTCCAGTTGTTCATCAAGATTAATGATCCCTTCCTTTCTTTTCAATAATAGCTCGAACAATCGGGTTGGTTCCATTTGATTATCGTTCTGTTATAAAGACGCTTTTCAGTTATCCAGACCCTGAAAGCAAATCCGTTTTTTTTTATTATATGGAAAAAAGATAGCCGCAAACAGATGCTGTGCCGCAACCAGATCATAAGAGATAGCAGATGAGCACATGGCGCAGACGATCAACTATCTTTAAAGTGTCAGGGAACAAAATCGCGCTGATCATAAATTTGGCAGAGCTGAATTTGTCTTGCAGGGGGCTGATGCTATAACAAGGCTAAGAAACATCCGTGCACCAGTGGCAAAATAACAAATACTGCTGCAAAATAAAGATACCCGGCCCTCTCTATCTATACCCTGTCCTGGCTTTGGATGGCATACTGGAGGTATACTCCGGCAGAGCTTCAAAAAGCGCTGTGGCAATTCTTTTATTGGCAATCATCATCTGGGTCTCCACCGTTTTAACTGAAATGTTCAATAATCTGGCCACTTCAGAGTATTTCAACTGTTCTTCTTTAACCAGTCTGAATACAAGCAGGCATTTGGGTGGCAGGGAACCAATGGCCTCCTGAATCAGGCGTATATTCTCTGCAGAAACCAGCTTGCTTTCCGGTGTAGCCATGGTATAGGTAAGCTCATCCTCAATTACATCTGTAAATACCAGCTTCTTTTTTCTCATAAAATTCATACAGCCGTTTTTTGAAGCAATGAAGATATAACTGGAGATATTCTCTATGGCGGCAAGCATCTTCCGGTTTTCCCATAACTTTAGAAATACGTCATGTATAATCTCTTCCGCTCTTTGCCTGTCCTTTACTATAGCAAATACAAATGGAAAAAGGCCGGGAAAAAAATGCCTGAATAATTCATTAAAGGCGGCCTGATCATCCTTTTCTGCAACCAGGACAACCAGTTTTTCAATCGTTTTCAAATCTGCAGGTATTTTGTTAATTATAAAAAACAGTGTTCTGAACCTCCAAAAACCCGATCCCGAATTTACGTTGTTTTCTCTATCCGGACAATTCCATTTTAATTTTTTTGGACCAGGAACAGGTATTATGCTGTTCTTTAGTAGCAGATAAAAAACAGCAGCGCAACTATTGCGCTCATCAATACCTGTGCATTCCTGACTGAATACGCATGTCACAGTTGGTGAGCAAACCACGCACAACAAACAGCCTGTGGCTTTAAAAAATAAATAGTAGCTTGCAGGAAACGATGGCTCATTTTGAATATGAAAGAAAAAAATCTCAGAAGCAGCAGCTGGTTTGGCCGCACAGGTAAAGATGGTTTTATTTACCGGGCATGGATGAAGAATAACGGCATTCCCGATCATGAGTTTAAAAAGCCCGTTATTGGTATCTGCAATACCTGGAGCGAGCTAACCCCCTGCAATGCCCATTTCAGGGATCTTGCGGCATCAGTAAAACGGGGCGTGCTGGAAGCCGGTGGTTTTCCTGTTGAATTTCCGGTAATGTCGTTGGGCGAAACGCTGATGAAACCTACTACCATGCTTTTCCGTAATCTGGTCAGCATGGATGTGGAGGAAAGTATCAGGGGCAACCCGCTTGATGGTGTGGTGTTGCTTTGCGGATGCGATAAGACAACCCCGGCCCTGGTAATGGGTGCCTGTAGTGTAAACCTGCCAGCCATTGTGGTCTCCGGCGGGCCTATGTTAACCGGCAGGCATAAAGGGCAACCTATAGGCACCAGTGATGTATGGCGGCTGGCCGCGGGTCTGGAAGAAGGCTCCGTCAATGAAGAGCAGCTGCGTTCAATGGAAGGTGATCTCTGCCGCAGCCAGGGGCATTGTGCGGTAATGGGCACTGCATCCTCAATGGCCTGCATGGTAGAAGCCCTGGGCTTATCCCTGCCCGGCAATGCAGCCATTCCTGCAGTAGATGCGCACCGTAAAGTATTAGCGCAGTTATCGGGCGGCCGGATCGTGGAAATGGTCAAAGAAAACCTAAAGTTATCCGATATTTTAAAGAGGGACGCTTTTGAAAACGCAATCATTACCAATGCAGCCATCGGCGGCTCTACCAATTTCATCATCCATCTCCTTGCCATAGCGGGCCGCGCCGGTGTTCAGCTGGAGTTAAAAGACTTTGATACCCTTTCGAAAGATATTCCGCTGATCGTAAATCTTCAGCCTTCCGGACAGTTTTTTATGGAAGACCTTTATTACGCAGGCGGATTGCCTGCTGTTTTAAAAGAGCTGAACAGTTTTCTTCATAAAGATGCAATGACCGTAAACGGGAAAACGATCAGCGAAAACTACGCCAGTGCGGAGTGTTATAATAAAGACATCATCGGTACAATTGACAAACCGTTTAACAGTGCTACCGGGCTTGCGGTATTGACCGGTAATATTTGTGAGCAGGGGGCAGTCATAAAGCCATCCGCCGCAAGTGCGCACCTGATGCAGCATACAGGCCCCGCAGTTGTTTTTGAGAACATTGAGGATTACAAACAACGCATTAACAGTGACGGTTTGAAGGTTGATGAGAACAGCATACTGGTCTTAAAAAATGCTGGGCCAAAAGGATATCCGGGTATGCCGGAAGTTGGCAATATGACCCTGCCTAAAAAGTTATTGCAAAAAGGGATTACAGATATGGTGCGTATT
This sequence comes from Niabella ginsenosidivorans, assembly GCF_001654455.1. NCBI lineage: Bacteria > Pseudomonadati > Bacteroidota > Chitinophagia > Chitinophagales > Chitinophagaceae > Niabella > Niabella ginsenosidivorans. The sequence continues at coordinate 3,333,552 of NZ_CP015772.1, forward strand.
TCAGACGGCCGGATGAGCGGCACGGGTTTTGGCACCGTAGTATTGCATATTGCTCCGGAGGCGGCAGCAGGCGGCAATTTCAGCGTACTGAAAACAGGAGATATCCTTACACTGGACGTTCCCAAAAGAACCTTGCAGGCTCACTTAAGCGCAGAAGCGCTTGAACAGCGAAAAAAAGAAAGAAAGCCTCAGCAATTCCATGCAACAAGAGGCTATGTAAGCCTTTATATCCAACATGTACAGCAGGCCCATTTGGGAGCTGATCTTGATTTTCTTACCGGCGGCAGCGGCAGCAATGTTGCAAAGGACTCTCATTAAAATGCGAAATAACAAAATGGACTTTAACAATAAAGTAGCTATTGTAACAGGCGCCGGACAAGGGATCGGCTTTGAGATCTGTAAACAGTTGGCAGGGCAGGGAGCTTTAGTGATCCTGAATGACCTGGATGCCCAACTGGCGCAGCAAGCCTGCACGGTTATCGATCAGCAATGCCCCGGTCGTGTTCATGCAGTGCCCGGCGATTGCAGCAACATGGCGGTTATTAACCAGATGGTGGAATATGCAACCGGTAATTTTGGCCGGCTGGATATTGCAATCGCTAATGCCGGCATTACCTTATTTGGTGCTTTCCTGGATTACCGGCCGGAAGCCTTTGACCAGGTAATGAAGGTAAACCTGGCAGGTTCCTTTTTCCTGGCGCAGGCAGCAGCCCGTAAAATGAAGCAGCAGCCCGGCGGGGGCTCTATCCTTTTTATGTCGTCTGTTACAGGGCATCTGGCACATAAGGGGCTCGTTGCCTATGGTATGAGCAAAGCCGCACTGGAAATGCTGGCAAGGAATTTAGTGATCGAGCTGTCCCAGTACAGAATCAACATCAACACCGTTGCCCCCGGTGCCACATTAACAGAGCGCACTACTGAAAATAAAAATTATGAAACCGCCTGGCAAAAAATAACACCTGGCGGCCGGCCCGCTACCGTAGCGGATATCGCCAACGCGGTACTGTTCCTGGTACATGAGCGGTCAAGGCATATTAACGGGCAGAATATTGTAATTGACGGAGGATGGACAAGCGTAGGAATTCAGCCGGAATAAGGAGCATCCCATGATCGAAGTTGCCTGCTATCAAAGAGCACAATTAGGAGAAGGCCCGGTTTGGGATGAACAAACCGGTTGCATCTACTGGATCGATATTATTGCCGGCGTTGTACATCAGCTGAACGTTCAAAATAACAGGTATCAGTCCTGCCCCATCGGGCAGATGATCGGCGCTGTTACATTATGTACCAATGGCAATCTTTTGGTAGCAGCAAAACAGGGGCCCGGTATTTTGAACCTGTCCGACAAAACGTTTGTCCAATATCCCTTTCAGGAAACAGGTACAACCAATAACCGCTTTAACGATGGCAAATGCGATGTAAATGGGCGGTGGTGATCGGTACCATAGCACTGGACGAGGCAGCCGGAGCCGGAAGCCTTTATTCTATGGATGCCCATTTCCGCTTTAAAAAGCAAATCGGGAATCTGATGATTCCTAACGGGATGGGCTGGAACAATGATCATACGAAATTTTATTTTATTGATACGCTTTCTTATTCGGTTACAGCATATCATTTTAATGCCATCACGGGCCGGTTATCCAATAAGAAAACGATCATTTCTATTGATGAGAAAGAAGGAGCTCCCGATGGAATGACAATTGACAATGAAGGAATGCTCTGGATTGCACACTGGGATGGTTGGCAGGTAACACGCTAGGATCCCGGCACGGGAAAGAAACCGCTGTCAGTGCCATTGCCTGTAGCAAGAGCCACTTCCTGTACGTTTGGCGGAAAAAACCTGTCTGATCTTTATATTACGAATGCTTATGACCGGTTAAATGAAGAACCATTAAACATTCAACCCTGGCAGGGGCACTTTTCGTCTGGAGGAACTGTGGTTTTAAAGGAGTTCCTGCCAATCGTTTTAAATACTAAAAAATGAACAGTTCTTTATATCAGCAAAGCATCCGGTTAACAAAGAAGGCAAGGAATTAAGAACCCAATAAAAATGTTTGACAAGTTTTATTATTCTGGTAAAGATTGGTCACAAAAAAATGGACATACTTTGCTGCGGGCAAGAGAGCATATCCATTGAATAAAACCTGTTAAATCGCACAGCCTCAAAAGCACTTTGGTGGCTCATGTTCAACTAGCAACGGCTCAATGACGATCCGAGATCAAAATGCAGCATTATGAATGCTCAGGTCAACAACGTTGGCAATTTTGAATGCGCAAAATTATGCTAATAAGCCGGCAAACTGAACAGGCAGCGACTTAACCCCGGTTAACATCTGGAAGAAAATAAAGAAAACATACCTGTTTTATCTATATCCTGTAAATCATCTAAATTTAATGTTCAAAGCTTTTTAAATGTTTAATCATTAACAAAAACATTTTAAACACATCAAACCGTGCACGGGCAGCAAAATTAAATACTTCTGCTCCTGAAAACAGGGCATTACAACCCTATAATACTGAAGCACAATCACATAAATGATTTACAATTATTATGGAGCTATTTTGCAATAATAAACCGAAGGCACTGCAGACAGCAGTTAAAATATAGTAGACGTAGCCTCCACTGAATATCCCGAGGGCTGTAGCAATTTGGGATACTGTAATAAAATTTCTCCTGGTGAAATCTTCTTGTATTAATACACTTCCTCCCCGGCAGGGTTTTCGCTTCAACCCTGCTAACTTAGAGCTTTCATCTTATTGAATATACAAAGCAATCAAAGCCCCGACCCTTTATGGCGTGGTAAAGCCATATTTCCTATAAACAGCTTTTGCGGCTGCGCTTTTCAGGAATTCCATAAACTCTTTTGCAGCTATCGGGTGTGGTGCATTCTTTAAAAGGCCGGCCATATAAGTAGCCTGTATGTTTTCATTATCGGGGATCGGCACCAGCTCCACAGGATGATTGATCAGTTTCTGATAATATGCCTCAGAATACCACACGGGCCCGGCATCGCTTTTTTCATATAAAACCCACATAGGAGTTTGCCGGTGGTGGATCTGGGTAAGCCGGGTTGTTCCGGCTTTGACCTTGTCTTCCATAATTGTTTTCTTCAGCGCCTTTCCACCGGCCTTTATATAAGCAGCTTCAATACGTTTTCCGATGCCTTCAAATGCAGGGTTGGGCATTGCAACCAGCACGTCCTTTCGTCCAAGATCTTTTAAGCCGGCTATCCGTTTCGGGTTGTTCTTTTGTACCATAATGGCCAGCTTATTGTACGCATAGGCAATAGTGTCCGCAAAAAGATCGGCCATTTCATCAATCCTTGTTTTCCCGGCGGTATATACATCCGGTTTCAATGTAATGCGCATATTGCCCATTGTTAAAGAGCCTCCTTCTATCTGTTTGGCAAGTACCCCGGGTGGCAGGGTCTCCGCAAATATGCGGGTATATTGAGGATATGCCTTTTTAAACGCAGTCAGCAGCTCGTCAACGCACATGAACTGGTTGCCCGCAAAAAACAGCACCAGTTGTGGGTCATTGATGTCTCCGAAAAGATCCGGAACATTATCCACACCCGGAACTGTAAACAGCACCTTGCTTTCAGGGGGGATGTTCCAGGGTGGATCAAATCGATACTCCTGCGCTTTTACAGTATTTCCCAATACCATGCAAAAAAATATTCCGGTAAATAGTTGCTTCATTTCATTCCTTTAAATCTACTTATGATATTTGTTACAAAAAACACGCGGATCTTTTAAGGTTTTATAACAGACCAGCCCTCTGCCTGGCGCAGGATCAGCTCTCCGTTACCGCTGGGAACAATTGCAATAAAATCATAGAGCTGCTCTTTGTCAATCTTGCGCTCATGTAATGTATTGGCGCACTGGGCTACAATCACCCCGCGCTCAACCAGATTCTTTAAAGCTTCTTCGTATTTGCTTCCTTTCAGGTAGGCATCCGTACCCCCGCTAAATGCGATCAGCTCTGCTTTCAGCTTTCCCTTCAGCCGGGGATCATTCAGCGCATTGTTAAGGTTCCGCAGCACTTTTTCAATGATCTTTGGATCATTGTTATCCATCTGGTAAATGGCATGATATACTTTTTGTTTGGCCACTGCTCCGGTGAACCGTTTATTCTCCTGCTGGGCAGGTGTCAGTTGCTGTGCAGTTGCAGTAATGGTTAATACTGCGCTGAAAAGGATCAATAAAGCTTTTTTCATTTACTACTGGTTTTAAAATTAAAATACTCGTTATTCTATTATTCCCGTCATTTCCGGGCCCTGTATTTATTTATAAGCAGCCTGTGCCAGTTCTATGGGACCAAACGGACCGTATTTATGCTGCCGTTCTGAAAAACTGTCTATATAAGGGCCATAAGGTGCATCAACCGGTTTCTTTTTTAGCACCGGCCAGTCTGCGCTTTGGTCAAACTTCGGCCGTGGCTTGCTGAGCACATAAGCGGCTACATCCCAGGCTTCCTCATCGGTTAATTGCGGACTAAGATAAGTAGTTCCCTGCGGCATATTATTTTTTACAAAGCCTGCAAAACTGCGTATTCTGAACAACCCTGCTCCATCATTAAAACTATGAGCGCCCCATAAGGGCGGATATGTATATCCTGTACCCTCAATGTTCAGCATGCCTGCACCATCAGCACCATGGCACCGTTCGCACTGGGCGCGGTATACAATGCTGCCTTTTAACGGGTCTGCAGCCCGGTTCAGGAAGGGCAGCCGCATGATCGATGTTCCTTTATAGGCTTTTCCTTTGGGCACATCCTCCCCTACCCATTTCAGATAAGCATAAATAGCCTGCATCTCTTTTGAGGCGGTATCCAGCGGTTTCCCGTTCAGGCTTCTCTCAAAACAATCATTTACCCGCATATAAATATCCTGTATGCCATCGTTCCGGGCACGATACAGCGGATAAGTAGCAAAAACTTTCCCGAAATTATTACCAAAAGGAACCGTTCCTCCGTTCAAATGACAGTTCTGGCAGTTCATTCCATTGGTAAGGGTGGCTACAGTTCCTTTGGGGCCCATGTAATAAGAGGTATTTGCAATGAGCCGGTACCCGTATTCAATGAGCTTTCCTTCTTCCGTATAATCGGGGATCTGATAATGGTTCCATCCCCACCACGTCGTATCCGGAGACTGACTGCCGCTCGCTTCCTTTTTTATGCCATTACCTGCTTTTTTCCTGGTGTGTTCAGATAAGATCAGCACCGCAGCAGTTATAAAAAGCAGGAACGGTATCCAGAAAATCCTCATCGCTTACATTTTACTTTCCATACAAAGCTATAAGAAGCTGCTCCTCCGGGGAAATCACAAAAGTCAATCGCCGATAACTTTAAGTTATAACAGTTACAGTTTGTTATACCTTTAGCCCGTAGCACTCCTGCAAGGAGCTAAGAGTGCCCCGGTAAGCCGTTCCCCTGCCTGTTTTATTCACCTTCCAACTGGTTTTTGTACTGCTGAATATGTGCTTTTATTGTATCATCTGGTTCAGGATATTGAATCTCTTTATAATTTTTTAATACGTCCAGCATAATGGAGGCTACCAGGTAACGGCAAATATCCTTATCATCAGCAGGAATTGCATACCAGGGCGCTTTGGGGGTGCTGGTATGCCTTATTGCTTCCTCGTAGCAATGCATATAATCCTCCCAGCGCTTTCTTTCTGCAAGATCCCCGGGCGAAAATTTCCATTGATGCTTTTCTTTTTCCAGCCTGCGTAAAAGACGGTTGCGCTGTTCCTTTTTGCTCAGGTTCAGAAAAAATTTAAACACTATGGTACCATTCTCCACCAACTGCTCCTCAAAATGATTGATCTGTTCAAACCGTTTTTTCCAGAAATTACGGGGGAGGTCTTCCACCCGCTCCAGTCCGGGTATACACTCATTAAGCAGGTATTCCGGGTGCACCCGGGTTACCAGCACATTTTCATAATGCGTGCGGTTAAACACCCCAAACTTTCCTTTCTCCGGCAAGGCAATCTCATGACGCCACAGGTAATCATGCTTCAGCTCCGGCTCCGTAGGTGTTTTAAAGCTGTTGACCACCACACCACGTGCATTAAAAGCCTTAAACACTTCGCGTACCAGGCTGTCCTTTCCCGCGGTATCCATTCCCTGCAAACATACCAGTACACTATACCGGTTATGAGCATACATCTTATCCTGCAAGGCGCTTAGCTGCTTGCGTATTTTTTTCAGCGCTTTCTTGGCAGCTTCAGGATCAATGGTTCCGGACAGATCAGTGGGATATTGATCCAGCTTAAAATTATTGTAGGCAAGCAATTGTTTGCGTGTAACTTTTTTCATAAAAATCATCTGAATAATGATCTGAAGATAAACAATCTTTATCAGAAAGTACCGGGCTTCAGGCAGCCGGTGTATTCACCGCTACAGCCCTTTTATGATTACGCTTCAGGATGACAGCATGCAGTATGAGGGTAAAGCTGATGATCGTAAAACCAAAATAAAAGCCGTTATTGAGTGTCTTATTTTCCTTTAAAATAACAAAGACCATCAGTATGCCATAAAGAGGTTCCAGGTTATAGGATAAACTTACCGTAAAAGCTGATAACTTTTTTAAGGCATTCATGGAGAACTGAAAAGCGATTACCGAGCAGAACCAGGCCAGCACCAGCAGCCATAAAAAATCACTCAGGGAAGGCAGTAAGGTATTTACAGGAAATGCCTTCAGATAAAAAGGCAGCACCATTGACAGCGTAACAAAGCCACCGGTCATTTGCCAGGTCAGCACAGTTTGCATATTCACCCTGCGCATAGAAAATTTTAAAAGGATCGGGAACAGTGCCGCAAAGAAAGAAGAAATAAACCCCAGGATAATGCCCAGCTTATACTGCGTATCAAAATGAAAAATAAGATAGATGCCCAGTACCGAGCAAAGACCCAACAGCAGCTCTGTTCTTTTCACCGGCTGGCGGCTCAGCAAAGGCTCCAGGATCGAGGAAAAAAAACCTACAGCCGATAAGCATACCAACCCGATAGAAACATTTCCATATTTTATGGAAGCATAAAATAATACCCAGTGAACAGCCGATAAAAAACCGATGCCTCCTATTTTTAGCGCTTCCTTTACCGGCAGTCTTTGTATTTTTCCGGTAAGGCCCATTAAAATCCATAAAGTTACAGCCGTTATCAGCAACCGGTACCACACCAGCAGCCCGGCATTTAAAGTGATCAGTTCTCCCAGGATTCCGGTAAAACCTGCCAGCAGCACTGCAATATGTAACTGTAAGAACGCTTTTTTCATCAGAGCTGCAAGCTAATTAATTTAACCAACTTTGATGGCAAACATTCATTCCCTTATTTTTGTTAATAACAAATGTTAGCCGCTAAAGAAAAATTTTATGGAAATAAAAGTAACATCTGAAATCGGGTTATTGAAAAAGGTATTGGTGCACAGCCCGGATAGCGGCATAGGCAAGGTCATACCTTCAAAAGCACAGGACTGGCTTTTTGAAGACATCGTGCATCTGGATACGATAAGACGAAAAGAATACGACTACTATACAAAACTATTGCTGTATTTCCTGGACCCGGAGCTGATTAAAGGGAAGCTGAAGACAATAGATGCTCCAAGGAATAATTACAATTTCTACAAGCCCGGAAAAAAAGACTTCCATAATTCCCGGAATGTAATAGAAATACAGGTATTGCTGTCAGACATTCTGAAGAATGCCACCATCAAACAAAAACTGGTTGCCTCCGTTTGTGCCATAGAGAACTGCTCCTACAAGATCCAGGAGCTGCTACTACAGCAGGAAGCAGCCGAACTGGCAAAAATTTTTATAAGCGGAACGGGCAATGACCTGGATATGCTGTTTCCTCCTGTCCCTAATTTTATCTTCACCCGTGACATCGGCATTGTAATCAACGATCACATCGTTTTAAACAAGCCTGCCAAAAAAGCAAGGCTGCGTGAAGCGCTTTTAATGAAATATATTTTCTTTAATCACCCGCTTTTTAAGGATTATAAAGACAGGATCATTGAGCTGGAAGACAGTCCCTATCACTTTCTGCTGCCCGTTGATGCAGACGAGTACAACGTTACCCTGGAGGGGGGCGACGTAATGGTGGTAAGCAAAGAGCATGTGATCATAGGCATCAGCGAGCGCACCAGCCTGGCAGCCGCGCACCAGGTAGCCACGATCCTTTTTAAAAAGAACATCGTTCGTAAGGTTACACTGGTGCAGATTCCGCAAAAAAGGGAGTACATGCATATTGATACCCTTTTTACCCAGATAAAGAAAGACACCTGGGTGATGCTGGGCTCCTTTTCAAAGAAACGTGCCCAAAAAGAGCTGGATGATGCCATCCTGAAAGCCATTGAAGACCAGAAGCCGGAAACGGTCACCACTATTATACAGTTTAAAAAAGAGCAGGTTACGCGGCCGGTTTATTTTAACAGCCTTGAGGATCTGCTGACAGACATCAGCAAAAAAGACCTGAAAGTAAAAGGGCCGGTAAAGATCATTCACTCCGGCAATGATGAATTTCCTTTTGACCTGCGCGAGCAATGGACGGACAGTTGCAACTTACTGGCTTTAAAAGAAGGCGTAGTGGTAGGATACGACAGGAACGACAAAACCCTGGAAGCCTTTCGCAAAGCAGGTTTTAGCATTATTGATGTTAAGGAATTGCTGCCCCGGCTGGAAAGTGGCGCACAGACCGCCGAAAAGCTGCAGAACGTTTTCATCACCATTCCCTCTGCCGAACTTTCAAGGGCCAGAGGCGGTTTTCATTGTATGAGTATGCCGCTGTTAAGAAAAGATATTTAAAAAGAAGCTGAAAGAAGAACTGATATATGCAAACCACATCCCATTTGTTAATGATACGGCCCATCGCTTTTGGTTTTAACCAGGAAACAGCGGTCAATAATTCCTTTCAGAAAGACGTAAAGGACTGGAATGCCAATGAAAAAGCCCAAAAGGAGTTTGATAATTTTGTGACCCTGCTGAGGGCGCATCACATAGAAGTGCTGGTAGTGCAGGATCAGCCGCAACCGTATACGCCGGATTCTATCTTTCCGAATAACTGGATCTCTATGCACAGCGACGGACAGATTGTGCTGTACCCGATGTTCGCTCCCAACCGGCGCGCAGAACGGGCAAAAGGTGTTACGGATAAGCTGAAAACCCATTTTACCATCTATTCAACAGTAGACCTTACCGGTTATGAGAAAGAGAACCGTTTCCTGGAAGGAACCGGCAGCATGGTATTAGACCGGGTGCACCAAAAGGCCTATGCCTGCTTATCGCCAAGAACAGATAAAAAGATCCTTTATGATTTTTGTGAGGTGCTGGATTATACGCCCGTGCTTTTTCATGCTTTTGATAAAAACAATGCCCCGGTTTATCATACCAATGTAATGATGTGCATAGCCGAGGATTATGCAATTGTTGCCGGCGATGCCATCACCAATATACCGGAACGGAAAGGGGTTTTCAGCACACTGAAAGAAACCGGCAAGGAAATTGTGTCAATAAGCATTGACCAGATGGAACAGTTTGCAGGAAATGCCCTGCAGGTAAGGAACTCCGAAGGGCAGCGGTTCTTAATTATGTCGGACAGCGCTTATCATTCCTTAACCGCTGAGCAGCTAAAAAAACTGGAGACCTTTAACCCCATCCTGCATGCTCCGTTAACAACCATTGAACAAAATGGCGGGGGCAGCGCCCGATGCATGATAGCAGAGATTTTTCTGCCTCCGCACCATTTATCGCATCAAGAATAATAACAATGAAAAAAGAGATCCTGATTTTTCTTTTTACCCTTATAGCAGGTGCTGCTGCCGCGCAAACCACCTACAGAGACAGCCTGGAGCGTTTTTTGAAAAACTACGTAAAAGAGCACCAGGTGGTTCCGGAAGTGGATAAAAAGTATTTTCGCTTTTTTCCTGTTGATGAACAATACCGGGTTGTTGCAGATTTTACGCCCGCTACAGATACAGCCTGGTTTGAGATACCTACATCAAGCGGAAAAAATAAAAAATACAGGGCCTATGGCCGCCTGCATTTTTCCATAAACGGGCAACAGCTGGAACTGACAGTATACCAGTCTCACTTCCTGATGCAATACAATCAATACTGGAATTATTTGTTCCTGCCGTTTAAAGATGCTACCAATGGAAAAGAGACCTATGAAACAGGCCGTTACTTAGACCTTAAAACAACGGATATTAAAAATAACAGGCTCACGCTCGATTTTAATAAGGCCTATAATCCTTACTGTGCTTATGTTGCAACCGGCTATAGCTGTCCTGTACCACCAAAGGAAAATCATTTACCGGTTGCCATAAAAGCCGGTGAGCAAAAATTTGCAAAACCGCACCGGTAACAGGCAACTTCAGGTTCTGCAATTTATGATTGAGATCGATACGTCTGATGGGGAAGCCCCTGAGATCCCAGCAAAGAAATCCGGTCTGTGGAGCACGCTGCATCTATAAGCTCCTAATATGCAAGTGAAATTTATTATAGACCTGAACAAAGCGTTACGGCTAAGTTGCCGGGCATTAAAAATTCCTAAAAGCAGATGGATCTATTTTAGGATGTAGCATTCCCGATACCCCCGGATTTCCAGGCAGCACCAAAAGAAAGGGCCCGTGCCATTCAATGCTTCCGCAGAATTTGCAGAACAGCGCAGGCACCGTCCATCTGCGCTTCCGCCATTGGCGGAAGTCTGCGTTCCGAAGGTTCGGAACAGCGGGACGTAACACGACCAACAAAAAATCGTTGCGTCTTCGGGAAACTTTTCGGTCTGATTAAAATGTCATTTCCGTATAACCAATACTCTGGCGCATTTTCAGACCCAAAGAATGCCCAAATTACCCGGCCAGGGTACGTTTCAGCCCCTCTTTAAAGGAAACAGGCACATAGCCCAGCTCTTTTTTTGCCTTTGTAACATCAAGGCCGCTTTTCAGGGGCCGGCGGGCAAGCTCATTCAGTTCAGCCGTACTCACCGGCTTTAACCGGTGCGATTGTATATTCATAAAACCGGCTACAGCCATTGCCATCTGGTAAGGGGTTACAACCTCTTCCCCGCTTAAATGGAAAATGCCGGTGGCTCTTTTATTGATAATAGCGCTGATCCCTTTTGCAAGGTCTTCCGCAAAAGTAGGGGTGCGCTCCTGGTCATTCACAATACGGAAGGGTTCATTATTTTGTAACTTTTTTGCTATCATGTTAAGAAAGCAATCCCTTCCATACAAAGGTTTTCCATAAACAAAAACCGTCCTGACGATGGCCCAGCCATATTCATATTCCATAACAGCCTCCTCTGCCTCCCGCTTGGTTTTTCCATAATAGCTCAGCGGATCAGGAGCATCTTCTTCCTTATGCATCCCTTCCTTCCCGTTAAAAATAAAATCAGTAGACAGGAAAATAAAAAAGCTTTTATAATCCGCCGCGTTCAGCAACAGTTGTACCGTGCCGGCCATATTGGTTTCATAGGCCTCCGCCTGGTTCCTTTCGCAATCATCCGGTTTGCTCATAGCGCCGGAATGTACTACAACATCCGGCCGGATGCGTTCAAATGCGGTATGCACGGCATAAGGATCCGTAAAGTTGCATTGTATAAAATGATAACCGGAGCTTTTAAAACCGGAAAGATCTGCCGACCTGGAGGAGGCAAAAACGGCATCCCCTTCTTCCAGCAATTGTTTAACCACATAGCTGCCTACCAACCCGTTTGATCCTGTTACTAAGACTTTCATAATGCAATAATAGGGTTTCTGACCGGGAATCTGACATTTGAAAAGACCCGGTGAGCACTACAAAATCGGAAGCCGCAGGTAGTCCGCCCCAAACCTTTTAATGCTAATTAAAATGCAGCTGTTTGAAATGATTGCTGTAACATTAATTCCGGCATCGTATCAAATAAACTATAAAATAAAGCGCCCCGGAAAATTCCGGGGCGCTTTATTTATTTTAACCGCTGATTAACGGCTCCCTACTATCTGCTATTCACTTTTCACTATCCCAGATAGGATTTTAAGGCGCTGCTGTAGCGTGCTTTTTGTAAGCGTTTGATGGCTCTTTCCTTGATCTGGCGGATGCGCTCTTTTGTCAGGTCATATTTCTGGCCAATCTGCTCAATGGTAACCCCATTTTCGCCATCCAGCCCAAAATAAGCATTTACAATTTCAGCCTCCCGTGGAGAAAGCGATTTCAGTACCCTGCGAATCTCGTTGCGCAATGAATCTTTCATTACGTCATCATCCGTATCAGAGCCCCCTTCCAGCAGATCACCCATGGCCACGTCTTCGGCTTCATGAACCGGTGCATCCAAGGAGGTATGGCGGGTATTGCTTTGGAAAATATTATTGATCTCGGTCTCACTCATTTCCAGAAGCTCAGACAACTCTTCTGTAGAAGGTTCCCTTTCATGCTCCTGTTCAAACGCCATATAGGCCTTGTTGGCCTTGTTATAGGTTCCGATCTTATTCTGTGGTAAACGTACCAGCCTGCCCTGCTCTGCCAAAGCCTGTAAAATGGATTGGCGGATCCACCATACGGCATAGGAAATAAATTTGAACCCCTTTGTTTCATCAAAGCGCTGAGCGGCTTTGATAAGGCCCAGATTTCCTTCATTGATCAGATCACTAAGAGAAAGCCCCTGATGCTGATATTGCTTTGCTACAGACACAACGAAACGCAGGTTTGCCTGAACCAGCTTATCCAGCGCCCGCTGATCGCCCATTTTAATTTTTTGAGCAAGAGTGGTTTCTTCCTCAGGCGTGATCATAGAGATCTTAGAGATCTCCTGAAGGTACTTTTCCACCGCCTGGGAATCGCGGTTAGTAATTTGTGTAGCAATTTTTAGCTGACGCATAGTCGAATTTAATTATAATATACCGGCGCCTGACCGGATTTTTATAGAACAATATTAATGAATATTTAAAAACGCCCAAAGATACGACAGAATTTGTGAAAAACCATGTCGCAGATTGAACTTATCTTAATATAACAGTTTTTTTAAAAGATAGTTATAACTGATTAAGACGTTTTTACGGGCGTTGTTCCTGCGCGGTTTTTCCGGTTTAGGATAAGGATCATAACGACCCCGGCAATAATCAGCAAAACAGAGATCAGCTCGGCCTGCGTCGGCTCTATACCCAGCAGGTGCATTTTTACATTTACCCGTATCTTTTCGATCAGGAATCGTTCTAATCCTGTAAAAATCAAATAAATACCAAATAGCATACCGGCTATTTTAAACCGCCTCCTGAGCGCCCACAGGATGCCGAAAAGGATCAGCGCCATTATCGTCTCATAGAAGGAAGTGGGGAAAACCGGCACCGGAAGGTGAGTGCAGAATTTTCCGGCACAATTGGCCAGCGGAACACCGGCTTCGTTTACATTGTGCGGGAAATCATAGGCAAAGACCCAGTCCGGTAAAAAGCTTAAGAAACCAGGCTTGGGAAAAAATGCATGATGTGTTGAATTGCCTGCAAAATAAGCCGATTGCTGTGCCACAGTAGCGTTAAAGTCATTCAGTGTGGCAGGGAATACCCCTCCGGTTGGGGCTGTCTTAAAAGCAGCATTATAAATGCCCCAGTCCCCGTCACCCGCTACCTGGCAGCCGATACGGCCGATGCCGTAGGCCAGCATCATTACAGGCCCCATTACATCAATAAAATGCAAAAAATTAATATGGTGCTTGTGAGTATACCACCAAAGAGCAATGCCTGCACAGATCAGTCCGCCATAAAAAGTAAGGCCCGACATTGAGAAAAAGGAAGACGGGTCTTTTAAAAAGGTGTCCCAGTTTTCAAAGGTATCAAAGATCTTTGCACCCAGTAACCCAAAAATAATGGCCAGCATCGTCAGCTCTCCTACCCGGTCGTGCGGCCAGACCCTGATGACGCGTGTTTCCGGCTGTGCCAGCTTTTGCCTGTTCTTATCGCGCCATTTAATAAAAGCAAAAATGGCTCCCAGTGCAAGGCCGGCAAGCCAGTTCCCCTGTGCAGAAAAAATATAGTCCTGTGGATTTATGTTGTTTTCCTTTGTAAAGAAAAGCCCCAGTATTTTGTACCCCAGCACAAAGCCAAGCACAAAATTGATCAGCAATTCATTGACTGATGCGGGCTTGCCCACTACTACCTTTTCTTCAGTAGGCCCGAATATTCCTTCCTTACTTTTGCGCTTCAGCTCTTTGGTAAGCACAATGGAAGAGATGATAAAAGAAACTGCAACAAAAAAGCCAAATGAATTTACAAAATGCAGAAAGTTCCAATCGACTCCGAAAGCATCTTTAAAAAAGTAATACAGATTAGGATACATGCGTAAAAATTGAGCACAATATTACAAATATAATGCAGATTAAAGGTTTTATATGAACAGCATTCTTATTTAGACCATTCCGACAGCTATCAGAATTCCCGTATAATGCCCTATCAGCATAAATATCCTTTCCGGGCCAACCGGTATAACCTCATTATCCGGAAAAATACCTTTTCTTTAAAGCAGGCCGGCAAAAGAAAAGAAGCCTCACAAATAAACTATTGTAAAGCTTCTTTACCAAAAAATTCCGGTTCCTGATCAAACCAGCAGATTAATCGCAATATTCATCAAATGCCGCCATAAGATTCTGGGCAATCATTTCTGCGGAACGGCCTTCGATCTGGTGCCGTTCAATAAAATGAACCAGCTCTCCATCTTTAAACAAGGCAATGGAAGGAGAAGATGGCGGATAAGGCAGTAAATGCTCTCTTACCTTATTTACTGCTTCAATATCGAAGCCTGCAAAACTCGTTGTCAGATGATCGGGTTTCTTTTCGGCATTAGCCACTGCCATTAGCACACCAGGCCTTGCAGTACCGGCGGAACAGCCGCAAACTGAATTAATAACTAATAAGTTAGTTCCTTGTTGGGTCAGGGAAGCTTCAACTGCTTCAGGCGTTGAAAGACTTTCAAAGCCGTTATCAGTCAATTCCTCCCGCATTGGGATCACTATTTCCTGTGGATACATATTTATAATTATTTAAGATTGATAACGCAAAAATAATTAAAAGGTTGCATTCCCGGCAGTGTAAGGGAAAGAGGGTATAACATTTTCCTGATCTATGTGCAAATTCCTGGCTCACGGATCGTTCAGATTTAAGACCATGCATCAAGGGGAGACGCATAAATTTATTTTTACTGAAACGGGCTGTGAATAAGGCCAATTCACAATACCTCAGGATGTCCGGGATACGAATAAGTGCCATTGGGCGCTATTTGTATCTATTTTAAAAGAAAAAAACGTATTTTATTGATCCCTGCCCGACGCAGCCGGGTATCTGTGGCATAATCGTTTACCGATTTATGCGCTCACCCTGGACCATTGCATGAACAGCCCGGTCACCTGATCCGTGCATTTATAACGGCATCTTTCCTGATTTTTTTGACAGGCAGTTTTTTAATTTAAGACATTATGTCATACTTATTATACATCAAATGACAAAATTTCATATCCCTGTAGATTGGTTGTTAATTTGTTGCAGGAATGGCAAGTCAATATTTTAATAACTTAAAAAATTAATAACAATGACCAACGTAAAATTTAACGGAACGCCTTTCGAAAGAACGCTGACCAGCCTGGTAGACGATTTTATTACTGAAATGCCGGCTATTTTTAAAACAGAAGTAAAGAACCCTAATATAAAAGGGTTTGCACCGGTGAACATTATTGAAAAAGAAAACGAATACCAGATTGAGGTAGTAGCCCCTGGCTTTGAAAAATCCGATTTTAAGATCAGCCTGGATCAGCACGTACTTTCCATTTCTGTTGATAAGAAAGAAGAGACAAATACAACAACAGACAAAACCATACGGAAAGAGTTTTATTTAAGATCTTTTAAAAGAACTTTTACTGTTGATGATAAACTGGATACAGATAAAATTGAGGCCAAATATGTTAATGGAATCTTAATAGTTACCATCCAGAAAAAGGAAAATATAAAACCGGCGTCTAAAGATATAGAAGTTCTTTAATGATAAAAAGCATATAAGTTTTTCTCATAAGCAGTTAGTTTTGGTTTAGAGCCCGTTGTTTCTACAATGGGCTTTTTTATTGAGTTCATACGATTTTGCCTGCTGATGAAACCTTACTGATTAATAGTTCGTCCTAAAACAGTAAATTCGCAAACCATTATAACCAAACATTGGGATTATGTTTAGAAAACCTGTGCTTTTTGTCTTTGTTTTACTTGTTTGGGGAAAATTTTTAAGTGCTCAGATTCCTAATGACTCTACCCGGCAGTCTTTTGATTTTACTCCGAATCTGTATCACGGTATAGATACCTCTTTAAGAATAATTAATTTATATCCGTTCTTTTCCCTTCATGTTGATTCCAGCTTATCCTATCAGCTGCAGATCAATAAGCCGTTAAAAAATTACTATTGGTACCTGAGGGATGCACCGGTTGGTTTAAAAATAGATAAAGACAACGGCCTGCTGACCTTTAAGGCCAATAAGTCGCTTTTTATGTCGGGAAGGTTGAGCTATGATAAAAAATATGAAGTAAAGATCGGTGTTCAGAACCTGTCTAATCCCAAGGAACTGGTAGACACTTCTTTTACCATTTCTTTTTACAGTACAGATATTGTTTATCCCCGGGTGAAACCCTCGGTGGTAAGCCCCGTTTATATTGAAGAAGGAAACAAGCTGAGCTTTAACGTGCTTTGTGATAATGGTAATTTTCCTATTGAACGGATACTGGTATCCAGTAATATTTCCATCGGCAATTTTAAGTTGCCCAAAACCTGCGACGACGCATTTGAATGGACACCGGATTATGATTTTGTAAGCGATAAGGACTCCGCCGGTGTTAAGATCGTGAACCTGCTGTTTATGGGCACTACCCAGTTTAATTTTACAGATACGGCGCGTATAAAAGTTATTGTGAAAAATGCATTGAATTTTGATATTGCCACAAAGGAATATAAGAATGCCGTGAACAATATGAATGACTGGATCCTTCGGTATAAATACACTTTTTTACAGATCGACAAAAAGCTCAAAAGCACAAAAGGCGTCCGTTCCGGGTTTGACATCACCACGGCTACCACTACCACAACCGGAACCGTAATGGCCGCAACAGATCCTAATAAAGGCGTGTCCAAAATATTACCGGGCGTGGGTGTTGTGGCAATGCCGGTAAAAGAAGCGGTGGCACCTCAAAAAACGATCGAACAAAACCAGGCTACCTTATTAAGAGCAAATATTAAACGGCTGCAATACGTGCTGTTTGATAACAAGCTCAATGGAGATCGTGATCCGGATATTGCTGTAAAAACTGAAACATTGAAAAAAGAATTACGGCAAAGCCAGACCCAACTGGCCGAAGTGCCGACAGAAACAGCAGAAACAATGTCGGAAGAGCAGATCAATAAATATTTTGAAAGCCCCAAGGTTCAACGAAAGTACCGGTTAAAATAACCTTCTTTTTTTCTACCGGAACTCAAACAAACTTTCTCCGCTTATCACAAAATATGCTGCACCAGACTGTTGCTCATATCCTGTAAACAAACCGGTAAACCCGCTGAATGCAGGCAGTATAAGATAATCCTCCGCATTAATAAAGCAAGGCAGACAAACGGCCTGCCGGGCTTTTCCTTTTATAGTATACCCAGGGTGGAGGTGGCCGGAAATGGAAAAATGATCTTCATGGGCCGCTTTCATTTCATGAATAAAACGGAATTCCTTTACAAAATACTCTTCCGTTGTCTTTGTAATTGCCAGGCTGGAATAATCAATTTTTAAATGCCGGTCGTGGTTGCCGGGCACCAGCAGGAACGCTAATTGCCGGTAGGCGTTCCGCCATTCGTTAAACACTAAAATATCCCTGTTAAACTGATGATGGAACAGATCCCCCGCTACCAGTACCTGTTCCGGTTCAAACTGCCCGATCAGGTAAGAAAGCCGCTTCAGGTCGTCCTGTAAAACATCCCGGGAAACAGGTATGCCATGTTGCCGGAAATAGCCCGTTTTTCCCAGGTGCAGATCTGCCAGGATCAACATTTTCTGTGCGGGCCAGTAAACAGCCCTGCACGCGGAAAGGATGAAGAGCTCCTCTTTGATTAATAATTCTTTAGTGGGTGTTCCGGGCATTTCCTTTCTTTACTTTTTTTAACGCTTCTTCCTGCATACGCCGGATCTTTACATCCAGTTCCTCGCTGCTTAAATTCTGGCGGAGACTATCTACCTTAATAGGGAAGCTTAATGGCGTAAAAGATCTTGCATGCACAATGACCATTTTGCTCTTAAGGATCCGCTGCAGCGCGGCCAGTAACCGGAGCTCTTCCAGTTGCTGGTAAAAAACCTCATCAAAAGCCTGCCTTAATAAAAGGTTGGATGCATCATACTGTTCAAAAATGCGGAAGATGAGCCCTGATGAGGACTGCAGGTTTTTATTGGTTTTTAATTTTCCTGCATAATTCCGCAGTACCAGTCCTGCAATTACGGCAATATCCCTGAACTTGCGGCCAGCCATTTCCGCAGCATTGATGCTTTTACTGATATCCGCTGTTAAATGTTCTGCAGAGAAGATTTCCTGAACCCGCTCCTTTGTGAGCTCCAATGGCTGATCACTTAACAACTCAAAGCCATAATCGTTCATTGCCATTGAAAAAGTAATCGGCCGGGTCCTGCTTAACCGGTATGCAATCAGCGCAGCCATTACCTCGTGCACCAGCCGCCCTTCAAATGGATACATATAAATGTGGTACCCGTCTTTTGTCCGGATCTGCTCCACCAGGAACTCGTCTTCTTTTGGCACATGCGACACTTCCTGCTGCTGCGCAAATAAGGGTTGCAGAGCTTTTAATTCCCTGTCCCGTATACCGGGGGTTAATGCCTGTGTATATTTATGCCGTAATACCGCGCTCAGGTTGGAAGATAACGGCAGCCTGCCTCCCAGCCAGCTTGGGGTGATGGCCCGCTTTGCCTTGCTATGACGTACCAGTACCGTCATATCTTTGATCATCACAAACTCCACAATTTTCCCTGCCAGGCCAAACTTATCGCCCGGTAAAAGTTTGGAAACAAAATATTCCTCTACCATACCAATATAGCCGCCGCTCATGTATTTCACCTTCAGCATCGGGTCGCTTACAATAACGCCCAGGTTCATCCGGTGCATCATAGCGATCCTCCTGTTCTTTACCGTATACAGGCCGTCAGCAACCACCACTTTCTGAAATTCCTCGTATGACTGCAGCACTTCTCCGCCCCGGGTCACAAACCGTAGCAACCATTGCCACTCCTCCGGTTCCAACTGCCGGAAACACCAGGTCTGCTTTACCTCTTCAAAAAGCGCTTCCTCCCTGAAACCCTCTCCCACGGCCAGTGTTACCAGGTATTGCACCAGCACATCAAATGCCAGCACCAGCGGCACCCGGCTTTCAATGATCTTTTTTTGAGCCGCTTCTTTTAATGCAGCCGCCTCTACCAGCTCCAGCGAGTGGGTAGGCAGGAAATAGATTTTTGATGTTTCAAAAGGCGAGTGACCGCTGCGCCCCGCCCGTTGTAAAAACCGGGCGACTCCTTTTGGAGAACCGATTTGTATCACGGTATCTACAGGCTTAAAATCCACGCCCAGGTCCAGTGAGGAGGTACAGATCACTGCTTTCAGTAACCCTGTATGCAGCCGGTCTTCGATCCATTGCCGCAGTTCTGCGTCTACAGAACCATGATGCAGCGCTAACTGCCCTGCAAGATCCGGCTGCACGCTCAACAATACCTGGTACCAGAGCTCCGACTGACCGCGGGTATTGGTAAAGATCAATGTAGTGCGGCTTTCATTAATAATGGGGACCAGCCGGTCTGCCATTTTGGTGCCAAGGTGCCCGGCCCAGGGCAGTATTTCAATTTCATCCGGGATTATGGAAATGATCTCGGTCTTTTTTTCTTCTTTTGTTTGAATCTTTATCTTTTTTTGCCCGCTCCAGGGCAGCAGCACGGCTAATGCTTCATCTATATTTCCGATAGTAGCGGAGATGCCCCAAACACGTACCCCCGGCGACAATTGCCGCAACCGGGCAACTGCCAGTTCGGTCAGTACGCCCCGTTTACTGCCCAGCAGTTCATGCCATTCATCAACCGCAATGCATTTCAGCGATTTAAAAAGCGGGGAATTGTTCTTTTGCGCAAATAATAAATGCAGGCTTTCCGGGGTGATCACCAGTACCTCCGGCATCTTTCTTTTTTGCTGCTGCCGCTCTGCAGCAGTAGTATCGCCATTCCGCACGCCTACCTCCCAATCCAGCCCTATTTGCTCCAACGCCGTTTTCATAGCCCTGGCCAGGTCCTTTGCCAGCGAGCGCAGGGGCGTTATCCAAAGCAACTGCAGTCCCGGCCGGTATACTTCCTTATGATTCAGGTAATGAATAATTAACGCCAGAAAAACGGAAAATGTTTTTCCGAAACCGGTGGGCGCCACCACCATTCCTGAATATCCCTGCTCAAATTTTTCCCAGGTCTCTTTCTGAAATGAAAAGGGCGTCATAGCGGAAGCCTCCATCCAGTCTGTAATAATGGTAAAGCCGGGTGATGTTTCAAAAAGTGATGCAGACTTCCGTTTACTATTCATGAATTGTCTTATACGTTTACATTCTTGCTAAATTACAGGCGAAACCATTAAATTTAATAATAAAATGCATTTAAGAACCACAGAATCTTTCTGGCTGCTCAAAAACGGGTTGCTGCACAGTTACCCTTCTTTGCAGGAAGACCTTGCTGCAGAGATCATCATTATTGGGGGTGGTGTTACCGGCGCTCTCATCAGCCATGCCTTGCTGAATCAGGGGTATGAAGTAGTGATCCTTGACAAAAGGGATGCCGGACAGGGCAGCACTGCTGCAACAACGGCGATGCTGCAATACGAGATTGACGTGCCGCTATATAAACTGGCCGGGCAAATAGGTGAAAAAGAAGCGGTAGATTGTTACCGTGCCGGTATTGAAGCCATTGACACATTAGCGCAACTGATCCATGATGAACAGATCGATTGCGGGTTTCATAAAAAACAATCGCTGTATTACGCGCACAATAAAAAAGCCGCCGGCTGGCTTTTAAAAGAATATGAAATAAGGAACCGCTACCAGTTGGGCGTACAATGGCTGACGGCTGACGAAATACATAACAGTTACCGGCTAAAAACGTACGGAGGCATCCTGTCTGAAAAAGGGGCAAGCATGGACGCCTACCGGTTTACCCAGCAGCTCATTTATAAAAACATAAGACGGGGGCTGCGTATATTTGATCATACATTTTTTGAAAAAATTGATTACAGTCCGTCCGGAGCAACCATTTATCTTGAAAACGGGCATAAAGCACGCTGTAAAAGGATTGTTTTCTGCTCGGGGTTTGAAACGGTGCATATGTTCCCGGAAAAAACAGCCAGCCTGTTCAGTACTTTTGCCTGTGTAAGCGAATGTGCTATAAAAGTGCCCCCGGCCCTTTCTGATGTCCTGGTATGGAATACAGAAGATCCTTATTTATATTTACGGACAACCGATGACGGCAGGCTTTTGATAGGAGGAGAAGACAGCCAATATAATTCCGGAGTATTGCGGGAGCAGCTTAAGGAAAAGAAGTCAAAACGGCTCTTAAAAAAGCTGAACGCTGTGTTACCAGGGGTTGCCTTCACAGAAGATTTTTCATGGGCAGGATGCTTTGGGTCTACAAAAGATGGGCTGCCTTATATAGGCACACATACACAATATCCCGGGGCTTATTTTGTTTTGGGCTTTGGAGGAAACGGCATTACCTTTTCTGTACAGGGTATGCAACTGATACAAAAATTATTGACGAACGAGCCGGATACCCTGCTGTACTATTACCGGTTTGGGAGATAACGCTTCAGATTTTTTCCAAATATTATACAGAATAGTGCTTTGAATAAAAAACCGGCTTACTTTCGCACCTGCATGGATAGGATCTCTATTATAACCGTTCATTATAACCAGCCGGAAGTAACTGTAGCATTTTTAACATCTGTCAGGAAATATTGCGCAACCCTGCCTGTAGAAGTGATCCTGGTGGATAATGCACCCGTTCAGGATTATGAGCCGCGGTTTAAAACAGCTTATCCGGAACTGGTATACATACGGTCTGATCAGAATACAGGGTTTGCCGGTGGCAATAACCTGGGCATCCGCCAATCAAAAGGGGAATATATTCTGCTGCTGAACAACGATACAGAACTTACAGAAGGCTTCCTGGAAACACTGATCGAAACAATGGAATCCAATCCGCAAATCGGCTTATTATCGCCATTGATCAAATTTTTTCATGAAAAGGACCGTATCCAATATGCCGGCTTTACAAAAATGAATTATTATACCGGCCGTAATAACACCATTGGATATTATGAGCCGGACCGGGGACAATACCATAAAGACTACGAAACAGGATTTTGCCACGGAGCTGCCATGCTGTGCAGGAAACAGGACCTTCAAAAGGCAGGATTAATGGAAGAGCTTTATTTTCTTTATTATGAAGAACTGGATTGGTGCGAAAAATTCAAACGCATCGGAAAAAAGACCTGGTTTACGGGTAAAGCACAGATCTATCACAAAGAATCCGCCAGCGTTGGTAAAATGAGCCCGGTAAAGAGTTATTTTATGACGCGGAACCGGATGCTGTACATACGGAGGAACGCTCCCTTTTTTCCGAAACTGGTCTTTACTTTGTATTATTCGCTGCTGGTATGCCCGGTAAAAATAATAAAACTGTTGCTGCAGTCCAATACCAGCCTGGCTCTGCAAACCTTCAGGGGATTAAAATGGAATTTTACACATTCAAAAAACAGTGACCATTTGGGTTATCCAATACCATGATACTGCTGTTCTGGATATTATTACTGATCATTTTTTACTCTTTCTTCGGGTATGGGCTCCTTTTGTATGGCATTATCCGGGTAAAGCGGCTGTTCAGGAAGCAAAAAACGCAGTCCTTACCCCCTGCTCACCGGCTTCCTACGGTAACTCTTTTAATAGCCGCGTATAATGAGGAAGATTATATTGAAGAAAAAATAAAAAACTGCCGGGAGCTCAATTATCCGCAGGAACTTTTAGAGCTGCTTTTTGTGACTGATGGTTCCAGCGACAGCACGCCTGATAAAATTGCACAGCATGCCGATATTACTCTGTTTCATACCCCCGGGCGATCCGGAAAAATGGCCGCTATAAAAAGAGTGATGCCGCATGTAAAAAGCGAGATCATTGTTTTTACCGATGCCAATACCTTTTTAAATACGGATGCCCTTCTGAAGCTGGTAGCTCATTATCAAAATCCAAAAGTGGGCGCCGTGGCAGGAGAAAAAAGGATAGCCGTGGCAGAGAAAGCAGATGCCAGCTCGGCCGGGGAAGGGTTTTACTGGAAGTACGAATCTGCGTTAAAAAAATGGGATTATGAGCTGTACAGTAATGTGGGCGCGGCAGGTGAGCTGTTCAGTATCCGGAGAGCGCTTTACCAACCGGTAGAAGCCGATACCATCATTGATGATCATATGATTGCTATGCGCATAGCTGAAAAAGGTTATATTATTGCCTATGAACCTGCGGCCTATGCCATAGAAACCGCCTCGGCCAATACCAAAGAAGAACTGAAAAGAAAGATCAGGATCGCCGCCGGCGGTATCCAATCTATTGTACGGCTAAAAAAAGCAGCCAACCCTTTTCATAACCCGGTGCTGACCTTTCAGTACATCAGTCATCGTGTGCTGAGGTGGACGGTTACCCCTTTTTTTATGATCCTTTTATTGCTGGTGAATGGTTTTATGGCGCTGTCAAAAAAGTACCCGGATCTTTATACCTGGTTCCTGTATGGCCAGCTATGCTTTTACCTGCTGGCCTTTCTGGGTTTTTTATTTGAAAGAAAGAACATAAAGATCAAAGCTTTTTTTATCCCCTATTATTTTGTAATGATGAACTATGCGGTAATGGCGGGCATTTTCCGGTATTTTGGCAAAAAGCAAAGCGCTGCCTGGGAAAAATCCAAACGTAAATAACGGGCAGTTCATAATGTTATTTATTTGTCCAGGTGGTTTGTGCGGGCACTCTGCAAAAATAAGGGAGCGCATGAAACAAGGTCAATTGTGCCTATACCCCTCCTCCAGTGTTTTTGTCTCGTAGAAACGACCCATCTGTAGCCCCATTGGTCCGGTTTTGAGGTGTGTCGTAGGTATGCCCCATCTTCCTTATAATACTTTCTATCTCTGTACCTATCGTGCGAGCACATCTTGAAAAACAGTTCTGATCACAACGGGCACCAGTTTTTCAGCTCCGTCAGCAACATTCCCTACGGTCATCGATCGCACCTTCTTCACCATATTTTTCATATTGCGGCGCTATACGCCTTTTTGAGGCTATGGCTGTTTGCTGCTACGGATATCTGGCTGCTTCGCAGCTATGCTTTCTTCACAGCGCATAGTAAAGGTGCAGCGCACCGGTACTATTTATAGATCCATCCCAAACAATCACAGAGCCGCAGCGCGCGGCGTGATATCAATTTCCTCCGTTTGGGGTTATCCGCCGGTATGTTGCTGCCTGTAACAGCTTTTGAAGAAAATAGTTGTCTTTATACGATAGCCTTTATACAGAGGGCCGATAAATTTGACGAGCTCTTCCTCTCATACCTTAAATAGATGGCTATGGTGCAGCCACCAACCACGGCCCGGCTATAATGTGTGCTGACAGCTTCCGTATCTGGCTGTGCACGTTAGTTTAAAAAAGGCCGTTAAACAGCCCGGTGTTACGAATGCAGGTGTTTAAAGTATCTTTTATCCTGTTGCATTCCCGCCGCGATACCCCGGTCAGACGGGTATTTCAGCATGAAAAATAAAAACAGGTAATCAGCAGATCCTGATCCGCCAGCCGGCAGAACCCATCAGCTATCCTGCCGTGGCTTCTTTTTCCTTTACCACCACAAGGTCGTTCAGCTCCACCTGCATGGGCAGCAAACCGATCTTTACCACGGCACGCCTGCCTTTTATTTCCAGCACTTCGCCTACCTGGTGATTGCGCTTCATTTTTACTTTATCGCCTGTTTTTATTTCACCGCCAATCTCCTGATACTTGGAGTCTATTTTTTTCTGGATCTTACTGACCGCTTTTTTCTCATTACGGTTAAACAAAAGGTTATTGATCTGTTTGATGAGCTTTTGTTTGTCTTCCTCTTTTTTCCATTCAATAGTAATCTGTTTCAGCTTGCGCTCCATATCCTTCAGATAGGCGATCCGCTCCTCTGATATTTTATTCTGCTCACGCAGCACGTTCATTTGCTGGCGGTGCTTTTCCTTATCCATCACCCGTTCCATCTCTTTTTTCAGGCGTTCATTTTCCTTTATCAACCGTTCCAGTTCTCTGTCTTTTTTAGCCAGATCCCGCAGATCCTGTTCTGTCCGGTTCAATAATTTATCCAGGCGGTACTGATCATCGTTCACCATTTGCCGTGCCTGGTTAATTAAACGTTTGTCCAGGCCAATACGCTCAGCGATCGAAAAGGTATAAGAGCTGCCGGGTCTTCCCACCACCAGCTGGAACAACGGCAGCAAGTTCCTTTCATCAAAAGCCATTGCTCCGTTTACAATACCATGTGTTTTGCCCGCCATCACTTTCAGGTTCAGGTAATGCGTGGTTACGATCCCGTAAGAATGCTTTTTCAACAGCTCCAGCAAAATAACTTCAGCAAATGCACCGCCCAGGTTAGGATCGCTTCCGCTGCCCAGTTCATCAATAAAGAACAGTGTTTTACCATTGGCATGCTCCATAAAATATTTCATGTGGATCAGGTGGCTGCTATAGGTGCTCAGCTCAAATTCCAGGCTTTGCGTATCGCCAATGTGGATCATCAGCTGTTTAAAAATACCAAATTCACTATCCGGATGCACCGGTACCAGCAGTCCGCTCTGTACCATCATCTGCAGCAGGCCAACCGTTTTCATCGTCACTGTTTTACCGCCTGCATTGGGCCCGCTTACCACTAATATCCGCTGGTTTTCATTCAGCGTTATTGAAACCGGGTAGGTTTGTTTTTGTGCCCGTTTGTTGTATAAATAAAGCAGCGGGTGATAGGCATTTACCAGGTGCACCTGGGCCTTATCCTGCACCACAGGAAAAGCTCCATGAACATCCAGGGCAAATTTTGCCTTGGCACGGATAAAATCATACTCCCCGATAACAGCATGATAGGTAGCCAGCAAACCGGCGTGAGCAGATAGTTTTGCGGTCAGCTGCCTGAGGATACGGTCGATCTCTTTCCGCTCCTCATGTTCCAGGCCGCTTACTTCATTATTCAGGTGCATGGTTTCTTCCGGTTCAATAAAAGCCGTTTTACGACTATCGCTTTCTCCATGCAAAATACCTCTTACTGCACGTTTTTGTTCTGCAAACACGGCAATTACCCGGCGGCCGTTCATAAAGCTTTCTTCGATCTCTGCCAGGTACCCCTGCTTATTCAGCTTAGCTACAATCTTGTCAAAGATTCTGCGTAATTCATTCCGCTTGCGGTAAAGGCTCATGCGGATCTCCTTCAATTCCGGTGAGGCACTGTCCTTTACCTGGCCAATCTCATCAATCACCTCATCAATCAAAGCGATGATGGCCTTTTCATAATAAGTATCCTTTATAACAGCATGCAGCCCTTCATAGGCCAGCTTGCGCTCGGCATCAAACCAGCGGAAGATCTTTTCAATACTTTCCGCCAGCTTCCTTACCTGTAGCAATTGCTCTCCGGTCAATAAAGCACCGGGGATAGATAATAATTTTAATTCCTTTGCAAGATTCAGCACATAATCATTCGGAAAATGAATAGCATTCTGGATGAGCTGCTTAAACTCATAGGATTGCCTCAGCTCCGCATCAATAAACCGCTTTTGTGTATGTATGCGCAGCTCGGCTGCCTTGCGCTGGGCATAATCCGTCTCGCAATACTTTTTGAGCAGGTCTCTGATCTTGTCAAACTCCAGTTGTATATAAGCCGATTCAGGATATAACTTCATAACGATCGTTCCGTTTTTCAAATTTGCAAAGGTACGAATTTGATTGCTGGATATTGGATACTGGTTTCTTGCTGCCTGACGCCTGGGCCGGTATCCGGGATCGGAGACCTGGTATCTCATATCGGGCGTCCGGCTCCCAACTTTCAGCCCGTAACTTTGTTATCATAACAGAGATTTTTACCGGAAAAGCAAAGTTTGTACCTTGCACCTGGTTATTTTAAATTATTTTATCTGAAAATAGCATTTCCCATATTATTAATGAGCCTTGCATTGAGCGCTTGTGCCCAGAAGAAGGAAAAGCCGGTAATTTTTGCCGGGCCTTC
Source organism: Niabella ginsenosidivorans (assembly GCF_001654455.1). NCBI lineage: Bacteria > Pseudomonadati > Bacteroidota > Chitinophagia > Chitinophagales > Chitinophagaceae > Niabella > Niabella ginsenosidivorans. The sequence continues at coordinate 3,360,889 of NZ_CP015772.1, forward strand.
AGTAAAACAGTCCACTATGAGTCAGCAAACAGATACAGCTACATTTGCCAACGGGTGTTTTTGGTGCACCGAAGCCATTTTCCAGGATGTGAAAGGTGTGCAGTCCGTTACAAGCGGCTATACGGATGGCCATACTAAAAACCCAACCTATGAACAGGTTTGCACCGGTACCACCGGTTTTGCAGAAGCATTACAGATCGTTTATGACCCGTCCGTTATTTCTTTTGATGAATTACTGGAAATTTTCTGGAAAACGCATGATCCCACAACCCTGAACCGCCAGGGCGCAGATGTGGGAACGCAATATCGCAGTGGTATTTATTACCATAATGCGGAACAAAAGGAAAAGGCAGAATATTATAAGGCGGAACTGGATAAAAGCGGTGCTTTTGACAACCCGGTTGTTACGGAAATAAAGCCGTTTACGGTCTTTTATAAAGCGGAAGATTATCATCAGAATTATTTTAACAATAATGAAAATAAAAACCCTTACTGCACCATGGTGATCCGGCCAAAAGTAGACAAATTCCGTAAAGTGTTTAAAGACAAGCTGAAATAGCTGGCGGAATACAGTTCTGGGGTTTCAGCATTGAGACGGCATTAATTTCTGAAGTCTTATTGCTCAAGTACCAAATCTCAATGAACCCGTACAACAAACGTTAATTATTGTATGATGCCGTAAAAAGAACCTACCTTTGCGCCTTCCAAAATTAAGGAGTCATAAATGTTAGATTTAACCAATTTTGATCAGAACGGGGTCTCCAATCCTAACAATAATGTTTTTGGTTTACCCAGTACTGAAGAAAATGCAGATCTTATAATTATTAATGTGCCCTGGGAAGTTACGGTAAGTTACAGGGCCGGAACAGCAAGAGCCCCGGAAAACGTACTGAAAGCCAGTATGCAGGTAGATCTTTATGACCCGGATTTTCCGGATGCCTGGAAAAGAGGCTACTACCTGCAGCCAACTGACAGAACTATTTTACTGAAAAGTGATTTTCTGCGCAAGGAAGCCGAGCTCTATATCGACTACATTTCCAAAGGCGAAGAGTTGCTGAAGAACCAGTTCATGTGCCGTACCATAAAAGAGGTAAATGAAGGAGGCGCCTATCTGAACAACTGGGTATACGAACAGGCCAAAGGCTACTATAACCAGAACAAGCTGGTTTGCCTTTTAGGAGGTGACCACAGTACCCCGTTGGGGTTATACAAGGCCCAGGCAGAAAAGCATGGTGCATTCGGAATCTTACAGATCGATGCACACTGCGATCTGCGCAAGGCTTATGGAGGTCTTGTATATTCCCACGCCAGCATTATGTACAATGCCCTCAATGAGGTTCCCGAAATCAAAAACCTGGTGCAGGTGGGCGTAAGGGATTTTGGAGAAGATGAATGGGAATATATTAAGAACAGTGACTACCGCGTTATTACCTATTTTGACAAAGAAATAAAAGAACGCCAGTACGGTGGAGATACTTTTAAAAATATTGCAGAGGAAATAGTCAGCAAGCTGCCCAAAAAGGTACATATCAGCTTTGATATTGACGGATTGGATCCCAAGCTGTGCCCGGATACCGGAACACCCGTTCCGGGAGGCTTTGAGCTGGACCGGGTCTTTTTCCTTTTCAAAAAAATAGTGGAAAGCGGGCGTGAACTAATTGGTTTTGACCTGGTGGAAATAGGCATCGGAGAAACCGACTGGAATGCCAATGTAGGTGCCCGTGCACTTTATAAGCTCTGCAACCTGCTGGCCGGCAGCAATTAATAAAAATAATTCCCCCTGGAATCTGTCATAACCCCGCTTATTGAACCATCGTCCGCAAAATAATGATCCTGCAGTAAAAACCGGGGAGGTGTACCAGTTTGAAGTACCCAACGCCCGTGTACTGATGTACCAGGTATTTGCCTATTGCATCATTCTGTTGAATATGCTGGGCCAGTTGTTTATAGACTACCGGTACAACAGCTCTAATCTAAAGGTCAGCATTCCTGTATATCTTACGCTCTTTGTGCTGCTCATTTTATGGGATGTGTACCTGCTGCGTAAAAAAAACACCCTGCAATCCCTGGGCATTATCATTTTAATCATCGGCTCCCGGTGGTATCAATATACTATGGGCTGGGGATTTGTTATCAACATGCTGTTATGGTTCCTGTACCTGGTAGCCCGCCGACGCTTGATAATAGCTGTTTCAAAGGAAACGGTACGTTATCCTTCTTTCCCTGTAAAAAAGATCGGCTGGAACCGGATCAGTAACCTTATTTTAAAAGATGACATTCTTACCATCGATTTAAAAAATAATAAAATCTACCAGCATTTTGTAAAATATACAGATCAGGTGGTTGATGAGGAAGAATTTAACGAATTTTGTAAAAGGCAGCTGGAGGGAAACCGGGAATTGAGAATTGAGAATTGAGATTGAAGCGGTCAGTTCCGGGTTATCAGTAATCAGTTTTTAATTCCGGTAGCTACCGGTATCAGTAGTCAGCCTTCAGGCGTGCGTTTGTATTCACCCCAGGAACAATATTAAATATCAAACTTCAAATCAGCAATGAGTTTAGCAACATCGCCCTATCTTTTGTATTCCGATGGCAAGGGGAATATTTTTGAAGACGAAAGTCTTTATGCGATCGGCCGCAGCGGCTGGGACGCATTGCCGGTTCCTGTTGAAGACTGGATCGAATTACCGGAAGGTGGCTCTCTTTATGAATTACCTGACAGAATCGGCATAGGAATGGATGTGCAGACGGGTGAGCTGCGCCTTTGCGAAAAAGGCTGGGCCGTTGCTGCCTTCATTCCGCCTGCCCATACCGGGTTTTATATTTCTGCTTTTGAAACAAAACCCGGGGCACCTACCCTCCCGCTCTTTTGCTACACGGCAGCAGGCTGGCGGAATGGAAGGTTCTATGTACCTGCTATTCGTATTGAGCAGGACATTCGCCAGGAATGCGCCGGTTTTGATGCAGAAAAAGTGCAGCTGGGTGTGGAACACCTTACCAAAGCTTACCCGCATAACCGCCTGGTGCACCACCTGGCCAATAACTGCGCACTCACCTACCATTGCCCGGCCGCAAGAAATTATTTTATTGGCCGCTGGGAATGCCCCGTGCCCGCTTCACCGGCCTGCAACGCCAATTGCGTGGGCTGCATTTCCCTGCAACCGGATGAAGAAACCATTGTATCTACACAGGACCGGCTGAGCTTTAAGCCCACCGTTGAAGAAATTGTGGAATTTACCGTTCCCCACCTGGAAACAGCGCCTTACCCCCTGGTCAGCTTCGGACAGGGATGTGAAGGAGAGCCCCTGCTGATGTGGGAAACACTGGAAAGAGCGATCATTGAGATCCGCAAGCACACCTCAAAAGGCAGCATCAACATCAATACCAACGGTTCCCGCCCCGATGCGGTGAAACGCTTATGTAAGGCGGGCTTAAATTCTATCCGCGTAAGCACCAACAGCGCGCGGAGCGAGATCTATATGCCTTATTACCGCCCGAACAACTACCAGTTTGAGGACATTGTGGAAAGCCTGAAAGTAGTGGACGGCTTTGGCGGGTGGACCTCCATTAATTATTTTGTTTTTCCCGGAATGACCGACAGCATAGCCGAGTATGAAGCCTTACGGAAACTGATCAAAACCACCCATCTTAAAATGATCCAGTGGCGCAATTTTAATATTGACCCGGACTGGTACCTGGGTAAAATAAATGTAGGCGATACCGGTGAATGCATGGGCGTAAAACAATTAATGGAGCTGATAAAAGATGAATTTCCCCATTTAAAATACGGGTACTATAACCCACCGATGGAACGCATCAAAGGGAAATACGAAGTGGATTTTGCCCATTGAGCCGTTCTTTGTTATTCCTCAGCATAAAGAAGCACAGGCAACTGCTCCCTATAAATTTGCAGCCAGGTTGCTGCAACTATTGACCAACCATGCTCTATCGACTATGGACTATGAACGCCCAAAAGCACCGGTCTGGCACAGAGTTTGAACCATTTTTAAAATCCACCTAATTCCTGATTATGTTCCGTTTCCTGCTTCAGCCATTCTTACTCCTCTTTGTGATCAGCGGCATTGCTTCCTGCGCTTCTTCAAGAACCGCAGCCCAATCTTCCGGAGACGAAGCACAACTGAGCCCAAAGGAGCTTTTAAAAGAAATAAATGCCGTCCGGGCCCGTGGCTGTAACTGCGGCGGCAGCAGGTATCCACCGGTGCCCCCTGTAAAATGGAATAATCATTTAGAAAACGTTGCGGTTACCCAGAGCCGCTATATGCAACGAACCGGTCAATTGAAGCATACGGGCGCTAATGGGGCTACGCTCCAAAAACGGGTCAGCAATGCCGGCTACCGGTGGAGCTATGTGGCTGAAAACATTGCCATGGGACAGCGCACCACCCCGGATGTGGTACAGGCGTGGATCCAAAGCCCCGGGCATTGCAGAAATATTATGAGCGCCAGCGTCAGTGAAATAGGAGCTGCCGTTTCCGACTATTACTGGACACTTGTTCTGGCTGCTCCGCAGTAGCTTTACCAACATCATCTGATAACTGATGATTGGTAGTTTATGGTCGATGATTTGTTTTGATGCCTGATATCTGACAACTGATGACTGAAGATTGACAACTCACTGCTCAACGTCTGGCTTTTCTTTATTCCCGAAGGCTTCATCAAGTATCATATAAAGCTCCGGGTGTTGCTCTTTCAGCTTTTCCGGTTTCTGAAAAAAATATTCCGTCATTACGGCAAAGAACTCAGCTTCATTAGTGGCCCCGTAAGGGTTGATGTCATTCATTTTTCCTTTACGGATGTCCTGTATGTACCGGTGCATATACTGTACCCAGGGTTTTATATTCTGATCCTGCAGGATCAGCTCCGGAACGCCGTCTGTTGCTCCATCTGACTGATCCAGCAGGTGAGCAAATTCATGGATGGCCGTGTTGGAGCCGGAATTACGGGAAAACCCAGAACGCAGATAAGGGAGCGACAGGATCATTGTCCGGTGCAGCGGCCCGTTGCCTACCATTCCGGAGATCGAACGATCACCTTTTTCCAGCTCATAGTCTTTACTGAACGCATCCGGGTATACCAGCACTTCGTTAAGGTTGTTGTAAAACCAGTTACGGTACCTGAACAAAGGAATAACAGCTGCTGCGCCAATCAATACCCGGTCTTCATCGGTTACACCAGCACCTTTCACAGGAGTGATTTTAATACGCTCCAGGAACTGGTGCACCCGTTCCGCAAAATCCGACTGATCCTGTTCCTTTAACTCTTTATAAAAATCAACCCGCTTTTCCAGTACTGCTTCAAGGGTCTGCTGCATGGGAGGAACATCAGGAAAGGATACTTTCCGTGATTTCCGGTAGGCTTTTATGCACAGATAAAACAGTAAAATGCCAATTATAAAAATGAGCGCGCCCGGGATCATTTTTCAAAATAGTTTTTAAATTATTCACCCAACAAAAACCCCGTGCCGCTGACCGGTACGGGGCTCAATTCTGAAAAACCTGTCTGGCCGACAGGCTACAATAAAACTTACACTAACTCTGCCCTTCTCTTTCCCTTTGCAGACGCCGCAGCGCTGCGCTCATTTTCACAACACTTTTCAAATCGGGTTGCTGTCCACACATGATCCAGCTCCACACTATCCTTTCCAGTGTACCCTTGATCGGTAAGTCGGCACCAGCTACGCTCCCTGTTCAAATCGGTAACGATTTTTGAGGTAGACTTCGGATGCGCTACCCAGAATTTAGTGTTCTCTTTCAATGAAGGCATCACGTCATTCAAAATACCATTCAACTGGCTTTCATTCACGGCAAAAACCAATGCAAAATCCAGCTTCCTTGACCGGAGTAAAGGAGTCATGTTTTTGGCAAATGATAATTTACTGAATTGTTTTTCGATTGAAGACGGAAGTCCTTGAATTAAGAGATTTTTTTCTTCTGCGTACTGTAATTTTTCGAACACTGTTTGAATCATAAGAACTCTGAAGGGGTTTATTAAAAAAAATCTAACTTATATCCAACATCTGGCAAACAAGATTCACACAATAGAGTGCAAAGGTACGCAAAATTGAAATGTTGACCAACACTTTTAAAACTAAACCCCTACTTATAACAAAATAAACTAATAATACATTAAATATATATTTAATAATTATTTTCCGACAGGTCGGTAATATTTCATGGCTTCCGGCATGAACTTTTGCAATTGCTCAATCCTTCTTTCCGGGCCCGGATGGGTACTGAGGAATTCCGGGGTTGATCCGCTGCCGGCCTTTGCCTGCATCCGCTGCCACAACCCAATCGCTTCCTGTGGATTGTATCCTGCCATAGCTGCCCATATGATGCCATAGTGATCTGCCTCCAGTTCCTGCTTGCGGGAAAAAGCGAGAATGCCCACCTGTGAACCTACGCCTACTGCAGCACCAAAGAGGTTACGCATTCCTGAAGATGTTTTATTGGCCATGAAAGCATCCAGGATATTTGCCCCGTATTGCGTAGCTATTGTCTGGCTCATTCGTTCATTGGTATGCCCGAATAAGGCATGACTTACCTCATGCCCCATTACATTGGCCAGCGCTGCCTCATTCTGGGTAATGGGCAAAAGACCGGTATATACCACAATTTTTCCTCCCGGCATGCACCAGGCATTTGCTTCGTTGCTTTGCACAAGACGGGTTTCCCACTGATACCCGCTCAGATCATTAGACAGATTATTTTGCCTGTAATAGCTGTTTACGGCGTTAATGATCCTTTGTCCCACCCGGTTTACCATTTCTGCATCCCGGTTATTGGCGGCAGCCGATACCACTTTATTACTGGAAAGAAATGACTGATATTCCGTAACGGCCATCTTCTGCAACTCGGCCTCCGGCAACAGTTTCATCTGGCTCCTGCCAGTGATGGCGTTTGTTGAGCAGCTGTAAAGTATTGCTGCAGCAGTTACCATAAGGATTAGATTTCTGATCATGGCTATACCAATTTTTGTTTTGATTTAAACAATCATTATACCAAAATCACCCCAGGGGAGCAACAGGATCTGATAAATGATGTATAGAAAGAAGAATACAGGAAATGTTACCCGTTATTATGACGCTGCTTTCTGCGGTCCCTGTTTTTAAAAATAGGCACTTTGCTTTCCCCACCGCGGATAATGCGGCCGATATTTTTCTGGTGCGTCAGGATAACCAGTAAAGCCACCGCGACGGCAAAAACCCTGTAAAAATGATTATCTACATTAAAAATCACCAGGATAAATACCGGAAAAGCCAGGCTGGCAAGAATAGAGCTTAGTGAAACAAACCGGGTCAGGTACAACACCAGTAAAAAAACCCCGGAACAGGCCAGAGCCGTCCACGGGCTTATACCAATAATTAGCCCAAACAGGGTAGCAACCCCTTTGCCTCCGCGGAAATTGGCCCACACCGGAAAGATATGTCCCAATACAGCCGCCATTCCAAAGATTAACTGGATATTCAAAAAGGCAATTTCATTGCTGGCATATTCCGGCAGGAACAACGCCAGCTTTACGGCCAGGAATCCTTTCAGTGAATCACAGACCATTACAAAGGAACCCCATCTGGGCCCTAACACCCTGAATGTGTTGGTGGCGCCTGCATTACCGCTTCCGTAATCCCTGATATCGATCCCGAAAAAACCTCTGCTTACCCATACAGCAGTAGGTATACTTCCCAAACAATACGCTAATAAAAAAAGAAGTACATAATTCATGTATATCCGGCTAAATGAACTACAAAGTTAATAATAAAAAATCAATGCTTCCTAATTAAAATCAGACAGATAACAGGTCTTTCTATACAGAAAGCCTGATACACAACCAGTTATTTTTCAAAACTTTATTTGTTAAAATTAAACCTGCTTCCGCGGCACAGCGCACCATATCTTCCTCGTCTTCCGCCAGTATGCCGCTTAACAATAAAATTCCGCCCGGATTGAGTTGTTCTTTTAACCGGGGCAGCGCTGGCAGCAGCACATTTTTATTAATATTGGCAAGGATCACATCAAAATGACCTCCCTGCCCTGCACTGTCAGATTGCAGCAGCCGTATTTCCCGGCAGTTATTGATGTCAAAATTTTCCCTGGCATTGGTAATGCTCCATTCGTCCAGGTCAGTAGCCAGTACACCGGCGGCTCCGAGTTGCGTTGCCAATATGGCTAAAATACCGGTACCGGTACCAAAATCAAAAACGTTTTTATTTTTAAAACTGATAGCCTGCATCTGTTGCAGCATCAGCCATGTAGTAGCATGGTGGCCGGTACCAAAGCTCATTTTGGGATTAATAAGGATCTCGTGCTGCACCTGTTTATTCGCCGGATGAAAGGAAGCCCGCACTGCTACAAAATCTGCTACCACAACGGGCTCAAAGTTCGATTCCCATACCGCGTTCCAGTTTTGCGCTTCCAGTTCATGAAGCTCATAGGGAAGCGCCTGTTGCTGTATCAGGTCATGCAGCTTTTCCGTTGTTATGGTGCTGCTGCTGAAAAAGGCCTTCAAACCATCTGCATCTTCCTCAAACCCGTCTGCCTCTTCAGCAAGAGAGGCGATTATTTTTTCAGCGGTTTCCCCGCTTATGTTCTTAAATATTACTTCAATATACTTTTCGCTCTGCTGCATTTTAAAAACCCGTTTAGCTGCTCTACAACTGCAGCCGGTAAATTAGTGAATTTACGAAACTATCTTTATGTACTCCTTATCTGAAAAAGTATTTTTTTCCGCTGGCTCTACATAAAACACAGAAACCTGTTTAAAAAAAGCCTTAATAAAAAATTAGCTGCCTTATAAATCCATACTTCTGCTTTACTTTAGTTATATTAGCAAAAAAGAGTATGTCAGGCAATCCCAATCAGTTAAAACGGTCGCTGAATGCAACTATGTTATGGGGCCTGGGAGTGGGCTATGTTATTTCCGGTATGTATTTTGGCTGGAACCTGGGGTTAGAAAAAGGAGGCACTTTAGGCATGGGCCTGGCTACCTTATTCATCACTCTTATGTACATCACCTTTACTTTTAGCTATACAGAGCTGGCCTGTGCCATTCCCAAAGCCGGCGGAGCTTTTGATTATGCAGACCGTACGCTGGGCAAGCACTGGGCTTTTTTTGCGGGCATGGCGCAAAATATCGAATTTATATTTGCTCCTCCGGCTATTGCATTTGCCATAGGCGCCTATTTTAACCTGTTTTTCCCGCAGTTTTCCATTTTATCTATTGCCGTTACAGCTTATATCCTTTTCACCGCGCTCAATATTTCCGGTGTAAAAGCAGCAGCCACTTTTGAGCTGATCATTACCATAATGGCAGTGGGGGAGCTGTTGCTGTTTGCCGGTATTACGCTGCCACACTTTGATGCAGCCCATCTGCAAAAGAATGCGCTTCCCAACGGGTGGCAGGGCATTTTTGCCAGTATTCCCTTTGCCATCTGGTTCTTTTTAGGCATAGAAGGCGTTGCTAATGTGGCCGAGGAAACAAAAAATCCGCAAAAGACCATTTTAAAAGGCTTCGGTTCTGCTATCCTTACCCTGGTGCTGCTCTGCATTCTCACTTTTGCCGGTTCAGTGGGCGTTGCCGGCTGGGAAGCCGTTGTTTATACCAAAGAAGGCGCCCCCTCCGACTCCCCTTTGCCACTGGCCTTATCACATATTGTAACCGGAAATAATTTTTTATACCATATGCTGGTAACCGTGGGCCTGTTTGGCCTGATCGCTTCCTTCCATGGTATTATTTTAGCTGCCGGCCGCTCCACATTTGAATTTGGAAGAGCCCGCTTTGCACCCGTGTGGCTGGGTCGTGTAAACAGCAGGTTCCGCACGCCTTCTAATGCATTGCTGGCAAATATGATCATCGGCATTGTTGCCCTGCTTACCGGCAAAACCAGTGAGATCATTATCCTGTCTGTATTAGGCGCCCTTACCCTGTATATCATTTCGATGATCGCATTGCTCCGGCTGCGGCAAAAGGAGCCCGGGCTGTCGCGGCCATTCAGGGCACCGTTTTACCCGGCTTTCCCGTTAATGGCACTGCTCCTTGCTATCATTTCTTTTATCGCGATGATGATCTACAATTTCCGGTTAACATGGCTCTATTTAGGCATTCTTCTTATAGGTTATATCTTATTCCGCCTGTTCCATAAACGATCGTAATGACAACCAAAGAAATTTTACACTATGTAGCCAATCATTCATCCGGCAAAGTAAAGATTGCGTACACGGATATTGATGGCATCCTGCGGGGAAAATACATCTCGGCAAAAAAGTTCCTGGGCATTGCTGAAAAGGATACTTCTTTTTGCGATGTCATCTTTGGCTGGGATGCGGGTGATGTGGCTTACGATAACTGCGGGTACACCGGCTGGCATACCGGCTACCCGGATGCCCCTGCAAAAATTGATCTGGCCAGCTTCAGAAAGATCCCCTGGGAAAATGACCTGCCGTTCTTTCTGGGGGAGATCATCAGCACTGACGGCACAGCTGCCTGTGTTTGCCCCAGGCAACTGTTAAAAAAAGTGCTGGATGACGCCCTGGAGATGGGATACGTTCCAGGCGCTGCCCAGGAATTTGAATGGTATAATTTTTCTGAAACCCCGCAGACCGCAGCCGACAAAGAATACAGGCAGTTAACTCCGCTAACACCCGGCATGTTCGGCTATTCTATTTTAAGAAGCTCCTTAAAGAACCGTTTCTTTTCTGACCTGTTTGAAGACCTGAGGAAATTTGATATTCCACTGGAAGGCATCCATACAGAAACCGGTCCGGGCACTTATGAAGCGGCTATTGAATATGCAGACCTGGTAACGGCTGCCGACCGGGCCACTCTTTTTAAAACAGCCGTAAAGGAGATTGCTTACCGGAACGGTATTATGGCAACATTTATGGCAAAGGTGAATGAAACGCTTCCTGGATGTGGTGGCCATGTGCACCAGAGCCTCTGGGACAAAGCGCGCCGGAAGAATATTTTTTATAATGAAAAAGACAACCAAAAAATAAGCGAGCTATTCCGGCAGTATATAGCGGGACAGCTTTACTGCCTGCCTTATATATTGCCGATGTTTGCGCCCACCATTAACAGTTATAAGCGGCTGGTTGAAGGCGCCTGGGCACCTACCACGCTTACCTGGGGCATTGATAACCGAACCGTAGCGCTGCGCGTGCTGCAGCAAAGCCCTGCCGCCTGCCGGCTGGAAACCAGGGTCATCGGGGCCGATGTAAATCCTTATCTGGCAATGGCCGCTGCCATAGCATCGGGCCTTTACGGGATCAGGCATCAATTAAAGCTGCAGCAGCCGGCCCTTACAGGCAACGGGTATCTTGAAACGGCTTATGGTGTATTGCCCCGTACCCTGGAGCAGGCCACCACTGCCATGAAAAGCGCTACTGTTGCCAATGAGCTGTTTGGCGAAAAATTCACCGCCCATTTTGTAAGCACGCGCGAATGGGAATGGAAGCAACACTTAAAAGCAGTAACGGATTGGGAAATGAAACGTTATTTTGAGATCATCTGATGAGTACCTGTTTCAATACCTGCATTTCCCGGAACAGACCGCCTTTACAGTGCCGGGCTTCTTTCAGCAGTTCACCAATTTTGAGTTCCGTTGAAGCTGATAACAGCAACACTTCCAAAGCAATCATTCATATTATTTTTGAATATGGCATTTGACAAAATCTACCAGTATAATTTCCCCACCACCATCCGGTTTGGTGCAGGCGCCAGTAATGAACTGGGCGACTATTTAAAGAAAAGCGGGCTTTACCAACCCCTGATCATAACAGACCCTGTAGTAGCGCAACTGGATTTTTTTAGAAAGATCCTGGCAAATTTGCAGACGGCCGGTATTTCTGTTGAAGTGTTTGACAATATTCACAAGAACCCTGTAAAGTCTGACGTTTATAAAGGAACAGAACGCTATGATGCCACCGGCAGGGACGCTGTTATTGGTATTGGCGGGGGCGCTGCCCTGGATGTGGCGCGCGCTATTGTGCTAAGAGTATACCACCGAGAGGATCTGTTTAAATACGATGACCTGATCGGCGGAGACATTTATGTAACCAATGAGGTGCCGCACTTTATTACCATACCTACTACTGCGGGCACGGGCAGCGAAGTAGGGCGCAGCGCCATCATTGCTGATGATGAAACGCATCAGAAAAAAATATTGTTCTCGCCCAGGCTGCTTGCAAAGATCGTATTTGCCGATCCCCTGCTGACAATGGACATACCACCGGCCATTACGGCAGCTACGGGCATGGATGCGTTAACGCATAATTTAGAGGCCTACCTGGTCAATATGGAGCATCCCATGTGCGATGGCATTGCGTTACAGGCCATTTCCCTGATCCGCCACTCCATTGAAAAAGCCGTCCACCACCCGGATGTGGAATCAAGAAGCCGGATGCTGATCGCTTCTCTTATGGGGGCCGTGGCCTTTCAGAAAGGATTGGGTGTAGTGCATTCCCTGGCCCACCCGTTATCCTCCTTATTAGACACACATCACGGGCTGGCCAATGCCATAAACCTGCCTTATGGAATGCGGTTCAACCTTCCGGGGCAGGAAGCTAAATTCAAAAAAATTGCGGAAGCACTGGAATTAAAAGATACCAGCGGGGATGCGGTGGTTAATTACCTCTTTGATCTAAATTACGCTATTCACATCCCACATCAATTATCCGCCATTGGGGTAACGGAAGCGCATATTGAGGCCCTCTCCGATCTTGCGATCGCTGATTTTGCGCACCCCAATAACCCCATACCTGTGTCAAGAGAAGATTTCCGTAAACTTTATTTAGAAGCTTTATCATGAAGATCGGATTAACTTATACCGGGTCAGAACAGAAACACGCGAATTACAGTAACTGGATCAAAGGATCCGATGCCATTGAGGTGGTTACGCTTTCCGCAGAAGCCGGCAACCTGGATGAAGTGGCTTCCTGCGATGGTATTGTGTTTTCCGGTGGTGTGGACCTGTCGCCCGAATATTATTCCGGAGCAACCCTATATGCCAATGCGCCCGGCCGTTTTAACAGGGAGCGGGATATTTTTGAAACCGCTGTTTTCCGGGAAACACAACAAAGAGGCATTCCTGTACTGGGCATCTGCCGGGGCATGCAGCTGATCAATTGTATTTACGGGGGCACATTGATACAGGATCTGGGAACAAAAAACGAGGTGCACCGGGTGGCAAATAATCTTGATAAAGTGCACGGCATTACCATTGTTTCCGGCAGCCTGCTGCACCAGGTGATCGGCAATGAGCACTGCGCCGTCAACAGCGCCCATCACCAGGCCATTGGCGCAACAGGTGAAGGGTTACAGATTACCGCGACCTCTGCAGATGGTGTTGCAGAAGCCATGGAGCGCACAACAACCGCCCACCAGCCTTTCCTGCTCTGTGTTCAGTGGCACCCGGAGCGCATGTATCATTTTGGATTACAGCATACGCGCCCCTCGGAAGGGATCCGGAAAAAATTTTTGGACGCAATAAAAAATCAATAAAAATGGAGGTCATCAACCCCACTACGGAAGAACGGATCACAACGCTTACTGAAGACAATGAAGCAACCCTTCAAAAAAAACGGGATCGTTTAAGTATGGCGCAGCCTGCCTGGCAGGCCCGGCCTTTAGCGGAACGCATAACCGTTGTAAAAAAGTTCAGGGACCTGTTAGCCGTAAACAGGGAGCCCCTATCGCAGGTGCTGACCAGCGAGACAGGCAAACCACTGGCACAGTCGCGCAATGAGATCAATAGCGCTACTGCCCGTATTGACTGGCTTGCAGACAATGCTGCAAAATACCTGAGCGATGAGATTATGCAGGAAACACCCGACATTGAAGAGCGCATTGCCTATGAACCTTTAGGTGTTATTGCCAACATCTCTGCCTGGAATTACCCGTATTTAGTAGGTGTAAATGTTTTTGTGCCCGCATTGTTAGCCGGTAATGCTGTTTTATATAAACCTTCAGAATACGCATCACTTACCGGACTGGAAATAGAACGGTTGTGGAAGGAGGCCGGGCTGGAAAAAGATCTTTTCTTAACAGCCATCGGCACCGGCAGCATTGGTGCGCTTCTTTTAGAAATGCCTTTTGATGGTTATTTTTTTACCGGCAGTTATAAAACAGGCGCGCATGTCTATAAGCAGGTGGCCGCCAAAATGGTGCCCTGCCAATGTGAACTGGGCGGCAAGGACCCATTGTATGTGACAGATGATGTGGCAGATATTACAGCTGTTGCAGCGGCTACCGCAGACGGTGCTTTTTACAACAACGGGCAAAGCTGCTGTTCCGTAGAGCGCATTTATGTGCACGAAAGCATGTATGAGCAGTACGTTGATGCTTTTGTAAAAGAAGTAAGCTCCTGGAAAACCGGCGCGCCTACCACAGAAGGCGTTTACTTTGGGCCTCTTACCCGCAAGGAGCAGCTTGCTGTTTTAGAAGCCCAGGTTGCGGATGCAGTGCAAAAAGGAGCACGGGTGCTTACCGGTGGAAAAAGAGGCGAGGGAAAAGGTTACTATTTTCAGCCGACCATTCTTACTGATGTTACGGCGGCTATGCAGGTAATGCGGGAAGAATCATTTGGTCCCGTCATCGGCATTATGAAAGTAAAAAATGATGAAGAGGCCATTGCCCAGATGAAAGACACTGAGTATGGCCTTACTGCATCTGTATACAGCGCTTCCCGTACAAGGGCTGAGCATATCCTGCGCCAGATCAATGCCGGAACCGGGTACTGGAACTGCTGCGACCGGGTAAGCGCTGCATTGCCCTGGAGCGGACGGAATCATTCAGGTTTCGGCACTACTTTATCGCACGCCGGTTTAAGAGCTTTTACAAACCCGAAAGCCTATCATTTAAGAAAAGTATAAAAGAATCCAGGTTGTACCCATAACAGGATCATTTGAGCTACTGTTATAAGAGCCGGCTTAATGTGTAGATCAGCAATCCTACCAGGCCACCAACCAGGGTACCGTTGATACGGATAAACTGTAAGTCCTTTCCCACTTCCAGCTCCAGCTTATTGCTCAGCTCCTTGCCCTCCCAGTTGCCTACGGTATTGCTGATGAGCCGGCCGGCCTGTTCCGTATTTCTCAGAATATAGGAATAGGCGTTGCGGCGGATCCATCCGTCAATCCGGTCCCGCAATACTGCGTCCTGCTGCAGACTTTCTTCAAGATCTTTTATGGATCTTCTGATATAGTTCCGGAGAACGGAATTACCGGATGAAAGATCCCGTACAATGCTTGTCTGCGCGCTTTTCCAGATGGATGTTGCATAATCCTTCAGCTTTTCTTCTGAAAGTAACTGGTCTTTCAGCTCCTGCAATTCTTTTTGCCATTGGGAGCTTGTTTTTAAAGCAGTTGCAAAATTCAATAACTGTTTATGAATATCCCTGCGGATCTTATGGTCCGGGTCTTTTTCAATTTCATCAAGATATTTTGCAATACCGGCGGTCAGTTTGGAGGCAATATAATTATTAACAAAGCCCGGTATCAGAAAATGACTTTCCTGTTTTACTTTTTGTTTTACCAGGGCCTCATTATCGATCACGTAATTTTTTACCTTGTTTACCAGAAAACCAAGCAGGCGTGCATGATCTCCACGGTCAATTATCAGCGTCAGCCCGTTTGCTGCAATCTCGTTAAACTGAATATCCTTTAGCAATGCACCCGACTTTTTGGTGATAAAGCTGACCACCATTGCTTCATCCGCCTTTTCCACCATCTGTTTTAAAAGATGCCCTGCTTCTGTAACCAGCAGCTCAATATTTGTCTCCTTACTGAGCCAGTTCGCTATAAAAGAACTGATCTGCAGTTTGTCTATATAAGGCCGCAGCGTTTTTGCATTTAAAAAGTTGTCCACTACAAAATTGCCCAGGTTATTGCCAATGTCCTTCTTTTTATTCTCAATAAGATTGGTATGCGGTATGGGCAACCCCAACGGGTGATGGAACAAAGCGGTTACCGCAAACCAGTCTGCCAGTGCGCCTACCATTGCGGCCTCGGCAAAAGCCTTTACATAACCGATCCATGCGTCTGTCCTTGTTTTCAACAGGTACACGCAAACAACAAACAGCGCCATCATTAACAGGAACAAACCTGTTGCCAGTGCTTTGTGCCTGCGCAGCTGCGTCCTTTTAAACGTGTCTGTTGATCTGTGATCTTTATTCATCATTATCCAGGTATAGGAACAATATCTTTATATACAAACAACAAGTATGCCCGGTTTTGCATTACAGCTAAGAGAGTAACGCCCATCTGCCGAGCGGGCAGGTAACGAAGATGTTATTTGTACCAAAACTGACAAAAAAATAATACCAATACTATTTTAAAAATATAAAAAATTGCTGTGATTCAATTTATACCTCCCTGCTGAATGTTAATTTTGCCGCGCATGAACTATAAAACAGAAGCCGGAAGAACCCTGCGCCTTGCGTTTCCTATTATTTTGGGCGAGCTGGCCCAGATTTCTTTGCACCTGGTAGATACGGCTATGATCGGCGCATTAGGATACAGGGAACTGGCCGCAGCAGCATTGGTATTAAATGTGATCAATATTCCTTTTGTGCTGGGCATAGGAATTACTATTTCTGTGGCACAAATGGTATCCCTGGCACATGGACGGTTCGACCGGCAGCTGATATCGCATTACCTGTATAATGGTTTTATTCTTTGTACCCTTACGGCTGTTCTTATTTCCGGCGCCTTAATAGGCGGTACACACATATTATACCACCTGGATCAGAAAGATCCGCAGGTAGTGGCTTATGCCATTCCGCTGATGCGGGTAATGGGGCTGTCTATTATTCCCATGATCCTGTTTATGACGCTGAAACAATTTGCAGACGGGCTGCAGTATACCAAAACGGCAATGGTGCTGTCTGTAAGCGCGGTGCCTTTAAATGCCCTGTTAAACTGGATCTTCATATACGGGCATTTCGGTATTCCTGAATTCGGCCTGATCGGCGCGGGCTATGCCACGCTCATAACCCGCACCCTTATTTTTATAGTGCTGGCAATTGTAATACTCAGGCACCGCATCTTCCGGCCCTACATCAGGGTGGCAAAGAACCAATGGAAATTACGGTGGAGCACTATACGGCAATTATTGAAAATAGGTATTCCCAGCAGTCTGCAGATCGGAATGGAAGCCGGTGCTTTTGCTGTTTCAGGAATTTTAATGGGCACCATTGACGCCACTACACAGGCGGCACACCAAATCGCTCTCAGCTGCGCCTCTTTCACTTTTATGGTGTCGATGGGATTGTCGCAGGCAGGGTCTATACGCGTAAGTACGGCATTTGGCGCCAGAGACCTGAAGCGCATTTCCGTAATCGGTAAAAGCACCATTGTGCTGGCATTGATCTACGGGTCATTCTGCTGCCTCCTGTTCATCCTGCTAAGAAAACAGCTTCCCCTGCTTTTCAATAATAATACAGAGGTGCTTTCCATTGCCGCTACGCTCTTATTTATGGCCGCCATTTTCCAGATATCTGATTCCATACAGGCCATCAGCGCCGGGCTTTTGAGAGGCATCAAAGATGTAAACGTGCCTACGCTCTTTATTGCAATTGCTTACTGGGCCTTAGGCATTCCTATCGGATCCCTGCTGGCTTTCCGGTTTCATATGGGCGGTGTGGGCATCTGGCTGGGGCTGATTGCCGGTCTTAGTTTTTCTGCCCTGTTCCTTACGATCCGCTTTTTACGGAAGGCTTCGTCAAGCTGTTACTAACAAATGTTGTAAGTTGTTGAAGATGCCTCTACATAAGGAACGCCATTCCGGCCGGATGGAGCGGAGGAATCTCTCTGATAATACAGTGATCCCCCGGCTTCTCCCGCTATCGCGGGCTACGCCCGGGATGACGATTGAAAAAATTGTCATCCCAATCAGCTTAAAGGCAATGCTTTTATGGTTGCCTCAGCCTGACATACCTTCACTTAGTACAATTTAAATCTAAATGGTATAAAGACATTCTTTTTCTGCAGCCCCCATACATCAACGAAATTCCAGATCTGTCATAAAGAAAAACTGTCTGTATCTTTCAGGCCTTATACCTAAAAACCGATCTGATCCGGATTCAGCCCCGACCATCCTTCATTCTTTATTGCATGGATAGCGCTTAGATCTGATGCATCAATGGTGAATCCTTCCACATCCAGATTGGCTTTAATATAGGCCGGCGTTACTGACTTGGGCAGCGGCAGTATCTCATTCTGCAAACAGAACCTGATGCAAAGCTGCGCCACGCTCGTCTTATATTTTTCAGCGATCTTCCTTAACAGTTCATGATTCAGCAAACGGCCGGAACCGATCGGGCTCCATGCTTCCACCAGTACCTGTTCTCTTTTACAATAGCTGACCACTTCATCCTGGGTATACCCGGGATGGTACTCGATCTGGTTCACCATAGGGAACAGGGCAGCTGTTTCTTTTAAGGCTTCCAGGTGCTTTACCATAAAATTAGAGACCCCGATCGCTCTTACCTTTCCCTGCCTGTACAGATCTTCAAAAGCCCTCCAGGTTTCCGCATTGATCGCTTTCCAGTTATCAAATTGTTTGCTGTTGGCTGGCCAATGGATCAGGTATAAGTCCAGGTAATCGGTCTGCAGCAGCTCCAGCGACCGCTCAAAAGCGTTTAGAGTGGCCGTATAGCCCCTGTCTTTATTCCACAGCTTTGTGGTAAGAAAAATGGTTCTCCGGTCAATGCCGCTGGCTTTAATAGCATCTCCAACACTCTTTTCATTATTATAGGCACTGGCCGTATCTATATGCCGGTAACCGTTATTTAATGCAGTGGAAACGGCATTGAACGTTTGCTCCCCCTTTGGCACCTGCCAGGTGCCAAAGCCTATAACCGGAACAGAAAGATGATTGCTTAAAATAAAATCCTGCATAAATCATTTTTTTGAGCTGTAAATTTACCTGCAGTAACTAAAATAATTATTGTTTCTTTGCAACACATATTAACGCCTGACATCCATCGTCAACCACTAATGCAGCAGTATCATTTTATAAAGATCCATACACCCGATGAGATCCCCTTTGGACTATTGCTGCTGGCCGATGAAACAAAAGAAGCTATTAAAAAATACATATACCGGTCAGATGTCTATCTTTTAAAGAATAAAAACAATGAGGTCATTGCGGTATGCGCGCTTTACCAGCCGGACGCAGATCCCCTTGAAATAAAAAACATGGCTGTTGCAAGGCGCTGCCAGCGTAAAGGCATTGGTTCCTTCCTGATTGAGCAGATAAAAAAGATCGCAAAAGAGCAGGGTATCCGTACATTGATCGTTGGCACCGGTGATGGAAGCCTGGGCCAGCAACGCTTTTATAAACGTAACGGGTTTACAGCATATGACACCAGAAAGAATTTTTTTATTAAAAATTATCCTGCTCCGGTTATTGAAAACGGTATCCCGTTAAAAGATATGATCCTGCTAAAACAGGATATTTAAGCAGAAAGCACGACCTTCATAATAAACCGTACGATCATGAATGAAGTTATCATAAGGGGTTACAGGGAAGAGGATCTGAACGCTGTTACGGGGCTGACGAACCAGCTGGGCTATCCCACTACTGTGGATGAAATGCAGCAAAGAATGCTCCGGCTGTCCGGAAAGGAAGATTACAGAACCGTTGTGGCTGCTGTAAACGGTGAGGTCGCAGGCTATGCGGGATTGATAAAAGGATTTTGCTGGGAAAAGAACGGCTGTTTTGTACGCATACAGGCTTTAGTGGTCAACAGCAATTACCGGCAAACGGGGATCGGTAAGAAATTGATCGCTTCCACAGAACAATGGGCCAAAGCCATTCATGCAAAGGCCCTTATTTTAAATTGCGGAATAAATCCCGAACGGGAAGGTGCACGTCTGTTTTATCCCAAAATAGGATTTGAAGCCACTTCCAAAGGCTATTATAGAACCATTGATTAACCCATTCCTTTATGAGCAATGCACGATTGCAGAAAATACTTAAATATGCTATAGCGCTTATATGGCTGATCAACGGATTATTTTGCAAGGTACTAAACGCAGTGCCAAGGCATCAGCAGATTGCAGAGAAAATACTACGGATTGAAAATGGCCGCACGATCCTTGTTCTGATCGGCGTCAGTGAAACAGCGATGGCCTTCTGGATCCTCAGCGGGCATCGCTCCCGCTTAAACGCCATTGTTCAGATAGTTGTTATTGTTTTCATGAACACACTGGAAGCTCTGCTGGCACCGGAGCTGCTTTTGTGGGGTTATGGAAACGCTTTTGCGGCACTACTACTGGTAACGGCCATTTATTTGTCTGAATTTTACTTCAACAAAAAAACCAGCTGAACATGCTTCCTTTCCTGAAAAATCATCCGTTTCCGGTAACGGCTTTTTTTGTAAGGTCCATGGTACTTACATTTGCTTTACCCAGGGAGCAACTGGCCCCGCTTATACCGGAATGCCTGTTACTGGATGAATATGCCGACCGATGGGCTTTTTTAGCCGTTGCAATAGTACAAACAAAAAACCTTCGCCCTTCAGGCTTCCCGGCATTCCTGGGACATGATTTTTTTCTGCTGGGCTACCGCATTTTTGTAAAATATATTAATAACAAAGGAAACCGGTTAAGAGGCTTATACATCCTCAAATCGGAAACCAACAAAAAGAGGATGGAATTATTAGGCAACCTGTTTACACAATACAGCTATACAACCACTGATATCGATTACAGGGCCGGCAACCAACATTTTTCTGTTGTCTCCCGGCAATCCGGCTTTTTATTACAGGCCGGTTTAACAGATGGAGAAACGTCGCTGCCGGCCGGATCTCCGTTTCCCGACTGGAAAACGGCACGGCGGTATGCCGGTCCGCTTCCGTTCACTTTCAGTTATAATAAAGAGAAAAGAGA
The DNA here is from genome assembly GCF_001654455.1 of Niabella ginsenosidivorans. Lineage (NCBI taxonomy): Bacteria > Pseudomonadati > Bacteroidota > Chitinophagia > Chitinophagales > Chitinophagaceae > Niabella > Niabella ginsenosidivorans. The sequence goes on from NZ_CP015772.1 coordinate 3,381,795, forward strand.
AGTATTAATCATCAAAGGCGTGCGACAGTACTGGACACCCCAGCCATTGCAGATCGATAACTACCAGATTCCTTTTTTAGAACAACCGGCATTTAAAAATGCCCTGCTTGCAAACGCTTTTATCATCCAAAACATTCCTTACCGGTGGGAAAAAGGGAAAAAGGAAATATGGGCACCTTAAGAACGCCTTTCCGGGGCGTTGGCAATATCCTCCGCTTCAACTGGCACTTTTATGTCATTGCTGCTGTTTTTATGATAACAGCAGCAGTTTTTACTGCATTTCTGGAGTCCCCCTTCAGGAGCATTCTTTTTTTCATGGTCCTGTCGGCCGTTTTAGCCATCCTTACCTCGCTTATCCTTTCCTGGTACATTTATGACTGGTACCCTTTATATGCGTTCAACTGGATACAGGAAGATGACGAGGCGGTCAATATTATTAACATTCATGCAGGGCTTGATGAAACCAGTATTATGCTCAGAAAGAAGTTTCCCAAAGCAACAATAACTATCATGGATTTTTACGACCCGGCGGTGCACACCGAAGTTTCTATAAAGCGGGCAAGAAAACGGTACCCGCCACTGTCCGGAACACGTACCATACAAACAACTTCCATCAACTTTTCTACCGGCAGCGCCGATAAAATTTTTCTGATCTTATCGGCACATGAAATAAGAAACAATAAAGAACGGGTTCTTTTCTTTAAAGAATTAAAACGCCTGCTAAAACCGGATGGCAATATTTATATCATGGAGCATTTAAGAAATTTTGAAAATTTCATGGCCTATACCATTGGTTTTTTACATTTTCACTCTTACAGGGCCTGGCGCACTACTTTCCGAAAGGCAGGTTTACCGGTTATTAAAGAGTTGAACCAGACACCGTTTATAAAAGTTTTTGAATTAAAAAAAAATGGAGTTACAGGTTAAAATAGCAGGGAGCATAATGATCCTGCTGGCAGTTATTCACGCCAGTTTCCCCAAATATTTCAGATGGAAGGAAGATTTGAATTTCCTCAGCCCGGTAAACCGGCAAATGATGCAGGTGCATACATTTTTTGTAGCCCTGGTGCTTTTATTAACAGGGGTGCTCTGCATCAGCTCATCAGCTGAACTAATAAACACACCGTTGGGTAAGAGCATCTCCCTGGGCATAGGAATTTTCTGGGCCTGCAGATTACTGATCCAGTTCTTTGGCTATTCCTCGGAACTATGGAAAGGAAAATCGTTTGAAACAATGGTGCATATTGTGTTTTCGCTGCTATGGATTTACTTTACTTTTTTATTCTTAAAAATACCGCTGTATAACAACTTCTGGTGAAACGGGCTGCTTTATTTTTTTATGAAAAAGCAGCAATCCGCAATTACAGAATTCCTGATCTCATGTATATTATTTTCAGAGGTTATTTAAGTCAACCAAAATTTTCCCATTACTATGATCATTGCAATAAAGATGTGCGCTTCTAGTGATTCGGCCAAACGTTCATAACCCGTTGTCAGTTTTCTGTTATTCATCAATCATGCAAAGATTCGTTCTACAATATCAGAAAAGCGTCCCGCATTTATCGCATTCATAGCATTTAACGATTTTTATATTCCTTTTTAAATGCATCTTTATGCACTTATCTGATTACTACTGAAAACTGCCAGCTGTAAATAGTTTTATGAGGCACATAAGCATCTGTGCTATTAATTGATGATTGCTCCTTTACTATCCGCCAGTTTTTTACGCCATTCCCGGAGCTCTTCTGGTGTTAGTCTGTCCCAGTCTGTTACTTCTCCAACAATTTTCAGCGGTGCCTGGCTGCGATAAGAACGTGTGGGATTACCCGGAAATTTTTTATCCGTAACGTTCGGATCGTTTTCAAAACTTCCTGTAGGCTCTACGATGTAAACCCGTTCCCGCCCGTCACCTTTTGCCAGGGATGCAGCGAGCCCTGCACCATTCACCAGGGCTGTGAAATAAATATGATTCATAGTAACTTCAGGATGGTAATTGGACTCAAACCCTGCTGTCAGCAAATCGCCGGTTTGTAAATCCGCTCTGGTTCCGTGATAAAAGGGTCCTTTGTCAGGTAGCTTGTCCCTGAATGTAATTGCCAGATCGTTGTTCTTTTTTGCATTGTCAGGGTCGTTCAGGGCTTCATAGCATCTGGCAATGTTTAAATACAGAGAAGGAAAAGCGCCCTTAACTGAGTCGTTGTTTACATTTAATGCAAACTGCAAAGCTGTTTGGAACCATTTTAATTTGCCGGGAACATCTTTTTGATGCCGGGCCACATAAAAAGCAGCGGTATATTTCTCAAAGTCGTTTATCGCTTCATTCCATGCCTGAAGAAACAGCCTGCCCGCTTCTTCAGATTTGCCTGCTTCTTCCAGGTCCATACCCTGGATGCAGAGTTTCACAACATTGTTATTCGGGTTAAATTCCATTTACTAATTGTTTTTGTTATTTATTGTAACGCCAACTTAGTTACCTGTTCTCAGACCGTTAACGGTTGCTTTTAATTCAAATCACTTGTTTCTCCCTCTTGCAGGTTGAACAGGAACTACTTCATTATTTTTACATTGTTAAAAAAATCGGGCTCCCCACTCTGCATCTGACTTCGACCCGACAGCGCGTTTTATAGCCTGTCCATTCCCGGTTGATCTTTTGCCTTCCTGTTTTATTATTTTCTGTTTAAATGGTTAATGGTATCATTCATTAATTTTATATACTTCAGAAAATAGGTTTCTAAAATTTTTAATTCTCCGGACGAAAAAAAGGCTATCAGTTTTTCTGTTTCACTTTGAAACTGTTTATAATAGGGTTTTAACAAGGCCTGTATCTTTTGGGCGTCCGGCACAATAAATACTTTACGTCTGTCATTTTCATCAAATTGCCTTTTTACGAGTTTTTTTTTCTCAAACCGGTCAATTAAACCGGTTACCGCACCTGTAGTTAATCCTGATAATTTAGCAAATTCACCTGCCGTCAGTTGGCCTTTTTGCAGAAAAAAGCCTAAATACTTATGGTCTGTTCCTGTAAAACCCGCTTTCCGGGCAATAATCTCATGCATTTGAAGCGCGGTATAAGCGTACTGCTGGCTCAGCTTTCTTAATTCAATGACTTTTTCATTATCCATTTTAATCTTTATAATCAAGTATCTTAGTAACAAAGATAAGTATGAAAAAAGATCTGTCGTCAGTTTTTTCATGTTTCTTATGTCCGCTTCAAACAAATTTTAGTGCTGCAATTAGCTTCAACAGTTGTTTTATTCTTTAATAATATTGACAATCTGCTATTTATTCAAAAGTTGTAAAACATTGACCGGTATTATTTTGAACCTAAAAAAAGTTGGCCTACCTTTGCATCATGTTTTTATTGCGGCTCATATTACCTGCATTGTTCCTGTTGGGGTTGTTTTTTGTCCCCGGCCTGAAAGCAGGTGCCTGTGGAATGCATCATAAAACAGGGCAAACAGAACAGCAAAAAGAAACGGAGCCTCAAACGGACTGCTGTAAAGAGCATTCCTCTAAACACCAGCAACACCAACACCGGCAGAACGGTCACAGGCATTGTAATAATGACAATTGTACCAACAATCTTTGTCATCCGGTGTCTGTTTCCAGTCTGCATGCAGAAGAAACTATAGAAATCGTTGCACCTTCTGAAGAGGTTGCCCAGTACGTTATCCGGAGCAACGACATGCCGCTTTTTTCCTACACTTATTCTATCTGGCAGCCTCCCCGGCTCGGTTAATCAGCATACTCAGGATAATAAACAGCATCACGGGGATGTAAGGGGTTCTTACATTTCAAAGGTTATTATATATGCCCCATCCGGCGCATATATAAGATTGATTCATCTGATTAACAATACAAACATGCAATCTATAAAACAATGGTCGTTAATGGCCGTAGCCGGTCTTATGAGCTTTTCCCTGTTTGCAAAGGCCCAGATAAAAAACGCAAAAACAGAAACAGTAACCATACAGGGCAGTTCACCGGCCTGTAAAAAAATGATCGAATACGCGGGCAACCGGAAACGCATTGCCCGGCTGACCTGGAACGCAGATACAAAAACCGCGCAGCTCACTTATAACGCCAAGGCCACTACAAAGGAAGCAGTTCTAAAACGCGTAGCTCTGGCCGGGTTTGATAACGAAGTGTATAATGCTCCTTTATCTGCTTACAGAATGTTGACCAGCGAATGCTACTATAAAGGCGCGCCACAGACAACGGATATAAATACAACAGACAGTACAAAAGATGCTTCAAAATTAGCGCCTTTGTACAGGGCTTATTTTGCTATCAGCAATGCATTAGTCCGGTCTGATGAAAAAACAGCCGGGCAGAAAGCCGGCGAATTACATCATCTTGTAAAAGCAGTACAGATGGACGCGCTAAGCCCGGAAGAGCATACGGCCTGGATGCATATAAAAGCACCATTGAATGAGCAATCTGCAGCGCTGAAAGCAGCCGCCGGAATTGAAAAGCAACGGGTGACTTTTGCAGCATTGAGTGAAAGCGTTTACCAGCTGTTTAAAGCCTCAAAACTTCCTTATAAAATATATTACAATGAATGCCCGATGTTCCACGGCGGGGCTACCTGGCTGAGCAGGGAAGAAAGCATCCGCAACCCTTATTATGGCGCTGCCATGATGACCTGTGGTGCTACCAAAGCCGTCATCGGTCAGTAATAAAAGAAAGCAGGAAACAGCGGTCAGCTTAAGAATACACTTTACCTGACCGCACCTGCACAACTGCAGGCAGGCCGTTCTGTCCTTTTACGGCCAGGCAGCATCAATCAATAAGCATTTGAAAAGAAGAATAATGAAAAGAAACAGCAACCGGTTCATAGCGTTCGCTTTTTTCATGGCGCTCACCTTCAGTGCTACAGCACAACAAGTAAAACGTTATGACCTGTACGTTACAGATACAATGGTGCATTATACCGGCAAGCACAAAATGGCCATTGCCGTAAACGGCCAGATACCCATGCCCACCCTGGAGTTCACCGAAGGCGATACCGCAGAGATCGTTGTGCACAACCGGCTGAAGGAACCGACCGCCCTGCACTGGCATGGCGTTTTCCTTCCCAACCGGGAAGACGGGGTGCCCTATCTTACACAAATGCCCATTGAGCCGGGCACTACCTATACCTACCGTTTCCCGGTCATCCAGAACGGCACTTACTGGTATCATAGTCACTACGGCTTCCAGGAACAGATCGGCATGTATGGCTCCCTGATCTTTAAAAAGAGGGTGGCTGATCCCGGCTTCCGGAAAGGCATTGACGACCTGCCATCAGTGCCTGTTATTTTAAGTGACTGGACCGACATTATGCCGCACCAGATTCACCGTATGCTGCGGAATGCCAATGACTGGGCTGCTATTAAAAAGAACGCTGTTCAGAGCTATGGAGAAGCCCTGAAGACCGGGCATTTTAAAACAAAGATTATTAATGAATGGAAGCGCATGACGGCGATGGATGTAAGCGATGTATACTATGATAAGGTACTCATTAACGGGCAAAATGAAAGCCAGCTCTCACAGTTCAGGGCAGGCGATAAAGTACGGCTGCAGCTCTCAAACGGCGGGGCTTCCACCTATTTCTGGATCAATTACGCGGGGGGAAAAATGACCGTTGTGGCCAATGACGGCAATGATGTAACTCCTTTAGCCGTAGACCGCTTTATTTTACCGCCGTCAGAAACAATGGATATTGTGGTAACCATCCCGGAAAACGGTATCTCCTATGAGCTGCTGGCTACTTCAGAGGACAGGACCAATACCAGTTCTCTTTTCATCGGAGAGGGGAAAAAACAACTGGCCATGCATTGGGGACGATTGAAATATTTTGAGGGGATGAAGATGATGAACGACATGATGCGTATGGATGGAAGCATGAAAGACATGGGTATGAAAATGAGCCTGCAGCAAATGGATATGAATACGGTAATGTATCCGGAGATAACGGGCCCCGAATTATCCCAACGGCAGCGCAGAGCAAAAAGAAAAGCGGAAAAAGGGAAAGAGCAGGATCAGGACACAATGGCCGGCAAAATGCAGGAAATGCTAATACACCACCACAAGGATATGCCAATGAATGCTGATGCTACAGATACAATGGATCATAAAAAGCATACGGATAAGAGCATGGATATGTCAGATCACGGTGATGACCAGCATACAGCCCCCGGTATACCCCCTGCCCTAGTTACCTTGAACTATAACATGCTGAAGGCGCCGCAAAAGACCACGTTACCTCAAAATGCCCCGGTAAAAGAACTGCATTTTACATTAACCGGTAATATGAACCGTTATGTATGGAGCCTGAACAATAAAGTAGTTTCTGAAACCGATAAGGTACTTATAAAAAAAGGAGAGATTGTACGCATCATACTCTACAACGGGTCGATGATGCGGCATCCGATGCACCTGCATGGTCATGATTTCCGGGTGCTGAACGACAAAGGGGATTATGCTCCCTTAAAGAATGTGATCGATATTATGCCTATGGAGACCGACGTAATCGAATTTGAAGCCAATACAGAAGGAGACTGGTTCTTTCATTGCCATATCCTGTATCATATGATGGCGGGCATGGGCCGGATCTTTACCTATGAAAACCAGCCGGCAAATCCGCTGGTTCCCGATCCCCAGAAAGCGATCAGAAAACTTTACCGTGACGACCGTCAGTTTTTCCTTGGAGCTGAAAATGAATTTGCCTCTAATGGTAATTTTGGCGCCGCAGCGCTGAACAATACCCGCTGGTCGTTAAATGCGGAATGGAAGCTGGGATACGATGTGTCTGATGGTCATGAAATAGAAGCCAACTTTGGCCGTTATTTAGGACAGATGCAGTGGCTGCGGCCGTATATCGGGCTGGAATGGAAATACCAGCAAGGAAAACATATAGAGAAAAATATGTTCGGACAAACCTTCAGTCATGATGGAAAGGTCTATTATAATGCAGGTATTGCCTATACCCTTCCTATGCTGGTGACTTTGCGTGCCCAGGTAGATACAAGGGGCATTTTCCGCATCATCCTGAACCGGGAAGATATTCCTTTAACGCCGCGTTTACGCGGAGCCTTTTCCGCAGATACCCAGAAAGAATACATGGGCGGCCTGCGGTATATTGTTACAAGGCACCTGAGCGTATCTGCAAACTATACTACCAACTACGGGTTCGGTGGGGGTATTGTGTTTAATTACTGATCCGGTAGAATCTGTACAAACAGGGAGCAACGTTGTATAAAGCAGCGCCGCCCCCTGTTTTTTATATCGTTTTTCATCAGGCATTATAAGCATTTTACGGGCGCCTAAGTAATGCTGCTATTACCGTCATAGAGCTATGCCTCATTTACCGGCAAAGGGAAACAGATGTGCACTAAATATATTTTGCTATTTTTGTACACCTGTTCTTCTTTATACGATTTGAATGTTTTTACTATTTTATGATTATTCCTCCGATCATTGGCCTATTACGATAATTTGCTCCATTATTGCCGGTATTGGCTTTTATTTTTTTGAACCGCTATGAGAAAAGATCTGAAAAAGTCAGATTAAATGATGCGGCCGCAATCAAAAAAGTGGGCTTAAGGATACCGATACTATATGAACACTGTTATTTTGCATATTCAAACGACCCGGTATTGAAAAATAATCTCCGGCGGGTGCAATGGAAAGTTATCCGTCTTAAATTATTGAAAGACTTCAGCTCAACAGATCCCTGTTGCAATATTGATCCGGTTAATAGCGGAATTGTACTCTATTATATCCCAATCTTAAAAGGGGTCAGGCATACATACAAAAGCCAAAGGATCTATAAAGACTTTACAACCATCAGAAATGCTTTTGCCGATCAAAAAGTGACGCTGTATATTGACCAGAATGATTTGAATAAATATGTATTTGAAATTGAAGATTAAGAAAGCGCTCCTCCGGTGGTAAAACCGCATCCAATGCCAGGAGCTGGCTAAGACATCTTTTAAAGCAGTAATTTTGAAAATAGCTCATTGCGCATAATGCCTTTACAGGTATGGGACAAAGGGTTTTCCTTACCCGGAGGGGCCACATTTATAACAAAAAGAGATAAAACAGGAGGCTGATTCAATGATTGACGATCTGAACCTGAAAGAGCTGCGGAAAGCGCGCCGCATCGGATACTATTTTCGCTATCCGTTGCATCGCAATAATTTTCATGTTCTCGAAGCCGGGGATCATATTTACGGGCATTATACGGCAAAACCACTTTATGGTCAGCTCACCCCGGAAGGCCGTGTCGATAAATCGTCCGGATTCAATGGGGATGTGGCGGTACTTTTTGTACCATTAGCAGCCAAAAAACCGGATTTTCCATACAACGCCCGGCAACATCCGGTTACCAACGGGAAAACGGAATTGGGAAAAGATCAATAAGATGGCAGCGGAATACCTGGCAAAACAATTGGGAATAAAGTGATCCGCAGGTTTATTACCGGTAATTACAGATATTCCCAAATGGTCTTTCAGAAAGTATTTATCATTATACGTAGTTCCGATTTTCTGAGCCTATTACCGTCTTCGGTAAGTTTAACGCATTATAAGTGATCGTCAAAGGATTTGTTCCGGCCATGGGTGGCCACACTGCTATTACCATTATAGGTATAGCCCCTGGTATATCCGCCGCTTACACTTTGCAACTGGTTGCCTTTCGTTCCGTAATTATAGGTGATGGCAGTCGCACTGCTCTTAGGCCAGGTAAGGGCTGTAATATTGCCCATTTTATCATAGCTGATGCTGTCCTCATTGTACCCCTCATCACTGATCCCCTTTGTTATACGGTTGGCCCGGTCGTAAGTATAGGTATAAGTTCGGTGGGTTTGGGTACCCGCACCGCTTTTCCAAAGCTGCTGACCAATGTTTCCGTTATACTGTTTACCAGCGGCAACGGCATCATCGTATTTCAATTCTTCAGTAAATAATGATGCTGACTGTTTGATTACCCATCCACGGGCATTAAAGAAGGTTCCGATCGTCTGGTTACCTACCTTTTTTTGAGAAAGCTGCCCTACCTGGTTATAGGCAGCAAGTATGAACGCAACGAAGTAAAACCCTCCGTGGAAGTGGCAGTTAAAATAGCGGATGCCCTCGAAGTATCACTGGATTATCTGGCCGGTAATACCGACCTGCTGCTGGAAAAAAATGTGGTAAATAAAATTATCGACATCCAAAAACTAGATGCAGAAGATAAAGCGCATGTGTTCGCAATGCTCGATGCTTCCCTAAGAGACCATAAAACTAAAAAAGCGTATACTAATTAAAACAATAATAAAAGCCCGCGATTAGCGGGCTTTTGATTTTTTCCTAACAAGTTTAGTTGCGCCTCCGGGGTACTCGAACTCATACACATAAGGCATCGCAGTAGAGAACATATCTCTATATTTTCGCTTGGTCATATTGTAAATACTAAGTATATAGTAATAATGTTTCAGCCATCCTTTTTTTAAATCAATTTGATAATGATAAAGGTGCTGTTTTGTATTTTGCTGTTCCGTATAATCAAATGAAATATAAACAGTTCTGGTTACCGTATCTAATAACTTGTTGTAGTCAGAATCGCTTAATGACAAATGCCCAGGATAGTAATCCGCCTGTATTCTTTCTTCACCATTTAGGGTTACAGCAATAAAATTTAACCCAGATATTGAACTGACAATCTTTTCATCTATTGAAATAATTAAATCAATATTTTTCTGAGCATTCAATCTGATGCAACTTAATAGAAGTGCTAAACTATATGCAATTATTTTTTTCATCTTCTTAGTATTCGCTCTACGGTTCTAACAGGCAATACAAGGTATGGTGTAGTGGTTCCTCCCTTATAAATTATAACCCCATTACCGGGTTGGCTAATATTTGTTGAACCGTTTGTTTGTGTGGCAGATGCCTGTCCTCTTGGCCCAACTATTATATTAGTGCCATATTGGCTAAAAGTAGGTAAACCCACATTTGAGGGCTTTGTCGCATCATGGCTATAAATCTGCCCATTTTGCAGCACCGTCCCTGTAACATGAGAGTGGATTGTTGTTTCTGCATCTGCTGGCGTTTTTCCTGATGGTAAATCAGATAACTTCTCATCAGCTTGTAATTCATTATTAGAATTAACAAATGCGGCTGGCCCAGAATCCCCTCTCAAAACAGTGCCATCTTTCATAACGATTGAGGACTCACCATGTAAGCCCCCTTGAGGATCCGCAGTAGTTTTTGCCTCTGTGCGCTTTATAACGTCCAAAGATTCATTTAATGCAACATCGCTTGGAAGCGCTTTTGCAGAACTTACATCACTCACCTGAGTAGTACCTCCTCGTCTATCTATTCTCGCAATATCTCTGGCCTCTCTATTATTAATCACAACATATTTTTTCTTATCATCTATTCCATCTGTCCCTATTTTTCTTCCAGATTCGTCATAAAAATCTCCCGGCCACATACCGTCAGGGTCAATAAACCTGATTGGGTTATTAAATGCAAAGGTATATGGGCTGTGTCTTCTTCCTAATTCGCTGGCCGGGTCTATCACATGCCATCTTCCAATCACCGGATCATAGAATCTCGCTCCATAGTCATACTGTCCTCCGTCTGTACCACCCAACTCCTGCTGTTGCTCTTTGCCATTGTACAAATACCGGTTGGGCGTATTGGCAACTCTGGCTACACTCATACCAAATGGATAATAATCCGTTTGCTGTAATACAGTACCCGCTTTATTGAAAACGATCCGGGTATTACCTAAATGGTCTTTCAGGAAGTACTCATAATTATAGGTAGTGCCACTTCTCCGGGCAACACCTTCCGCTGTCTGTAAAAGATCTATAGCCGGGCTGGGAGTTGTAGAGTTGGTGATGTATTCAATGCCATCAATATACCACCTTGTTTCTGTTGATGTGGTCTTTTTTAGCTTGTTGCCATCAGCATCATACACATAACTTACAGTAGCACTCCCCGTTACCGTCCTCGGTAAATTTAATGCATTATAAGTGATCGTCAAAGGATTTGTTCCCGTTATGGTGGCTACACTGTCATTGCCATTATACGTATAGCTCCTCGCATAACCGCCGGATACACTTTGCAACTGGTTACCTTTGGCCCCGTAATTGTAGGTAATGGCCGTAGTGCTGTTCTTGGGACGCTTTAACTTCGTAATATTGCCCATTTTATCATAGCTGATGCTGTCCTCATTGTACCCCTCATCACTGATCCCCTTTGTTATACGGTTGGCCCGGTCGTAAGTATAGGTATAAGTCCGCTGGGTTTGGGTGCCGGCACCGCTTTTCCATAGCTGCTGGCCGATGTTACCATTGTACTGCTTATTGGCCGCTGCTGCGGTACTATCATATTCAGCTCCATCGTAAACAAAGGAGCCGATTGCTTTTTGACCTATTCACGGGCATTAAAGAAGGTTCCGATCGTCTGGTTACCTACCTTTTTTTTGTGAAAGCTGCCCTACCTGGTTATAGGCAGCAAGAATGAACGCAACGAAGTAAAACCCTCCGTGGAAGTGGCAGTTAAAATAGCGGATGTCCTCGAAGTATCACTGGATTTTTTGGTGGGCAAAACCAATGTCGAGATCGACTCCAAAGCCCTGAAGCGTTTACAGGATATTCAAAAACTCAATGACACCGATAAAGCTACCGTGTTCGAGATAGTAGATGCGTTCCTCAGAGACAGAAAAACTAAAAAAGCTTATACCAATTAAAACAATAAAGCCCGGTTTGCCGGGCTTTATTGTTACTGCCTTTTTTAATTAAGAAGGATGTAAATCAAATACGTGACCAACGTATTTATCCAACAACAAAAACAATACAACTAAAATCAACAAAACTATTGCTATAGTTATGGATACTTACACATGCTTCTTTTGTGTATTAACAAACTACTATAGCTTCTCCTTCCTAAAAAGCAAAGATTTGTAATTGACAATAAGTCGGATTATAATCAATACTTTATTGCAATATCGAAGTTGGTAAAAAAAATTATTTTCCTTCTACTACTTGTATGCTCTCAAGTGTTTTAGAATATAACAAATTATCGTAATCCTCTCTCCATTCACTTAATTTGTAATAAGCTTTTAAGGCATTTTCATATCGCACCGGCGCCACAACAGTTTCATACTGTAGTTTATCAAACTCCAATTTGCTTATAGTTTTTACTTTCTCTCCTTTATAATTTACAATCATTGCATTAGGAAAAGTACCCAACTTATAGTAGGGAAATTTAATTTTGCTCAAATCAGGAAATACATTTCCAATAATCTTCCAAAACTTATGGTATAATAAAGCATCCATTGTATATCCCAAAAATAATATCTTATCCTTAACTACTTCTTCCAAACTTGGCCAATCTCTACCAGAATAGATATTCTCATAAACAATAATAATAAAATTATTTTTGTTAGGTATTTTGACAATTTGACCAAATCCGGTTTTTTCTTCACTTACGGGAATAGTAAATATATCACCTATTCTAAGCTTCATTGTTCTTTTAATTTTTTATCTTTTTTAATAACATTTTTCTTATTTGAAGTACCTCCATTAGGATTTGGTTTATTTGTTGGCCCGCCACGTTTATCAAGAGCTCTTTGTTCTTTTTTATCTAAATTTCTTCCGGGCCTTCCTCTATCAATTTTTTTGAACTCAAAATCTGATCTGGGATTTGCTCTAGCATGTTCTTTTTGTCTTGCAGCATACCTGGCTTCGCTCTTTGCTTGACCAACATAAGGCTTTGCTATATTACCAGTCTTATCCACACGTTCACATACTATTCCTTCTCCTTTTAATAATCTTATACCTCTTCCTGCTCCGTTTGTAACCACAACAACAGTTACCTCTGCCCCTGTTTTGCCAACTACCTTTCCCAAACCATAAGTTCCTTGGTCATTCACAGTTTCATATGCATTTATTGCCTGTTTGGCCCGCCCGTGGTTACCAATTGTAACTGCGTCCAGAGCATAGTCTACCAGATTTTCCGGTTTTACCATGTTTGACAGAGTCTCTCCAGGATGTGTCACAGCATGATAGGCATCTTTAAAATATCCAGTGAACCCATCTCGTACTCCCGGCCAAAAGCCTTTAGCTGGAGGATCATCACCACCGCCGTCATATTCATCAGGATCGTCACCTAACGGATCACTATAGGTTATCGGATTATCATAGTTAGAAGCATATGGTGACCATGCTTCCATATTTTCTATCTCCGGATCAATCTGCCACCACCGACCAGTTATCGGATCTAACTCTCGATATTGAGCTTCATAAGTCCCCAACTCATCATTCTTTTCAATACCGTTATATAAGTATTTATTCTTAGGACCACTCAGATACCTGCCAATTTCCATTCCAAATGGATAATAATCCGTCTGCTGATATATAGTACCCGCTTTATTAAATACGATCCGTGTATTTGCTAAATGGTCCTTAAGGAAATACTCATAGCTGTAAGCCGTTCCGCTTCTTCTTGCAACGCCTTCTGCTGTATGTAAAAGATCTATAGCCGGACTGGGAGTTGTGGAGTTAGTAATATATTCAATGCCATCATAAAGCATCCAATGTACATCCACTTTTAATAACAAACAACACTCTTATTAAAGATGCTTACGTTCTAACTTTGATGTAAGTTTTGAAGGATAAACCACAAGAGAATTGCAGACATCCAGATAACTTGAAGTGAGTTACAAAAAGATTTTAGTACACTAAACTTATCAGAAACTTTTTTGGTATAAAACCAAAAGACCTCTATTGACGCTCCCACCCCAGATATGTTAACCTTAACATCACTTTTTTTACTTAAATAGTAATGAAAAAAAATTTTTGAAATAAAACTAATGATAAATATAAATTTCAATACTGTCATATAAACTATTTATTAGGTAAGCCTCTTGTGTAATTATCGGTATTGAAACTCCAACCTTTCCTCCCAATACAATATTCCAAAATGAGTTTAATTCATATTTGAATTCAGATTTGCTATAGCCGTTTGAATTATTTGTAAACTCTATAGTAAAGCCATATGCTGAAAAGCTTCTTTTCGATATGTTATTAACCTGCCCCAAAGAAGTTGTTTCTTTAAAGGTCTCTTTGGAGATACCAAATTCTTTAGCGTTTAATGAAAAACCTCCTGTTCCTTCTGTTCTAACCCCAGTGGATATATTTTTACCTAACAAAGTAAATTCACCAGAATTTTCATTCCCTAGTTTCCCTTCCCAACCAACTAATGTGCCTTGGCCTCCACTTATATTCCCTCCTCCAATCGAGCTGCCATTCCAATTATTTAAAGAACTCGTTCCAACACCCAAGTCAGCGGTTACAGCACCATTTATTTCTACGCCAGATAAATATGATTGTTTGAAAACTGCGTCACCAGTTCTTATTTCAGTACCACCAAGCATTGAAACAGTTTCACCATTTCCAAAAAGCTCTCCGTCTCCTCGCATTACTGAGCCGTTTTCCCTTAATTGGTAAGTTGCGAGAGTTTCATTAGTACGATAATCATACGATCGCAAAATTGTATTACTGTTTACATGCGTATATCCTTTTTGATTCCCAGAAGTATTAAGCCATATATATTGTCCCGTTTTTTGATTTTGGTACCAATCGGTAGGACTCATTCCATCCGGATCTACAAACCGTATCGGGTTATCAAAAGCAAAGTTATAAGGAGAGTGACGTCGCATTTTATCGCTGGTTGGGTCTACCACATGCCATCTTCCAATTACCGGATCATAAAACCCTGCTCCATAGTCATACTGACCTCCATCTGTACCGCCCAGTTCCTGCTGTTGCTCCTTACCATTGTACAAATACTTGTTTGGAAGGTATGGCTGTTTTGAAAAGCTCATTCCAAACGGATAATAATCCGTTTGCTGTAATACTGTTCCCGCTTTGTTGAATACGATCCGGGTATTACCTAAATGGTCTTTCAGGAAGTATTCATAATTATAGGTAGTGCCACTTCTCCGGGCAACACCTTCCGCTGTCTGTAAAAGATCTATAGCCGGACTGGGAGTAGTGGAGTTGGTGATGTATTCAATGCCATCAATATACCACCTTGTTTCTGTTGCCGTGGTCTTTTTTAGCAGGTTACAACAATACACTCTGCCCGAGTGCCGATGACGTGACAATAACAATATCGAAAGACCTTAAAAGGCTGAACTATCCTGATCTTTGTTTCGTAATGCGCCTTGCAATGGCTGAAAAAAATTATTCTTGCTGTTTCTCCTAATTCAACCCTTTTTTTAGTTTTTCAAACTCAATCCTGTATGCAGGCAATGCGTCCTGCAATTCTTGTTCATAAATGTCGACCAACTCATTAATTCTCGGATTATTCATAATTTTCGCGGCAATTAATCCCATACACGCTCTAAGAGGATATAACCATTGATGTATAGAAAGCTTTCTGGGGTTCTCATTGAGTAGTTTGTCAATTTGATCAACCGTGCTGTTTTTATTAAAATAAGAAAGTACATATTTTTCAAATCTCTTGGGGATAACTTTTATTAATGTCTGTATATCATCTTCGGTTTCTACTAAATATTCCATTGACTTTCCAGATCCGGTAGTATTACCGTTGTCAAAATATTCTATTAGCTCTCCCAGACTATTTTCTAATACTGGAGTATCTTCGTAATATTGTTTTTCCTTCGTTGCAACTTTGTGATAAATATCCAATATAGAAGGTATCTTAATTGACCATCTTGGTTCAATGAACACTCCATCTTCATTTTTATGAATCAAAAAATAAAAGCTTTGGACGCAATCAGTTGTAGTCCTTTGAAAGGCGTTTTTCCGTTTAATAAAATCAAAACCGTGTTCTTTAAATGCACCACACATGCCTTCAAATAACTCGGTTTTTACTTTTTGGATTGAAATGATTTTATTCATTTTTAATTACTTTTAATGGATCACTTGGATCAAATCGAGATACTTTATAAGGCGTAGAAGTTGAGTTAAACGTTTGACCACGAACGTTCTCAGGCAACTTCTTTCCGGTTAGAGTTACATTTTCACCCGCAGCAGCTCTACTTTGATTAGTAGAAAGTTTCGCATTTCCTGTTTTTGTTTCATTAGTGTATATAGCTTTACCAGTTTTATTATCAATAACAACATTATCATAAACTGTTCTTCCACCTTTTTCTAGCCTTCCACTCACTTGAGTAAGTACTGTTTGACCTTCTTTTGTTGAATTTTCAAGGGATTTTGTCACAATTTTTTCGCCTTCTTTTCCTGCAACTTTATTAGCTTCTAGAATTGCAGTTTTTGTTACACTTTTCTCCGCGGCTTTAACAAAAGCTCCTTCGATTTTACCTCCAGGTATTACGGAAATGACTGTTTCTGCAAATGCTTGTCCCCGTGGTTTGTTTTCTGTAAAATTGCTCTCATAACTTTTACCTGAAACGACTTCTGCTATTGGCACTAACGGATTTAAAGTCTCATTTATCCAGTCTCCAACATTTTTGGCAATTTTACTCAAGGTAGGAAATGTAGTAACGCGAAGAGGCTCAAGCCCGTCTAAGTCTATTGCATTTGGTACTTCATTTCCTGCAAACTGATATGGAGTATAATAAGTAAAATCATTCGCTAAAGGATCAATCGCATGAAAACGTCCGATCACCGGATCATAAAACCTTGCTCCATAGTCGTACTGCCCTCCATCGGTACCACCCAGTTCAGGTTGCTGTTCTTTGCCATTATATAAGTAGCGGTTTGGGGTATTGGCAACTCTGGCTACACTCATGCCAAACGGGTAATAATCCGTCTGCTGTAATACCGTGCCCGCTTTATTGAATACCAGTCGCGTATTACCTAAATGATCTTTGAGGAAGTATTCATAATTATAGGCCGTTCCGCTTCTTCGGGCAACACCTTCCGCTGTATGTAAAAGATCTATGGACGGGCTGGGAGTAGTGGAATTGGTAATGTATTCAATGCCATCCATATACCACCGCGTTTCTGTGGCCGTGGTTTTCTTTAGCTTATTTCCCGCTGCATCATATACGTAACTTACAGTAGCACTCCCCGTTACCGTCTTTGGTAAATTTAATGCATTATACACAATCGTCAAAGGATTTGTTCCCGTCATGGTGGCTACACTGCCATTGCCATTATACGTATAGCTCCTCGCATAACCGCCGGATACACTTTGCAACTGGTTACCTTTGGCCCCGTAATTGTAGGTAATGGCCGTAGTGCTGTTCTTGGGACGCTTTAACTTCGTAATATTGCCCATTTTATCATAGCTGATGCTGTCCTCATTGTACCCCTCATCACTGATCCCCTTTGTTATACGGTTGGCCCGGTCGTAAGTATAGGTATAAGTCCGCTGGGTTTGGGTGCCGGCACCGCTTTTCCACAGCTGCTGGCCGATGTTACCATTGTACTGCTTATTGGCCGCTGCTGCGGTACTATCATATTTCAGCTCCATTGTAAACAAAGGAGCCGATTGCTTTTTGATCCATCCACGGGCGTTGTAGTAGGTCCCAATTGTCTGGTTGCCCACCTTTTTTTGAGAAAGCTGCCCTACCTGGTTGTAAGCGTAGGTAATGGTATCGGGGGCCTGGGTATTGATCTTTTCGATCGCCCGTATGATCCTGCCGGCATGGTCGTATTGGTTGGTAGTGGTAATCGTGACCACAGGTGTAGTAGTATTGCCATTGGCATAGTGTTTCCGGGTGCTGGTGGTGACTTCTCCAACAAAGTTTAAGGTATTAGTGGTTACATCCGCTCCATTTAAAAGGTGTTGTTTGACCACCTTGGTTACCCGCTCCTTTTCATCATAATAACTGGCGGCATATAAATACTTTGCGCTATCCAGCACATTGGTAACGGTGATCGTCGGAAGCCCTTTTACATTGCTCCTTTCCAATGGGCTGGTGTCATTGGGCACATTAAATAAGGCCCCATAAGGATTTGCATTGACCGTGCTGTTCAAAAAACTGTAATCATCATAGAAACTCACGGTAAACAGGGTTGTTAAAGCAGTAGGAATTGCTGTATTGGTATACCCCCAGGATTTGGTATTGTCCCGGATCTCGTACAATTTGGCCTGATTGCCGGACAGCGTGTCCAGGCTGGCCCTGGTGGACACATTACTGGTTTCCCCTGTCATGATCAACCTGCCCAGCGTATCATATTTCATAAAGCCCCATACGCCACGGGCCCGCTGCATAGAGTCCTGGTTAAAAATGGGGCAATCTCCTTTATTATATACCGTATATTCCCAGCCCTTACCGGGGATCTTTTTTTCGATCAACCTTCTCCGGCCGTCGTAATGGTATGCATAGATATAGTTCCCAAAATTGGCATCTTTCTCGGTAAAACTGGTAATAGTTTCCAGGGCTGGTGGTACTACATAAGCCAATTGATTAAAGTCGTCATAAATATACTGGGTCACCATATAGGTGGGTGCATTGAGCGTATCGCCCCCATCCTGTACTTTTTTACAGACTACAAGCCCTTCTTTATCTTTGAACTCGATCACCCGGTTGCGGTTCTCATCCCAGGTAATATTCTTATATAATTGTCCTGCTCCATAATAACCCGGGCTGCCGGCACCGGTATTGACATTGCCGGATACCGTTATATTCCATAATCTTACTTCGTTTGCACTATTGATCTCATAATTGTTTCTTATCGTATGGCCGGCCCCCGGCTTCCAGCTATCGCCCGGGGCGGCTGTTTCCAGTACCCGGTTCAGGGGCGAAGCCTCAAACAAGGTCTGGCTGAACGGGTTGGTGGCTATTTTTGGAATAGAACCGCTGCCTGCACTGCTGTAAAAAGAAGCCTGGGACGTTACAGCTGTGGGTTGGTAAGCCCCTGTCTGGCTGCTATGCTCATAAGGCAGGTAGCTTTTATCCTGCCGGCCAAAAGCGTCATAGGTAACAGGGGTGATCACATCTTTTTTATTGGGAGAGTTCCGTACGGCAATATTTTGCAGCGGTCTTCCCAGGCCGTCAAAATACCGGATCTCGGCCCGCATGCTGTCTACGGGCAAAGCCGCCAGGTCAGCTGCTGTCTTTACGCCTTCTTTTACGATCATACGGGTATAAATATAATTTTGATCAGTTGAGGGAGTGACCTGGGCGTCTATCGCTGCAAAGGTCAATATAAACGACAGGGAGAGCAGTATGTATTTATACATCGTTAAGCAGGATCTATTCTGATTTAAGAATTGCATAATAACTATTTTACAGTTGACCAGCTGAAGTACATCTCTTTTCATCCTTTACAGCGTTCAGCCTACTTTCTTTCTCATTCATAAAAAATACGTTATAAGTTGCTGTCTAATCCTTAATTACATTGGTCTGCGTATCTCCGTCCACATCTCGCTGGGTAAGGGTATAACTTGTTCCAGGCAGCAGGGTAATTGGGTCTGAAGTAGCAGATGGAGCATTGGCAGGCTTACTCCAATATGCACCGGAACTCATTAAAAATTCTAAAACGGCGCTTTTCAGAGAAACGGTTGAACATTCAATCTGGTACTCACCCGGAGCAACTGATAAAGTAACCGTACCGCTGGCTTGTGACGAGAAATTACCAGACAGTACCACGGCACCGTTCTGTATAAACTGGATCTTGGTATTTAGCCCGCTTGAATGTGCTGTAAAGCTATTCCGTAACACAATAGATGCAGGAGTATTAGAACAGGTTCCGTTTGCATTAGCATAGGCCTGCCCATTTGCCGCTATATCGTCTAATGCCTGCTGATCGGCATTTGCCTGGCTGATAATAGATGAATATGTACCAGCAGGCACTGTATAAGTGACTTTGGTACCACCATACCCTGCACTACAGTTATTGCGCACATATTCACCGCTTGCAGCAGTACTATAATAAATTGGTCCATTTTCCTGCGATTGGGAATATTGATAATTATACCGTTTTACGATATTACCATCCTTATCTTTAATCAGGCTCAATCTGTTAAAATCGTCGTATTCATAATAGAGCGTATTTCCCTGCGGATCTGTTTCAGACATCATACCGGTTAATGGAGCATACGTATAAGTGCTTATTAAAGCATTTTTGGTACGACTATCTGTACGCAGCGTATTTAACAGATTACGAATATTGGTATTATTATTTACAATACCGGTCGCAGTCCGAACCTGCTCTTCAGGTACTACAGCATTAACGGTATTATAATCACTACCAATAATTTTGGCTACAGGATACCGGCCGTTATAGCCCCATAAATAAACTTCTTTGGCATTGTTTACTTTTTGCATTTCAACAATATTTGAATACGCATCAAAGCGGCTATACAAGTAGACAGGAACATACCTGCTATCCGGCGCAAATACAGATTTCGGTGCAGAGAGGCCATTAGATGCGCTGTTTGAAAATTTAAAGGCGGAACTGTTCACAGGTGCCATCGATTGCAGCTGCAGTTGTTCGCTCAACAGTACCGGTTTATCATTTCTATACTTATTTATTTTGCCATCAGTAACAGAAAAATTTCCGCTCTTCTTCTTCAAAGATACCTGCTCAACGGGTGCGGATAATATGTGATGGGTCTGCATACTATCAATGAATGCCGTTCCGGTTAAATAATCAAGAGGGTACAGGTATTTAATCACCAAACTATCGCCATTGCTTTGCCCGACAGAGCGCATGGTTAATTGTGCATGAAGCGGGTTATCGTAAACATAGGATATTGATGTAGTAAAAGAACTATCCGTATTTGTCTCATAAATATCTTCCCTTGTTCTGTTAATATAGTACCATGAGGAGATCAATTTATAGGAAGATAGCTCAAATACGGCAGGAATAATTTGCATGATCCCGTCTGGCAGATAATAGTGTGCTTCAGGCTTTATACACTGAACATTTAATCCCAGGCCATGGTATTCATTAGGAAAGGTGGGCGGTGTATAATGTGCCCCTGATTCCGAATAATTCTGATCATAATTGGGTGGTGTATATAAAAAAGTATAATAATTTGTTTTTTTTCTTTTCAATTTAAATTGCTGGCTGCTCATTTTTGAATACTCAGATTCACTCATAAGCAGTCCTCTTTGCCAATCATAACTTGTAGGAGGCGCTGGCGGCAAAGTAACATAGGACACAAGATCCTTAACGAAAGAATATTCGTAGTCTGTATATCCATTAGGTTTGGCATTATCTCCATCATATACCCGCACGTTCGTATACAAGATCGGGCTGCCCTGCAAACCGTTTAAGGGACTTATAGTTTGTGAATTCTGAATATAATAAGTACATTGTCTTTCCTCATAGTTACCACTGGCTTCAAAATCCCTTGCATATTTTGTAGTATAGTAACTATAGACTGGCCTGGCAGCAATTTTTCCGCTGGAATTAACAGACCCGAACTGATTATATTCATAACTTT
This sequence comes from Niabella ginsenosidivorans, assembly GCF_001654455.1. Taxonomy (NCBI): domain Bacteria; kingdom Pseudomonadati; phylum Bacteroidota; class Chitinophagia; order Chitinophagales; family Chitinophagaceae; genus Niabella; species Niabella ginsenosidivorans. Next base: position 3,403,167 of record NZ_CP015772.1, read on the forward strand.
TATCAAGTACAGCCGGTTTTGTTGTATCCTCATCGTTAAATTCCCTGATCCTTTTTATCCTTAATCCGCCAACCTTTACATTGGCGATAATTGTTGTATCATTTCCCGGAATAGTTACCGGCTTTTCTTTCCAAAACAAGGTTACATATCCGTCTTCAAAGGCTCCGACTTCTGTAACGGCTAATGTATAATTACCGGCTAATAAATTTAAGAAGCCCGAAACTGCTATCCCTTCATGAATCGATTGAAAAGATTGATTGACCCCATTGCCCGAGAGAGAGATGTTGAATTGAGGTGTTGCCAAATTGGGAGGGGCAGGCGTTAAATAGGAAATAGTAATACTTCCGGGAATAACATTGGAAGGAATTGTGAAGCTTTTTTGCTGATGCTGATGATCCGGGTCATAATATATAGCAACGTTCCCTCCTCCATAGGAAACGGTATCATTACTCAGACCAAGCGTGTCCTTCGCTTCGTTTAATTCGTAATCGAAAACTGAGATTCCACCTGTTGGATATTTTACCCTGGAAAGGACACCTTGTGAAGTATAATTTTGATCAGGCATACGTGAAGCGCCACTGAATCCATAGACCGGATAATCAGGATATTTTCCTCCATTAGGAGAATAGTAGCCCCAATGATCAGCTGAAACGTCAGACATCCTGTTGGGCAGCTGGTTATTTCCATAATAGGAAAAAATATATGGAGGAAGACCTTCCTGTTGTATCGAAAGTAATTTCAATCTGCAGTCATCCGGATCGGATATAGTAGAACTGCAGGAAGTATAATTATCTATATTAAAATATCCGTAAGTGAAGGTATACTTTTTGGAATAACTTCCCGTATCAGTAAATATCTTTATTTCCTTTAAGGCAAAATTGCCCGGAACGTCTAACCGGGGGCAGGTTTCGTAGGAAAACTGAACCCGGTCACCTTTATTTGTTTGAATTGATTCTATTAATCTTCCGTCTACCTGGGTAGAACTTTCGGTTCTGGTTTCATAATTATTATCAAATCCATTGGTATTTGTTGTTGCGGCCTTGTACCTTGTGTATGATTTGGGATTATTATAAGAATAGGTAACCGGCTTATATAAAAATGTTATAGTATCATTTTTTATAGTTATAATTTTTGATAAATAAAATGTTTTATTAGTGCTGGAACTGGTGTTTGGGCTAGGAGAAGGGTGTCCTGTAGAAAAATAACTAAAATACGTAATATCTTCTCCGGCATCATTAAACAGATATTTGGTTCCCATTTCATCGGTAAATACAAATTTGTGTTGTACGTACTGGATGTCAATTGGCTCATAGGGGATCGTATGATAATTTTGATCCATCCCAAGAAAAAACTTTCCACTTCTGCCACCAATGCTATAATAAAATATATCTGGTTGTCCGTCGTAGGGAGATTGTGATGAATTTCCGTCTCTATTTGTGATGATATTATTTCCGGTCAGCTTCATACATATATTATAATCACTGTTTTCAGAAGAATCAGGGTCATTATAATTGGTATAATGGGGGGTTAATTCTCTGTCCTGTGGAAAGGGGAGCATTCCATATCCTCTGCCACCATTTTGTATTCCCGGCAAATCCGGGCTACCTACTATATTTGATGAGATCATTCCTCCTGACATAATCGTCCATCCTAATCCAACATTTCCGGCCTGTTCGCTTACTTTAACCCCGGAAGAATGGTAATTAACGGTTATTGGCAATGTGCCCGTACCGTAATTGATTTCATATATTGGAATGTGTATATCAGGAACTCCGGTTGTCAGCCCAACAGGAATTTCAGTAAACTTAAATAAAGAGTAGGCCTGTGGGGTCATGGATTTTATATTCGGTGCCAGTTCCTGAGACAGAGATATATTTGCTAAAAGAAATGAGCAGCTTAGTAGGATAAAAAATTTAGTAGCGTTCATATTTATTGTTAACGTTTTTTATCTGTCACCAACTTACTTAATTATAGTTATTGGATCGGCAGTAATTCTATTATTAATGTTTTAGCTTTAAAATAACGGTCCCTCCACGCAGCAGCGTTTCTACCCATTAAGCATTAATTTTTAAAAGGTTTATAAATTCAAGGACAGTCAAAATTAAAGCAGCACATTCAAAAACGGCTATCCGGAAATACGTATTTTTAGCCCGGGAAATACGTATTTTTTATCAGTCCGGACCGGAAAAAGCAATTAGTACAGGGTAACGCTCACCATCGGAACAGGTTTCTGTCATAAAAATTAGTGACAGGAACCGGATAGCATTCCGCAAATTCTTTTTTGCCATCCTGGTGCAAATATTTTATATTCGTTTTCAAACAACCTTGATCTTTGCAGGTGTAAATATTCCTTTAGCTGACTGCCGGTTTCCTGTGGATGTTTTTACCTGACGAAGCTATTTTTAGAAAAACAGTTAAACTAACTTTTAGAGATGACCGCCTCAACCAAACTATTGATCGTAGATGCCCGGGAAATTATCAGGGCCGGACTGTATTATATCCTGCATCATTCCGAAAAGACCGCTCATTTTAATATATTCCAGGCAAAGGACCTGTTTGAAGCCAAAGTATCCATTACGGCAAATGCGCCCGATCTCATATTGCTGGCTTACCAATCAGCAGCTACAACGGAAGACAGTTTGTTTGCCTGGCTGAAAGAATACAATGTATCCATTCCTGTAATAGTACTGTTCGACTATCCGCAGCCTTTATTCCCGGAAAAAATGAAGGCCACTAACATAAAGGGATATATACTAAAAGACATAGGATCTGAAGAACTGATCCATTCCATTGAGCAGGTATTGGAAGGGCAACCGTTTTTCTCCGGGCAGGTTCAATATGTAAGCAAGCATCTCTTGCCTGAAAGTATTCTTAAGGAACTGCATATAACCAGGCGGGAGCAGGAGATCATTGGGTTTATCATTAAAAAATTAAGTTCAAAGGAAATTTCTGAAAAATTATTTTTAAGTAAGCGAACGGTTGAAACCCACCGGCAGAATATCCTTAAAAAATTCAGGGTCAAAAGTACATCAGCGCTGATCCGGGCGCTGTTAATGTAAAATGCCAATAAACCGTAATAACAGGCTGTCACCCTGAGTTTTTTACTTGCGTTGCAAAAACATCCGAACGTTCGGATGAGGCAATGACATGCTCTTTACCGTCACCTCAACCGAAGCGGAGCGGTCTCTTCATTGATTAGATGCCTCCCCGCCCGAACGTGCCGTTCGGTACGGGCGGGGGCTGCGCTCGGCATGATGATAAGTGTGATTACTCTCTAACGCATAAGGCAATAGGTCATTGGCAACCTGCCGAAGGGTATGGTTCGTCAAGCCCGTCCGACTAGGTCATCGGGCGGGCTCACCATGACAATCATTTTTATCATCCGAATGTTCGGATTTAATAAACTGAAATCCTGTTTATTTGAGGCTTATAATGACAGGCACACCACGACATTACTTATTGAGCGGGTTTTAATGTCTAAAAGGTATTACAGTGCGTTTGTTAAAGTGACAGCCAACCGACCCGACCATACGCAATATATGTGGTCTTCAGGGATCACAGGCGCTCTATCAGCTGCAGTACCCGCTTCCTCACCAATTCATTTTTCTTTTCGTATAAAAACGTATCATAAATTTCAGTGCCGGGCACAGAAGTGCCATCATGGGTGTTGACTTCCTTTTCAAATTGCTGAAACTGAAGATCCCGTTTTTTGATCCAGTTCCTTTCTTCCTTTTGCAGCGCTGACCGCTTTGAAGGAGACAGCTTGCTTAAAAGATTTTTATAAGCTACATTCAGTAAAGAATCCAAACCATCATATAAACGCCTGTTGCATTGATCTGTATGCCCCGTGGCATCAGCGCAATGCTGCAATTGTTGTTCATACAGCCTGTCCACATCTGCCCGGGTCTGCGATTGCGCATACAGGCTTATTTCAAGAAGCAGGAAAACAAACAGTTTTTTATACCGGTTTTTTTTCATTTTTTAAACTTTTGCATTTATAAAACAGGCAGCATTATTGCACTATTACATCATCCTTCATCAGGATCACATTCCCGGGATTTTTCCGGTCCGTGACCCGCACGATCGCGTGCAGTGTTTTACCTTTGAGTGCTGCAGGTATGGTATAGGTTGCTGTAACGGTCACATATTTCCCGTTCTCGGCGCTTACGCCGTCCGGTGCCTTCTCTGCAAAAATATCGGGCGCATGCAGCAGGGTCTTACCGGCATCATCATTCAGCGTCATTTCACAGGCGGGATAGGCTTTATTATCCGCCAGCGTATAGTTTGCTATATTGTATGCTACCAGTGAAAAAGAAGAATTTCCCTGTACCCTGTTATCCTTTAGCGGCTGCATATTGGCATCTACAAGAGCAAACCGTTCAGCTGTGAACCCATTATAGGTTACTGATAGCTTTGTATTCAGATCTTTCGAAAACCCTTTACTGAAACTGCACCCTTTACAACCGGATAATACCATTATTAAAATAACAGCATATAAGACAATATTCCTTTTCATAATTTCAACTTTTTACTTTATAAATACTTCTCAAAAATCATCTCATTTTACTACGGTCAGCAACGGCCTGTAAACCGGCATTTCCATGCCAGGGGTCAGGTACAGCTCATTTTTCGATCCACTGATAACAGGAAGCTATAAGAGTTCAAATTCCATTTTTTTATCTAACGTAAGAGTAAACGTAGTCTGCGGTTTAAATACGTAAGGAAACATATTGGTTCCGTTACCCAGCTTTGTAACATAGGCATGGTACTCCTTATTGCCCAGCACAGGGTTCTGATACGTAAAAATGATCAGCAGGCTTTTGAATTTAGGATCAAATGTTACAGCAGATGAAGTGCTGCCGGATCTGAGCGCCCCAAGATTATATACTTTACGGGTACCGGCTGTGGTATCTTTTGCAATATCCTCTTTTTTAGTGCCCGTAATACCATATACATACAGCACTTTGAAATCATAATCACTTTGATTGGAAATTTTAACTGAAGTGACTTTATCACCGGAACCAGGATCGCTATCCTTTTTACTGCACGAAAAAAGCAGTACCAGGGATATGACTGCAATTAAATAAAACGATTTTTTCATAAGGAATGATTTTGAGCTTAAAAATAATTGCCTGATAAAAATCAATGCGTGTATTGTTTCTCGTACAAAGTTGGGAAACCGGCAAAAAGAAAACAATCCCCGCAAACAGGGTATTTTTATACTACCCGGAAACGGGTAGAAAATTACAGCAATCCGTTCTCTACGGCTATTTTGATCAATGTTGCCGTATTACCGGCACCCAGCTTGCGCATCAGGTTTTTGCGATGCGTTTCTGCCGTAAGCGGGCTCATAAAAAGCAATCCGGCTATTTGTGCAGTGGTTTTACCATCGGCAATATGCAGCAGTATTTCTTTTTCCCGGCGCGTTAGCCTTGGCAATGGCGCGCCGCTGCCCTGCTGACCAGGCAGGGTAAGCTTTTCCTGGATACCGGCCCCCAGGTACATACCATTGTTGCAAACCGTATCAATAGCAGTTATCAGTTCCCCTGCGCCGGCGGTCTTGGCTATATAGCCGGATGCGCCATTCTGTATCATACGTGCTACACCGCTCCGCTCATAATGTGTACTTAATGCCAGGATCTTTATAGCAGGAAAATCTTTTTTGATCATTTTACACAATTCAAACCCATTGATCTCCGGAAGATTAATATCCAAAAAGATCACATCAACCGCGGGCTGCTTTTTTAAATAGGCAATGGCTTCTCTTCCCCTGGTGAAAGCTGCTGCAACCGTTATTCCCTCCCGGTTTTGAAACAGCGCTTTTAATCCCTCCAGCACCATAGGGTGGTCATCGATCAGCAATATATTTTTTGTTGTCATTTTTTATTTGTTCTCAGAACACCTTCTTCGTTTATGAAAAAATCTTTTGACCGGTTGTTCACGGTTACTGTAATGCGGATCGTTGTTCCCTGTCCGGGCTCAGATTCAATTACCATATCCCCATGCAAATAACTGATCCGGTTCCGCACGTTCATCAGCCCCACCCCTTCTGCCTGCTCCGGTGTGTTTTTAAAACCGACTCCGTTATCTTCAACTGTAATAAATACTTTATCTGCATCCTGCATACAATCCACTATAATTTCAGTAGCATCCGCATATTTGAGCGCATTGTTCAGCAGTTCCTGTATGATCCGGTAAATGATCAGTTGCTCATTCTGCGGCAGGCTTTTACTGATGTTACTACTGTAAAAATGAATCCCGGTTCGGCTGGACTGCAGGCTGTCGCACAGATCCCTGAGCGCTGCGTTCAGCCCGAAACGCAACAGGTTCTCCGGCATCATATTATGCGCTATACGCCTCAGCTCACTGCCCGCACCGGAAAGCTGGTGAATTACCCCGTCAATAGAACGATTCCCCTCCTGCCCATTAATGCTCTGCAACCGCAGCCGGGCACCCGTCAGCATTCCTCCCAACCCGTCATGCAGTTCTTTCGACAGGCGGCTGCGCTCTTTTTCCTGCCCTTCCAGCATGGCGTTATAAACGGCTAACTGCTTTTCGTTCTCCTTTTGTAAAAGCTGCTGCCGGGCCAGCTTTTTGCGGTTATTAAGGATCACTGCAGCACCGGCCAGCAGCAACAGGGTGATCAACAGCCCGGCCGCCAGTAATAAACTGGTAAAGCGGTTCTTATTTAAAGTAAGCTGCTGTTGCCGGGCTGTACTTTGTAACTGTAAGATCTCCTTCTCCTTTTTTTCTGCCTGGTATTTATTCACCAGGTCATTGATCTGCACCAACTGGTTGCGTTTGCTCACCGTATCGGATAAGGCCGTATACTTTTCCAGCCAGCCTAATGCCCTTTTATCATTACCGGTAGCCTTTTCAATTTCCCATAAAGTCTTATATTCTGTCAGCCGGTTCAGCGCTATTGTATCGTGCAGATCGTCATTTACTTTTTTAATGCTGTAAGCCACCTTTTTTGCATCCCCAAATTTCTGCTGCATAAACAAAAGATCATACTTTGCAAACAACACATTTACCAGGCTTGCCGTATCATTAATTTTTTTACCTGCATCCAGGGCCTGGTCGTAATTAGCAAGCGCATCGGAGAAGTGGCCGGATTCTTTTTCCCAATAGCCCAAAAAGTAAAAATATTTAAGCCAGGGGTAAGACATGGGAGTGTTTTTAAGGATGCGGTAGGCCGAATCAAAGCAGGGGCGGGCTTCCTGCAGCCTTTTCAGGCGGGTTAAACAAAAACCGAGGCGACTGAAGTCGGTGGCATAAAACGTTTCTTTTTTTTCTATATGCGTATCAAAAAGCTCTTTTTTATAATAAACGGCAGCTTTTTCATAATCATTAAAATTCAGGAAAGTAACGCCCAGATCAGAATAGATGCTTGCGATCCTGGCCTGGTTACCTGCTTTTTCAAAATAAGGCAGGGCTTTCGTTAAAGAAACAGCGGTGCTGGTTTCCAGGTTGCCCTGCCGGTCGTAAACAGCGCTGATCTGGTTCCAGATGGTGCCCAGTAATTCATTTTTCCGCTTTGCCGTATCAGTGATCGGAATATCTTTTGCTGATTGTAAAACGGCAAGGGCTGAATCCAGCAGCCGCATATTCATCAGCGCAGAGCCTTCCTCGAATTTGGCCCAGGCCATTCCAAAACCATTGCCTGAACTCCTGAAAACCCCGAATGCTTTACGGGCATACGGTAAAGCCGCACTGTCGGCCCCTTTATTCAACCGCTGGTAATAATCTGCAATACGCACCAGGGTATAACCGGCTTCATTACCGGATTGTATGGCCAGCGCACGTTTCAGGCTGTCGAGCCGCTGCGGGCTGGCCAGGGGATCCTGGCAAAGCCCGCTGACGGCACCACAGAACAGCAGGTATACAGCCAGTAAATACCTGTATGTGACAATGAAGTATCTCTGTTGTTCCTGCATTAGGTAAAAGATGGTTACTCCCCATTAATAGCAACAATCCTTCCAAACTTTTGCCAGGTATTATCTGTTTTCAATTGTCAGTTATCAGCCGTCAGCATTGAGCATCCACGCTATGGACTATATACTCCTCCTATTCGCTGCTGGCTGCTCCTGTTTCCCTGCTTCAGGCAAAATTGAGAATTGAGAGATGAGATTTGAGATGCCATCAACTACTGAGCCTGGATGATGAACCAGCCATGAACTTATGAGCCATGAACCATGCCCCCCTACACAAACAATCCCCAGTCATCAGTAAACTCATCTTTCTCAAAAGTGCCCACCCATACTTTAAATAACTCTTTAAATACATCAATCTCGGTGCGGATCAGCTCCACATACTTTTCTTCAACAGCGCCCTCAGCTCCTAATGACAATAAGGAACTGGCAACGGACTGGGCATTTTTGCGGATAATGGCAGCATTTTCCATACGCAGCACATACATACCCCCTACTTCCGAGCTTCTGATCTTTGCGCCTACTTCATAAGCGTCGCCTAAAACCATTTGCTTAAAATCGTCCGTATAGGATTTCAGGTGGGCATCATCCGAATGGAAATCATTTCCAAGCGCTCCGTTCAGCATTGTTATGATCTCCCGCCACTTCAGATAAAGTGCTTTACAGGCTTCACGGGTAGGCCGGGGCTTCCATTCCTCTCCTTCTTCATCATAGCGGCTGAATTTTTCATCATCCCAATCGGGCAAATCGGTAAGATCATCGTTACGCATGGCTGGTTAATTTAATTCTTCCTTTAAATACAAACCGGTATAGCTGTCTTTTATTTTTACCAATGCTTCCGGCGTGCCTTCAAACAGGATCCGGCCGCCACCGTCGCCGCCTTCCGGGCCTAAGTCAATAATATGATCTGCCACTTTTATGACGTCCATGTTGTGCTCAATTACCAATACGGTATTTCCTTTATCTGCCAGCTTATTCAGCACGCTCAGCAGGTGCTTGATGTCTTCAAAATGCAGCCCGGTAGTAGGCTCATCCAGTATATAAAATGTTTTCCCTGTATCTTTTTTTGAAAGCTCCGTGCTCAGCTTTACCCGCTGCGCTTCCCCCCCGCTAAGGGTTACAGCACTCTGGCCCAGGGTAATATATCCCAATCCCACATCCTGCAGGGTCTTTATTTTCCGGTAAATAGAAGGAACGGGCTGAAAGAATTCCACCGCATCATCTACCGTCATATCCAGCACATCGGAGATCGATTTTCCTTTATAACGGATTTCCAGTGTTTCCCGGTTATACCGTTTGCCATTGCATTTTTCACAGGGCACATATACATCCGGTAAAAAATTCATTTCGATCACGCGCATGCCGCCGCCTTCACAAACATCGCAGCGGCCGGTTTTTACGTTAAAGGAAAAACGGCCGGCATTATAGCCCCGGATCTTTGCTTCAGGCACGGAAGCAAACAGGGCACGTATATCCGTAAAAAATCCGCAATAAGTTGCAGGATTGCTCCGCGGGGTTCTGCCAATGGGCGACTGGTCTATTTCCACCACCTTATCAATGTGCTCCAAACCTTTAATGGACTTGTGGGGCATCGCCTGCATTTTGCTGGCCGGAAAACAATGGTTGCTTAACAGCGGGTAAAGGGTATCATTGATCAAAGTAGATTTCCCCGAGCCGCTTACCCCTGTTACCACGATCATTTTCCCCAGCGGGAATTTCACATGCACATTCCTGAGGTTATTGCCACTGGCGCCTTTCAGTTCCAGGAACTGCCCGTTGCCTTTTCGCCTTTCTTCAGGAACCGCTATTTTTAAATGCCCGTTCAGGTAACCGGAGGTAATGGTATCTAATTTCAAAATTTCTTTGGGCGTACCTTTTGCCACTATACGCCCGCCATGGTAACCCGCTTTTGGTCCTATATCAATCAGGTAGTCGGCTGCCAGCATAATGTCTTTATCATGCTCTACCACCAGCACGCTGTTCCCGATATCCCGCAGGTTTTGCAGGGACCGGATCAGCCGGTGATTGTCGCGCTGATGCAGCCCTATGGAAGGTTCATCCAGGATATAGGTAATGCCCTGCAACTGGGAGCCGATCTGCGTCGCCAGCCGGATCCGTTGAGATTCGCCACCACTAAGGGTTCTGGACGGGCGGTACAGGGTAAGATACGTCAGCCCCACATCCAAAAGGAACTGCAGCCGTTCGCGGATCTCCTTCAGAATATCCTTGGCAATAAGATTCTGTTTTTTGGTCAGGCGTTTTTCAAGCCCTTTCAGCCATAAGGCCAGCTTATCAAGGTTCAGAGAACTAAGCTCTGCAATATTCCGGTCATCGATCTTAAACCAGAGGCTTTCTTTTTTCAACCGGGATCCGTTGCATACAGGACACGGCTTTAGCCTCATAAACTGCTCTACCCACTCGCGCAGCCATTCCGTTGTCTGCGTTGAAAAAAACCATCGTTTCAGCATGGGAATAATGCCTTCATAATTTCCGGTATAGGTATCCGGAATGGAATCATCAGACCCATCCAGTTCCAGATCATGACTGGCATTGCCATCTCCATACAACAGCATATCCAGTTGTTGTTCCGGCAAACCTTCTATCGGTTTTGACAGGCTGATTTTATGCTTTTTTGCAAAACCCACTACCTGCTGATACACACTGGCATTGCGCTCTTCTCCCAAAGGTGCGATCCCCCCCTCACTGATGCTCAGCTTCCGGTTGGGCAGCACCGCATTCAGGTCAATAGCATAGGCCGTACCAATCCCTTTGCAATAGGGACAGGCACCATAAGGCGAATTAAAGGAAAAAGTGTTGGGCGATGGCTCTTCGTAACTGATACCGGTGTCTTCACACATCAGTTGCTTACTGTACTGCACCGGTTGCTCTTTTCCGTTCTCCAGTAAGAACAGCAGTTCCCTGCCCAGCCGCAGCGTTTCCTGAACGCTTTGGCTAAGGCGTGCCCTGGATGCATCATTCACTTCCAGCCGGTCTACCACCAGTTCAATGTCATGGATCTTATAACGATCCACCTGCATTTTGGGAACAAGGTCCTTTATTTCACCATCTATCCGGACTTTTAAATAGCCCTTCTTGCGCACCTCCTCAAACAGCTCGCGGTAATGCCCTTTGCGCCCACGCACCAATGGCGCCAGCAGGTTGATCTTTTTATCCCGGAAGCGCTCAAAAATATTTGCCACGATCTCCTCCTCGCTCCACTTTACCATTTTTTTTCCGGTATTGTACGAGTAGGCCTCGCCGACCCGGGCAAACAGCAACCGGAAAAAATCATACACCTCAGTGATGGTGCCAACGGTTGATCTCGGATTTTTATTGGTGGTTTTCTGCTCAATAGAAATTACAGGAGAAAGACCGCTGATCTGATCCACTTCCGGGCGTTCCATGTTCCCGATGAATTGCCGGGCATAGGCCCCAAAGGTTTCCATATAGCGGCGCTGCCCTTCAGAATAAATGGTATCAAAAGCCAGGGACGATTTTCCGCTTCCGCTGATGCCGGTGATGACCACCAGCTCATTTTTAGGAATAGCAATATCAATATTTTTCAAATTGTGCACCCGCGCGCCGGTTACCTCAATTACTTCATTTTCAGGTTTCAAGTGTATATAACGTTTGGAATTTTTCAAAAACAGAGCACAAATATACTAACACCGGATTGCTTTAGCTGATTAAATAAATCATAAGCAAAATTTAAAATATATATTTTTTATTCTCCGTTTTCTTTGTTTGGCATAATAATTTCAGTACAGAATATCAATTAATCGAAATTAAATAAAACAAAAAAGCATTTATGAAAAGAAAGTCGCTTCTTACAGTATTTTTAGCAATTGCTATAACAACTGTAACGTTTGCCCAGGTTTCCACTACTCCAGAAGTTCCAAAAAACTATAAACCACAACCTAAAGAATTACTACCTATGCCCGATTCCTTAACAGATGAGAGCATCTTTCCGGTGCTGGGAGCATTTAACCTGGCCGATAAGGCAGGAAATGCAGCACAGGTAACAATAACAAGGGACCCTGACAACAAAGGAATTATTTGGGTAAACGGACTGCCGGAAGGAAAGTTTAAAGCATTACTAAAAGGATCACCGGCTACTTATAAAATCCCCGCACAAAAAACACTGGCCAACGATGAAGCTACCGACGTTGCAATGGATGTTGCTGATACGGCAACTGCAGCAGCAAAGCCCAAAAGCAAGGTGGTAAGCGGCCGCTCCATACAGGAAGGAACATTGATCTACGATCAGGATGCCAATACTTTATATGTGAATATCGGCAATAAGTTTAATGAAGATAATCCTGCCATTGTTTTCCCTGAAATGAATGCAGGCACAGACAGCACAGCACTTGCCACAACAGAGAATACTACAAGTGCCGAACCGGTAAAAAAATCCAAAAAGGCCTCAAAAAAGCCTGTTATAAAAAGCGTTACATATACCGGGTCTAAAATAGATGCACCAACAACCCAGCCTGAGCCGGCCGAACCTGCTTCTACAGATTCAACCGGCACACAAAATTAATCCGGATCAATTTAAAATGTTAAAATACAGGGGTTGCCGGTTTTAAGGCAACCCTTTTTCTGTGAAAAGCCTCTTTTGGCAGAACCATTAACTAAAATATGTTTTGGCATATTATTTGGCAAAACATGAATACAAAACAAAACAAATGAAACAATTAAGAAATTTATCGCTTGGATTGGCTCTGACCGGTCTTACACTTGCAGGTTGCGACTCAATGAACCGTACTCAAAAAGGTGCTGTTATAGGAACCGGTGGCGGTGCTGCTATGGGTGCCGTTATAGGTAAAGCAGCCGGAAATGCCGGATTAGGGGCCATCATTGGCGCTGCCGTAGGAGGTACTGCCGGGGCACTTATCGGCAAAAAGATGGATAAACAGGCCGAAGAAATCAAACAGGAAGTACCCGGTGCCAAAGTAGAACGGGTAGGCGAAGGCATCACTGTAGAGTTCAATAGCGCTGTACTATTTGGTTTCGACCAGTCAAGCATTACTGCACAGGCACAACAAACATTAAACGAGCTGATCAAAATCTTAAATAAATACCCGGATACAGACCTGGAAATACAGGGATATACAGATAATACGGGTACTGCAAAATACAACCAGGCACTATCAGAAAGAAGGGCTTCTTCCGTTGCCAATTATTTAGGCAGTAACGGTATTGCTCTGGAGCGGATGACGACAAAAGGCTTTGGTTTGAATAATCCCAAATACAGCAATGATACGCCTGAGGGCCGCGCACAGAACCGCCGGGTAGAGTTTGTAATCTCTGCCAACGATAAAATGAAGGCCGATGCGCAAAAAGAAGCCGGCTCAGGCACAAACTAAACAACAGATAAAAGACACGAATCACTAAACCTTTAATGTTATGAAAATGAAAAATCAATTATTAAAAACCCTGGCTGTTGCAATAGCCGCCGTTACCCTTTCAGGCTCAGCTATGGCTCAGGTTGAAATCGGGATCAGGGCTGGTGCTAACTTTTCCAATGCAGCAATTAAAAGCGGAAGCAATGATTGGGACACAAAACTGCAGCCTGGCTGGCATGCCGGCTTAACGTTTGACATTCCGGTGGCTGATGAGTTTTATGTGCAGCCGGGTGCACTGTACAGTTCCAAGGGCTTTAAACTGGAAAGCAACGGTGCCGTAAATTCAGAAACAAAGTTCAATGCTTCTTATATTGAAGTGCCCGTTAACTTTCTTTACAAACCGGAGGTAGGCAACGGCAATCTTTTATTAGGTGTTGGACCTTATTTAGGCATTGGTTTAGGTGGTAAGGTAAAGGGTGATTTTTCTGCGGGCTCTTTTAGTTACAGCGATGATGCCAAATTACAGTTTGTAAATGATGCTGATGATGCAGACAACAACAAATTCCCTTATGCCAAGCCCATTGACTTTGGTGGCAATCTGCTCTTTGGCTATGAATTTGCCAACAAACTATCAGTACAACTGAATGGCCAGCTGGGGCTGATCAATGTAGCTCCTAAAAACGGATTTTACGACAAAATGAAAACCAGCCAGTTTGGTGTTTCACTGGGGTACAAATTCTAAACCTGCGGATAAGCAGCTGTAAAACCGCTTCCTTTAAGGAGCGGTTTTTTTCATATCCGGCATCGTTATCTTTGAAGTATGATCCAAAAAGGAAATACCTTCATCAGAAAAGCCATACCGCAGGAAGCTTCCTTAATTCATGAGCTGGCGCTTGACATCTGGCCCAAAGCTTTTGAAGAAATTTTATCACCGGAACAGATCCGGTATATGTTCCGCATGATGTACGCAACGGATGTGCTGAAAAAAGAAATGGAGCGGGGCGTGGAATTTTATATCCTGAATCATGAAGGAGCCGCCGCCGGTTACACGGCTATTGAACAGAAAAATGAAACGGCCTGGAAACTGCATAAGATTTATCTCTCTCAAAAACTCCATGGCAAAGGATTTGGAAAATACCAGTTACATACAATGGAGGCCATTGCCCGGAATAATGGCGCTGAATACCTGTGCCTGAATGTAAACCGCTATAATAAAGCTCTTGATTTTTACAGATCGCAGGGATATATCATTACAGGAACGGAAGATATTGATATTGGCGGCGGCTATTTTATGAATGATTATGTTATGCAAAAAAGATTATAAAGAGCCACAACAGCTGCTGAAATAAATAGCCGGTACCACTTCTCCGTTTTCACAGCAGGGGGCTAACACCGGGTATCATGCGCAGGTATTAGATCCGGGTTCTTTGCTCTGTGTATGAAGCTGCAGGCACAGCACTGGTAATAAATAAAAAGACAGGCATCCGGATCAGACAATTTTTTTTCCGGTTACGCTGTCCAAATGATTCTCTCCTTTCCGGATTTATAGCGGCATATTCTACGTGCTTAAAACTGAGATAAATTACAATTCATTAATTATCAATGAAATGCGAAGATATCAGGGTGCCAGATGCCAATCATTGGGGCTTGGGTAATTCCTCAAATTCAGGCGTCGTTTTACATTTTCCAAAAAACGGGGCAATCCTCTCAACGGCTTAAATACCAACCTGCAAACAGGTTATTCTTTAAAATAAATTTTAATTTTACAGACGCTTAATCTGGGTGCAGAACATCCAGGTGTTTTCATAAAAAAATCAATTTAAAGAATGAGCAACGCTACTACTTTGTTTGATAAGGTTTGGGACGCGCACGTGGTGCGTCATATTGATGACGGTCCGGATGTTTTGTTTATCGATCGTCATTTTATTCATGAAGTAACCAGTCCTGTAGCTTTCCTTGGACTGGAAAAAAGAGGTATTCCTGTATTGTACCCGCAGCGCACTTTTGCAACGGCTGATCACAACACCCCCACAATGCACCAGGACCAGCCGGTTAAAGACCCGCTATCCGCCAACCAACTGGCAGCGCTTTCCAGCAATGCGGCTAAATGGGGCATCTCTTTATGGGCATTGGGCAGTCCCAAGAACGGGATCGTGCACGTAGTAGGCCCGGAGAACGGTATTACACAACCCGGGATGACTATTGTTTGCGGCGACTCCCACACTTCCACCCATGGTGCTTTTGGCTGTATTGCCTTTGGCATTGGCACTTCAGAGGTAGAAATGGTGCTTTCTTCCCAATGCATTATGCAGCCCAAGCCCAAGAAAATGCGTATTACCATTAATGGCAAACTGGGTAAAGGCGTATTACCCAAAGACGTAGCCCTTTATATGATCTCCCGGATCACTGCCAGCGGCGCTACCGGTTATTTTGTGGAGTATGCCGGTGAAGTTTTTGAAAACATGAGCATGGAAGGCCGCATGACGGTTTGCAATATGTCTATTGAAATGGGCGCCCGCGGCGGTATGATCGCCCCGGACCAAACCACTTTTGATTATGTAAACGGCAAAGAAAAAGCGCCCAAAGGCGAAGCCTGGGACAAGGCGCTTGCCTACTGGAAAACCTTAAAAACAGACGAAGACGCTGTATTTGATAAAGAATTACATTTTGATGCAGCTGATATTGAGCCGCAGATCACTTACGGTACCAACCCGGGTCTGGGAACGGGCATTACCCATCAGATACCCAAAGCATCTGAAGTAAAGGACGGTGAGGCTTCCTATAAAAAATCACTGGCCTATATGGATTTTGAGGAAGGCCAGCCCTTAATTGGTAAAAAGATCGATTATGTGTTCCTCGGCAGCTGTACCAATGGCCGCATTGAAGACTTCCGTGCCTTTGCCTCCATTGTAAAAGGCAAGAAAAAGGCAGACAATATCACCGCATGGCTGGTGCCCGGCTCACATATTGTAGAAGAACAGATCAAGGCGGAAGGCATTCTGGATATTTTAAATGAGGCAGGCTTTGAATTACGGCAGCCGGGCTGTTCCGCCTGTCTGGCTATGAATGAAGACAAAATACCCGCCGGCAAATACGCGGTAAGCACCAGCAACCGCAATTTTGAAGGCCGCCAGGGGCCCGGCGCCCGTACACTGCTGGCCAGCCCTTATGTAGCGGCTGCCGTTGCTGTAACCGGGGTAGTAACCGACCCGCGTGAACTGATGACCGAAGGAGCTATGGCATAGCATGGTTCACCGGTAAAATCCGGTGCTATAATAAATAAAGATAAAAATCTGAAATCTAAAATCTTATCCTGATCCTGATAGCTATCGGGACTCAAATCTCAAAACCTGAATTCTAAAATGGCATACGATAAATTTACAGTGCTCACTTCTACAGCAGTTCCCTTACCCATTGAGAACGTGGATACCGACCAGATCATTCCGGCCCGGTTCCTGAAAGCTACCGAACGCAAAGGCTTTGGCGACAACCTGTTCCGCGACTGGCGGTATAACAGTGACGATACTCCCAAAAAGGATTTCGTTTTAAACAATCCCATCTACTCCGGGAAGATCCTGGTAGGAGGTAAAAATTTTGGCAGCGGCAGCAGCCGTGAGCATGCCGCCTGGGCGATTTACGATTACGGGTTCCGGTGCGTGGTGTCCAGTTTCTTTGCAGACATCTTTAAAGGCAATTCCCTGAACATTGGCCTGCTGCCCGTTACGGTAAGTGAAACCTTTCTCGACAAGATCTTCAAAGCCATTGAAGCCGATCCTAAAACTGAAATTGAGGTAAACCTTCCGGAGCAGACCATTACGATTCTGGCTACCGGCGACCAGGAAAGCTTCGACATTAACGGTTATAAAAAGCACAATATGCTGAACGGGTTTGATGATATTGATTATCTTCAGTCAGCAAAAGAAGACATTAAAGCATTTGCCGAAAAAAGTTTGTATTAGACCTGCTGCTATTTTTTATTAAGATCTTTTAACAATAGTGCCCACCCTGGCGAAGCAAAATATATTATTGTTGATCCTTTGTCAGGCCCAGGATGACTTCCGGAAGAAATGAAACAACGATATATTGAAATAATGGATACCACCCTGCGCGATGGAGAGCAGACCAGCGGGGTATCCTTTTCAGCATCAGAAAAATTAACGATCGCACAGCTCCTTTTAACCGAAGTAAAAGCAGATCGTATAGAGATCGCTTCGGCACGGGTTTCGGAAGGCGAATTTCAAGCCGTAAAGCGCATTACCGGCTGGGGCAGCCAGAACGGGCATTTGCAGAAGATCGAAGTGCTCACTTTTGTAGACGGTGATACCTCCATCAACTGGGTGGAAAAGGCCGGTGCCAGGGTAATGAACATCCTTACAAAAGGTTCATTAAATCACCTCACGCACCAGTTAAAAAAAACACCGGACCAGCATTTTAAGGACATCGCTGCCGTTATCAAAAAGGCACAGAAAAAAGACATTGATTGCAATGTGTACCTCGAAGACTGGAGTAACGGTATGCGCCATTCAAAAGAGTACGTGTTTCAATACATCGATTTTTTGAGCCGGCAACCGGTAAAAAGAATTATGCTGCCGGATACTTTAGGCGTTCTCACTCCTTCTGAATCCTATACCTTTCTTTCGGAAATTACCCAAAAATACCCGCAGCTGCATTTTGATTTTCATGGGCACAACGATTATGACCTGGGGGTGGCCAACGCGCTGGAAGCTGTTAAGGCAGGCATCAGCGGCCTGCACCTTACTATTAACGGTATGGGTGAGCGGGCCGGAAACACGCCGCTGGCAAGCATTATAGCCGTACTGAACGATTTTCAAAAGGATGTAAAGACATCCGTAAACGAAAAAGCCCTTTATAAAATAAGTAAGCTGGTAGAAGCCTTTTCAGGCTTCCGTGTTTCACCAAACAAACCTATTGTTGGCGAAAATGTATTTACCCAAACAGCAGGGATTCACGCTGATGGCGATAAAAAGAAAAACCTTTATTACAATGACCTGATGCCGGA
Organism: Niabella ginsenosidivorans; assembly: GCF_001654455.1. Taxonomy (NCBI): domain Bacteria; kingdom Pseudomonadati; phylum Bacteroidota; class Chitinophagia; order Chitinophagales; family Chitinophagaceae; genus Niabella; species Niabella ginsenosidivorans. The sequence goes on from NZ_CP015772.1 coordinate 3,421,463, forward strand.
GCGGTTTGGCCGCAAACGGAAATATGCACTGGGTAAGACCTCCGGAAAGGCCAATATTGAAAACAACCTGGCGCAACTGGGCATACAACTGGGCAATGAGGATCTTAAAAAAGTAACCCAGCGCATCATTGAACTGGGAGATAAAAAAGAAACGGTTACGCAGGACGATCTGCCTTTTATCATATCAGACGTGCTGGACAGCAATACCACGCATGAAAAAGTGCTGGTAGAGAATTATGTGCTTACGCATTCCAAAAACATGCGGCCTTCCACAACCATCCGTATAAAATTTGAAGACGGTGTGGTGGAAGAGAACGCCCAGGGCGATGGCCAGTATGATGCATTTATGAATGCATTGCGGAAAATATATGCACAGAAAAAACTGCCGCTTGCAAAATTGGTGGATTATATTGTACGCATCCCGCCGGGAGGTAAATCAGACGCATTGTGCGAAACAATCATTACCTGGAACTTTGATGGGCGCGAGTTTAGCACCACCGGGCTGGACAGCGACCAAACGGTAGCTGCGATCAAAGCCACACAAAAAATGCTGAACCTGATATGAAACCATTAAATTGGAAAACGTTTTGAAAATAGCCGGAAACCTGAAATATTTTATACCGCTTTTTATTTTACTGTCTGTAGACCTGTTCCTGATCATCATGGATCTGATCAATTTTTACCATCCCTTTCCGGACCCGAAAATATTCGACATTGGCCTGAACGAAAGCTATGCAGAGACTTATCAGAATTTTAAGTGGATCTTAATGATCATCGCCCTGCTGATGCTGGCCCTGTTCCGGAAAGAAAAGCGCTATTTTACGTGGATACTGGTGTTCATAGTGCTCTTCCTGGAAGATGTGTTTAGGGTGCATGATGTGATGGCCAATGCACTGTGCAGTGCGTTTCAGTTAGACAGCCAGCGAAGCGAAAAGATCATAGAACTGGTTTTAGCCCTCTTTCTCGGTATTGTTTTTCTGACACCGGTTTACCGGGCATACAAAAGCGGTGATGCTACTTTCAGAAAATATTCGAAAGCAACTTTTATACTTTTATTATTATTTTTATTTTGCGCCGTTATATTGGACCAGGTGCACAGGTTATCAGTAGTTGAATACAACTGGAAATACAATGCGGCATTTGGTATGTTTGAAGATGGCGGGGAACTGATTACCGAGAGTTGCTTAACGGGCTACCTCTTATCAATAGCGTTTAAACAGCAGGCATCAATTTAAATTTGTAAAAAGCAAATGACATGGGGCCGGTATATGCAGGGGAAACAGCAATAACAGGCGCACACTTTGTTAATAACGGATCGGAGAATCAATCGGACAAAGTACATACCGGAACAACAGCCTATAATTTAAAGAAGATCTTCTTCTTATAAAGAAAATAACATAGCCCCCATTCCAGGACAAAGATGCAAAGCGATGAAATAATGGCTTTGGGCATTTCCGGCACATATGCCAGTTGCATAAGACCACCGCTTAAAGCAGTGATATATTCATTAAACCAGCGGTGGCCTACAATTTCGAAAAACAAATAAATAAAAATAGAGTTCATGCCAACTACCAGGAAAAACTGCAGGTGCTTCCTGTGATTCCGGATATCGATCCACCAGTAACAAAACGCCAGCCCCAATAAACACCATCCCAATGAAGCCAGTGTAAAAGAAGAGGTGGCTATACGCTTTATGATAGGCGTAATGCCGGCAGCATCAAGCCCATATCCAAGGGTCAGGCAAATAATACCCCAAACCAGGAGCGGTTTTATTTTACTGGCTTTGCTGCTTAAAAATAATTTCCCTGCCAAAGCACCGGCAATCGTATGCACTGCTGTGGGAATGCAGTTAATAGCCACCCAACCGTCCGGGTTTATTTTATTCATCAGCAGCAGGTCTGCATAATTTCCGAAATTGTGCTGATTGGTAAACGGCTGATCAAAACCGGGAATACCGGTAAACCGGTATAAGATTTCCGTTGCCAGCAAAAGGAAAACACAAACTATGATTTGTGTGGTTACGCGCCATTGAAAGATCAAAAAAGCAACCAGTGTTGTAAACGACAGCTGGGTAAGCACATCCCACAGTTCAAAGGATAAACCTGTTTTCCGGACGGCATAATCCAATACGCCCCAAAAGAACAGCCAGGCACTGCGCCGTAATGTCTTTTTCAAAGACCGGTTCCAGCTATAACCCAGTTCTTGTTGTTTTTTGAGCGAATAAGCCATCGCAACACCGGCCATAAACATAAAGCCCGGCTGAATAAGGTCCCAGAAATGCAGGCCATGCCAGGGATGGTGAAAAAACTGCTGCATAAAACCCTGAAACCAGCTCCCGGCCGATGCATCGGATAAGTGCTCATATAAACCGGTACTTTCCAACGCCAGTAATACCATAATGAATCCACGCATAAAATCAAGAGAAAGTAATCGGGGCGATGACTGTTGCATAGGTTAAATATACTTCATTTCTTTATCAGACATAGATTTTCAAACAGAGGTAAAAGACCTGTTTTTTACAGAGTATGTTACTGAACAGGAATGCAGCGGGATAAAAGCAAAAGGTATTTTACAATATACAGCTCTTAGCCGGGACGCTGTAAGGCCGCATTATAGTTTTTTTTAAAAAACAGGTACGCTTCCTTATCTTAGGGGCCTGCTGAAATGACATTTTAAAAAATTTCTAATAAAGCAGGCCATTCAACTAAAATCAAAAAAATTTACGAATGAAAAAAAATATTCTCATTGTTCCCGGGGATGGCATCGGACAGGAAGTAACTGCCGTTGGTAAAAAAGTGCTGGATAAAATTGCCGCAAAATACGGCCATGACTTTTCTTATGATGAAGCATTGATCGGTCATGCAGCCATAGAAGCAACCGGCGCCCCCCTTCCGGACGAAAGCCTGGAAAAAATGAAACAATCAGATGCCGTATTGTTTGGCGCTGTAGGCCATCCCAAATATGATAATGATCCTTCCGCCAAAGTACGGCCGGAACAGGGATTATTAAAGATGCGCAAAGAGCTGGGGCTGTATGCCAATCTGCGGCCTATAAAGCTATTTGATGAGCTGTTAAGCGCTTCCAGCATCAAGCCGGAAATTCTGAAAGGCGCAGACATACTCTTTTTCCGTGAACTGACCGGTGATATCTATTTTGGGGAAAAAGGCCGTAAAGATAACGGGGATACGGCTTTTGACATTGCCCAATACAGCCGTTTTGAAGTAGAGCGCATTGCACGCAAAGCATTTGAAGCCGCCCGCACCCGCAGAAAAAAGCTTTGCTCTGTGGATAAGGCGAATGTTCTGGAAACAAGCCGCCTCTGGAGGGAAGTAGTGCAGCAGGTGGCCAAAGATTATCCGGATGTGGAAGTAGAATATCAATTTGTTGATGCAATTGCCATGCTGCTGATCAAAGATCCGAAAAAGTTTGATGTGATCGTTACTGCCAACCTGTTTGGCGACATCCTTACCGATGAAGCCTCACAGATAGCAGGCTCTATGGGCATGCTGGCCTCTGCCTCTATTGGCGATGGCACCGGTGTTTATGAGCCCATACACGGGTCTGCGCACGACATCACTGGGAAGGGAATTGCCAATCCGATGGCCTCTGTCCTGTCAGCCGCGCTGCTGCTGGATATCTCATTCGGTTTGAAAGCAGAAAGTGAAGATGTAATCAACGCAGTAGACCAGGTCTTAAAAGCGGGCTTCCGTACCGGCGACATTGCAGATGCAACCACTCCTAAAGACAAAATATTGGGCACAGAGGCAATCGGGGAAGAATTATTAAGCAGGATATAAATTGCTATACCTGCTTTTTAACCAAAAAGGCTGTCTATTGCAGCATGCTGTTCTGTCTGCCGGTTGGCGGATCAGCATATATTGGCAAGCAACCGCTGTTTCAGATGCTGCAATACCCGTCCGACCAGGGTCATTCGGGCGGGAATTCAGCATGACAAAAGGGGCTTTTGGTCAGCCCCTAAATCTAACCTAAAGCAATGGTCAGAAAAAACATTGTCATTCGTCATATTGGTTTTACCCCTGTTCTATACTAAGCTTTAGCAGGCACCAATCAGGTTGCAGTTTTGATGTTTATCGTCATTCCATCGTACCACCGCACATTTCATTGGTGCTTTTACCTTTAAGCCGTATCTGAATCACCCGGTCGTCAGCGCCCTCATTTACATGATATTGCTGCCCATCGGCAGGTATGATTGCCACGCGCCATACATCATCGCTAAATACACCGGAACCACCCGGATCTCCGGTAGACTCAATAAAGTGGTGCCAATTAACAGGTAGTTACCATCCGGAGAAGAGGTTGGATAGGCTTCTTCATCCGTGCTTTGGCTTACCAACTTAAAACGTTACCGCCCTGAAATAATCCATCTGCAGAGTAGTGCCGCGGTCGGCTATAAAGCCTGCCAGATCCAGTGCCCCCTCGCTTGTGGCCGGCATGCTGTGCACTTCTTTATCATTAATGAAAAAATGCAGGGTGCCCGTGGTTAATGTTATTCTTAGTTTATTAAAAGAGTCCGTCTTAATAGCACTGCTGAGCGTCCAGCTCACGTATTCTGTATAGCTGTCCTGATCGCCATTCGGATACCCGTATATTTCAAATTTTCCATTATAGGAAATTACAAACCCGAACTCATAATAATTATTATTGCTGATCTTCTTCAGGTTCCATAACAAGCCTCCGCTACCCCATCCATCGTTCCCCGTTTGTGCTGTTTTTATGGATGCCTCAATGGCTGACCTGGCCGGAGTTCCCGTAAAAACAGGATTCTCCAGCCAGCTGCCATAGGAGCCCGTTGAGCTGTTGCGGAATGTATAATAGCCGTCACTGATTGATAATACAATGCCGTTAGATGGCGTACCGGTTCCCCATTTCCCGTCATTACTGCTAAAATCTGTTTCATACAAAACAGTTTCTTTAGGTTTTACGTCACTCTTTTTGCAGGCAGTAAAAACAATAACTGTCAGGAGCAGAAAGAAAAAAATGTTCTTTTTCATATTTGTTTAGTTTGTAAGTTTTGAGATGTGTGAGCTGTCAGCTATCAATCCCGATCAGGATCAGTTATCAGTTGTCAACGATCAGCATTGCAAGTGCAGCACCCATGAACGATGAACCCTCAACCAATACAATAATGCGAAATGTAATCATCCGGTCGCTACCCTGTTCACTTCCTACTTCCTGATCCATGGACTATTGCCCCACTCGCCACTTGTTACTCCCTACTTCTCCTAACAAGCATCCGAATAAACTATGGGGCCATCGGTCATAAGCAAGATCCAGTCTTATCCTACCGTTCTCTTCCAAACCGTTTTTGCATTTCGCCTACAATCTTTCTCACCGTAGCCTGTGCCGTATTAAAACCATTGGTGCCATTAGGATTTGCCCTATATTCCCTGGACTGCCACAGCGTTTCACCGGAAGGATCCTCAATAGACGCAGCAGCACGAACGGTTACTCCGCCCCAGGACCAGGCCGTCATACCACGGTGTGTTTGTACATTCAGATCCAGTACCAGGTCAGCCTCTTTTTTGGAGCGGACCACTTTCCAATATCCCCATTCCTCCAGTTGGCGGATCATTTCATCCTTTACCGTACCTGCATGCTCCTGTTTGTTAACGGAACTCACATAAATTTTACTCCCCTGTTGCAGGAACTGTTGTCCTTTAATGGTATTACCAATAACCAGCAGGGTTATCAATAAGACCACGGTTCTTAATCCTTTCATTTTGTATCCGTTTAAAAAGTTATCGCATACGGGTCAGCCCGGCTTCAGTGATCTGTATTTTTCTCAGATCCAGTCGATTCTGTCGTAAAAAACGCTCGTAAACAGCATCTGAATCTGCCTGCATTTGCTTTTTATTTCCTCCTTTGCGGGATGCTTCATAAGGCTCATTGGCAAAAATGAGGTCATAGATCATATACTCAGCGGCTTCCTGCTTTTTGCGTGCACTCCATCCCCTCATGTCCAGGTTCATGGCTGTTTGTGCCTGTGCCGCCTTTATCTGCCAGGCAGCAGGGTCCGCGCTCCTGCCGTTGGCGATCCGCCACATGCCCAGCATATAAGCAGCAAAGGCATCCGCATAATTGTGCTGTACATCCAGTCCCGCTGCTTTCAGGTATTTTACATAAGCAGGGAACGGGTTGTCCCGGGTCAATGCCTTTTCCAGTTCCCTGCCGGGCACTGGATTTTTCCTTTTAAGGTTGTCAATGATCGATTGCCTTACAGAAGCTGATACCTGCCCCTGCGGAGTAAACAGGAAATCGCCGGAGGCAGCGCTCCGTTTGGGTGTGCTGGATGCCGTTTCGCTCAGGTTCCGGTTTCTGTTATCCCGTTCCAGGTTTTCCATAGCCATATTACTATAGATATTGCTCTGGATGGTCATAAACTGGGTCTGGCTTTGAAGGAACAATAACTGGTCAGAAAATACCTGTGCCGGTACTGTGAGGCCGGCAAGCAGGAGGCTGCACATTAAAACGGCTATACAACAAAAATGGTTTCCCCGCGCTTTCATATTGCTGGTTTATTTACTGAACAATTATTTTTCGGATCTCAATTTTGGATGGGTTAAATCCTGGTGCTAAATTCCTTTCAAAAATGTCGAAAAACAATCGGCAAAAACCTTCATTTTTTATATCCATGAAAACCGTTAGATGAAATACAGGAATTCAGGGATTGGAAGGTTGGCCAATAACATCGATTTTTGTTACTTATAAAAGCAGTCATTGAACCGGTTAAAGAACAGAAACAGCTCCTGTGCCGCCAAGATCTCCGCGTTGCTCTTAACGCTGCTGATCATGCTGCCGGCTTATAGTCAGCCTATTGAGCCGGTCACTCTCCAACTGGACAGCCTGCAGCACCTGTTGGAAAAGGCATCGAGTGATACGGCAAAAGCAACCCTCCTGTACCAGATGGGCGATGAATGGTCCCTGGCCGATACAACAAAAGCACTACAACTGGTACGCAAAGGGCTGCTGCTGGCCGGTAACCATCCTTTTTATACAGGCCTCGGTTATTTTTACATCGGCAGGGTTTATATGGATCATGATCTTTTACCGGCCGAAAAAGCATTCCTGCAATCGAATACCTATTTTGAAAAGGTGCATACTCCCCAATCCTGGTCCTACCAAAGCCGCTGCTGGGCGAACCTGGCCAACATCAACCAACGCCAGAACAATGAAAAATCATATATCGACCTGCTGTTAAACAAGGCAATACCCCTTGCTATAAAAGCGGGCGACAACCTTCGCACTGCCAGGTACTATATGAATGTAGGCATTCCCTTTATGGAAGACCGTAATACACAAAAGGCAATTTCTTATTTTCTGAGATCAAACGATATACTGAAAAAAAGTGATCCGGGCAGTGTGCAGTTTGCAGAAAACTATACCCTTTGCGCAAAAACCTATCTGTATGCCCATAATCTAAATGCAGCCAAAGCCTATTTAGACAGTGCTCACAACATCCTCCGGGGAAAACCGCTCTCTGTTGAACAGCTATCCTACTATTCCATAGAGAGCATGTACTATATTGATAAAAAGGATCTTGAAAAAGCGTCAAAAAGCATCGGCAAGGGCCTGGATATTGCCAACCAGCTGCATGACAACATCGGCATCAGGGACCTGTTATATCAGAAAGCCAGGATCTATGATGAACAAAAAAATTACAAAAAGGTAAAAAGCACGCTCTTCCAGATCCTTTACGGAAAATTTATAATAACGGATGGAGACAGGAAGCAGCTCTATCATGATATTGCAGCCACCGAAGCCAATATGGGGCATATGGACAGTGCCTATAACTGGCTGCTGCAATACAGTGCACTGGCGGATAGCATCAGCAAAAAAGAGGCCGAGAAACAGATTGCTACTTTTGAAGCAAAATTCAATTATACAGAAAAGGAAAAAGAATTGCTGGTGATCAGTAACCGCGCCAGGATCCAGCGCCTAATTATGTGGATGAGCATCGGGGGCCTCCTTGTGGTATCACTACTGTCCGCTCACCTGTACCGCTTAAGAAAAACCAAAGCCGAGCAGGAAGTACGATCATTGGAACAGCAGCAGCAAATAGCATTAACAGCCGCATTGCTACAGGGTGAGGAAAAAGAGCGCGTGCGGCTGGCACGTGATCTGCATGACGGCTTAGGCGGAATGCTGGCGGGGGTAAAGATCAACCTGACCAATGCCATACAGGATCATACATCCGAAGAGCTCAATAAAGTGATCGGCCAGCTGGACGGATCCGTAACAGAGCTGCGCCGTATAGCGCGCAATATGATGCCGGAAGCATTGCTGCGCTCCGGCCTGGAAACAGCCCTGGCTGATCTTTGCCAGTCTGTTTCCACCGAAAAACTGCGGATCGATTTCAGCTTTATGAACATCAGCCCGCACATTCCTATGCAGGAGCAGATCATCATTTACCGCATCATACAGGAACTGCTGGCCAATATCGTAAAACATTCTCTTGCATCCGAAGCGTTTATACAATGCAGCCAGAACGGAACGCTATTTTATATTACAGCAGAAGATAACGGTAAAGGCATCAACCAGACCCTGCCGGCCGGCCGGCGCGGCATCGGGCTCGACAATATTCAAAGCCGGGTCGATTTCCTGGAAGGAAAAATGGACTTCAGTTCCCAACCCGGAAGAGGCACTGTGACCAACATTGAAATAAAAGTACATGACGGCAAATAAACTATCTGTGATCATTGTAGAAGACCATTCCATTATTGTGGAAGGGCTCAGCAGCATTTTGAACAATGCAGCCGGGCTGGAGCTTACCGGTACTTTCCTGAACGCAGAAGATGCCCTGGAATTTCTGCAAACAAACCGGGCAGACGTTGTATTGCTCGACATCAGCCTGCCGGAAATGTCCGGCATTGAACTTTGCCAGCTTCTTAAGAAACAGGACAGGAACATAAAGATCATCGCCCTCACTAACCATACGGAAAAAAGTGTGATACAGGAAATGCTGCAAAACGGGGCCGATGGCTATCTTTTAAAAAACACTTCCAAGCAGGATCTGGTAACGGCTATTGCCCAGGTAATGAACAACCAGTTCACCATGCAGTCGGAATTGCAGCAGATCCTTTTCAGCCAGGCACCTAAAGACAAAGAGATCCCGCGGCTTACCACGCGTGAAAAGGAAATATTACAACTGGTAAGCCAGGGAATTACCACCAGCGCTATTGCAGCACAACTATTCATCAGCCCCCAGACCGTTGAAACGCACCGGCGCAACCTGATGCAAAAATTTGAAGTGAACAATTCTGCAGCGCTTATCAAAAAAGCAACAGAAAAAGGATTGCTGTAAAGGGAGCACTATGAGCATTGAGAATCAGTACCGGACCGGAACCAGGATTTGAAGCCTGTAATTTCAGTTATCGCAGACCTTGCAGGTCAGTGTTCTGTGTTCAAAGGCGGTATTAATTTTTACAGGATGAATGCCCCATCTCCCGCGCATATTCATCAGAATATAAGTAGATCCTGCCTGTTATCAGCATCCTTCCCTGTTCCACTGCAATAAAAAACCCCGCAGATGCGGGGGTACTCGAATCATTTAAATATCCCTTTCCTTAGTTACTGTTGGCAATTTTTGAAGGAGCCGCACTGTGTGCATAGTAATCATCTGCATCATCAATACGACCGGCACCAATAAAATGGGTGATATAATAGGTTTCGTATAAATCACTGATGGTTACGCCGCGGCTTGTAGATGCATGAACAAACTTATTGTTACCAAGGTACATTCCTACATGAGATACGCCCCCGGTTGTATTAAAAAACACCAGGTCTCCCTCCCTCAGTTCGGTAGTGGAAATTTTGCGTACCCTGCCGTATTGCTCGCGTGCTGTCCTGGGCAGTTCAATCCCATAAGTTCCTCTATACATTTCACGTGTAAAAGCGCTGCAATCAATTCCGTTTTTTGTAGTGCCTCCGTATACATAGCGGGTACCATACCAGTTATCCATTGTTGCCAGTAATTCATTGGATATGGAATTGGGCAACACATTTAAAATAGCAGCGTACTTCTTCTGCAATTCAGTTGCAGGAAGCGTTCTGGGCATCACTACTGCATGCACTGCTTTAATATCTCTCACCTCTGAGGAAGCAATGGTTCTTTCAATACGCTCCATGCGGGTATCACTTTTTGAATTCCCCGGCGTAATGGTAACCTGTGCCATATAAGCCTGTTTTGCCGCTGCAGGCGTTTGCTGGGCAGCAGAAGCAGTATTTGTATTCTTTTTATCGGCTGATCCAAAAAATTTAGCAGTGGTTGAACAGCTAGCCATCAAAACCATCACACTAAAGCCAGTCAATATAAATCTCAAAATGTTGCTTTTAAAATTAATTAAAAATCAGAAATAATTGCCATTCAGGTAAAACCCCGTCTAACATCTAAACAGAAACGAAAAATGTTAAAGTTTATTGCATTTTTGTTTAATATTTTTATTTCATATATATAATTAACTTGTATTAAATAATTTACAAACATCAGTTTGTTATAAAATTTAATATATGCTACTTATACAGGAAACGATCGTTCGTATCTAAACTTCTCCCCTTTTCTGTTGTTACCCTTACCGGATGTGCATAAAAAGTACATGCCTGTTTTGAATTTTTGTAGCATTTTAGCACTATGAAATTTTCCCATTTACACGTTCATACCCAATATTCTTTGCTGGATGGAGCTGCCCCCATCAGTTCCCTGTATAAAAAAGCTATTGCAGACGGAATGCCGGCGCTGGCTATCAGTGATCATGGTAATATGTTTGGTGTCTTCCAGTTTGTGGCAGAAGCGTATAAGCACCTGGATGAAAATGGCAAGCCAAAAGTAAAACCGGTGGTGGGCTGTGAGTTTTACATTGTAGAGAACCGCCATGAAAAAACATTTACCAAAGAAAAAAAAGACAGGCGTTATCACCAGATACTCCTGGCCAAAAACGAAACCGGCTACAAAAACCTGGTTAAGCTTACCTCCCTGGGTTTTATTGAAGGACTGTATGGAAAATATCCCCGTATTGACAAGGAACTGATCCTGCAATATCATGAAGGGCTGATTGCAACCACCTGCTGCCTGGGAGCCTCCGTTCCGCAGGCCATCCTGCGTAAAGGAGAAACGGAAGGTGAACAGGAGTTTAAATGGTGGCTGGATCTTTTCGGGGAAGACTTTTATGTAGAACTGCAGCGGCATGGCATTGGCGATCAGGATAAAGTAAACCAGGTGCTGCTGAAATGGGCCGCCAAATACAATGTGCCCATCATCGCCAGTAACGATTCCCATTACGTAGAGCAGGATGATTTTAATGCGCACGATATCCTGCTCTGTATCAATACCGGCGAAAAGCAATCGACCCCAGCCTTCCGGGGCGATTTTGCAGATGATGACGTGAACATGAAAAACATGCGGTTCGCTTTTGCAAACGACCAGTTCTACTTTAAGAATACGGAAGAAATGAGCAAATTGTTCCAGGACATCCCGGCAGCAATTGATAATACAAACGCTATTGTAGATAAGATCGAATTACTGGACTTAAAGCGCAACATCCTGCTGCCCAACTTTCCCATTCCGGACGATTACAAAAAATATACGGAGGACGAAAAAACGGATAAAGGTATTGTTTCTGCCGATTCCCTGAACCAATGGGAATATCTGCGGCATCTGACTTATGAAGGCGCACAGAAAAAATACGGGGTCATTACCGATGAAGTAAAAGAACGGCTGGATTTTGAATTATTCACCATTAAAACAATGGGCTTTGCAGGTTATTTCCTTATTGTAAGCGACTTTATAAAAGCGGGAAGGGATAATGGCGTGTTTATTGGCCCCGGGCGTGGCTCCGCTGCAGGTTCTGTAGTAGCTTATTGTATTGGCATTACGAATATAGACCCGATAAAATACGACCTGCTGTTTGAACGCTTCCTGAACCCGGACCGTAAATCCATGCCGGATATTGATACGGATTTTGATGATGAAGGCCGCCAGAAAGTGATAGACTATGTGGTACAGAAATATGGTAAGAACCAGGTAGCCCAGATCATTACGTATGGCACCATGGCCGCCAAAATGAGTATTAAAGACGTAGCGCGCGTAATGGATCTTCCCCTGGCAGAATCAAACGCCCTGGCAAAACTGGTTCCGGAAAAACCAGGCATTTCCCTTAAACGGGTGCTGCACGCCCCCATTCAGCCAAAGGCCGGGGAAAAATCGCTTATAGAAAAAGAAGGGTTAGGTGCAGACGATATTGAAAATGTAAAAAAGATCCGCGAAATATATAATGGCAGCGACCTGCAAAGTAAAGTATTGCATGAGGCTGAGATCCTGGAAGGTTCCGTAAGGAATACCGGCATCCACGCCGCAGGGATTATTATTGCTCCCAAAGATCTCACAGAGCTGCTGCCGGTAAGCACTGCAAAAGATTCAGACCTGTGGGTAACGCAGATCGAGGGTAGTGTGATTGAAGAAGCAGGTGTTATCAAAATGGACTTCCTGGGCTTAAAAACGCTCACCATTATTAAGGATGCATTAAAACTCATAAAACAGAACCATGGTATTGATATTGATATTGACAGCATACCGCTGGACGATGAAAAAACTTACGAGCTTTACCAGAAAGGAGAAACCAATGCCACTTTCCAGTTTGAAAGTGCCGGAATGCAGAAATACCTGCGCGAGCTGAAGCCCGACCGTTTTGGCGACCTGATTGCTATGAACGCCCTGTACCGCCCCGGCCCTATGGCTTATATTCCGCAATACGTTGATCGTAAACATGGCCGCGAAGAAGTTACTTATGATCTTCCTGAAATGGAAGAATATCTGAAAGATACCTATGGTATTACTGTATACCAGGAACAGGTGATGCTGCTGAGCCAGAAACTTGCCGGATTTAGTAAAGGAGATGCAGATGTATTGCGCAAGGCAATGGGGAAAAAGCAGAAAGCCGTACTGGACAAAATGAAAAAGCAATTTGTGGAAGGAGCCGCAAAAAAGGGCCATCCCGCAGAAATCCTGGAAAAGATATGGACCGACTGGGAAGCTTTTGCCCAATATGCATTCAATAAATCGCACTCCACCTGTTATGCCTTTGTAGCTTATCAAACCGCTTATTTAAAGGCGCACTATCCCAGCGAGTACATGGCCGGGGTGCTGAACAACGCCGGTTCGCTGGAAAAGATCACTTTCTTTATGGAAGAATGTAAACGCATGGGATTGCCTGTACTGGGGCCGGATATTAATGAATCGCAAAAAGGTTTTGCGGTAAATAAAAAAGGAGAAATCCGCTTTGGGTTAGGAGGCCTAAAAGGCGTAGGTGAAGCTGCGGTGGAAAGCCTGATCAAAGAAAGAGAAGAAAACGGGAATTATACATCCATCTTTGACATGATCAAGCGGGTGAACCAGCGTACCGTAAATAAGAAAACCCTGGAAAGCCTGGCGTATGCAGGTGCCTTTGATTGTTTTAAAGACCTGCATCGTGCACAGTATTTTTATGTACCGCAGGGAGATACTACCAACGGACTGGAAAAAATTATAAAATACGGGCAGATCTGCTCTGCCCAGGCGCAAACAAGCACCAATACGCTTTTTGGCGACCTGGCGGAAGTTATGGAGGTGCAGGTACCGAAGATTCCTGACTGTGCCCCCTGGCCGCTGGTGGTGCAGTTAGACTATGAGAAGCAGGTAACAGGAATCTTCATCAGCGGGCATCCCCTGGACGATTACCGGTTTGAAATGGAGCACTATGGCATCTCCAAAATTGCTTTCCTGAACGATTACAGGAACGGGGAAAAAGAAAAAATAAGCTCTGCTGTCAGCTTCAAGATTATGGGGCTGGTATCGGATGCACAGCACCGTATTTCCCGGTCCGGTAATAAATTCGGCAGCTTCATCATTGAAGATTACAGCGGAAAGCTGGACCTGGTGCTGTTTTCAGAAGATTATATGAAATATGCGCCTATGCTGCAGCTGGGTGCCACCGTTTACATAACCGGTTATTTCAAACAACGGTTCAATGGTGAATACGACTTCAAAATAGCTTCATTATGCCTTGCGGAAAGCGTTATCAAAAATCAAACAAAGAAATTGACTATTGAGCTGCCGGTGGAAGAGATCACAAAAGAAACGGTCCAGTTTATTCAAACAAATATTAAAACGCATAAAGGTCCCAGCATGCTGAAACTTTCTATTAAGGATAAAACGGAAGATATACAGGTAGATCTTATGACACAGGGAAAAGGGTTTGAAATGAACACGGAGCTGATCGAATACCTCTCCAAACAAATTAACTGGAATGTAGCAGTAGAACTGAACTGATGTCCTATCAAACAAAGTTTTGGTTTGCAAACGCCTGATATCTGGTGTGAGGCCCCGCGGCTAAAAAAAGACGCTGCCGGCATCCGGGATAATCCAACATTCAATTTTACCGGGTCACTTAAAATTATTTCAATATCAGTACCACCTGATGCACATTCTGGTAAATACCTTCGGAAATGCTTCTGTTGGCCAGGTAATAAAGAAAACTATGTTTGCCCGGCAGGGCTATGATCAGGTCTGCTTTGTTAGATGCCGTAAAGGAAAGAATACCCTTGATAATATTCCTATCAAAAGAATAATAAACACTGTACGGGATATCCGTTAAATATTGCTGTATATGCTCCTCCCACTCTTTCTTTTTACTATCTGTCACCTCCGTATCTCCCTTCGTATTTACATTTAAAATCACCAACCGGGCATCTTCCTGTTTAAGTATGGATCTAAACCTGGAAAGCCTGTCCAGGTTTGTAATACGGCTCACATCACAGGGAATAAGTACCTTTTTAACAGGCTTATAGTCATATCCGCTGGGAACAATTAAGGTTTTGACAGGGCTTGTTCTGGCAATGCCTATAATATTGGCAGAAACAACGCTATTATTAGAAACGGCTTTATCATCACTGCCCAAAACAATCAGCTCAACAGTTGCGTCATTTTTTACCAGATCAATAGTGCTCCGCAAAAGCGATAGCCCGCTTACGGTTGTCGTAACTTTCATATCAGGAGCCTTTTCAACTATCAGGCTGCGCAGATGCTCTAATAATATTTCTGTATTTTCCTGCTGGCTGTTTACGCTTTCTTCATTAACAAAGGCATAACCATCGGCAATGGTTACATAGTCAAACATAGATTCATAAGAAGTCTTTAAAAGCACAATATGGTCATATCCATACTGTATGCCCCATTCAGCAGCAAACTTTACTGCATTTTCAGAGGTTGACGTAGCATCAACCGGTACAAGTATTGTTCTCATTTTGTAAGATATTAATCTTTACAATCTCACATTCAGTTGAGATTGGTAATCATTTTTTTTACAAGGAAAAGCGCGTTCCTTATTTCTTCTTCACTTAAATCACCAGCCGCCTGTTCGTACAGTTCCAATGCCCAGGGAAATATGATTTTCCTTTTTTGCTTTCCCTTTTGGGTAAGAAAGATCTGCTTATTCCTTCTGTCTTCTTTATTTGCCACCCGTTCTACCAAACCCCGTTTTACCAGGTTGTTAATTAAATAAGTGATGCTTGATTTGTCTTTGCTTACAATGCTCCCTATCTCCTGCTGGTTAATGCCGTCATTACGCCAAAGAAGCCCTATAATTTCCAGCAGCTCAAAAGAAAGGTCCGGGTCATGTTCGTTGATCTTTGCCTGAATTTTCTGACGCAAACGACTTTTCATTTCGTTCATAGCCCACCCCAATTCAAGCGCAAGCTCAGAAATCGTATAGGATTGTACAGCCATTTTACCAGGTATTGCATCCATTTATTAATTCGATAAAAAACAGGTCAGGATTACAACCCTGATCAGGGAATCATTTTTGTTTACGCCTGCCTTTTATCCTCCTCTTTCCTGTAAAGATAATTAAATTAGTTTGAATTTAAACTATTTAAATAGATACTGTCCTGAGAATTGTTATAAAATTGTCTTATTTATTGTTTCAATTCCATATTCTCACTTGTCCCACTAAATTTGTGGACAATTTAAAACTCAAAACAATTATGAAGCAAACAATCTCTATCCTGACCCTTGCAGTATGTTTAGCTGCCTGCGGAGGAGCATCCAGCGACCAGGCTAAAACCGAAGAACAAAAAGAAGCCTCAGTGGCTACCGGCAACACCTATGTTATTGACACCGCCATTACCACTGTTGAATGGAGGGCCACACATAAAGGAGGCTTTGCTCCCCGTTTTGGTACAATCAGCGTTAATGACGGTACGCTTTCCGTAGAGAATGGCACTGTTACCGCAGGTAATTTTGTAGCAAATCTGGCGGCGTTAAAAGTAGACACAGCTTCTGTTACAGAACCCGATAAAAAAGCGGCAGATCTGGAAACCCATTTAAAAAGCCCGGACTTTTTTGATGCAGCCAGATACCCCACTGCAAAATTTGTAATTACTAAAGTGGCCCCTTACGACAGTACACAGCAAAAGAGCCTGCTGCCCGGTGCCACCAACCTGATCAGCGGCAACCTTACTTTAAAGGACAGTACCCTGAATATTACATTTCCTGCGCAGATCACCGTTACTGGTCAGGAGGTAACCGCACATGCAAAATTCACTATTGACCGCAGTGCCTGGGGTATCCATTACAAAACAGAAGGAAGTCCGGAAAACTGGGCCATCAGTAAAGATGTTGAAATCGGGTTTAACCTGAAGGCTGTAAAACAATAGACAGCAGGAAAAAAATAGCGGGAACCAGATCTTAAATCATTATTTATTATCCGCCTCGCATAACATAATATTTCATTTCTGCTATCTTTCGCATAAAGAGGTTGTCCCAGATAAAACCGGGACAACCTCTTTTTTTCAGATCAATGCGCTGAAACAGCTTTTAATCCTATAATAGAACCGATCAGGGTTGTAATAAAAAACAACCTCCAGAAAGTAGCCGGCTCCTTAAATATAAGAATGCCCATTAAAGCAGCCCCTACCGCTCCGATCCCTGTCCACACGGCATAGGCCGTTCCGATAGGCAGCGTCTGGATGGCTTTCATCAGAAGCAGCATGCTTGCCGTAACCGAAACAAAAAAACCGGCATACCATCCGTATGCCGCAGCCCCTGAAGCATCTTTAGCTTTTCCCAGGCAGGAAGTAAATGCCACTTCAAATACTCCTGCAATAATTAAAATGATCCAGTTCATGGTTGTACTACTTTCTGCAAAGAAAAGTATTAATAAAATAAAATTTTTTAAATGATAAATATCTCTGAGGGCGTTTAAACCTTATTCTCAACCAATGCGGTTGTTATGCGGATACTGCCACAAAAAAAGAGGCTGTCAATAAAGACAACCTCTTTACTATCAGAAAAGACCGGATTATTCTGCTTTACCAGAATTTTCCTGATCCAGTTTCTTTCTAATATCTGCCAGAGCGCTCAGATCACCCAGTGTAGCTTTTTCAACTTTATTTTGAATATTCTTCACTGCTTTTTTAGTCTTTTCAGCTTCAGCCCTTGCTTCTTTCTTCACTGCTTCTTTCTCATCATACGCAGCCTGTTCCCAAACACGCGCATGGGATAAAACAATGCGTTTTTCGTTACGATCAAATTCTATAACCATAAAGGGAGCAGTTTCATCCAGGCTCACAGATTTTCCATCCTGTGTAGCCAGGTGACGGTTGGGAGCAAACCCTTCCAAACCGTAGGGCAATTGTACGGTAGCGCCTTTGTCGTCCCTGCGTACAATGGTTCCTTCATGCACACTGCCAATAGCAAAAGTGTCCTGAAGGGTGTTCCAGGGATCTTCTTCCAGTTGTTTGTGCCCCAGCTGTAATTTGCGGTTCTCTTTATCAATCCCCAGGATGATCACATCAATCTTATCGCCTACTTTAGTATACTCATTAGGATGATTGAAGCGTTTCAACCAGCTCAGGTCGCTGATATGGATCATACCGCCAATACCAGGCGCCAGTTCCACAAACACACCATAATTGGTAATATTTTTCACCTCACCGGTATGCTTGCTGCCTTCTGCAAATCTTGTTTCTATATCGCTCCATGGGTCTTCTGTTAACTGCTTAATAGAAAGGCTCATTTTGCGGGTATCTTTATCAAGCGTTACGATCTTGGCTTCATGCTCATCGCCCAGCTTAAAGAAGTCTTTTGCATTTACAGGAGTGTTTGCCCATGTAATTTCACTTACGTGCACCAGGCCTTCCACACCAGGGGTAATTTCCAGGAATGCACCATAGTCTTCAATATTCACCACCTTACCTTTTACGGTATTACCTTCTACAATTCCTTCCGGCAATACATCCCATGGGTGCGGTGTTAATTGTTTCAGACCAAGGCTGATGCGTTTCTTTTCATCGTCAAAATCCAGTACCACCACGTTCACCTTCTGGTCAATCTTCAGTACTTCATTCGGATGAGAGATCCGTCCCCAGGAAATATCAGTGATATATAACAGGCCATCCAGTCCGCCCAGGTCCATGAACGCACCAAAGTCCGTGATGTTCTTAACCGTACCTTCCAGTACCTGGCCTTTTTCCAGTTTACCGATGATCTCTGCACGTTGTGCTTCAATATCGCTTTCAATAAGCGCTTTGTGAGATACAACAGCGTTCTTAATGGTTTCGTTGATCTTCACCACTTTAAACTCCATTGTTTTTCCAACAAACTGGTCGTAGTCGGTAACAGGTTTCACATCGATCTGAGAGCCAGGCAGGAAGGTTTCCATCCCAAACACATCCACGATCAGGCCGCCCTTGGTTTTTGAAGTAACCAACCCGGTAACTACTTCTCCTGTTTTGTTCACTTCCACGATCTTTTCCCATGCACGGGTAGTGCGGGCCTGTTTGCGGCTCAGGTTCAGATGACCGTCCCTGTCTTCTTTCTCTACAATCATCACTTCCACTTCATCACCCACTTTTAAACCGGGAAGATCGCGGAATTCGTTCAAAGAGATCAGGCCATCGCTTTTAAAGCCAATGTTCAGCACCACGTCTGTTTTAGTGATCCCTACAACAGTTCCGTTAATGAGCTCACCGTCGTTCAGTTGTACAAAAGTGTTTTCATATACTTTGTCATACTTTTCTTTTTCTTCTTTTGAGTAAGAAGAAACGTTCCGTTTGTCCACACTCCAGTCAAAATCATCGTGTGCGCTCTCCTGTTCAGCAGGCGGGGCTTCAACTGTTGCGGGTGTTTCAGCAGGTTTTGCATCTTCTACAGGTGCAGTGGTTATCGCTGTAGATGCTTCTTCCACCGGCTCTCCGGCAGTGCCCGCATTCTCCTGTGCATCAGCGTTTAATTGTTTAACAAATAAATTTTCAAACATAAATAAATCCGAAGGGTTTTAAATTCGGACTGCAAAGTTACGTAATTTCACAGGAATTGCCTAATCTGTTTATCACCTCTAATCCGTTGATTTTCATTAAGTCAGCACAATTACTACTATCGGCATCCTTGCCACGCTCGCTTGTACTGCAGTACCTGCATCCGCTTTTTTGGCGGAACTGGTATGCTTATCTAATACCAAAGTATGGAACAGGAGAGAAATGCTGGTTGAATGCCCCGACGGCATATCATTAGATTTGGACGTAACACTTCTTGTGATCAAAGATATCGGGCAGTGGTACGTTAAAGTCTGATACACATGCATTACATTAGACATGATAATAAGGAACAGGTTCTGCATCTTTTAATCCTGTTAATGCTTCTTGCAAGCTGCAATTTCATAGCAGGAAAATAAAAAAGACAGATTTCACAATCTTTACGGACAACGGATAACCGGCAGCTGACTGGTAATTTACGGCTTCAGTTTTCCGGAGGTTTTGTAACAGGGCTTACAGTTTCTGAACTCAGCAGTCCCGTTTTCAAAAAAGGCAAATTATGGCCCGGGGTTTGAAGAATAAATTTCAGTTTTAGTGCTTAACTTCAACAAATATTAACCGGTTTTAGTTGCCGGCTGACGTATTTCGGTTACTGCCCGGCCCTGCTAGCAGCAAATATGCGGGCGGAGCCATAAAAACAAACAATAACGCTTGTTCTATTATTACTGATTTTGAAAATCAAGAATACAGAAATGAAAACAGATAATACAAGAGTTTATAAAATGTCATTTGCAGGTGTTTATCCGCATTATATCACAAAGGCAGAAAAGAAAGGCCGGACAAAAGCCGAAGTAGATGAAATTATATTTTGGCTTACAGGATATAATGCACAAACATTGCAGGAGCACCTTGATCATAAAACCAATTTTGAAGATTTTTTTGGACAGGCGCCGCAAATCAATCCCAATGCCTCAAAAATCACAGGTGTAATTTGCGGCTATCGCGTTGAAGAAATAGAAGACACGCTGATGCGGCAGATCCGCTATTTAGATAAAATGATTGACGAACTGGCAAAAGGCAAAGCCATGGAAAAGATTTTAAGGAAATAAACCGGCAACCGGAATGTCTGCTTTGCTATAAGAGGCAAACAATCATACCGCACTTTTCGGGCAATCTGCTTCTGATAAGGAGGAAATACTAAAAATGACTGGCTCATATGGACAATATTGCCATTTTACAGAGAACTCCAGAAACGTCTGTAACTTTAATCAGCATAAGCCAAACGATATACAAAACACACTTAGATCGTTAAAGTGCTATTCCAACCCTGCAAATGAAGCAAACAACCTTTATAATAATTTTTATCAAAAGCGGGCAGGTTGTTCAGTTAGGCCTTATCAACCGGATAGGGAAAAGAACAACGCCGCTAATAAATTTTAGCTTACACAAAAGCTGACGGGAATATTACGCATAACCCCCATTGAAGTGAACACAGGTTATACCCGTTGAACATTCCGCCTTTGCATTTCTCATTTATTATTTTACATTTCTCCACTCAGGTACCCTTTTTCTTTACCCTGCTTGGCGCATTTTCGTACCACTTCCGGTCATATTTTACAAAAAAGGAAAGCCAGATGCTCCTTGACATACGCATGAGCACCGGCTGAATGCAAATGAGGAACACTGCATTAAAAGCCAGCCAGTAAAGCCACCGGTCATCATTAATACCAAGCCCGATAAAGACCCACCATGCTACCAGCGTAGCCACGCTAAGCGCCACGCTTAATGCATAACTGACATAGCCGGCTCCAAAATAAAACCCGGTTTCCAGCTCAAAGGGCTGTTTACATACCGGGCATTCCTTATACATCCGCATTGTGGTTTTCAGTTTGTACGGATTGTTTACCTCAAACATATGACCTCTCCGGCAACGCGGACATTTTGAGGCCACCACATTCATATACCCCGGCACACGGTCTTTATCAGCATCTGTTGTTGCTATATTTCTTACTGTTTCCATGATCTGTTCATTTTAAAAAGTTATTTCTGAATGCATCAGGCGTTATCCCCTCGTACTTTTTAAAAAAGCGGTTAAAATAGGAATTGTCCTGAAAATCCAGCTCATAAGCGATCTCTGCTACGGTCATATTCACATTGGTCAGCAAGCGTTTTGCCTCCAGCAGCACCCTGTTGCGGATGAGCTCACCGGCCGTCATGCCCAGCAGGTCCCGGCACAACGCGTTCAGGTGGTTGGGGGTGACGTACAATAAATCTGCATATTCCTTTGGCAGCCGCATTAATTTATAATTTGAGTCGATCAACCGGCGTAAATGCTGCAAAAGTACTTTTTTTTGTTCAGGAATTGCTTTTGTGCTTCGCCTGGTGAGCCCGTTTTCCATGAGCAGAAAAACTTCCAGCAGCCATACACGCACCATATCCTGCTGCGGAGCTTCTCCTCCGGCATACCGGATCACGTCTTCCAGCAGCCGGACTATTCTGGTATGTAATGCCTCAGGCAACCGGAACACACACTCATCAACTACGCCGCTGAAAAAAGAAAAACGCTCCGGGTAATAGGGGTTCAATAGGAAATCCCTGAAAAAATGCTCCGAAAAATTAACCACATAACCAGTGACCGCTGATGTAAAATGCCAGCTGTGCACCTGCCCCGGAGTCATACAGTACACCTGAAACGGCTGTACTTCAAAACGGCTAAAATCTACCGTATGCGTTCCTTTTCCGGAGGTAAAAAGTACCATATGGTAAAAAGAATGCCGGTGCGGCCGGTGCAGGTGCTCATAGTGCTGTTCCAGGTACAATGCAAAAGGAGCTGCCAGGAAATCGGACCGCTGTAATGCTTCCGGTTGCAGGCTCCGGATGGAGTAAACAGGTATTTTCTTTGTGCTGCCCATTTGCTGCGCAAAGGTAAACCGGAAGCCGTTCCTGTCCCGGACTAAAAGTGGTTATTTATGGTACTTTTTACTGATCTTGCTAATTGAAGAGGGTTCCTGGTAAAAAATACCATCCTTTGAACAAACATTCTGTCAATAAAAAAGCCCCTGATCGCCGCTTCAAAAGGAGCCGGCTAATACTTTAATTCAATTTTATTATTTGCCCGGTTCACATCTGCCATGCGCTGCGATGGGTCAATTTCTCCTACCTGTATATCTGTCAGCCGGTGGTCTGTGGAAAGGGTGTAATATTTATTGGTCCAGGGCCAGGGCTTATGAGTGACCCATTTGGAATAGGGATCATTTTCCCTGGGCTTGACATTGTACATAAGATCCAGCGGAATAGTATGCATTTCTGTTGATCCATCCTTAAAAGTAATTACAAAATCTACCGGCATCGGCATCAGGCCGTCATCACGCAAACGGATCTGTGTTTTACCGCCTTCTTCCCAAAGGCTGTCAATGGCATAGTCGATCGTTTTAGTGCTGTTGATCCAGAATTCCTTGTACCAGTCCAATTTTGTACCGCTTGTCTTTTCAGCCACCCGTATAAAAGCGTCCGCATCAGGGTGTTTGAATTTCCACTGGTCATAATAGTTGAGGAATACCCTGTCTCTTACCCCCGCGCCAATAATATAGCCCAGTTGTTCCAGGAAGATGGCGCCTTTGGCATAACTGCCTATTGTATAGGCCCTGTTGGTATTATAATGATCAGCATGCGTGCTCAGGGGCTCTTCCATCCGGCTCTTTACAATACTAAAATAGCTTTTATAGGAGGCTGCCTGCGGAAAAGCTGCCGTATCCCCGTTTAACCAGTTGGAGATTCTTGCATCTGCATAGTTGGCACTGCCTTCATCCATCCAGGGATACATACTTTCATTGGTGGCCAGCCTGCCGTAAAACCATTCATGCATCCATTCATGCAGCCAGGCGCCAGGGCCTGCTAACAGGGTAGCCATAGGATATTCCATGCCTCCATCGCCACCGGTTATAAAGGAATATTGCTTATAAGGATAGGGCCCAAATGTTTTTTCAATATAAGGCAATGCTTTTGCTGCATTCGTAAGGATCTTCTCCCATTCTTCCGGGGTCGATTTGGCTGCTTTATATAAGAGGTGAAAAGTAAGATCTTTTCTTATCTTTTTTGTTTTATGAATAAATTCCGGATCAGCCGCCCACATAAAATCATGTACCCGGGGCGCTGAAAATTTCCAGGTCAACTTGTCGCCGGCAGGACGGTTTACTTTTACACCGGCCTCCTCATACCCATAGCCAACCTGGTTGGCATTTATTAAATAGCCCGTTCCTCCCAGGATATAATGCTTATCGATGGTAATATTCACTTCAAAATCGCCCCAAACACCATAAAACTCACGTGCCACATAAGGTGTAGGGTGCCAGCCCTGACGATCGTACTCGCACATTTTAGGGTACCACTGGCTCATGGAGTACCGTACTTTGGTATCGGGGTTATCCCTGCCGCTTCTTCTGATCTGCAAGGGTACCTGCGCTTCAAAATTCATGTTAAAGGTTACCTTTTGCTTTGGCAAAATGGGTTGGGTTAGCTTTACAATCAATAGGGTTCCCTGCACTTCATAGGGCTGCGGCACCCCATTCATGGTGAGCGACTGTACCTTCTGGTACCCTATTTCATCAGGTTTCAGCTTGCTGATCCGGTCTGTTACCCGCGCATCCCAGTCCGGTTTATCACCTATGAGAATGGTGCCCTGCCTTTTACTGCGCTCATCCATCATGCTTCCCGGCTGAAACGCGTTCCAGTATAAATGATAAAATACACGGTCTAAAGTGTCCGGAGAGTTATTCCAGTATTCCAGTTGCTGCCTGCCCGTAAACCGGTTGGTGGTTACATCCATATTTATGTTCATCACATATTTTACCTGTTGCTGCCAGTAACAATCCTGCCCTTCTGCCGCTGCAACCAGGAACAAGGATGATAAGATCAAGAAACACTTAAGCGTACGCATATTAAAAAATTGATTTTCGCCGGAAAGTAATTAAAAAAATGAAACAGGAAAGGCCAGAAAGGAATAATGGCCTTAATAAAGGAACAACGGGTTGTGGGTGCTATAATATCTTTCCTTCAAAACTGTCAATACCATACATTACCCGTTCCTGTTAATTCAATGCAGCACGTATCCCCGCCCGGGCAGGCATAACAGGTTTTATAACAACAGCTTACAGGGGAACCGCAGGATTATAAAAAATTACCTGAAGGAGTGCGTTATAAATTATTTTGCGATTTTTACACGCACAAAAATCATTTTTAAATATGAAAACGTTTGTTATCATTGCCTGTTGCACTTTTTTATTCAGTTGCAAAAACAGTAATACAGCAAAAAATGAATCAAAAAGCGATACCGCCACCGGCAACAGTACTACCGAAAAGGCTGGAAAGGCCTGTTTTCAGCTGGCTTTAAACCGCGATACTTTTGATCTGCGCTATACCAGAAATAACGATACGATCAACGGAACAATGCGTTTCAATTATTTTGAAAAAGATAAAAGCGCGGGTACTATCCACGGTATTTTTAGCGGGGATACTTTAAAGCTCTTTTATGACTTTCAGTCTGAGGGTAAATCCAGTGTCCGCCAGATTTACTTTAAACAGGAAGAAGAACAGCTGATCATGGGCACCGGCGATGAATATACAAAAGGTGATAGCGCATTATTGAAAGATCCTTTAAAGGTACAGTTCAACGGAATGATTTATAAGAAAACCGGTTGCGGAAAAGAATAGGTAATACTTACCGGCCCAGCTCATTGCGCAATCGTTTTATCTCATGCTGCAACGCATGTATCCTGTTCAGCAGGTGCGTTATGGCTTCCAGCCCTTCCATATTAATATCCATATCATAATGCATGTGCATGTATTTCTCCAAATCGGCCAGTTGCTCAAAGCTGATAAAGTAAGCGTCCTGTTCCTGTTTTAATTCAATAAGCCCGTATTCATCCAGGGAACGGATAAAAGAGGCTTCAATACTGTAATAGGAGCAACATTCTTCTATTGATATCTGATTTGCAGTTTCCATAATTCATTATTTCTTTTCAGCCTCCCTGGCCAGCTCTTTAAACAATTCTTTTTCCTTTTCTGTAAGGTTCCGGGGCAGCCGGATCTGGTAGGTTACATACAGATCACCAAATACGTCATCTTTTTTATATACAGGAAAGCCTTTCCCCTTCAGCCGTACCTTTGTGCCGTTCTGCGTTTCAGGGGCGATCGTCAGTTTTACTTTGCCGCTCATTGTATCAATCGTTTCATTTCCGCCCAGAACGGCTTTATACAGGTCTAAAGGCACATCCAGGTACAGGTCATTGTCCTTACGTACAAAGGGAGTATCATTATGGATATCGAACGTAATATAAAGATCTCCGTTAGGGCCACCGTTCACTCCTGGTGCGCCGTATCCGGCAATCTTTATTTCCTGCCTGTTCTCAATTCCGGCAGGAACGGTTATGCGGATGTTCTTACCATTGACCGTAAAGGTTTGCTGATGCGTTTTATAGGCTTCAGATAAATTGATCTGTAAAGCAGCCCGGTAATCCTGGCCCTTGAATTTTGTCTGGCGCCGCCTTCCGCCATCGCCTCCGCTGCCAAACATAGAGGCAAAGAAGTCAGAAAAATCGCCTCCATCGTCAGTGTTAAATGCATAGTGCTCTCTGCCGCTAAAAGGATTGCCGCCGCCGGAATATCCGGAAGCCTGCTGCTGCCTCTTTGCTTCCTCAAACTGGTCTGCATGCTTCCAGTCTGCCCCATACTGGTCGTATTTCTTCCGTTTTTCCGGATCGCTCAGTACTTCATGCGCTTCATTGATCTGCTGAAACAGCTTGACAGCTTCTTTATCATTGGGGTTCAGATCCGGATGATGTTTCCGGGCCAGTTTCCTGTATGCTTTTTTTATATCCTCTGCTGTTGCATCCTTATTAACACCAAGAATCTTATAATAATCTATGTAATCCATCTGTTCAAAAAATATGTGTCAAGTTAATACTTAAATCAATAATTTCCAACAGAGTTCCTGATTCCGGGTTATTTACTTAACAAGAAAAAGCAGTATAAGCGCAATGCTTACAAATGAAATCACCCATAAACTGATCAGGGATGTTTTAAGAATAATTGCATATTTTTCTTTATACAAACGATCTTTCATGAAGAGATACATAACGACCGAATAAACACCGTTTGCAACAATCCAAACTACAGGAAACAGAATATAAGGATTCATTTGATGTGGTTTAGTGCCGATAAAAATAATTGAAAAAGCATGCAGGGCAATACTGTTCCTGTTAAATTCTTATTTTTTTAATATTTGAAAAAAATACAAATATCTACCGTTCTCTAAACCAGCCTGTAGCAATTGCTAATAAATGTTGGCCGTTCTGCTCAATGTAATTATTTTTACTCAAAAGTTGAAATAAATGGAGGTAGCAATTGAACCATCATGGAAGAAAGAGCTGGAGGCCGAATTCAAAAAACCTTATTTTGAATCGCTTGTACATCACCTGAAGACAGAAAAACAGGCCGGAAAAATTATTTATCCTGCCGGAAAAAATATTTTCAACGCCTTTAATACCACTCCATTTAATAAAGTAAAAGTATTGTTACTGGGGCAGGACCCCTATCATGGACCCGGGCAGGCCCATGGTCTTTGCTTTTCTGTTCAGAAGGGCGTACCGCCACCGCCGTCTTTGGTTAATATTTATAAAGAATTGCATGACGACCTGGGAGTGCCCGTTCCCCGTACCGGCGACCTGACCAAATGGGCACAGCAGGGGGTTTTTATGCTCAATGCTTCATTGACCGTACGCGCCGGTGAGCCCATGAGCCATGCAAAAATCGGCTGGGCGATCTTTACCGATGCGGTCATAAAAAAAGTGTCGGAAGACAAGGAACATGTTGTATTTATTCTATGGGGAAAATTCGCCCAGGAAAAAGCGGCGCTGATCGATGCTTCCAAACATTGCATTATCAAATCCGCGCACCCTTCTCCGTTATCCGCCAATAATGGCTTCTTTAAAAGCAAACCCTTTTCAAGAACCAATGAATACCTGGTGGCGCATGGTATTGACCCGATTGACTGGAGGATTGAGGATTGAGATCAACTGATAATCTTCAGTTATCAGTTATTAGTTATCAGCATGTAGTTATCAGAACAGGGGGCAAAACTCCTGCCTGATATTCCCCACTTACCAGGATCAACCATGAACTATTGACCATGAACCATCAACCTACTTGCTACTTGCCATTTGCTAACTACCAGCTAACCTGAAACCCTTCTTCTCTTTGCCCCTTTCCTTTCATGAAGTATATTTGCGTTATATGTACCAGCTGTTACGCAAATTTTATTTCAATTTTGATCCTGAACGTGCTCATTATATGGCTATGCGTAACCTGCAGTTGTTTACAAAAACCAGAGCCGGTAAAAACCTGGTCCGTTCATTTACAGAACCACCTTTAAAAGAAACCCATTTTTTGAATCTGAAATTTAAAAACCCGGTTGGCCTTGGTGCAGGTTTTGATAAAAACGCCGTTTTTTTAAACGAGCTGGAAGCGCTGGGCTTCGGATTCGTGGAAATAGGCACGGTTACTCCCCTGGCACAGGAAGGTAACGGAAAGCCACGCCTCTTCCGGCTTCCGGCAGATAAGGCCCTGATCAACCGGATGGGGTTTAATAATGACGGAGCCGAACAGATAGCGCGGCGCCTGGAAGCCTGGAGGGAGCAAACAGCCGGCAGTAAAAATCCCTATCCGCTCATCATTGGAGGGAATATTGGCAAAAACAAGAACACACCAAATGAAAATGCCTGGCAGGATTATGCGATCTGCTTTAATAAGCTACATCATTTTGTAGACTATTTTGTAGTAAATGTCAGCAGCCCTAATACACCGGGGCTCCGGGAACTGCAGGATAAGGAGGCACTCAGAAAAATATTGCTGAACCTGGAAATGATCAATAACGGAAAGGCTTTTGCCAAACCCATCCTTTTAAAAATAGCGCCGGATCTTACCCAATCACAGGTTGATGATGTTATTGCACTGGCGCTTGAAATAAAACTGGATGGACTGGTGGTTTCAAATACCACAATTGACCGCAGCCACCTGCAGACACCGGTTACAACATTAACCGAGATTGGTGCAGGCGGGCTGAGCGGTAAACCGTTGCAATCCAGGAGCACTGCGCTGATCCGGTACATTACGGAACAAACCAACCACCAGATCCCCATTATAGGATCAGGTGGAATTTTTACAGGACTTGATGCCCGGGAAAAACTGGATGCGGGTGCATCACTGGTTCAGATATGGACCGGTTTCATTTATGAAGGCCCAACAATTGTAAAGAACATCTGCAAAGACTTATAAACCAAAAAACCTTATGCATCTTTTATTTATTTCCACCTCCGAAATCTTTTCTATGGAGTCGCTGATCAGTTTCCTGATCCTCGCCATCCTTGAAATTGTTCTCGGTATTGACAACGTTATATTTGTCAGCATTATCTTAAATCGCCTTCCGAAAGACCTCCAGAAAAAAGCGCGCCGTACCTGGATGTTTACCGGCATTATTACCCGCTGCCTGTTGCTGGCTGCGCTGAGCTGGCTGCTGAGCCAGAAAGGCAAATACATCATTCCCGAATCCTGGTTCGGCAAGGGGTTTGATCTTGCCAGTATTGTAATGCTGGCAGGCGGCCTGTTCCTTATTTATAAATCCGTAAAGGAAATTCACCATAAGCTGGAGGGGGAAGATCCGGCAGCAACAACAAAAAATCAGCCGCAACTCAGCTTTGGGCAGGCCATTGGTCAGATCCTTATCATTGACGCCGTATTTTCATTCGACAGTGTCATCACCGCAGGAGGTACTGCAAAGCATCTTGAAATCATGATTGCGGCCGTAATTGTAGCCATGTTTGTCATGTTCCTGTTCAGTGCCAGAATATCCAGCTTTATTATGCAGCACCCCACTGTAAAAATGCTGGCGCTGTCTTTTCTGGTCATGATCGGGGTAAGCCTTATTGTTGAAGGCTGGAATGCAGATATGGCCCATGAGCTGCACTTAAAGAATTACATCTATTTTGCAATGGCCTTTTCTTTTATTGTAGAGCTCCTGAACCTGTTCATGCGCAGAAAACAGCAAAAGAATGCAGTGCATTTAAAAGGCCCTGTTTTGCCGGGCCAGGAGGAAAAAAAATAAGCTCCTATACTTGCTTCCGCGTTTAGCTTTTGTTTTATCTTGTAAAAAGCCGGGTGGCTGAATCCTGCTGTTTTGAAATGAAGCCAGCTTCCAGTCGCCATTCTGCCGGCGAACAAACACATTGGTATTAATGGAGCGGCGGCGTTTCGACAGTTTTTTTTGCCAGCGGAACTTTATTCCTCCGGTTACAATAGTTACAGCCGTATCGGGGTTCAGCACCTGATCTGCCGGCTTTCCCACAGCAGCTCTGCACCGCGGAATAACCGGAGGCCTGCAAGCTGCTGATGCGCTCTGAGATTCTCTTCTATCCCTTTGAGATGCCGGCCATTGAAAGTAATATAATCACAATCTTCTGTAAAAAGTTCCCGGAACAATTCAGGAGTAGGCTCCCTGAAAATTGCGCTCATTTTCTCCAGTTTTTCATTAATGATTGCTTCGTCTCCCATAACCTGTTTTTGCACAAACCTAATTTACTCAATTGCTGCGGGTAAACCTTTTTAGGCTGCAAGGCGGTTATTACCGGCGGGTAGACTAAAAAGAACGGCAAAATTCCACTGGCCTGCCTGTTGGTTAAGCAGCATAAAAGTTATCGCGGAATGAAAAATCTTTTTTATATTGCGCGCCCTTTTATTCCAATTCGGGATGTAGCGCAGCCCGGTAGCGCGCTTCGTTCGGGACGAAGAGGCCGCTGGTTCGAATCCAGTCATCCCGACCAACATCAAATGGCGTCATGTGCCTTTACATAGCGCCATTTGATTTATCAATGCTTAGTTTTTGTAAGATAACGCCCGGTAAACAAGGTTTTCCATCATTAACATTCATTTTATAGCGTAACCGGGCACTGCCGGGGCTTTTATTCCGGGCAAAAAATTAACCAGGATCT
Source organism: Niabella ginsenosidivorans (assembly GCF_001654455.1). Taxonomy (NCBI): domain Bacteria; kingdom Pseudomonadati; phylum Bacteroidota; class Chitinophagia; order Chitinophagales; family Chitinophagaceae; genus Niabella; species Niabella ginsenosidivorans. The sequence goes on from NZ_CP015772.1 coordinate 3,451,804, forward strand.
GGACCTAACCGTATATGAAGCAATGTCTTGTACCTCATCATTTTTTTTTTACTTCCAGGGTTTTGATGGGGCAGATGCTCTAACCGAAGGAGCTTTCTCAACAGAGATTCTGTTACAACTTCCACTGATCAGGATACAGCTATTTTGGTATTCCTTCTGAACTTTGCCCTACTAAAAAACAGCGGCATTTTTTGATCCTGAAAAATTCATGTATGCCAAAAACTTTATCAACAATTAAACAGTAAACATATGCAAACGATACTAGGAGCCAATGGGCAGATTGGTGAAGAGTTGGCAAAAGCGTTAAAACGTAATTTCACTTCCGCCATCAGGATTGTAAGCAGAAGGGCAAAAAAGGTAAATGATACCGACACGGTCTTTCCTGCGGATCTGTCTGTTCGTGAAAAAGCTATTGAAGCGGTGAAAGACAGCGAGATCGCTTATTTCACTTTAGGGCTTCCGATCAGTTCGGATCTGTGGGAAAAACAGTTCCCGCTCATTACGAGAAATGTGATGGATGCCTGTAAAATCAATGGAACAAAACTGGTGTTTTTTGACAATACCTATATGTATCCCCAGGATGGCCGGGTGCTTACAGAAAATACCTTTTTCGCTCCTGTAGGAAGGAAAGGCAAGGTAAGAAAAGAGATGGCAGAAATGATTTTAAAGGAAATGCAGTCGGGCGAACTGGAAGCGGTGATTTGCCGGGCTCCTGAATTTTACGGTCCCGGCAAAACGCAAAGTATTACCAATACCTTGATTTTTAACAACATCAAAGAAGGCAAAAAACTGAAAGTTCCATTAAGCGCCGATAAAAAGAGAAGCCTGATCTGGACGCCCGATGCAAGCCGGGCCACCGCATTAATCGGGAACACACCCGATGCTTTTGGTCAAACCTGGCATCTTCCTGTTGATGAAACGCATCCCACCTACAGCCAATTTATTGCATTGGCTTCAGAAATTTACGGCCAGAAATTGAAATACGCCGTTGTGCCAAAATTTGTTTTTAAGATCGGTGCAAAATTCAATCACCGCATAAAAGAGCTGCAGGAATTACTTCCGAGATATGAGCATGACAATGTATTTGACGATTCAAAATTTAAAAGGCGTTTTCCTGATTTCGAGGTAACAACTTACAGGACAGGGATCGAACAGATCAAGAATGGGCAGCTTTCCATACAAAATTAAAAATAGTAATTTAGTGATGGATAAATATGAAAATAAAAATATGAAAGCCCCGGAAAAAGTTTCATCCATAAGTGCATTGCATCAGTTTTTGGGATTGAAAAAACCATCCAATCCGCTGATCAGCGTATTTAACTTTGATAATGTAAAACTGGAGCCGGAAACTATTCTCAGTGCAATAACAACGGATTTTTATGTAGTTGCCTTAAAGAAAGATTGTGCAGGCGGTAAATGTAAATACGGTCAGCAGTATTATGATTTTGACGAAGGGGTTATGTACTTTATTGCTCCGCATCAGGTATTACAGTTTGAAGATGTTCTCCTGAACGGCGTGAAGGGGTTCGTACTGGTTATGCACCCTGATTTTTTTCAGGGCTACCCTTTGGCATCGCAAATCAAAACCTATGGCTATTTTTCATATGCAAGCAATGAAGCGCTTCATCTTTCAGAAAAGGAAGAAAAATCCATAATGGATATTATAGAAAATATCAGCCGGGAAACCGATGCCAATATGGATGCATTTACACAGGATCTGCTGGTGTCCAATATTGACCTGTTGTTGAAATATTGCGACCGCTTTTATAACCGGCAGTTTCTTACCAGAAAAAAAGCCAGCAGCGATTTACTTACAAAGCTGGAAGCCCTGCTGGATAATTATTTTAAAAATGATCAATTGGTTGTATATGGCATTCCTACCGTCCATTTTGTGGCCAATGCATTGCATTTAAGCCCCAATTACCTCAGTGATATGTTACGGGTACAAACCGGCCAGACCACTCAACAGCACATTCAAAACCGGTTAATTGAGAAAGGAAAAGAACTTTTATCCACCACAGGAATGTCTGTATCTGAGATTGCTTATCACCTTGGCTTTGAGCATCCGCAATCTTTTCATCGTTTGTTCAAAAACCGTACCTCGGTTTCGCCGTTAGAATTCCGGGCTTCATTTAACTGAAAAATTCATCCGAAGAAAAATGAAATCTTAAACAGAGATTTTGTTACAAACTTCATTGATCGGGCTACCGGAGCCTGCTATTTTTGACACGAATTTTGCTACTGATCAATAACAAATTCATCAACAATGAAAGAGCTCCTGCTAATAGTAACCAACGTAGCTATGTATGCAAGCGGCAGGCTGAAAACCGGTTTGTGGCTGAGCGAACTGACCCATATATATCACAGTGCAAAAGAAAAAGGCTGGGGCATTACCATTGCAAGCCCTAAAGGTGGAAAAGTACCCATTGACCCGGAAAGCCTGAAACCTTTGGTTTTGGATAAAATTTCAAGGGATTATTACGAAAATCCGGCTTTTATGGATGAGCTGAACCATTCCGGAAGTCTGGAGGCCGTAAAGAACGATGCTTTTGATTGTGTGTATCTGGCAGGCGGGCACGCTACAATGTACGATTTTCCGGATGATGCCACGCTGCAAGCGATCATCAGCAATCAATACGGGAAAGGAAAAATGGTAGCAGCTATTTGCCATGGTGTAGGCGGATTGCTGAATGTGAAACTCCCCGATGGTGAATATTTGATCAGGGGAAAATCAATGACCGGCTTTGACTGGTTTGAAGAAGCGATAGCAAGGCGAAAAAGAGAGGTTCCTTTTAACCTGGAGGCAGCCATTAAGGAACGTGGAGCTGATCTGAAAAAAGCGTTTATACCTATGACTTCAAACGTAGTGGTGGACGGCAATCTGATCACAGGGCAAAATCCTTTCAGCTCAAAAGAAATGGCAAAGGTGGTTATCAGGGAACTTGAAAAACAATATTATTAAAATGACGCAGAGCAGGTCATTTATTCAACATTCATCACAAAAAATTTTATTATGCCTCAAATTATCCCGGCGGAAAAAGATCCGCAAATATTAACAGGAATCAGAGCATTTCTGAAAGAACTGAATAGCAGTGGCGGAAAGCCAATGGAGGAAATGGAGCCCGATGAAGCAAGAAAAGTGCTGGAAAGCGCCCAAAAATCTGTAAAAGTTGATACTTCCGGTATAACCGAAAAAGAAAAAGAAATCGTACAGGATGGCATTACTGTGAAAACCGTAATCGTAAAACCGGAAGAGGCAAAAGATACAGTGCTGCCGGTGTTTCTTTTTATTCACGGTGGCGGCTGGGTTTTGGGAGATTATCCGACGCACAGAAGACTCGTGAGGGATTTAGTGGTGAACAGCGGTACAGCAGCGGTTTTTGTAGACTATACCCGGTCTCCTGAAGCAAAATTTCCAACAGCTATCAATGAAATTTACGCAGTTACAAAATGGGTAGCAGCAAACGGTGCAGCAATAGGTGTGGATGGATCAAATTTAGCCATTGCCGGAAACAGTGTGGGTGGCAATATGGCTGCCGTAACCTGCCTGATGGCAAAAGATAAAGGCGGACCGGCTATAAAATTCCAATTGCTTTTATGGCCTGTAACAGATGCTGATTTCACCCGTGCATCCTGGCAGCAATACGCAGAAGGGCGATTTTTGACTGCAGGAATGATGAAATGGATGTGGAATCATTATTTACCCGATACAGGCAAAAGAAAAGAATATTACGCGTCACCATTGCAGGCATCATCGGAAAAGCTGAAAGGCCTGCCGCCGGCTTTGGTACAGCTGGCGGAAAATGATATTCTTTTTGATGAGGGATTAGCTTATGCCCGCAAATTAGATGAAGCAGGTGTGCCCGTAACCATTCAAACCTGCAACGGGCTTATTCATGATTACGGCCTGTTAAATCCGTTAGATCACATTGAAGCTGTCAAATTCTCAATAAAGGAAGCGGCATTAGGGTTACGCAAAGCATTGTTTTCTTAACATCTGAATTCATGTATCAGTTACTCCTGACTACAAACATTAAAATATTAACAGGTCCAGGTCAGTTTAAGGCCATATAAACAAAGTATCAAGGTACGGTTATGACCATGCTCTCTACGCAGCTCTTATCGTATAAAGGCCTCCTCAAGAAAAACAGCCGAAGGCCTTTGTGAATATGGTCTTTTCATATTAAAAACCCAGCAATCATCCCAACCCTTTTACAACGCAACAGGTCTTTTTGCTGCTGCGTTGTATTATTTTCAGGCTTTCTATAAACCATTGTTTATTAATTGCTCCTTTATTAATATTAAATGAAATAAAAGCGCATAAGCTACGTTCCTCATTCAGATTTTGCGGGCAATATCCTTACTTTTGCAGCCTCAAAAAATAATAAGAAAATGACGGAACTGGCGCCATGCCCATTATGCAAATCCCTATATACCTACCAGATGGATAACCTGCTGGTTTGCCCTGAATGCGGACATGAATGGAACCCGGAAGACAATGATACAAATGAAGATGCGCTTGTGGTGAAGGATTGCAACGGGAATATACTTCAAAACGGCGACACCGTTATAACCATAAAAAACCTGCCGGTGAAGGGCGCTTCCCAAAGTATAAAAGCGGGAACCAAAGTAAAAAATATCCGCCTTGTGGATGGCGATCATAATATTGACTGTAAGATTGACGGTTTCGGAGCTATGGCGCTCAAATCAGAATTTGTGAAGAAAGCCTGATCTGATCCGCCGTGAATCCGATTTGCATATACACCCCATCAGGCGGATTCATTTTCCTGGCGAGTAAAAGTTCTGCCGGGCTGACCCAATGGCTGCTATACTGAAGGAATAAGCCTGATGAAGCGGCGCGCCACAGGAAATGGATAAAAATTAAAAATACCTTTACTTTTATCTTCCAGAAGAAGAACAACAGCACCTTTAACAAATAGCAGATGGATGATCCGCAATTCAATTTCCAGGTCAGAAAGAAAATAATCCTTTTTGCCTCCCTGCTGCTTATCGGCATTATTATTATTGCCCTCAACACCTGCGGGAACGCTCAATGACAAACCTATCCTTTAATCTTACCCAACCTAACAGGCGCACTTGTACAGCGGAACCAATCAGTATCTTTGCATTCAGAAATCTTATATTCAGATATGTTCAGGCATAAGGGAAAAAGCAGGCGGCTGGTGCACAATCTCAAACTGGCATCACTCTTATCTTTTGTTGCAGGCATTGTAAATGTAGCCGGGTTCTTTGCGGTACAGGTGCTTACCACTAATATTACAGGGCATTTTGCCTATTTTGCAGATGGAGTTGTTAAAAAAGATGCAGCTGCTACATGGGTGTTCCTGATCTACATTATATCTTTTCTTTCAGGGGCTTTTGTTTCCAGCACCATTGTTGAAATTACAATAAAGCGCAACCAGCGTTATGCCAATGCAATACCTGTGTTTACTGAAATACTGCTGCTTACGGGCGTTGCGCTGTCAGGTACCGGCGTTGCGCAAAAGCATGCGTACATCATCGCCTGTACGCTTTTATTTGCCATGGGACTGCAAAACGCGCTGGTAACCCGTATTTCCAATGCGGTGGTGCGCACTACGCATCTTACAGGGCTGTTTACTGACCTGGGCATTGAGCTTTCCCAGCTATTCTTTTACCGCAAGCCGGAGCAAAAAAAGAAACTGAATGCGTCCATAAAATTACGTTTTGCAATCATCAGTTTCTTCTTCTTGGGGTGTATTGCAGGCGGTATCGGCTATATTAAATACAATACCGGTATTCTGTACCTGGCTGCGGGCTGCCTGTTTGTAGGCATCATTTACAGTGACGTCCGGTACCGGCTTTTATTGCTGAGGAAAAATTTTCCCGATCTGAAGATCCATTCCGGTAAATAAACGATAGCCTGTGACAGTAACAATGGGCCCTTAAAACGCGGTTTCAGTTAAAAATGCAAATCTTTTTGTGTCCGGGCTTTGTGCGCCCTTACTACAGGCACAGAAGGCAGTGTTAAAACAAAAGTAGTGCCCCCGGCGGCATCGCTTGTAAAAGTCAGTTGCCCGCCCATTATATCTGTAAACTCCTTACAGAGCATCAGCCCAAGCCCCGTTCCTTTTTCCGATTCAGTTCCAAACCTTGGTCTGGACTCCAATGAGAATATATGCGGTTGCAATGCTTCAGGAATGCCGATACCATCATCCCTTACTATGATCCTGCAATCAGTGCCATCAATTTGGGCCGACAAACAGATATTACCTTCTTTTGGCGTAAATTTAATGGCATTCATCAGCAGGTTCCGCACAATGAGCTCAAGCATCTGCCGGTCTGCCATAACTCCCGCATCCTCCGGTAAATCAGACCGGAAAGTGATCTGCTTCCTGCTGCTGATGCTGCGCGCCAGGTCATTAACAGACCGGAGCGCATCACTAACGGCCAGGGGCTGAAGGTTTGCATGAAAGTGTTGCTCCTGGTTTCTTGTCCATAAAAGAATATTGGAAAGCATTATAGACGTATTCTTCGTCATTACCAGCAACTGGCTGTTTATTTCCTTTTTCTCTTCTTCTTCCAGGTCAAAATCTGCCAGCATTTCCAGGTAGCCCTGCAAGGAAGCCAACGGTTCTTTCAGATCATGCCCAAGTATGGATAAAAGCCTGTTCCTGGTATTGTTTGCCGCCCGGAGCGCGGCGGATTGCGCTACCAGTTCTTCACGCTGACGGTTATATGCTTTCCGGATGTACGCTGTAATCAGGAAAGCAAATCCTGCAATAATGCAATAAGAAGTAGCCAGGTCAACATACCTGCTGGTTGCATTCCGGTAGGTCAGCCGGATCATTCCCGGCTGCATCAGTTCCACGGTCATCAGGCCGGTGATCAGCAGCACATTCAATGGCAGCCATATGTAATACTGCCGGGTGGGCGAAGTGGCCACTGAAACCAGGAAGGCAAGCAGGAAGATGGTATAGGTAGGCCCGTTGATGCCGGAATTGAAATAATAGTTGGCAATAAGGGCTATATTTACAAAAACCTGGAATAGAGCCACACTTACCGGGTACAGCCCTTTAAATCTTGACAGGTAATACAATACGCCGGCCACCACAGATACCCCGCTTAACAGAAGCGGTACCCGGGGAATGCCCAGGTAAACAGCAATGGGAATATTAACGGAGATGCAGGCTATAAGCCCGATGCATACCGCATGAAAGATCCTTGCTTCCAGGGTAAAAAAAATACTGCTGCCTATTAACCATTTGCAATAACGTACCATATCATCCTTTAATGTGATCCTCTTCTAAAAACTTGTCTTTTGGCGCTGCTTCACCAGCCGGCGGAGTATACAGGAAGGCCTACCATGATTTATATACCAGTGATATGCGATCTTTGCTGTGCTCTGTTCATGCCTTTTTCTTAACCCGTTCAATAAAAACGCTGACCATTGGATACTGCTGCACTATAAAACCCGGAACCACCCAAACAGTCAGATTTAATAGCGTAAAGATATAACGATTTCTGAACCTGCTCAATATTACCCTTCTTATTGTATTTTTATCCTCAATTATGAGTATTGAAACAACTGAACCAAGATCATTGCCGGTACTGGACAGCGAAGAGATCCGCGTATTGGGAGCGTTGATGGAAAAGTCAAAAACCACCCCGGAATATTATCCCATGACACTGAATGCACTCACCGCTGCCTGTAATCAAAAAACAGCGCGGCACCCGGTAGTGAATTACAATGAGCAGACGGTTGCCCTGGTGCTGGATCGTTTAAAACGGAAAGGCCTGGCTGCAACAGTAACCGGCGGTAGCAGCAGGGTGGTAAAATACAGGCATACGATTGCATTAAATTACCAGTTTACCCCTGATGAGCTGGCTGTATTGTGCCTCCTCTTTTTAAGAGGGCCGCTTACCCCCGGTGAGATCAACAGCAATGCAGGCAGGCTGTATGAATTTGATGACCTGTCTGAAGTGCAAACCGTACTGGAAAAACTGTCCGCAGGCGCCATACCTTATATACGCCAGTTGCCGCGCCAGCCGGGACAAAAAGAAGCCCGTTATATGCATTTATTTGCCAATGCAGCTACCCTTGAAACCTATACCTCAGAACCCGCTGCTGCAGCCTCCGCGCCTGCTAATAACGCTATAGAAGAGCGCTTGGGCGTGGTAGAACGGGAACTGGCAGCCTTAAAAGCAGCTTTTGAGCAACTCATGAAAGAGCTCAACGGATAAAGAGCATCCCCCGTTCCCGGTTTCGGCATTACGGCTTATGTAAAATAAAAGATATTTTTGTCTTTTATTAAATTTGAAGCTATCTTCGCACTGAAAAAGAAAAAATGTTTTCAAAGACTTGTGAATATGCAATACGGGCAGTCCTGTTCATTGCCCATAAATCGGAGGGTGGCAATAAAGTAAGCATTAAAGACATTGCCAGAGGCATTGACTCCCCGGAGCACTTTGTTGCCAAGATCCTGCAAAACCTCAGTAAAAAGGGGTTGCTCCAATCACAGAAAGGCCCTGCCGGCGGGTTTTACCTGGATGATGCCAGCAGGAAGCATTCTCTGGCGGATATTGTAAAAGCCATAGACGGTGATAAGCTCTTTTCAGGCTGTGGGTTAGGATTGAAGCAATGCTCGGAAACACGCCCCTGCCCCATTCATAATGAATACAAAGAAATAAGGAAAAAGCTGATCTCCATGCTGGAAAAGGCAAGGGTGGGCATTTTCAGCGAGGAGCTGGCAAAAAACATGCTCTTCCTGAAACGGAAATAATTTTCAGATAATAAAAGATAAAAAGGTATTAATATCCTTTATATGAAATCACAAGGCTATTTAAAAAAGATCATCTCCTGTGCGTTCGCCTGTCTGGCAGGAATGGTGCGGTTGCAGGCGCAGACAATGCGTCCTTACAGGTTTTCGCTTGATTCAGGCGATGGGCCCCTGTTCATTTTGCTGGTACTTGCATTGTTCTTATTTGCTATTGTACTGTTATTGCTGGTTAAAGTGCAGCAGATCAGAGAACTGCTCCGGAAAAAAACAGGCAGACCGGACGCCTCCTTTTTAAAAGAATGCACTGGCAGCTTAAGCAGCCGGCAAATTGAAAGGGTACTGCAGACCAAGATCCCCAAAAATACTGTACGCATCCTGCTGGTAGCCTGGACCAGCCTGTCAGCTACAGATATTCCGTTAAATACATTTGCGCAGGCAGCAGCAGATGCAACCCATAAACCGCTTTTAAGCCAAACGGGCATCCTCATTACCATTGTACTGTTGCTGATCCCCATTTCATTAGCAATTGTGCTATTGACCATTAAATTAAAAAATGTATATACCCGGTTTCAAAACAGGCAAAATCTGGAAAAGGCCGGTCAGCTGGCAGCTTACCTGGATCATTTACCGGAACAAGAGGCAGCCCGGCTGCTGAGCAGGAGAAAACAGGCGCTGGATTATCAATTATCGAACAGGGAATTATCCGGTGATCAGCCTGCTGAGGATAAAAGGGGCCTGCTGAGCATCAACGGGGAGCCCGGCCTGCCCATAGTTGCGGTGAAACAAAAAGCGCAACAGCGTCCGAACATAGACCCGGAGTTGGGGCGCCTGGTGCTGTGGTACCTGGGCTGCGCCACATTCTGGCTGTTATTCGGCACTACCGTTGGGGAATATATAGGGATCAAATTTGTAGCGCCGGATGCGGATCATATAAGCTGGCTCAGCTTTGGCAGGTTACGGCCGGTGCATACCAATTCGGTTTTCTGGGGCTGGGCTTCGCTGGGCATGTTGGGGCTTGGCTATTATATTGTGCCACGGGTATGCAATACAAAGCTGGCTAATATAAAATGGGCATGGTACAGTTTATACCTGATCAATGCGTCAGTAATAGCCGGCACGATCTGCCTGCTGGCCGGCATTAATAATGGCGGCGGTGAATACCGCGAATACATCTGGCCGGTAATGCTGCTGTTCGCGATCGGGCTGGTCTTAACATTGATCAACTTTATGAAAACCATAGCCCGGCGCACCACAAAGGAAATTTACATCTCCAGCTGGTACATCGTTTCATCCATCATCTTTACCATTGTTATTGCATTGGTAGCTTATATCCCTTACTGGCAAAACGGACTGGGTGAGACCATAGCACAGGGCTATTATATGCACCAGGGTGTGGGAATGTGGTTTATGCTGTTCACGCTTGGTATTGTATATTACTTTCTGCCGCAGCAATTGAACAAGCCCATTTATTCCTATAGCCTGGGTATCCTCGCCTTCTGGACGCAGATCCTATTTTATACCTTAATAGGAACACATCACTTTGTGTTCAGTGCTATTCCCTGGTGGCTGCAAACCGTTGCCATTGTAGGAAGTGCCGGCATGGCTATTCCGGTCATTGCCGGAACCACTAATTTCCTGATGACGTTTAAAGGAACCTGGTATAAGGTCAAGGGCAGCTATACGCTCCCCTTCTTCCTGGTAGGCACCGTATTTTATTTTACAGGCTCTATGCAGGGGACAGCAGAAGCGTTTCGCGAAACAAACCTGATATGGCACTTTACTGACTTTACTGTGGCACACTCCCACTTGACCATGTATGGCATCATTTGCTTCTTTTTGTGGGCAGCCATATACGCGCTCATACCCAGGCTCACGGGTAAGGAGGCTCCGCAGATCACCATCGGGGTGCATTTTTGGCTGGCATTCATCGGCATGCTGTTTTATACAATTCCACTGATGTATGGCAGCACTTTAAAAGGCCTGTTGTGGAAAGAAGGGAAACCTTTTATTGATGGTGTAGTGCTGATGGCACCTTACTGGCTGTGGCGTGCCATCGGCGGCAGCCTGATGTGGCTGTCGCACCTGTTCTTTGCCTATAATATATACAGGATGTTGTCCAGGAGCTATATAGTAGATGTAAAAGAAGCGGCTATAGAAAAGCTGGAAAAGGACAATAACCTCTCCGCACAACCCATTGCATAATTTTCATTAAACCGGCAGCATGAATTTTTTTAATAATCATAAAAAACTTTTTGGAACCGCAGCATTGTTTTTTATTGGCCTTACTGTTATGGTGGCTATACTGCCCGCCATCAATAACCAGCAGCACAATGCCCCGCTGCCCGGCGCCTCCCCCCTGAGTACGGACGCCAGAAAGGGAAAAGCAATATTTGTAGCTAACGGCTGCGTTGCCTGTCATACCCAACAGGTGCGTAATGTGGATATGGATAAAGTTTGGGGAAGCCGCCCCAGCCTTGCGGCAGATTATGCAGCTATTCACCGTACCGATTTCTGGAGAAATACCGCTACCCTGATGGGCACAGAACGCACAGGGCCCGATCTTACAGATGTAGGCAACCGGCAGCCCGGCAAAGACTGGAACCTGGTGCACCTGTATAATCCCAGGGCGGTAGTAAAAGAATCAGTAATGCCCGCATATACCTGGTTATTTACCGTAAAAAAAGAGCCTGCAAAAAATGATGTGGTGGTTAATGTACCCGCCGGATTTATGAAAGGTGCAGATGGGAAAATAGTAGCCACCAAAGAGGCGCTTTACCTGATCGCCTATCTGCAATCCCTGAAGCAGACTCCGCTGCCTGACGGCAGCTCTGCCCCGGCATTTTTATACAAATCCGGAAAGAAAACGGTACCGGGAAACCCTGATGCAGTACCCGAACTGGACGGGAAAGCATTATTTGCCGCTAATTGCCAGGCCTGCCACCAGGAAAACGGGGAAGGGCTGCCGGGCGCTTTTCCGCCGCTGAAAGGAAGCCCGGTTGTATTGGGCGATGATCTGGAAAAATATGTAGACATTATTATGAACGGCTACGATGCCCGGCCTGAATATGGTGCAATGCCTTCCGTAGGAACCAATATGAGTTTTACAGAAAACGAAGTAGCCGCTATTATTAACCACGAACGTACCAGTTGGGGAAACAATGGCAAAAAAGTAACCCCTGATGAAATAAAGAAAATTATAGAACTGGTAAAATCCAAAGCTCAGAAATAATGAAAAGAAAAACAACAACCTCCTTATTGTTGCTCCTGCTGTTGCACCTGGCTGCAATAGCCTGCCCGGTATGCGAGCGCAATCAACCCCGGGTTTTAAAAGGGATTACCCATGGTGCCGGTCCCAATAACAGATGGGACTATATAATCGTATGGACAGCCGTTGTTATTGTACTGGCAACCCTGTTCTTTTCGGTAAAATGGCTGATCCGGCCCGGGGAAAAGTCCGCCAGTCACATTAAAAGATCCATTTTAAACAACCTGTAAGATGCATAAAAGCATTATATACATTTTTATTGATGAGGATCCCCAACCCGTTGCTGCAGTAGCCGCACCTGTAAATTTTGAACTGGATACACGCAAACTGGTTGACGGAGAGCATGTATTAAAAATTGTAAGCAAAGACCCAACCGGAAAAGAAGGCATCCGGAAAATCCCTTTTACAGTACGCAACGGGCCTTCCATTGCTATTGAGGGTATCAAAGAAAACGCTATAGTAGACGGGGTGGTGCCATTAATGGTCAATGCCTATGGTAAAGGGGATCAAAAGTCCTTTTTAATAGAGGGCAGCGAAACACCACAAAGCATTCCTGCATGGGTGTGGATACTCATCATCAGCTTTACAGGCTGGGCATTATTTTACCTGGCAAGGTATTTTTATATGACCTGATTATTTTATCATGACTGAAAAAAAAGATATTACAACAATTGAAGACATCCGCCTGCTGGTGGACACGTTCTATGGAAAGGTGAGAGCAGACGTCCTGATCGGCCCCATCTTTAACCGGGTCATTACAGACCGGTGGCCGGAGCACCTGGAAAAGATGTACCGTTTCTGGCAAACCGTATTACTGGGCAAGCACACCTACTTTGGAAGCCCTTTTCCACCACATGCCCGGTTGCCGGTGGAGCAAAAACATTTTGACAGATGGCTGAAGCTCTGGCAGGAAACGCTTAATGAGCTCTATACAGGCCCCGTTGTTGAGGAGGCCTTATGGCGAAGCGGAAAAATGGCAGTAATGTTCTTATCAAAAATAGCATACTACCGCGGCAGCGCCGAAAAACCCCTGGTATAAACAACCGTTTTTTTAATCCGTAAAATAAAATCAAATGATCGTTAAATACCCCTTTGCTGTTCCTTTGGTCTTTATATGGATCGGGTTCCTGTGCGCGATCAGCTTTATGGAGGCCTGGCTTAAGTTCAGGGCTCCGGGCATTACCGTGCCGCTGGGGCTGGGCATTGGTAAAATAGTATTCACGGCGCTCAATAAGGTTGAACTCGTTTTAGCAATTGCCATCGGGCTGGTTATTGTTACCGCCAAAACTCCTGCGTGGTCAAAAATGAACCTGTTATTTGCACTGCCGCTTTGCCTGTTAATACTGCAAAAGATCTGGTTATTGCCTTCATTAAATGCAAGGGCTGAATTGGCGATACAGGGAGTGCCACAGGCCCCGTCCTGGTTGCATTTTTATTTTGTTACCTGCGAAATCCTGAAGCTGGCGGGCCTGACCACATTTGGCATTTCTTTATTTGTAAAACCAACATAAAACAGAGGGCTATAAACACAGGATATAACGCCCTTACGCACCGGCGGGGAAGAAAACGGATCCCGGAAATGCGCAGGGTTTTCAGAAAATTTAAAAAGCACATAAATGCGCTCCTTCTCATTTTTAAAAACAATAAAAAAATAGATGATGAATATTTCTAAAGATGATAGCATTGGTACAATTGCAGCCAGCGACCTGCGTACCGGAATTGTATTTGAAAAATTCGGACTGGATTTTTGCTGCAATGGAAACCGGTCCATAGAAACGGCCTGTAAAGAAGCACAGGTCGATCTGAACAAAGTATTAAGTGCTCTTAAAGAAATTGATCCCCAGGGGAAGCCTGGTGTTGATTATAACACCTGGCCGCTGGACCTGCTGGCCGATTATATAGAAAAAAAGCATCACCGGTATGTATCAGCACAAATACCGGCAATAGAAGGCCTGCTTGAAAAAATAAATACCGTTCACGGGCAAAAGCACCCGGAGCTTTCTGAAATAAAAAAACTTTTTTCTGAATGTGCAGGAGAGCTGACAATGCATATGAAAAAAGAGGAGCTGATGCTATTTCCTTTTATAAAAAAAATGGTACAGGCCAGCCAGTTGCATACCCGGCAGCCATCCGCCCCGTTCGGCTCTGTGCAAAATCCCATATATACGATGCTGCACGAGCACAATACGGAAGGAGAGCGCTTCAATACCATCAGGTTGCTTACCAGTGATTATACGGTACCCCCGGATGGCTGTAACACCTACCGTACGGCATACCATGCCCTTAAGGAATTTGAAGAAGACCTGCACCTGCATATTCACTTGGAAAACAATATCCTGTTTCCCAAAGCAATTGACCTGGAAAAATCATTCTCCTATTTATAAAGAACCATATGAAAAGAGCCGAACAGATCATCCAGCTTTCCCGCGATCATCATTTCGGGTTACTGTTTTGCTGGAAAATCAAACAGGGCCTGTGTTTAAAAGTGGCCGCAGCGCGCATACAGGCATACATCCGTTATTACTGGCAGGAGCAACTGCAGCAACATTTTCATGAAGAAGAAACCCTGCTTTTCGGCAACAGGGAAGACCTGCTTTGCCGGCAGGCTATGAAAGAGCACAGGGAAATAGAGCAACTGATACAGCAAATTGCCGGGGGCAACCCTGATGTGGCGCAGTTCCAATCACTTGCAGACCTGCTGCATCGCCATATACGTTATGAGGAACGAACGGTTTTTCCCCATCTGGAAAAAACACTTACAGATGAGCAACTGAATAACGTTGGGAAAGCACTGCAGCAGTTGCATACAGCGCCCCCGGCTGACAACTTCCCGGACCCTTTCTGGGCCAGCCCCCAAAGCTGAAACAACAGTTTAAGGTACCCTTAACCAAGAAGCACAGGAGCAACATCCCGGAGGCCAATGCGGACCTGTTTCCTTAGTAAGCCGTGCTCCGTTTTTCAACTTATTATAACTTTGGTTGTTTAAATGGAAAACAAAAACCATTTGCCTGAACTTGATAAAGATTACTGGAATAACCGCTGGCTGGCAGGAGCAACCGGCTGGGATGTAGGCTATGCCACACCGCCCATTGTACAATTTATGCAGCAGGTACCTGATAAGAACATAGCGATACTGATACCGGGTTGCGGCAATGCCTATGAGGCTGCAGCGCTTTTGAACCTGGGTTTTACCAATCTTACTTTAATAGATATTGCACCTGCCGCAGTAGCAAACCTGCAACAGCTTTTTGGTAACCAGGTCACTGCCGTGTGTACCAATTTTTTTCATTACGAAGGGTCTTATGACCTGGTGCTGGAGCAAACATTCTTCTGTGCATTGAACCCTTCATTAAGAAAAAACTATGTTGCTAAAATGCACCAGCTATTAAATACAAATGGCAAACTGGCCGGGGTGTTGTTCAGCACCCGGTTCCCTGACCCCGGCCCTCCGTTTGGAGGTACAAAGCCCGAATACCGGCAGTTGTTCTGGTCAGGTTTTAAGATCATTCACCTGGAAGCATGTTATAACAGCATTCCTCAAAGAAAAGGCCGTGAGTTATTTATTGAGTTAATAAAGAAATAATTGAATAGATTGCATTGCATAAAATTTTATTATGTCTGCATTTATAACACAGCCCTGGCCCTGGTATATAGCCGGTCCGCTCATAGGGCTCATGGTTCCGGCACTCCTGCTCCTGGGCAATAAATCACTGGGCATCAGCTCTTCATTACGGCATATTTGCGCAGCCTGTTTTCCATCCAAAATACCTTTCTTCCGGTACAATTGGAGGAAAGAGGTCTGGAACCTGTTTTTTGTGCTGGGAATTTTAACAGGAGGGGCCATCGCTGCCCTTTTCCTTACCGGCTCTGAGCCGGTGCAGGTGGCACCAGCGCTGGTTGCTGACCTGGCTAAATACGGCATTCACGATTACAGCAACCTGGTGCCGCTGGACATTATCAACTGGCATGCATTGTTTACAATACGCGGCTTTTTACTGATGGTCGCAGGTGGGTTCCTGGTAGGTTTTGGCACCCGATATGCCGGAGGCTGCACCAGCGGTCATGCTATTATGGGATTATCCAACCTGCAATGGCCCTCCCTGGTAGCAACCATATGTTTTATGACCGGGGGATTCGTTGTAGCTAACCTGATACTTCCATGGGTGCTTTCTTTATAACTTAAAAATGTTCAAAAAATGATCAGGGGAGATAATGATCCGGTATTGAAAAATCAGGATGAATTTATTGCAACAACTGCTGCAGAAAAAACTGGAAAAGGGTATTCCAATATAAAGTTTCTGATTGCAGGAATCATTTTTGGTATTGTGCTGACAAAAGCCCAGGTCATCAGCTGGTTCCGCATACAGGAAATGTTTCGCTTCCAGTCTTTTCATATGTACGGAGTGATCGGCAGCGCCGTTGGGGTGGGAATGCTCTCAGTATTCCTGATCAAAAAATTCAACATAAAAACGATCTCAGGGGAAAAAATTGAAATACCTTCTAAAAAATTTAATAAGGGACAGATCTTTGGCGGGCTGATCTTTGGAGCGGGCTGGGCGCTTACCGGTGCCTGCCCGGGCCCTTTGTACGCCCAGATCGGCACAGGAGCCACGGTAGTCATCATTACCCTGCTCAGCGCGATTGCAGGCACCTGGGTATATGGAAGGATCAGCCAGAAACTGCCGCACTAAAATTTAAGATTTCTCCTGATTTGTCCGGATTATCCGGTTTTTCATGTCATTATTCCCGGTACTTTTACAGTATAAAACAGGCCTGTCTATGAAGGGGATACTTATTTTTGCAGCACTGGTCCTGTCTGGAATGATCAGTTCCGGGCAGACAGTCATTCATCAATCATTAAAAAATAAGCTGGATACTATTCTGATAATGGATCAGGGCATCAGAGAATACATAGTGGGCAATCCCACCGAAACAAGAAAGGACACGATCTCCAAACTACTGAAAATACCACGGGATTCGCTGGACAGGAATGGCTGGGGCATTATGAATAGCATCGATAAAATGAACCTGGCAAAGGTTGAAAAAATTATCGCCCACTATGGTTATCCAGGAAAGTCGCTTGTTGGTGAGCCCACCAATACTGCTGTTTTTTTTGTAATACAACATTCCGACAAAATCCCCTTTTACTTACCACTGATAAAAAAAGCTGCTGAAACAAAAGAACTCCCGTTCCGGTACTATGCGATGATGCTGGACAGAAAGCTGGCAGGCGAAGGAAAAGAACAGGTCTATGGCACCCAGGTTTTCAGTCAGCAGATCACTGATCCTGGAACAGGGGAAAAGAAAATGTTTGACTATGTTGTTCCGGTCAGAGACCCAAAAAATGTAAACAAAAGGCGGAAAGATGCCGGCTTTGATTCCACCATAGAAGAAAATGCATTAAGGCTTGGTGTAACCTATAAACCCTACACCTATGACGAAATCTATAAAATCACCGGTCAAAAGAAATGATCAATAGCGTTTTACTTCCACCAGGTGATCTATTTTTTCTTTCGTATTCCAGGCCGAATGAATGGCCAGTGCCGCACCAACTGCCGTAGCCTGTGATACGGACGCAGCATACACTTCCAGCTGCGGGAAGGCCTTTGCCAGCAGGTTCATAAAGATTCCGTTGCGCGCGAATCCCCCGTCAACATACAGCTGCTTTACCGGTGTATTGCTCAATACCAGCCGGGTTGATCTTTCCTGTTTCCTTACCAGGTGGGCGATCAGTTCATGATAGGCTTTCTGTATGGTTGCCCCTTCTGAGAAACGGAATGCAGCAGTGGGGTTAACGCCGGGCGCATCAGCCAGTAATTCCGGATCATAACGGATATCATGTAAACAGGCAGGGTTCACATGAAAATGATCCGCCAGTTTTTTGACCTCCTGCTCATGCTCATTGCCTGCAAACAATCTTGATGATTTTAACGGGCTTCCTTCATAAGTAAGGTACGATAAGCAATCCTGCCTGAGCTCTGCTACAGTAAGCGGGGCTTTATTAAACGGGTTCATAGAAATGCACCAGGTTCCGGTAGAAAGCAGTAAAAAGGGGGCTTTGATCACCTGCATATAAGGAATAAAGGCAGCAGAGCTGTCATGCAGGCCAACCCCGCATTTTAACGGCTGTCCCTCAATCATTGCATTAACGGTGTCTTTTGATGAAAAGACCGGCGCCAGTTTCTGATCCAGACCCTCGGCTGCAACCCAGCGGTGATACCTGTTTTCCTGAAAATTCCATAGCGCGGTATGACACCCGATGCTGGTAATATCGGAAAACAGCTGCCCGTGGATCAGGTAGCCCATATATTGGGGCAGGTGCAGGGAGGTATGTATTTGCCGGAATAATGCCGGTTTCTGTTCTTTTATCTGGTATAGCTGCAACCCTGAATTCAGGTTGCCTAAAACAGGTGATGCCGTTTCTGTTGCAAACAGATCGGCACCGCCGTATTTTGCATAAAAGGCCGTTTCCAATTCCCCGGGGAAAGGTTTTAAATAATTATACAAAGGCGCAATGGCCTTGCCGGAAGCGCCTAAATGCACAAAACTGGCGCCATAAGCAGAAAAACTGACCGCTTTTATTTTTATACCGGGGTCTTTTAATTTGGCAGCCAGTTTGCCCTTTACCCATTGGGTCAGCAAACGGATATCATCACAGGCAAAACCATCTTCATCAACCGTTTCCTCAAAGGAGTGGCAATCCTCTTCCACAATCTGATAGTCCTCATTAAAGAAAAAAAATTTCTTATTGGTTTTTCCAATATCGAAAACTGCTATTCCTGGAATCGCGCTCATTTATATATAGAATCGAGATTTGAGTGTTCCGATTTGAGTGTTGAGTGTTCAGTTAGCATTGCATTCTTCAGATCCCGCTTCCTGCTTTCCACTTGCGGCTTCCTACTCGCCACTCCCCATTTACTATTGACCATTGCCTCTATAACCCGGTTGCCACCGCATGCTCCCCGCGCTCTTTTACCAACTGCTCCCGCACTTTCAATTGCCGGTACAAACCAATAGGATCCAGTGCAGCACCTGCTTTCAGCCTTGCTGCTGCCAGCAGGGGGCGCACATCTGTGCGGTAGGCTCCCTGCAGCAGTTCCTGTGCCAGCACCACATCATTGTTCTGTTGTGCGGCTTCCAGTTTTTTCGGATCAACCAATAATGCCTGGGCATACGCTATTTTTATGGCTTCCACGCTTTGCAGCAGATCTTCCAGCGGGTCTTTTACGTTATGACTGGCATCTATCATCCAGCCCAGGTCTTTTGTATGATCCATTCCACGCGCATCCATTCCTTCTACCAGCTCTTTAAAGATCAGGAACAACTGATAAGGCTTAATGCTTCCCACTGTAAGATCATCATCGCCATATTTGCTGTCATTAAAATGAAAACCGCCCAGTTTTTTCTCATTCAGTAACAGGGCTACGATCTGCTCAATATTTGCATTGGGCAGGTGATGCCCCAGATCAACCAGGGTATAAGCCTTATCGCCCAGCTTGCTTGCAAACAGGTAAGACTGTCCCCAATCTCCTACTGTTGTTGAATAAAAATTGGGCTCATACGCTTTATATTCTACAAACATTTTCCAGTTATCCGGCAGGGCATCATAAATAATACCAAGGCTGTCCAGCGTGTTATTAAATGCTTTGCGAAAATTCAGCTGTCCGGGAAAGCAGGAACCGTCTGCCAGCCACACTGTCAGGGATTCAGCGCCCAACTCCTTTCCATATTTTATTACTTCGATGTTGTGATCGATTGCCTGCTGACGCACCGCTTTATCTACATGCTGTAAGGAGCCAAACTTATAGCTCAGTTGCTGACCCGGCTGATCCTGGAACGTATTGGAGTTCATGGCATCAAACTTCAGGTCCAGTTGGGCGGCCAGTTGTTTCAATGCACCTGCATCTTTGGGAATATCCCAGGGAATATGCAGGGAAATAGCGCCGCTCGATCTGTTCAGCTGGTGCAGCAATCCCACATCTTCCAGTTTCTGTTCCAGGGTAGAAGGTTCGCCCTTTCCGGCAAACCGCCCGAAACGCGTACCGCCATTCCCCAGGGCCCAGGAAGGGATCGCTACCTGGAAGTCTATCAGCTTTTTTATAAGGGCATCTGCATTTGGAATACAGCCGGAAACAAATTCAAAGTTTCGCTGGTGTTGTTTCAGTAATGCCTCGTTATGCTGCTCTATCTGCAATTTCGTTAATAACATAAATGTATTTTTTTCAATCAACAATCAGGGCCCTGATAAATATACAACTATCAAAGCCGGTTTTCGTACACCTGTTCACCAAAAGATTAAAAAACGAGTTGACCGGCTAGACAACCATCAACTCTTGTATTGCTTGTTATATGAAGACGTTTTTTTATCTCAGGAAAGCCGCTGCTACTCCGCCATCCACATTCAGCACATTACCGGTCGACTTATTTAACAACCCGCTTACAAATACAAAACAGGCGTTGGCAATGTCTTCCGGCAGGATCATTTCATTCATGAGCGTGCGCTTTGCATAATAGGCAGGTAATTCTTCTACTGTTATGCCATAAGCTTTTGCCCGTCCTTCTGCCCAGCCACCGGCCCAGATGTTGGAATCGGCGATCACCGCATCGGGGTTCACGCTGTTTACACGGATCTTATCGGCTCCAAGTTCGGCAGCCAGCAGCCTCGACAGGTGCGCCTGTGCGGCCTTTGCAGAACCATACCCTGCATTATTAGGCCCTGATACCACCGCATTTTTTGAAACGATATTGATTATATCTCCTCCCATCTCCTGCTTCCGCATAACAGCAACACCTTGTTTGGAAACAATAAACTGCCCCTTAACAAGGATGTCATACAGCCGGTCCCATTCTTCAATGGAATGGTCTGTTATAGATTTTGAAATGCTGATACCTGCATTATTGACGATGATGTCCACGCCTCCAAACGCCAGCACTGCTGCATCCATTGCTGCTTTTACAGAATCACTGCTGGTTACATCCAGCATCACAGCAGCTGCGGTATCTTTGCCAAACTGTTTTTGAAATTCGTTCCTGGTTACTTCAACCCGCTCCGCGTTAATATCATTAATGATCACACAGGCGCCTTCTGCAGCAAACTTTTTGGCAATGGCTTTTCCTATGCCTCCCCCGCTGCCTGTGATGAGCGCTATACGCCCACTCAATGGCCTGGGCTTTGGCATGCGTTGCAGCTTTGCCTCCTCCAGCAGCCAGTATTCAATATTAAAAGCTTCCTGCCTTGGCAGGGAGGTATAGGCAGAAATGGCTTCTGCCCCGCGCATTACATTAATGGCATTGGTATAAAACTCCGCTGCTACCCTTGCCGTTTGCTTATCCTTTGAAAAGGCAAACAGGCCTACACCCGGGTAAATAATGATCACCGGGTTGGGATCGCGCATGGCAGGACTGTCCGGGTGTTTGCAGGCATTATAATAATCTGCATACATTTTCCGGTAGTCTTCAAACAGTGGTGCTATTTTTTCCCTGATGGCCGTTACATCATCCAGCGCTGCATCCGGTGCCAGGTTCAGCACCAGCGGACTGATCTTGGTACGCAGAAAATGATCAGGGCAGGAAGTGCCCATAGGCGCCAAACGATCCAGGTCATTGGAATTAATGAATTCCAGCACTTTTTCATCATCTGTAAAATGGCCTACCATCTTTACGTAGGAGGAACAAAAACCTCTTAATACGGGAGCCAGCGCCGCTGCTTTTTTCAGCCGCTCTTCTTTTGAAAGTGCCGTTACCTTTTCTCCGCCGAACACCGGTCCGTTCTTTCCGATATGCGCTTCAATATATTCAGCGCATTTTTCAATCACTTCGAGGGTATTCAGGTAGCTTTCATAAGCAGTATCACCCCATGTAAATAACCCGTGCGACCCCAACATAATACCCCGGATGCCGGGGTTCTCATCCAGGCATTGCTTCAATTGCAACCCCAGGTCAAAGCCCGGTCTTTGCCAGGGCACCCATCCTATGGATCCGCCAAACAGCTCTGCTGTTATTTTCTTTCCGTCCTTTGCAGCAGCAACAGCAATAGCAGCATCCGGATGCAAATGATCTATATGCTTAAACGGAAGGAATGCATGTAATGGCGTATCAATAGAGGGGGCTTTTGAATTAAGGTCATAAATACAATGATTGAACAGCTCTACCATCTCATCTTCCTGCTCAATGCCCCGGTAAATTGCCTTAAGGCTGCGTAAACGGTCTACATATAAGGCGGCCAGCCCTTCTTTTTTTAAAGTGCCCAGATCCCCCCCGCTGCCTTTTACATAAAGGATCTCCTTTTGCTCATTGGTAAGCGGGTCATTGGCCATTACCTTGCAGGAAGTATTACCGCCGCCATAGTTGGTCAGCCGTAAATCGGCCCCTAACAAATTAGAACGGTAGATCAGCAATGCCACTTCATCACCTTCCAGCGCTGCGGCCTTTGCATCATCCCATAAATAGCTTACATATTTAAACGTTTTTGCTTCAACACTCATATACTATCAGATTATTTTTTATACATTATCTCAATGAATTTCCATAGCCCACCAGCAATACGGACACCAGAATGATCAGGATTCCACATACAACGGTAAACAACGTTTTCCTGCTCACCCCTTTCCACTCTTTTAATACCAGTCCCCATACATTAGCGATCAATATAATAAAAGCCATATGCAGGATCCAGGAGCTGGGGCCATTTCCTAATTTGCTCTCCCCCATTCCATAGAAAAAGAACTGCAGGAACCAGGTAGTGCCTGCCAGGGCGCAAAAAATAATATTCGCCAGGATGGGCGTACGGGCATTGGTATAATCACCAAAGGTTTTATTACGGGCATTCAGGATCAGGCACCAGATCAGGTTGGTGGTCAGCCCTCCCCAAAGGATCACTATATAGGACACATTATTCTGGAAAAGGAACTCACCCTGACCAGGATGCGCCGCCTTCCACAAGGCATTGGCGGCATCCGCCATTGGTTTTCCGGCTTCAATACCAAAATTAAAGCAGGCGCTTAGTATGCCTGAAATGATGGCTACCAGCAAACCCAATCCAAACTTATATTCATCTTTACCGGATAAATGATCAGCTTCTTTGGCTGCGGTATTCTCCAGACCGGGAATCGCTTCACTATCTGCTGTCGCTGCCGTTGTCAGCTCCTTCTCTTTGCGCATGCCGGCTTTCCCAGAAACGATGATGCCCATGATACAGACCAGTAATCCTCCCATCACCACCCTGCCCCAACCGGTTTCAAACAGCATTCCTATTGTATCTTTCCCATCAGCCGGATTGACCTGGTAATACAAGGCGGGGATCAGCGCACCAAAGACCATGCAAAGCCCCAGGATGATGCTGCTGCCCAGCGATACGCCCAGATAGCGCACGCCCAAACCATACGTTAGTCCGCCAATGCCCCATAGCAGTCCAAACAAATAAGCATAGCCCAGTGTGCCGGGCTCCGTGGTTTTAATGATCTCCCAAAAACCGGGAACGGTTAACCAGGCGGCTAAGGGCGGAACGATCAGCCAGGAAAAAATACCTCCTGCCAGCCAGTAAGATTCCCACGACCATCCTTTTACCTTTTTGTAAGGAATATAAAAACTGCCGGAAGCGAAGCCACCGATAAAATGAAAAAAAACTCCTAATAATGCATTCATGAACGGCCTTTAATCAATATAGTTAAGCAATCCTTTGCCCTTCAAAGATATTTGATACCGGTTATCCAACCGTCATGCACTGTCATGGGTAGCCTCCTGTACGGGCACGAACCTAAAAAAACCGCTCTCCTCAAAAAGAAAGCGGTTCATCAATATAAAACCTAATCAACTATTAAAAACGATATCCCACGGAAATGCCAAAGCCTCCATTCCTCAGCACCGCACCATTGTTACCACTATGATCCCTTGGCTCCAGGTTCGTAAAGCTGGTTTGTCCGTTTAACTGCAGGGAAACCCGGTTCGCAAATTCGTAACCGATCAGCACATTACCCCCTACATCAAAACGCCTGCCATACAAAAGAGTATTGGGGTCATTGTTGTCCTTTGCATAGTCATTGGTAAAATACAAATCGCCGGTGGTTGTTTCTCCCTTATAGCGGCTTTTGTAAGTACCTCCCGCAGCGTATGCAAGGTAGGGGCCTGCTCCAATCATAAAATGACCCGCACCGGCCTGCGGCTTAAAAATAAAATTCAGGGGCACCTGCACATTATAAACATTCACGCGGGTATAATCACCGGAGCCTTCTGTTCCTGATACATTCCCTGTATTCATATACTCATCTGCATCATAGGTTAATTTTGCACCGCTCATGCTGAACAATGCAGCCGGTTGAAAAAACGCTTCATAGCCTATAGGAATGTCAAAAGTAACGCCCGCATTCACACCAGGCGTTAACTGGGCGCCTGTAACTTTATATCCGTTTTCATCCCTTATATACAAGCTGGAAAGATTCAGCCCTGCTTTAACTCCTACATCTACCTGGGCCATAGTAACACCTGCAATGCTGATGGTTATGGTTAGAAAAAGCAATTTCAAAAAAGACTTGTTTTGTTTCATAAAATAAAGATTTGATTTAAAATTCCCTGCTACTACAATGTATCAGACGTTCTTTGGACAATAAATAGTTTCATAAGTAGCCTGATCCCGTGGATTTTATCATTTCTTTTACAATTGAGGGCTTATGTAAAATTATTTATACAAATAAAACAACCGGCCCGGCTGATTGTTTATACCGGCCGGATTACCGGTACTACTGATTCGCACAGTTGCTTACCTGGTCATAACAGGCAGGTACATGCTCCAATCAATCGGGATCATTGGTTTAAACAGTTCCGGTATATCCGGAACAGGGCATTATACGGGTATCCTGATAGCAATCGGCAGATAGCCTTATATAAAAATCCTTTTTATATAAGATTTTGTTAACAGATAAGAGGCTGTCAAAATAAAAAAACCGCCATATCGGCTGAAGCGAAGCGAAACGGAGATATCTCATAATCAATACAAAACATTTTATGAGATTTACCTTCGGTGAAAAAGTTCTCGGCTACACTACGTTTCGAAATCACGACTTTTGATACACCCCCGCCAGGTTCTTTTTAATCCTTTTTCTTACCAGCAGGCATTTCACCGGGGGCAGGCTCTTTCCAGTCCAGTTGCAGCAGCGCAGAAGTATCAGTCCTTACCTTATACCGCAGCAGATCGTCTTCTTCCAGCTTTTCACCCAAAGAAGGGATCATTGTTTTTAATTTTTTCTTCCATTTGCCATGGAACCGGTCCGGAAAACATTTTTCCAGCAGGTTCAGCATGATGGACACTGCCGTTGATGCGCCCGGGGATGCGCCCAGCAAAGCACCAATCGTACCGTCCTGGCTGGCAACGATCTCCGTTCCAAATTGTAATGTGGCGCCTTTTTCAGGGTCCTTATAGATGATCTGTACGCGCTGCCCGGCATCCTCCAGCTTCCAGTCCTTAGCCTTGGCATTCGGGTAAAATACCCGCAAAGATTCAATACGGTCTGCAAATGAAAGACGGAGCTGCTGTATCAGGTATTTTTCAAGATCATAATTCTTTAGCCCTACCTTCATCAATGAAAAAATATTCCAGTATTTGATGGATTCAAACAGATCCCAGTTGGATCCCTCTTTCAGGAACTTCGTAGAGAACGTAGCAAAAGGGCCAAACAAAATAGATGTCTGATCACCCATCACACGGGTATCTAAATGCGGCACGCTCATGGGTGGGGCGCCTACAGAAGCCTGCCCGTATACTTTTGCCTTATGCTTTTTTACTACTGCCGGGTTATTGCACACCAGCCACTGACCTCCTACGGGAAAACCACCATACAGCTTACTTTCAGGAATATCGCTGTCCTGCAGCAGGGCCAGTGATCCGCCGCCGGCGCCTATGAATACAAAGCGGCTGTAAACGATCATTTTCTCCCCGGTGGTCATGTTCTTCACTTTTACCTTCCATCTGCCATCATCCTGCCTGATCAGGTCGTATACCTCATGCAGCAGGTGCAGCTGTGTATTTCCGCGTGCCACCATATTATCAATAAAAATCTTGGTAAGAGCGCCATAATCCACATCTGTTCCCAACTCCGTATAAGTAGTCGCGATCTTTTCCTTCGGATCGCGCCCTTCTATCACCAGGGGGATCCACTTTTTGATCAGGGCAGGGTCTTCTGAATACTGCATTCCCCGGAACAATTTGTAGTGCTGCAGCGCCTCGTGTCTTTTACGCAGGTATTTTACATCCTTACTGCCCCGTACAAAACTCATATGCGGCACTGTGCGGATAAAAACCCGGGGATCCCGGATCTGTTTTTCTTTTACCAGGTAAGCCCAGAATTGTTTTGATACTTCAAACTGCTCAATAATATCCAGGGCCTTATGCGTATCAATAGTGCCGTCTTCTTTTTCCGGGGTATAATTCAGCTCACAAAGCGCGGAATGACCGGTACCGGCATTATTCCAGGCATCAGAGCTTTCCCCGGCCACTTTCCCCAGACGTTCAAAAATATGTATGGTATTTCCCGGTTCCAGTTCATTAATAAAAGCGCCCAGCGTAGCGCTCATAATTCCCGCACCAATCAGTACCACATCTGTTTTTATTTCCTTTCTTTTTGCCACTTTCAGCGATTTTATAATTCAAAAGATGCGCAAAATTAAAAGAACTGAAGGATCGCAATAAACTGATTTTATGATTTTCTTTATTTTTTTACAAATGCTCCGGTATGAACAGTTGTTTCCCGGGCTCCTGCCAAGAATTTTAATACGCTTTCAGTTTGCAGAGAATCAATTGCTATCGCCCCTAAATGATTCCTGTTCATTCACCGGTGTAAAACACTAACTTTAATTCAAAAAACGATGATCTGGAAGCAACCTGTTGATCTCGGAAGCTTAAACAATCCCCCGGAATACATGGGCACTTTTTTAGATATCCGGTTCACGGATGTAACAGAAGATTCGCTTACAGCCACTCTGCCCGTTACCAAAAAGGTACTGCAACCTTATGGCATTTTGCATGGCGGGGCCTCCGTAGTCCTTGCTGAAACGGTGGGCTCCTATGCCAGCGCGCTGGTCATTGACCCGGATCAGTTTATGGCGGTTGGTCTGGAGATCAATGCCAACCATTTAAAACCCGTTTTATCCGGCATTGTAAAAGCAGTTTGCCGCCCGCTGCACCTGGGCAGGAAAACCCATGTATGGGACATCCGGATCTTTAATGACCAGGATCAGCTTACCTGCATCAGCCGGCTGACCGTAGCGATCATTTCCAAACAGCAGTTTGAATAGATGTATCGCCCGGGCAGACTTTTGAAAATTTACAAGGTGAAACTGACAAAATGACCCAGCGTCCATCCGTGGTACTGCATTTGATGTAGTTTGGAAAAATTGCAAGTAACTATGGTACAAGAAAAAGGCTCTATTTCTATTCATACGGAGAATATTTTTCCGATCATTAAAAAATTCCTCTATTCTGATCATGAGATCTTTCTTCGCGAATTGGTTTCCAACGCAGTAGATGCTATACAGAAAGCAAAGCGCCTGGCAGCGCTGGGCCAGTTCAATGGTGAGATCGGCGCGCCCCTGGTAGAAGTAAAAGTGGATAAAGCCGCAAAAACCATTACCATTTCTGACAATGGGATCGGGATGACGGCCGACGAAATAAAAAAATACATCAACCAGATCGCGTTTTCCGGCGCGGAAGAGTTCATGGAAAAGTTTAAGGAAGCAAAGGATGCATCGGAGATCATTGGTCGCTTTGGCCTGGGCTTTTATTCTGCTTTTATGGTAGCCAACAAAGTGGAAATTCAAACCCTCAGCTACCAGCCAGGGGCAGAACCTGCAAAATGGACCTGCGACGGGAGCACTGAATTTGA
The DNA here is from genome assembly GCF_001654455.1 of Niabella ginsenosidivorans. Classification (NCBI taxonomy): domain Bacteria; kingdom Pseudomonadati; phylum Bacteroidota; class Chitinophagia; order Chitinophagales; family Chitinophagaceae; genus Niabella; species Niabella ginsenosidivorans. The sequence goes on from NZ_CP015772.1 coordinate 3,479,700, forward strand.
GATCAGCGAAGGCAGCCGTACTACCCGTGGAACGGATGTGATCCTGTATATAAATGATGAGAACTCTGAATTCTTAGAGGATCACCGCATTGAAGGCATTTTAGATAAATATGCAAAATTTCTTCCTGTTCCGGTGCAGTTCGGAACAAAAACCGAAAATGAACCGGATGGCGAAGACGAAGAAGGCAAGCCAAAATACAAAAGCATTGAGGTACCCAATATTATCAATACCGGTGTGCCTATCTGGACAAAACCACCCAGCGAATTAACCGATAAAGACTACCTGGACTTTTACAGGGAACTGTACCCGATGAGCGAGGACCCGCTGTTCTGGATCCACCTGAATGTGGACTATCCTTTTCACCTGACCGGTGTTTTATATTTCCCCAAGATCAAGAACGATATTGAGCTGCAGCGTAACAAGATCAAGCTGTACAGCCGCCAGGTGTTTATTACAGACGAGGTAAAGGATATTGTTCCGGAATTCCTGATGTTGCTGCACGGTGTGATTGATTCGCCGGACATTCCGTTGAATGTGTCCCGCTCCTTCCTGCAATCCGACGGGAATGTAAAGAAGATCAACACCTATATTACCAGGAAAGTAGCAGATAAATTAGCAGAGCTGTTTAAAAATGATCGTAAAAGCTACGAGGAAAAGTGGAGCGACATCGGCGTGTTTGTAAAATATGGCGCCATCAGCGAGCCAAAATTCTGGGAACGTGCAAAAGATTTTGTACTGCTGGTCAATACCAAAAAAGAATATTACACATTAACCGAATACAGGGAAAAGGTAGCCCCTGCCCAAACTGACAAGGACGGGAACGTGGTGTACCTGTACACTCCCAATGCAGAAAAACAGGACGCCTATATACAGGCCGCCAATAAGAAGGGCTATGATGTGTTGCTGATGGACAGTCCGCTGGACAATCATTTTATCAGCCATCTTGAAAGAGACCTGGAAAAAGTGCAGATCAAGCGGGTGGATGCGGATGTACTGGAAAAGCTGATCGATAAAGGAGAAGAGATCACCAGCAACCTGTCCGAAGAGCAGACAAAAGAAATAAAGGAGATCTACGAAAAGGCGATTACCAAACCGGGCATGGAAATAAGCGTGGAAAATCTTTCGCCGGAAGCAATGCCTGTTAGTGTAACCATGGATGAGTTTATGCGCCGGATGAAAGATATGGCAGCACTGGGCGGTGGTATGAGTTTTTACGGGGCAATGCCTGATAAATACAAAGTAGCCATTAATGCCAATCACCCGTTGGCTACCAGGATCCTGGCGGAAACCAACGAGGAAACCCGCAAGGCATTAGCCCAACAGGCGTTTGATCTTGCCCTGCTGGCACAGGGCATGCTGACCGGTGCAGACCTGACCTCCTTTGTAGAAAGAAGTGTGCAGATGATCTAGGTTAGCACGGGAAAATGCTTTTTGCAGAAGGTGACTAAAAAGAACCCTTGATTGTCACCCCGAAACTTCGGGGGAGCCTGACGAAATATAGACAATCAAGGGGTTAGCCTTCGTCAGGCTGACATTACTTTTAGTTACCTCCTGCTTCATTCATCTGCCCGCTGTAAACAGGAAATATCGAAGATTTCCTGCGTTCGCCCGCCGTCAATATCGACTGAAGCGAAGCGGATATCTCATAATCAATACAAAACATTTTATGAGATTTACCTTCGGTGAAAAAGTTCTCGGGCTACATGCGTTTCGCTGAAATGACGACTTTTGATACACCCTCAATATTCCGTTTTTATTCCGTGCTCTTTTCCCCGTTCGCCGGCAGGAATCGCATTCTACTGATGTTTCTATCTTCCTGCAATCTGCTCCTCAGCCTTTCTCTATAAAGAACCTCCGGTAAATTCCGGGGAAACCCTTCAGCATGTCCTGTGCTACAGCAACCCCACACCGGTGACCCGCGCCGAAGGCTTCTTCCGGTCCTGTCTCCGGATGCAGTGAACCTCCCTGTTTTCTCAACAGATCGGCAGGGCAGATAAGTGTAAAACAGTGATGATCAAATATGCCTGGGTAAAAGCTAAAAGAGGGAAATTGCATTAACGGGCTCCCGTTAATACTAAAGGCGGGTTCGGTTAGCTGTGCCATACATAAGGCTTTTTGTGATTTATAAACAAACCGTTTCAAACCATCCGTTCATTATCAGCAAGCAACAGTTTGTTATTAAAAACAATACGCTATAGTTAAAAATTAAAATTTATATTAGCGGCTATCAGTATCTGGAACTGAGGATGTATTTTTTCTGTATTCTTCCTTAAATTTGCAAACAGCCAGAAATGACCCTGCTTTCCCGGTTGTAAGAAATTGACTATGTCCCTTGAAACGAATTAGCGGAAAGATCCATCAGCTCAGGAGCAGTATGAATCTTTCAAAGATCATTGCTCTTGTAAAGGCCTCTTCAAAGAACAGCCTTTATCTTGTTGTGCTTTTCATTCTGGCTGAATCCGCCGTTTTCTTTACTTCCCTGTACCTGTTAAAAAAGCTGGTCGACATTGTGGCGCATGTTCAGCAGCATTCTGAACAAAGCTACCGGCAGATCCTCATTTATGTAATTGCCGCGGGTGTTGCAGGGGTGGTTTACTTAATGATCCGCTCCTATAGCGCCTATCTGGTTGAGGCACAAGCTGCCAGGGTAGCGGAATACGTAAATGAGCAGATCCATACAAGGGCAGTAAACCTGGATCTGTCGTTTTATGAAAGCCCCTCTTACTATGATACGCTGAAACGTGCTATGGACAGTGGTGCGGAGCGGCCCAGCCTGATCATTACCACCCTGATAGAGCTATTAAAAAACGCAGCCTCACTGGCCGCCGTGGGCGCTGTTCTGATCCTTATTAACTGGATGCTGCTGCCACTGCTTGCACTTTTTATTCTGCCAACGCTTTTTGTGCGCTTACATTATTCAAAAAAGCTGAACGACTGGCGCATAGCGCAAACACCCCTGGAACGAAAATCTGCCTACTACTCCACACTGATCACAACCGATACAGCGGCTAAAGAGATCCGGGCTTATGACCTGGGTAATTATCTCAAAAACCAGTTCGTAGCCATCCGTAAAACCCTGATGAAAGAAAAGCTTGCGATCAATTTAAAACGCACCCGGCTCGAATCATTTACCACGGCTATGTCCAACATCGGTGTTTTTGTCTGCATCGGGTTTATTGCATTAAAAACCGTCAGTGGTGAAACAAGCGCCGGCGACATTACCTTATTCCTTGTGGCGTTTCCCCAATCCTTTACCATACTGCAGAACATTGCCGCCGGCATTTCTCTTTTATTTCAAAACAGCATCTATGTAAACAGCATCTTTGAGCTGCTGGAACTGAAAGACCGGCTCAGCGAGCCCCGGGAGCAGCCAGCCCCGCTGCCGCAACAGGGAAAGGAATTAGTGCTGGAGAATGTATCCTTTACCTATCCGCATGCGGCAGTGCCCACATTAAAAAATATTAACCTCAGCATTCCTTCCGGCAGGATCATTGCGATCGCCGGCCTGAACGGAGCCGGCAAATCCACTCTCATTAAACTGCTTTGCCGCTTGTATGATCCCGGTTCAGGAAAAGTGCTGCTCAACGGAACGGATATACGGAACTATGATGCCCATGAATTCCGCAAAATGATCGGCGTTGTATTCCAGGACTTTAACAGGTACAGCTTTACGGCCGCAGAAAATATATACCTGGGCAATATACAGGCTCCTTTTGATGAAAGGAGAGCTAAGGAAGCGGCAGAGAAATCCGGAGCCGCAACGTTTATCAATTCCTTCCCCAAACAATATGATACAGTAATGGGGCGCCTGTTTGAAGACGGACAGGAAGTGAGCATCGGCCAGTGGCAAAAGCTGGCCCTGGCCAGGTGTTTTTATTCAGATGCCCAGTTTCTCATTCTTGATGAAGCCACCAGTGCGCTGGACGCAGCTTCTGAATCAGGGCTTTTTGACACCCTGAGGGAAAAGCTGGACAACAGAACAGCAATCGTGATCAGTCACCGGCATTCTTCCCTCAAACACGCCGATTACATTTATTTCCTGGACGGTGGTACCATTGTGGAACAGGGTACTGACCAGGAGCTGATGGCCCTGCAGGGCGCTTATGCTAAATTATTTACAGAAAAAGACCTCTCCACTCCACAATGAGCAAACACAACTATCATATAGCTATTTTATCCTGTTGTATTGACGACTGGGGAGGCAGTGAGGAGCTATGGGCGCGCAGCCTTCCCCTGTTGATTAATGAAAACTGCAATTGCAGGCTTTATAAGAACAGGATTAACTTTCAGCATCCTGAAATAAAAAAATTAAAAGAGCTGGGCGTTCGTTTTTCAGAGCTGGATCCGCAACGTTCAGGTATAGGAAACGTGGCAAGAAAAATGCGGCAGATCATGAATCGCCTTACCGGCCATACTCATCAGAACCCGCTTACCTTTAGTCCGCTGCCTGCTGTTTTTCATAAACAGTTGCGCAAAAACCGTCCCGATTTTGTCATTATTGCCCAGGGAATCAATTTTGACGGGCTGGAATTTGCTTATGAATGCAGGCAATTGAACATTCCCTACGCCGTAATTGCGCAAAAGGGAGTGGATTTTTACTGGCCGCCAACCCGGTACAGGGAAGAGATGAGAAGAACGCTGCAGGCTGCGCAAAAATGTTATTTCGTATCAAAACATAACCAAACGCTTACAGAAGAGCAACTGGGCCTGCGCCTGAAGAATGCGGAGCTGGTCTCCAACCCGGTAAAGCTGCCACGCGCACCACTGCCTTTTCCATCTGCCGGCAATGGCTACAAGCTGGCCTGTGTGGCCCGTTTATTTATTATTGACAAGGGACAGGATATTTTACTAAGGATACTCAGTAAAGAACCCTGGAAAAGCCGGAACATAGAGGTTTCCTTTATTGGCTCGGGGACTGACGAGCAGGGGCTAAAAGAGCTGGCGGCGCTGCTCAATATAACCAATGTAACGTTCCGGGGCCAGTTGAATAATATTAGCCGGGTTTGGCAAACCCATCATGCACTTTTACTACCTTCGCGTAGTGAGGGCATGGCGCTGTCTGTTCTGGAAGCAATGGCTTCAGGCCGGCCGGTGATCGTTACCAACGCGGGGGGTCACGCCGAGATCATCCGGCATGGCATCAACGGGTTCATCAGCGATGCAACGGAAACCGCTTTTGCTGCAAACATGGAGGAAGCCTGGCAACAAAAAGAGCACTGGGAAAAGATCGGGTTACAGGCCTCTCAATTTATTAAGGATCATGTACCTGAATCTCCCGAACATAATTTTTCATTATCAATTTTGAAACTGCTAAATGATCTCTAAGCCTCTCGTATCTGTTATCATGCCTACATATAACAGAGCCACTAAAATATTGAATGCAATTAACAGCGCATTAGGGCAAACATATACCAACATCGAAATACTGGTAGTAGACGACGGCTCAGCAGACGCTACCCGGGAAGTTTTAAAGGACGTGCAGGGAATCCGGTACATCCGGCAGGAGCACGGCGGGCAGGCCAGGGCCCGCAACACCGGCCTGGCGCTTGCAAAGGGCGAGATCATCGCTTCCCTTGACTCAGATGATATCTGGTACCCGTCTTTTTTAGAGAGATGCGTAGATAAGCTGACTGCGGACAACCTGGATTTTGTTTTTGCCAACTGGGACCAGGAAACGGGGGAGGGCGCTACTGCCGATTTCCTTACCCAGCACATTTATATCCAACCCTATTTTCATAAGATGAAAGACGGATGGGTAAACCTTACCAATGATGAGATCCGGAAAGTGTATTTACAGGGCTGCCCCTCCCCCTCATCGGCGCTGATCATACGGCGCTCCATAATGGGCTCCGGCTGGAACCCGGAAATAAAGATCGGGGACGACTGGTATCTATACCTTAACGTGATCCTCTCCGGAAAACGAACGGCCGCTTTTACCCTTGACCGTTTATGGAGAAAATGCATCGATCAGAAAAATATATACGACGGGCGCAAAAGAAGCGAGGTACTGGAAAACCTATATATAGCAGACCTCCACAAAATGATTACCGCATTCAAAGACCGCCTTACTCCTGAGGAATTAAAGTTTCTCCAAAACAAGCATGTATACAGTCTTGTAGAACTGGCCAAACATAATCTGATCAGGGAATTCAACCTTGTAGAAACGGGGAAACTCCTGGGGCGCTCTTTCAGCATTGATGCGGCCCATGCTTTTAAATCGATTCCCGAAGTGATCAGCTTTGGACTGAAAAGAAAGCTGGGCATTTACAGAACCAAAAGGGATGGCAGGAGCAAAGCAAACTAAAGGGCATATGGAGGCACAGAACATGCATTTGGAAAAGCTGCAACAAAGCATTCATGCCGCTGTACATTATCTGGCCGGGCACCAGTTACCCAACGGGGAGTTTATGACCTATATAGCACCTGATGACAAAATGCGGCAATGGTGTGTGCCGGACAGTAACACCTTCATCCCCGCGCTGATCGGCAATTGCCTGATGCCGCTTGAAGCTTCCTTTCCGCCAATAACAGCAATGCTGGATAAAACGGTGGCCTTTCTGCAATATCAGATGATGAGGGGAGGTGTCTGGCATTTTTTCCCTGCGTGGCACCCGCAGTTCAAACGCCTTCCGCCAGATACAGATGATACGGTAACCATTGCTGCCCTGTTGCGTAAAAGAAAAAAGCTCATTTTTGATAATACCCCCATGCTCCTTGCAAACAGAACCAGAAACGGGCTCTTTTACACCTGGTATACCCTCCACCCTACCTTTATAAAATTTCCCCGTACTTACTGGCGCCTGATTCTGAGAGAGCTGAAGCACCCGCTAAGTACACTCCTGTACTGGATAAAAGGAGACCATAAGCGAAATGATGTAGATGCCATCGTAAACGCGAATGCCATTTACTATTTGGGGTATAACAAAACAACTGAACCGGTGGTGCGGTATCTTGCAGCCATCATCCAAAATAATAAAGAAGCCGGCAGTGACAAATGGTACCTGAACCCTCTTGCCTACTTTTATTTTATATCAAGGCTGTATACAATACCAGGCGTTCCGTCTATACTTACAAACATTAAGCCCCTGATTATTAAAAAAATTATAAATGCTATTCACAACAGTGCTGCGTTTGCAGACTGTGATCTGGAAATGGCGCTTGCCCTGTCTGCACTGGTAAACATGGATTATAAAGACCCCGGTTATCTTGCCGGGCTTGCAGCGCAGTTAATGGAAAAGCAGCAGACAGCAGGCAACTGGGAAAGGTATATTTTAGGTACGCACCCTAAAAAAATTATCGGGTGGGGCAGTGAAGAAGCCACCACGGCGCTTGCAGCAGAAGCCCTGTATCACTATCAGCTATCTTTACAAAATACAATGCGGGAAAATCATGAAGCTGTTTAAGATCATACGTTCTGCTGAATGGTGGGAATATAAATTGCCTCCGCTACTGGGGATTGGCTACGCCACAACCCTGAAATGTGGCGGGCAGATCTATGATTACTGGAGATGGCTGTTTGTTATCCTGCTTTCCTTAGTAGCGGGCGCTGCCTATGTAAGCATCATTAACGATGTTACAGATCTTAAAGATGATATTATGGCCGGTAAAAAAAACCGGATGCAGCATTTGCCTGTTTATTGCCGCTGGCTGTTGCCGCTGCTTTGCCTGTTACTGGGGCTTTTCTTTGAGTATACGATCTACTATCCGGATACAATTTCAATGATCCTGTACCTGGTTCCCTGGGTATTGTTCAGCCTTTATTCCTTTCCGCCTTTCCGGCTTAAGAACCATGGGTTGCCCGGCATATTGTGCGATGCCGGCGGATCACATGTTTTTACCAGCCTACTGATGATCAGCAGCATGTCTTTTGCTATGAACCGGCCGATCGACATTGCCTGGCTGACCCTGACGGGGATCTGGGCGCTATGTTATGGCTTAAGAGGCATTCTCTGGCATCAGTATACCGACAGGGAAAACGATATCCGCTCAGGATTGAATACGGTAGCTACCCGGATTCCTCCCCAAAAATTCAGGCCACTGGAAACAACTATTTTTCTAATTGAATTACTGGTTACATTAGGTATTTTCCTGTATCTTTCCAACCTGTGGATCATCATCGCATATGCATTTTACGTGCTGCTTTGCTTTTTGCGCAGCCGGTTCCTGGGCCAGCGGCCGGTTGTTATATTAACCAGCGGCAATATGCCCGTGCAAATTTTACAGCTGGATTATTTTCAGTGCATCTTTCCGGTTACTTTACTGATCTGCGCTACCATTACAGACAGAGATAATCTGCTTCCGCTGACCGTTCACCTGGTGCTTTTCCCGGACACACTTATCAGGATGGTTAAAGACCTTAAAGCCGTCCTTTATACAATAATAAAAACTAAAAAACTGAGCGCCTGATGGAAACAGTGGATAATCCTGCCGGGCGGGCGGAATTACTGCCGGCACAGATCCCTGATCTTTGATGCTTCAATGGTTGCCTCAGGCCTGAAATTATCTGATTCCATATATTTTTCCAGGCTGTATAATAATTGCCTTGCTTCCGGCCGCTGCCCGGCATTACTGAGCAGGTCTATTGATGATACAAGCAACCGGCCTTTGCCCACCCTGCATTCAAAAAGCAATGCCAATGATCTTGCGGTAACCCAATCATCAATGACCCTTACAATAGGCGTTAATCCCTTCTGAACCGAATCCAGGATCATTGCACCGGAATGGCTCATTGCATCCCACCATTGCCAATCACTGTAGTAATCTGTAGGAAAATAGCTGAATGCCGGGTGACGGGGATTGCACAGTATGCCTAATGTATGCGGCGGCTGGCCATGCGTCCAGGCAGTGTTCCAGAATATACTCGAAAAGCCAACAGCAATATTACCGCCTTTATCTTTTTTAAGGGCGCCTTTCTTTAAAGTAAGCAACACCCTGGCGCCTTTATTCAGTTGGGAAACCGTTTCGCTATCGAATGTTTGCGTAATAAAAATATCTTTTGCAATGGCCGGGTTCCCGGCAGGGTATACATAAAACGTCCATGAGTTTTCATAACCGGCTACAGACACGGTTAACGTAAGTTTTGATGGCTGCAGAACAGATGCTAACTGCTGCCTGATTACCCCTAACTGAAAACCATTTCCGACCGGGATGGTTGTTTGCTGTGAAAATTTACCGGCAAATAATAGCTGGCCTGCGGCATTTTTAACTGACCAGAGCGGGATGATGCCCTTCAGCGGCTTTTCATTAAAATTAGCCAGTTCAACCGGAACGTCCAAAGCTTCGTTATTTAAATACACCATCTTTGAAAACCTTGCCAGGGGCACCACAGCATTGCAGAACCGGCTGTATTCTTTACTGCTGATATACCCTTTGTCCTTCCAGAATGCATTCACAACCCCTACCAATGCCGTTCCCTGGCCGGGAAAATCTCCAAGGCCCAATAATTGAAATCCCCCAAAATTTTTTGTGCGTAAAGCCGCTTCAATATCCGCTTTATAGCAGAGTACCTGCAGTTTTCCTGAAGCCAGCAAAAAACTGTCAGCAAGATGCTTCATACCATTGGCTTCAAGTGCTTGCCGGAATATTTCAAAGTTTTTTGCTTTTAAGATCCCGGTGTATTGCGGAATTTCCCTGAAATCGGGATAAACACACCATTGCCCGATCTCATGACTGATGGTGGGATGCTTCCATTTTGCAATGATCGCAGACCAGTCATAATTGGTCCTGGGAGGCTCATTGTTTATAATGCTCTTTAAACCGGCGCCCCATGCCTGTATGCGGGGGTCCGGAGTGCTGTTATAATCGCTTTCAGGAATTATGGGCCAGCCTGCACCGGTAGTATACAGCCGGCGCGGATCCCTTTTCTTCCAGGAGGTTACAAACCGGGTAAGGTACCCGGTCATATGTTTCCCCGCAGGTTCATTGCCATACGCCAGCATGCAAAAGGACGGGTGGTTGCCATAAGTTTTTACAATGCGCCGGCTTTCGTCCTCAATAAACTGATCCAGGGGGTTTCCATCGCCTATAGTGGCTCCCTGGTTTGCCCAGGAAGAGCACTCTATCTGCAGATAAAACCCTGCGCTGTCGGCTTCAGCAAAAGCGATCTCCGGCGGGCACCAGGAGTGAAACCGGATATGGTTCAGCCCGTAGGAACGGCATACTGCAAAAATATGACGCCAGTAGGAAGCCGCTGCCGGCGGGTACCCGGTAAGCGGAAACACCGCACATTCCAGTGTTCCGCGAAGGAAAGCAGGGCGGCCATTAATAAGAAGTTGCTGGTCATTGGATGTAAAACTGCGCATTCCAAATGTGACCGCTTTTTTATCGGAAGCTCCATTACCCGCAACCGTTACCTGCATTGCGTACAGATTGGGGTGGAACTCATCCCAAAGCAGGGGATGATCACCCATAGGATAAATAACGCTGACCATATCACCACCATTGCCTTTAACCCTTATATCCTGCAATAAAGGTGTCAGCGGCACTGCGTTCCAGCCACCCCTGAAGGCCGTTAGCTCTAAACGGGCATTGACAGCGGCAGTGTTTAAATTCTTTAATGAAATAACAGCCGTCACCTGCTTTTTTTCAATATCAGGGAACAATTGAACGTCATCAATATATAATCGCGGGCGGGACAAAAGCATTATTTTACCCGTTATCCCATTCCAGTTGGTCTGCGTATGATCCGAAATACTATGCGAGTTCACGCCTACGTTTACTTCATTTACCCGGTTATCTACACGAATAGTAAGATAGTGGACACCGGGTGATAACAACGAATCGATGGAGTACTCATGCGGAGTGCCCAGCGCATTTTGCGTCCCAATCTTTACAGTGTCGATCCATACGGTGGTTTGCCAGTGACAGCGCTCCAGAAAAAGGCTGATGTGCTTTTTGTTCCAGCCAGGCGGAATATGAACGACCTTCTGGTACCAGGCTGCGCCTTTATAGTACTTATTGGGCTGCAACCAGAAAGGCACTTTGATATTACCCGGATTGCGATACCGGGCATACCGGGGCTCAAAAAACCAGGAAGAGTCCACAATATCCCCGGTCCACGGGGTATTTATAGAAACAGCATCACCCAGGTTGTTGGTGGCCATTGAGCCAGGAAGGCGAATGATGCCCGTAAGTTTTTTGGCATACCATTGCCGGCTAACCCCTATATCCTGCACATCCGTTTGAAAATGCCATGTTCCGGACAGGTTGATGGAATTTTCATCCTTCGCAACAGGGCGTTGCGCATTTATAATAATACAGTTGTTCATGAATAGCAACAGGAACAATATTCTTTTACAATACTCGCTTTTTGTCACCTGTATTTTTTTTATAGCGATACCGGGCCTTTCCCAACTGAAGTTTTTTTTCATTGACCACAGGCATCCCTGTTTATTTTAAATCGTTTTATGGCTGCCTGGCTATCGGGAGAAAAATGTGCCGCAGCAGCAGGAAAGCAGATCAACAGCGCACATAACACAATTGCGCTGTTATTTCCACCACAGTAACGCAGCAGCGCTGATCCCCTGTAAAGGTATTTTAAAAGCCGGTGCTTTTAAATGGATGATCTTTTGCCTTCAATGGATAATTTTATGGTCTGCTTCCGTGCAGATCCGTCAAGGGTATCAGATGCTGTTCACTACAGGGTAATTTTGTACATAGCCAAAAGACGGTCAGGCGTTCAGTGAATACCCCGATACTGAAATATTAAGGGAGTTACCAATCTTATAACACCAGCCGTTCTAACAATTGCTGTGTAAGATTTTCTGTTGTTGTCGTCATTCCCGGGTGCGCCCTGGAGCATTGGATCATGGTGCTGCGGGCAGCTGTCAGCCAGCGGAACCTGGATGCAGCATCCAGCAGGGCAATCCCCGACCCTGACTGCCTGTCTCCTGCTGCAATCCCGCAGAAGGCGCGCAGGTTTTCTTCAATCCCCTCCATATTGATCTCAGCGCACAGGTGCCATAATTTTTCTTTGTTTAATGAAACAGCGCATTCAATGAACCCCGTTTTTTTACAAAACACAATAACGCCAACGTTGATGAACTCCTCCCGCTCTACACGGGGCACCACGCGTATAACCGCATACTCATACACCAACAGCTCTTGCATCCAGCGCAGTTTTTAAAAAGGTAAAAGAATTTTTTAACCGCCAGTTCAGGAACTGGAAATAAACCTCCCTTGCCGCTTCCGGATCGCCATATGCTTCCTCATAAGCTAACCATTCCATGGGAATACTATTTACAATAGTATGCAGCAGTTGTTCATTCAGGGCGCTCCTGCAAAAAGCATCTGCCTCTTCCAGTTTTGAAGCATGCTTCAGCAGTACATGATCCTTGATCAGCGGGAACGGGTTTTTCATTTGTTCCCGCCAGCTGTTCCAGTTATGATGAAAATACAGGCAGGCACCATGGTCAATCAACCAGAGCTCATTATGCCACATCAGCATATTGGTGTTCCGTACCGTGCGGTCCATGTTCGTCAGGAACGCATCCAGCCAGACAATCTTGGAAGCAAGCAGCGGATCAACTGTGGTAACGGCAGGGTCAAATGTAAGGGAGCCACTTAAATAGTGCAGGCCCAGGTTCAGACCCTGGCTGGCTTTCAGCAGATCCTGGATCTCCTCATCGCCCTCAGTTCTGCCAAAAGCTTCATCAAGATGAGCCAATACCAGTTCAGGCACTTTCAGTTGTAAGCTTCTTGCCACTTCCCCGCCAACCAGTTCCGCCACCAATGCCTTTACTCCCTGGCCCGCGCCACGGAATTTCAGCACATAGAGGAACCCATCATCAGCTTCTGCTATAGCGGGCAGTGAGCCGCCCTCCCTTAAAGGAGTTACATACCTTGTTACCTGTACCGAACGGATTTCGGACATAAAACATCAATTTTCATCCAAAAATAACCAATACCTTTTAATGCAGGCCATTTATGTAAACCTCCTGCCCTATAATAAATTTGTTCTTTATTTTTAATGCAGGTATGGAGCAGCTTTTTCAGCATATAAAACAATATTACCCTTTAAGCGCGGCAGCAAGAGAGGCACTGGAACAAAATTTTGAAGAATCAGTGCTGGCCAAAAACAAATTCCTTATCACTGAAGGAAAAGTTTGCCGGCATTTATATTACCTGCAGCAAGGTGCATTACGAGGTTTTATTACTATTGACGGAAAAGAGATCACTAACTGGTTTGGGTTTGAAAACGCTTTTATTACTTCTTTTCACAGCTTTATTACCCAACAGCCCTGTCTTGAAAATATACAGTTAATAGAAGGCTCCATTTTATGGCGCATTTCAAAAGAAAGACTTACGGAGCTGTTTGACCGCTACCATGAAATTGAACGGCTGGTGCGCATTATTTATGAAAAATACTATATCCGCCTGGAGGAGCGCTATGTAAACGCCCAGTTTAAAACCGCCGCAGAACGCTATGAGCGCCTGCTGCATCAATCCCCGCATATTATAGAACGGGTTCCGCTTGGCTATATTTCTTCCTACCTGGGCATCAGCCAGGAAACCTTAAGCCGCATACGGAGCCGCTTTTAACAAACGCTTTTTTCATTTTTGACAAATGTCAAAAAAAGCATTTGGCGGTGCTGCTACATTTGTTCTCATAAATTTAAAATTATGAAACAGTATCAACAACCATCCAATGCGTTTATTGCGGCTTCCTGGTCGGCACTGCTGATAGGAGTAACTGCTTTTATTATTGGTCTATGGAATGCCGATATGGAACTGAATGAGAAAGGTTACTATTTTACCGTACTGCTGTTTGGCCTTTTTTCTGCCATATCTGTACAGAAAGCAGTACGGGATCAGTTAGAAGGTATTCCTGTTACCAATATCTATTACGGAATTTCCTGGTTCACTACCCTGCTGTCTATTATACTGCTGACGGTTGGGCTATGGAACGCAACGCTTACAAAAAGTGAAAAAGGGTTCTATGCCATGTCTTTTACGCTAAGCATTTTTGCGGCCATTGCGGTACAAAAAAACATCAGGGACAGCAAGAGCGCACAGCCGGAAGATCCTAAAAACAATAGTACTGAGCCCCATTCATTATCCGGTAATCACCCGTTTTAAAACAGGTTCATAAATAGTTCTGCTAACCTTGCAAATGCGCCAGGCGACAGGTTTGTCGCCTTTTTGCTATTATAACCGCATGGATCATAACTGAAACCAGCAGCTCTGTTTTTAAAAAAATAACAATAAGAGTTGTGCTGAAAAGAAAAGTTGTAACCAGCGGGTTACGACCTTTCTTTTTATTTGTTATACAAATAATTCTTATCAGAAAAACACGTCCAGGCGAATGGCCCAGCGGTTCAGCGCCACTTTACCATCCTTCCAGTCTTTATGGGTTGTACTATCCGTAAACCCGTTTTTCCAGCCCGAGACTAAAGAACAGGTTTGTTTTTTCAGCAAAACGGTATTCACTACCGGCACCTGCCAGCAAATCCATGTTCACAGGACGCCCATAAAAATGATGCTGTGCAAACAGGAACAGTCAAGTTAGCAAGCAGCTTATTGTTAGCAGTAAAGGTTTTCTTATTTTAAAAATTTGCACAAAAGCAGGGGTTTAAGCCAATCTGAACAAATCCATGCAACCAGAATAAAACGCCATGTACCAGAGCTGTTATTTAGCATACCAGGCCTATATGACATTTACTTCCGGGTGTAACTGCACGCCATATTTCCGGAAAACAGTATCAGTGACCAGGTTGCAAACTTCCAGCAGCTCCCGGCCTGAAGCGTTCCCGTAGTTCACCAGCACTAGGGCCTGTTTTTCATGGATCCCCGCATCTCCTTTCCGGTAGCCCTTCAGCCCCGCATGCTCAATCAGCCAGCCTGCTGCAAGCTTCATGGTTCCATCGGCATTTTCATAGGCCATCATATCCGGCCAGGCTTTTTTCAGAGAAAGATATTGTGATTGTTCCACTGAAGGATTTTTAAAGAAGCTGCCCGCATTACCGATTTCAGCAGGGTCAGGCAGCTTTGATGAACGTATATTTATTACAGCCTGTGCAATGGCATTGATGGAAAGTTCTGTAACGTTCAGCCGGTCCAGTTCCTGCCGGATGGCACCATACTCAATATGAAAAACGGGCTTTTTTTGTAACCGGTACGTTACGTCAGTAATTACAAACTGATCCTTATAGCTATTTTTGAAAACACTTTCCCGGTAGCCGAAGCTGCATTCTTCCTTGCTGAATACTTTTGTAGTATGATCCAGCCTGTGCACCGCGGTCAGCTCACAAAACACCTCTTTTATTTCAACACCATAGGCACCTATATTCTGCATAGGCGATGCACCCACGCAGCCGGGGATCAATGCCAGGTTCTCCACGCCTGCATATTGATGTTTTAAACAATGCAACACAAACTGATGCCAGATCTCACCCGCAGCAACTTTTATAGTAACAAAATCATCGTCATCACTAACCACCTGGTACCCCTGCAATTCATTTTTTATGACCAGCCCGTTATAATCACCGGTCAATAAGATATTGCTGCCCCCGCCGATGATCAGCGTAGGCTGCTCCTTTTTTTTTGCCCAGAGCAACGCTTCTTTTAATTCCTCAACGGAAGCTGCCTTTGTAAAATGGCGGGCATATTGTTCAATGCCAAATGTATTATACGGTTTTAACGAAACAGTATCCAGAATTTCCATAGCTTTAATATACCGCAAAATAGCATTAATTCTTTATGGAGAAAAGATCATCTGCAATTATTGGTGCCACAGGACTAACAGGATCATGGCTGCAACAGTACCTGCCGGAAGATCCCGGATTTGATATCATACGCACTCTTGTACGATGGCCCGTGGAGCCGGTTAGCCCAAAACAGGAGGTAAAGCTGGTGGATTTCAGCGATGCTGAATCTGTCTTACTGGCACTGACCGGTGTAACCGTTGTTTTCTGTGCTATAGGCACTACCCAAAAAAAAGTAAAGGGCGATCAGCAGCTTTACCGGCGGATAGACCACGATATTCCGGTACGCGCTTGTAAATTGGCTATGGAGACGGGGTGCCGGAAATTTGTTTTGGTATCAGCTGTTGGGGCAAACCCTGAAAGCAGGAATTTTTACCTGCGGCTGAAAGGCCAGACAGAAGCGGATATCATTGCAACAGGAATGCCTGCTGTTCATATTATGCAACCCAGCCAGCTCCTGGGAAAAAGAGCAGAAAGCCGCCCCCTGGAATCATTTACACAAGCCATTATGAAACCTTTGTCCGGCTTATTTTCAGGCTCCTGGATCAAATACAGGGCCATTGCAGCAAAAGATGTTGCCCGGGCAATGATCATAGCAGGAAAGAAAGAGGAAACCGGTGTATTCCGCTATACCTATAAAGAAATGATGGAACTGATTCATCCTGCCAGTTGAGCGCCAATAAAAATGTTCTGTTTAAGCCAATGAACCATTGAGCGTTGGCCAGATAACAATAACTATACTTCCCAGGGAGATAACGGTGCAGCATACAAATATATTTGTAATACGCAAGTAAAATTTATTATAGACCTGAATAAAGCGTTGCGGCTCAATAGCCGAAGCATTAAAAAGTTCTTAAAAGCAGATGGATCTATTTTAGGATAGGGCATTCCCGACATCCCGGAAGAACCAAAAGAAAGGGCTGGTGCCCTTCAATGTTCCCGCTGAACAGCGCAGGCAACCGTCCATCTGCGCTTCCGCCAATGGCAGAAGTCTGCGTTCCGAAGGTTCGGAACAGCGGGACATAACACGCAAGTGAAATTCATTACAGACCAACAAAAAAAGCGTTAAGTTTTCGGGAAACCTTTCGGTCTGATTAAAATGTCACTCCCGTATAACACCCATCAAAAACCGGGAAGTTGCAGAGCGGCATAATATTAGCGTTCTTTTAAACAGAATATTTGTGCCCTGATAGTGGCCCCCGGGTGAGAGACCGGAGGCAGGGAGCAACAAAAACGAAAATCACTTTCCACCCCTTGCAAAATATATGCCTGCTGCAGGTTAATGTACCGCCGCTACCGCCTATTGCTCCGGCCCCCATTTACGGGCAAGGAAAGTTGCCGGGCTGTTCTTTAACAATACCAGCACCAGCCCTATAAAACAACTCAATAGTATATAACTGACCGCTAATGTACGCTGACTATGAATGTTGAGCATGCTTACTATCCCGTAACTGACCAGGGAAGTTACTATATAAGCGCCGCCGCTGGTAACTCCGCCTGATATACCGGCATTGGCCGGAAACCGTGTAAGACAGTAGGTAAAATAAATATTATAAACAAAGCCCATTAAAAAATGCAGCAGCATTACAAAGCCCATCAATGAAAAAATAGTGCTGTAAAAGGCTGGCCCCGCAAGCATTATAAGGGCAATGCCCAGCTGAATGACGGTAGCAACAGACAGTTTTCTGAAAAAATCCCGGTGGATCATCCATTTGCTCAGGATACCGCCCAGCAGCAGGGATATACCCGATAATAAGGCACTGTAACCGGTTGCTATTGCCGAATAATGAAAAACCGTTTCAATAATAAAAGGGGCAGACATTCCAAAAACGATTGCCATAGAATAGCTCAGCCCCAGCACCAGCACGCCGTAGCTGAAATCCCTGGCCTGTAACATATGCACGTAGGTTTTAAGCACCGACCGTAAATGAAACGGCCGGAACTGCTTTAACGTTTCCCCGCTAAAGAATAATTCTAACAGGAACAGCAGGAAACCGTAAAAGGCAAGAAACCAGAAATTGGCCCTCCACCCGAAATTATGTTCCAGATAGCCTCCCAAAAATGGCGCCAGTATCGGCGCTGCCGACCATATTATGGATAGCAGGCTTGTATAATGTTGTTGTTGCGTTCCTGTATACAGGTCTATAAACAAAGACCGCTTCGCTACCATTACAACAGAAATAACAACGCCCTGCACTGCTCTCATTACAAAGATCAGCTCAACGGACCGGGTCATCACTATGATAACATTGGCCGTTGCAAAGATCAACAGGGCTGCCAGGCAGGCCCTGTAGCGGCCAAAACTATCCACAATACTGCCCACAAACAACTGGGACACGCCATAACTTACCAGAAAAATGGTTAATGTGAAACGGATATCGGCCGTAGTGGCATTGAGGTCTTTTACCATTTGGGGAAATGAAGGCACATACACATCCATGGCAAACCCGGAAATGGGTATTAAGATAAACGCAAGTACGGTGGGGACCCGGCTGTTTTCATTTGTAATGCTCCGCATAAATTACTGCAATTTGAGCGCACAAAGCTATGGGCGGCAGCCAGGGCAGCCCATACGCAATCCAAATAAATTTGTATAGAAATCAAATATTTTCACCCACTGCGTTTATACTCCATCGGTGTTTTCCCTGTTTGCTTTTTAAAGAACTGGGAAAAATGCTGGGTATATTCAAACCCCAGCCCGTTACTGATCTCGGTTATATTCCAGTCAGAATGCTTTAACAGGTCCATTGCTTCAGCAGTTACTCTTTCATAAATGATCTGCCGGGTCGATTTCCCCACCAGCTTCTGAAGGCTGTGGTTTAAATGATTGACGTGCACATGCAACGCATTTGCGAAATCTGCAGGGGTCTTATACACCAGTGAGCTTTCGGGCGAATCTACAGGAAACTGGTTATTCAGCAAACGCAGAAAATTAGACAGCAGCCGGTCTGTACGGTCGTGCTCCGTTACCTTATGAGCCCGTGCATCATGTATGCGGATTGCCGTGTAGATCACCAACCGTATGAGACTTTGGATGATTTCCCTTTTATAATAAAACCCGCCACAACGCTCTCTTTCCATAGCTTTAAAGTACGCGGAAAGTATTTCATATTCTTCATCAGTTAAAAAAATAAAAGGGTATACCGTATCCGTTAAAAAGCCCTGCGCTTTTTTAAACTCCCGTTTCAGATCAGGCGAAAGATATTGTTCATTAAATATACAGACGTAGCCGTCCTGGTTCTCCCGGGTAACCTTATACCCGAACTTCATATCCGGGGCCGAAAAGAAAAGTGCCGGCCGGTCAATAAGCACCTCCCTCGTATCCGTCAGCAAAACAGCATCGCCTGCCGAAAGACAGATCTTATAATAATCCCTCCTCCGGAAGGGCAGGGTATACAAACAATTGCGCCTTCTGAGCACATTAAAATGCCGCGATTTTCCTTCTGACTTTATAAGATCTTCAGGAATAGTGCGACCGGTTGACTGGTAATATTGAATGATCGATTCCAGTGACTCCATACTGCAAAAGTAAACAATTCAAAGATGTTTCAAAAGCGGATCCTCTACCGGAAATCTCTTTGAGGCTGACCTAAAAAGTAATGGCGTCCTGAGGTTTCCATTTGTAAAACAAAATCATCCGAAAGTTCGGATGAGGCAATGACAATTATTCTTACGGGTCACCTTGAAGATGCCTTCCCGGACCTGTTCCGGGATCTGTTTTTATTTCAGGGTCCAAATTAGCGATCAATAGATGCCGAAACAAGTTGCCAATGACAGATGGAATTATGCATTGAGGACCAATGATACGTTCGTCATCCGAATGTTCGGATCCGAGCGAAGCCGGCGAGGCTCTGAAATATTGAAGTGTTCGATGATTGAGAAATCCTTCGACTTCTTCCGCTATCGCGGAATGCGCTGCCAATGACACATTTGTAAGTAACTGATTTGTACTATTCTTTTCGCATCCACATGTATACCTTATTTAAAGCTTCCCTGGTATTTTTTTTATTTGTACCTTTTTGCTTGTCCAAAAAGGTACCCAAAAAAGACTCCCGAAATCGGTTACGGCACGATTTCGGGGAGCACTTCTATCGGCTTCAGCATATAGTGGTATGTTTCGCTGAAAGCGAAACCGCTCAGCTGTTGAATTGCTATCATTAAGCTGATATAGCCCTACATTTAGAAAACGCTTTCAATTTGAAAGAACAAATAAATACGTCATCGCATCATTGATTTGGGCCACCAATAATTTACTCAGGATGACGACAGGAAGATTTATCATTGCCATTTTGTTTTTGCAGCATAAATAAAAAACCTGGCATGACAAAAACCTGACCAAGGATGAGGTTACAATCGGATCATGGTTCGTCAGGCGCACCATGACATTCGTTTTAGCAATACACTTGTCATCCGGATGTCCGGATTTAAAGAACTTAATTTTCCTTTTATAGATGCCTCAATATGACAATCAATAGAGCCTTTTTAGTCAGCCCCCAACGGTTCAGCAAAAACCCGGGAATATCCTTCCATATTTTGTAAATTACATTATGAATTGGGAAATTCAGGCACTATCAGCCACGGCATTAGGCATTGCGCTGGCCGCCTGTTGCGGCTTCCGGGTATTTGTTCCTTTGCTGGTTGCCGGTTTAGCCAGCAGGCTGCATCTTTTCCATTTTGCGGATCATTTTGCCTGGCTTTCCTCTACTCCTGCTTTAATAACGCTGGGGGCTGCCACTGCTGTTGAAATTGCCGGTTATTATATTCCTTTTATTGATAATATCCTTGATACGATTGCCGCACCAATGGCAACCATTGCCGGCACTGTGCTGGCAACCGCTGTAATACCGATAGACAGTGAATGGATCAAATGGCTTGTTGGAATTATTGCCGGCGGCGGAAGCGCAGGGCTGATTGCCTCAGGAACAGGGCTCCTGCGCCTGTTTAGCACAAAAGCTACTTTAGGAACAGGAAATATATTTGTAGCTACCGGAGAAAATGCAGCTGCCATTGCCGGCAGTGTGCTCAGTTTTTTAATGCCGGTAGTGATGGCGGTGCTCTGCCTCCTTTTTATGATATGGATATTCAGAAAAATGCGGAAAAAGATCAAAAACCGCCGGGCAGTACGGTCTGCCTGATCCGGCCTTAAGGTGAAGCGGTAGCTCTTAAAATTTCCCTTTTGCCCGGCGGACCTTTTAATTTCTCTACTTTAAACCCTGCCTGCATCAAGGCCTTCCGTACAACCGATTTAGAGCAGTAAGTGGTTAAAACCCCTCCTTTCTTCAGCCGTTCTTTTAATTGTACAAACACCTGCTCCGTCCATAGTTCCGGCTGATCCTCCGGCGCAAAAGCATCAAAAAAACAAAGATCAAAAGAGGCCTGCGACTGCCATCGTAACAGGTCTGCCTGTTGTTTTTCAAGAATAAAAAAATCATTGATCGCTACCGGCTGTCCCCATGCAGCCTGCATTAACAACCGGTACAGGGTTTCCGCTCCCAGTTGTCTGCCATAATTCAGCTCCCGGAAAACTGCTTCTTCCAACGGAAACAGATCCAGTGCTATATAACGGATCCTTATT
Source organism: Niabella ginsenosidivorans (assembly GCF_001654455.1). Lineage (NCBI taxonomy): Bacteria > Pseudomonadati > Bacteroidota > Chitinophagia > Chitinophagales > Chitinophagaceae > Niabella > Niabella ginsenosidivorans. The sequence continues at coordinate 3,500,977 of NZ_CP015772.1, forward strand.
TTTAATGTCCCTGCCTGTATAGCGGAAAGAAAGGCATTCAGCCCGGTTCCAAAGCCCATTTCAAAAACAGACAACTCTTTAACCGGACGGTTTGCCAGGTAATGCCGCAACCCGGCTTCAATGAATATATGTTGTGATTCCGTATAAGCCCCGAAAACAGAATGAAAAGTAATGCCTGTATTTCCCAGGCTGACTGAATGAGAGCCATCGGCTGTAGTTATGATAACAGGGTTCTTCTTTTCCATTATTCGTGTACCCGGAGTATTACAACTTTACCATCCATAGTCGTTACAACAATTGTATGATCATCTATAAACTGCAGGTCGTGCACCAGGCAATTGGCTACCTTATGCATCCAGACCGTTTTCCCGGTTTTCCGATCAAATGCGGTGATAACGCCTTTATCACTAAAAGCATATACCCGCCCCTTACGTTCAATGATCTTTGACGGGTTCAGCTCATAACCAAACACATTTTCAGTTTTCCATACAATATGTGCACTGTCTGCCTTTGCGTCCACACCAATCAAATGCCCCTGCATGGTCTTTGCATATACAACAGCTCCGTCATTGGAGATACCCATCGATTCCCGCACCCAATCCTCCTCCCATTTATGCTTCCATAAAAGCGTTCCGTTACCCGCATCCAGGGCGCGCATAAAGCGATCAGGAGCCACAATAAAAATTTTGCCATTTGCCGCTACAGGCGTACAGGAAGCCGGAGAGAACATACGATTGCTGTATCCGTTATTATAAACCCACACCGCCTTACCGGTTTTGCTGCTGACAGCATAGAGCTCATTCCCCCAGCTTCCAAAAATCAACCGGCTATTATAGTATAAGGGCTGTGCCTTTACAAAATTTTTTACGCTGTCATATTCCCATATAATTTTGCCGGTATTTATATCCAGAGCCCTGAATTTTCCTTCAGATGAGCCAAGAAATACTTTATCCTCATTGATAACGGGCGTTGCTACAATAGCTTTATCAGTAGGGGTTGCCCAAAGCAATTTTCCATTTTCCGCATTTAAACAATAAATGGTCCCGTCAGTTGAGGGAATGATCAACCGGTACCCCTCTATTACAGGGGCTGCATATATTTTACCATTTGTTACAAAACGCCAGACCACCTTATTGGCAGCGGGGTCCAGTGCCAGGATGCGCCCGCGGCTGTCTGGTGTAATGATCCGGCCTTTATACAGTACAAAGCCGTTGCCAATATCTGAAGAATCCTGGAACCGCCAGCTCTCTTTTACCTGCGGGTACTGCCCGTTAACGGCGTAGGAGGGCCGGTCATAGCTGCGGGTTTCTTTTTCAAAATGATGATCCTGTAAAATTGCCGTTGCCCAGGGCGCTTTTAATATTGCCCCCGGGTTCTTTTCCTGGTAGGTAACTTTTCCATTATCAACAGTTACAATATTATACCCGCCCGTACTGTCCTTTGCCCTTAAATTGGAGCGCCCCATAATCCCCGGGATGCCTTCAAAATCATATTGCCTGTTCTGGTGCCCGTGCCCGCAGATGTACAATTGAATATTATGTTTCTTTAACCGGTCTGCCACTTCATACCAGTTATTCAGAGATGCATCCAGCGGGTAATGGTCAATAAAAATAACCGGTTCCCTGCCGGGGATCGTTGCCAGAACAGAATCCAACCAAACGATATTTCCATAAGGGATCTGCCCGGGGCTCATTTTCATATTAGGGCCGCAATTAGCACCAAGGAAATGGATACCGCCATATTCAAAAGCAAATACCTCATTACCAAATACGCGGTTGAATGTATTGGTACCACTCTCAGACCAGTTATCATCATGATTACCGGGTATAATATATAAAGGCTTGTTCAGTGAGTCCAGTATTTGTTGGGCCAGCTTTATTTCGGCATCCGCACCAAATTCAGTTATGTCGCCGGATGCGATCACAAACCTCAGCTCCGCGTTGGCATTGATATCGTGCACCGTTCTTCTCAGGTCTTCATCCGCATTATTGGAACCGATGTGCAGATCTGAGATATGCGCAAACTGAAAACGGGATTGCGCTAACAGTGTATTTACAAAAACGACCAGTAAAACAGCGATGAAGATCTTTTTCATTGGAGAAAGATAGGGAACATATTGCGATCCGCAAATTACAGGGCGCATAACATTTTTATGTTTAGAACGGATGACCAGGGCAATGCATTACCCCCTCGGGGAGGGTCTTCAGGAATCGTATATACCCGATTATCAGCAGCAATCACCCGGTTCATTTAATAAAAGGCACCGGCAGGTTTACGTCTTTGGCCGGCTGAAAATAAAAAACCTGTGAGGCCGGCAGTGAGCTACTGCTAAAACATCACAGGTTGTGTGGAGGCGACCGGACTCGAACCGGTGTCCAAACATATTCCCCAAAAGTCTTCTACATGCTTATTTCTTATATTATTTGTCGGCAGTAAACAGGAAAAGAACAAACCAATTTACTGCTTAGCTGTATAGGGCTTTTGCTGCAGGCACAGCCTGTTGCAGCAGCATCCTGTATTTGTTTGATGAGTCGGCGGCGGAGCGTGGTAACAGAACAACCGTGCTCAACGCGGCCCAAATGACTACTTAATCACTGATTAGGCAGCCATGGCATATTGATTATTGCCATTTATAGTTTGAGTATTCAGATTAACGGGCTAATTACACAACGCCCGGCATGCTTCCACTTTCAAAGACCTATGCTGTCAACACCAAACGCCCCCAATTAACTGATTCCGAAAAGACAGCTTGCAAAGATACGGATAAAAATTGAGATAACGATAAACCCTCTCCGACAGACGTATAAACCGGCCACGAATGCACAAATGGTCCCGGCTGGATACACTAACCTGCGTCCGATTCTATAATAAGGAAGTGACATTTTAATCAGACCAAAAGGTTTCCTGAAAACGCAACGCTTTTTTTGTTGGTCTATAATGAATTTCACTTGCATGTTATATCCCGCTGTTCCGAACCTTCGGAACGCAGACTTCCGCCAATGGCAGAAGCGCAGATGAATGGTTGTCTGCGTTGTTCAGCGATTTCTGCGGGAGCACTGAACGGCACCAGCCCTTTCTTTTGGTTTTTCCAGAGATGTCGGAATGCTATATCCTAAAATAGATTCATCTGCTTTTTGAAACTTTTTAATGCTCTGGCTACTTAGCCGCAACACTTTGTTTAGGTCTATAATAAATTTCACTTGTGTATAATATATAAAAAACAAAGAAGTCATATAGCTTTCAGCGATCCTATGTGCCAATACCGGGAAAGATCAACGCGTCCTGCGGCATTACAGCAGCCGGTATTCTGTAGCTCTTTTTATCAGCCCCGCCACATTTTTGGCTTTTAGCTTGTGCAGGAGGTTACGGCGATGCGTTTCAACGGTTAAAGTGCTCAAAAAGAGCGTAGCCGCAATCTGCTGAGAGGTATCCCCGTTTGCAATCATCTTCAGGATCTGCTTCTCTCGTTTGGTAAGCGAAGGGATTGCAGCCTCTAAATCGTGGTGAGAAGGCCGGGCCATGATCTCCTTCACTTCATCGCTAAAGGCGGTCTTGCCTTCCTGCACTTCTGCAATGCATCTTAAAAGTTCGGCGGCAGAGGCATTTTTTAAGAGGTACCCGCTGGCACCATTCTGCATCATTTGCAGAATGATGCTGCGCTCTGCCTGGTTACTAAGCCCGAGTATGATGGTTTCCGGCGCTATTTTCTTTATTTCCTTACATAGTTCTATCCCGTTGGCATCGGGCAATATAATATCCAGTAATACAAGGTCTACAGGCTGCTCCTGCAGGCATTCAATAATCTCTTTGCCCCGTACGCAGCTAATGATCCCTCCGATGCCTTCATCATTTTTTAACAGGGTCTTTAGGCCTTCCACAACCACCGGATGATCGTCCACAATAGCTACGGAAATTTTATTATGCAACATGCAATTCTATATTTATAGTGGTTCCTTCATTGGGAACGGAATGAATATCCATATTTCCTTTTAAATAATCAACACGATTCCGGATATTGATAAAGCCGATGCCCTTTGCTTCTTTAAGAGCAGCTACATCAAATCCCCTGCCATCATCTTCAGCAGTAATATAAAACACCGGCCCGTTCTGGCTGCATTGCAGGATCACCTTACGCGCAGCAGCATGGCGCACGGCATTGGACAGTATCTCCTGTACAATGCGGTAAATAGTTGCCTGGGTGGCCGCTGGTAAATTCCCGTCAAGGTTATAGGCCTGGAACTCGATCTGTGTGCTGTTACCGGACAGGGATTCACAAAGATCCCGGAGCGCTGCTTCCAGCCCTATCTTCAGCAGGCTTTCCGGCATCATGTTCCTTGCGATCCGTCTTAGCTCGGACACAGACTGATCCAGTTGGTGGATCACGTCGTTTAAATGCTGATCTTCCATTTCTGACTGCCTTGAAAGGTTTATTTTAACACCGGCCAGCATACCGCCCAACCCGTCATGAAGGTCGCGGGCCACCCGCTGACGTTCCCGCTCCTCCCCTTCCAGCATTGCCTGTGTGATCTTCAGCTCCTGCTGCTGCTGCACTTCCTTTAATTGCTGCCGGTAGTTAATTTCCTTTTGTACAGCCAGCTTTTTGGTATTCCGGTAATAGAAAATAAAAAATGCTGCAACAAAAAAGAGCAATACAGTCGCAATCCCCAACACCCAGTTATTCAGCCGTTGGGTTTTTGCAGTAAGGGACGCTTCCTTTTTTTCTGCTTTCAGTCGGTCAATCTGTTTCTCCTTTTCCGCAGTCTGAAACTGCACGTCTAATTTACTTTGATTTTCAATCGTCTTGCTTTTATATAAGCTGTCGTTTAAATCGGCATATTTCAAAAGCCACTGAAAAGCCTGCTTTTCCTGTCCTAACCCAAGATAACTCTGGTATAATCCCTGAAAAATTTCAAGCCTGCTGCCGGCAAAGCCCATTACTTCTTCATCGCGCAAAAAACTGTTCAATAATTTCAGCGCATCCCGGTATTGATGACAGGCGATAAGGCTTTTTATCTTTGCAAATAACATTTCCTGTATTACATAAACCTTATTGGCGCCGCCTGCGGCCTTTATACCCTTATCAAAATTTTCAATCGCCTCTTTATACGCCTTTTTATGATGAAGATATAGCCCTGTTAACAAATAATAACCTGCATAAAGCTCTGACTCCGGGTAAGGGGATAAGAGCACTTTTAAAGTATCTGAAACCCTTTTGATCTGATCAAATTCTTCCAGGTAGAAGTAATTTTCACCCGCCCTGTTATAGGCAGCGATCAGCCTTGATGGATCTGCATGAATATTCCTTAACACGGCAATGGCCCTGTTTATATAATCTTCCGCTTTTTTGTACTGTTCTATATTCATAAACCCTACCCCCACCCCAAGATATTGGGAGCCAAGGATAGCGCTGTCGCCGGACTTTACTGCCAATGGAACGGACTGGTTCAGCACAATACCTATAAAAGCCTCATCATCATCTTTACGCTGCTGCAATACAGCATACCGGTACAGGGCTTCGCTCCTGTTCTTATATGCCTCCCTGTTTGGGTAACCACTTAATAACTGATCTGCTTTCAGATAGGCCGCTTCGCTTTTTTCGGGCTCATCCGAATAATACCAGGCGCCTAAAACCGAATAGTAGCAGGCTCGCAGATAGGGATACTTTTTGCTTAATACATACCCGCTACTGATGTGCGCCCACGCTCTGGCCGTATCTTTCAGTAACCAATAGGACGCCAATGCAAAATGAGCCCGGGCTTTTATACTGTCAGATACCTTTTTTTGTAAAACGGCATTAATACTATCGATATCCTTTTCTATGTTCAACGGTTGTTGTGCCCTTAACAGAGTACATACGCAACAGAACAGGAAAGTATTAAAAACAAGTTTCATTGAATCAGAAATTTAATTATGTGCCCAAATTCAATTCAATATTTATTGAGGTACCTTCACCAATTTCAGAATGAATATCCATTTTGCCTTTTAAATATTCCACCCTGTTCTTAATATTGGAAAAACCGATTCCCTTTGTTTCGCTGATCTTCGAAACATCAAACCCCCTGCCGTCATCATCGGCAGTAATGTAAAACATTTTCTTATGCTGACTGCACTGAAGAATGATTTTTTTTGCAGTAGCATGGCGTACTGCGTTGGATAATATTTCCTGCACAATACGATAAATATTTGCCTGGATAGCTGCCGGCAGGTGTTCCTCAATATCATAGGCCTGAAACTCGATCTGCGTGCTGTTATCCGACAGGGATTCACAAAGATCCCGGAGCGCTGCTTCCAGCCCTATCTTCAGCAGACTTTCCGGCATCATATTCCTTGCGATCCGTCTTAGTTCGGAAACGGACTGATCCAGCTGGTGGATCACCTTGTCTAAATGCTGATCTTCCATTTTTGATTGTCTTGAAAGATTAATTTTAACGCCTGCCAGCATGCCACCCAACCCGTCATGAAGGTCGCGGGCCACCCGCTGGCGTTCCCGCTCTTCCCCTTCCAGGAGCGCCTGGGTTATTTTCAATTGCTGCTTTTGTTCTATATCTTTTACCTGCTGTTGATGGTTGATCTCCTTTTGCAGGGAAATCCTTTTATAATAAACCCCGTAAGCGATTGCTAAAATCAGAAGAAAAACGCAAGCAGCAGCCAATAAGCGGTTAGCCGATTTTTGCCGCTGGGTTTGCAATGCCGCCTTGTCTTTTTCCGACTGCAGGGCGAGTATCTGTTTTTCTTTTTCGGCGGTGCGGAATTTTGTTTCCAGTTCGTTTGCCCTGTTTTTAATGCCCGCACTGTAAAAGCTATCAAGGATGCTCGCATACTGTTCCATTCCGTTAAAAGCTTTTTTGTATTCGCCCATTCTTTCGTAGGTCTTTGACAGTTCGTATTGCATGGTCATCCGGTTGTTGATATACGATGGCTTGCTGTACTGCATCGCATTGAGCAATAGATCCCTTGCCTTCGCATATTTTCCCTGTTGGGTATATACCCTGTATTGCTGAAACTGCAAGGATTGTTTTTTGTAATCATTCTTCAACTTTTCAGCAAGCGCAACGCCTTTGTCGAGGAGAGCGATAGCAACATTGTAGTCTTTTTTGTTGAAATGGTTCATGGCGGCATATTCGTAGTAGTCCATCAGAAGGTCGTGTTCGGGATAGGGCTTCAGCAGCTGGTAGACGCTGTCAAGCATCCGGTCTCCGGGCTTGTGTTCATAAATATAGTGCCGGGCAGATTCTATGTAGATGTTGACCACCGTCCGGTTTGCCTTGCTTTTGCTGTGCGCGATGCTTGCAAGCGCGAGCGAGTCGTACAGATCGGCTTTGCCAAACTCCTGTATATTATCAAACATCAGCCGGATGTTGGAATATACCTGCGCTGTTTCTTCGGCAATGCCGGACTGTTTGGCAAGTGGCAGGGCTTTGTTAATCAGTATATCAAGATAAGCCGAGTCCCTGTCTCTGTATTGTTCCAGTAAAGCCACATTCATCCACAGCTTTGCCCTGTAAAAGCAGGCATCCGGCGTATGGAAGCGCTGAAGCAGCGTATCGGCTTTGCGGTAAAGGTTTTCACTGTTATCTATGTCGGCATCAAAAATATACCCTGCCCAATAATACAGGTAAAGGGCTTGCAGATAACTGTTATTACCCGCAAGCAACCTGCCTTTGTCGAGGTAGTTTTTTGATTTTGCCGAATCCTTTCCCGACCAATAGTCTGACAACAGGAAACCGGCTATCGCTCTCAGGCTGTCGGTATTGCCCGATGCCAGGACGACACTCAAACTGTCGGTATATTTTTTTCATCGAGCGGTACAAACTGTGCCCGCGCCGCTACCGGTAATACCAAAACGGCAATGAAGATACAGAAGATCAGTTTCCTGTAAAATATGTTGTGCGGACGTTTCATTACGGAAAGGTAAAAACAGCTTTTCGATATAACCAACTAAAAAGAAAAAATACCAAAAATCCGGTAGGTAAAAACCCTTCAATTAGTAATGTTATTAAATTATTTAAGATAAATAGCACTACTGTCAAAAACTACTCAAAAACCAGTAGGAAAAATTACTCATTTCCGCGGATTGTTTGCTTACCCGGGTGCTTTTAGCTTTGTGCTATTACCTTATTCCAATAAAATTCTCAAAAAAAATAATTTCTACCATGAAAAAAGTATTCTTATTAATGGCCGTTGCTACCTTATTGTTCTCCTGCAGCAAAAAAGACGGAAATGCTGCGTCCGGAGAAAACGGGTTTTATATGAAAGGTACTTTTGACGGAAAGGAAATGGATTGTGGAAATTATCTGGCAGGGCATTTAAATCACATCAATAACGGCAATGGTACAACTTCCGTTCAGTTGATCCTTGACGGACGTTGGTACAACACTCCATCCCCCAGCCCGTCTGACATTGGTGGTTATGAATTAGTCATAAATAATTTCCCCGAGAAAACAGGTACTTATCTTATGGCGCCCAGTGGACAATATGTATATGAATCCCATGGATTATTATGGATTTCCATGGACGAAGCCAGCGAAAACACAAATATTTACGGAACTGTTGGTGATGGCATTAGAGGGAAAACATTCATTGAATCTTTTATAGACAATATTGTTGCAGGTACGTTTGAGTTTAAAGGAAAAAACAATAACAGCGGCACAAAAAGTGTAACCAAAGGAAGTTTTAGAATGAAGTACGATATAAATAATATATAAATTCAATTGCAATATTAGAGCCAGAGCGCGCTGTACCAGAGACTGGCGCTCTATTCTTCAGCATCTGTAAGGTTGAAATAATGCAGCTACAATATGTAAAGTCTTTGACTTTGCATAGCGAACGAACGGGAAGTAAAAAGAGTTAAAAAAAGAAAGTTCCTTTTGCAAACCAGTTTATATTAAAAACCGTGCTGTTGCCGACAAGGATCGTAAAGATATATTTATCAGCTTCTTTCATTAAAAACAGCTTTATTATGAAAACTATAAAATTTTGTTGCCTTACCGTATTAATGATCGGCCTGGCCACCACCACGTTTGCGCAATATAAAACAGCCGAAAGAAATGACACGGTTTACCTGTTGCCCAAAACCCCTTTTGATGCAGCCGCCACAAAGCGCGCGCTGGAAAAGGGCACCTGTACCATTAAAGGAGTAGCTTTTGCAAGGCCTATAGTTAATGGTATCAGGATGGGAAAGAAAATCCTGGCCAATAAGATTACCGTATACCTGTTCCCGCTGACCCCCTATTTTGAAGAGCATTTAGCACAAAAAAAACAACAGAATCCCCGGAAATTAAAATTTGCTTTCGTTTCTCCAGAGTGCGTGCAACTAAAGCTGACCAGTATCACCAATAGTTCGGGCGAGTTTATTTTTCCTGATATGAAGCCGGGCAGGTACTATATTGAGGGCCTGCTTCCATGGAGCGAAACCGGGGTGACCAGTGAAAAAACCGGGTATATTGATGACCCATACGGCGGAGCAGATGTATATACTAAAAGGCAATACAGGAACGATTATGAAGATTATATACATGCAATAGTAGAAATAAAAAAGGAAGGGGAAACCGTCAATATAAAATTGAGAGATAATTCAGTTAAATGGTGAATTGCTGCATAACTCAATGCAGCGGTAATAAGAAAAAGAATACGCTCCCTGACAATTGAAAACACGCCTGACCGGAATTCATCCTGGCAGGCAATACAAAAACAGAAACATGAAAAAGATAAAGATCGTCCGTTCGCTTATTTTGGCATTGCTTTTAATATCCGTAAAACACGGTATGGCACAGGACAAAGCAGCAAAGGAAAAACAGGAATTGTTGCAGGATGCAATAGCAGCGCGATATACGAAAGACGCTAGTTTTGCGCAATATAAAAGAACCGCGATCAATAATAACCTGAACTATTGGGTGGGCAACAAGCTGGCTGACCTGATCGCCAAATGGGGTCCGCCTACAAGAACCACCACCGATGGCGGCGATGGAAATATCATTGTATATGAAAACACGCAAAGCCGAACAACCGGTTCATACAGTGGCGCCCAGCTAAGCTGGAACGAATGGGGTGAAATAACCAATTATAAACCCGCCCAGGATACCCGGCAATCCTATTCCTACACTGATTACTGGTATGTATATGCAGATAAAAACAATATAATCACCAGGGTGGAAAAGGGCCGGAAATAAATCTTAAAAAATTGCCTGTATAAAATACCTGTATCTAAAAAAATAAACAAATGGAACTTTCCGGGAATAAAAAATCGCCACGCCTGCGTTTCAAAAAAGAAACACGCAATAGTTGGAAAATAGCTGCTTTTGCAGCAGGCACGCTGTTTTTCTTATTCTATGTTAATTACGCAAAAGCCCAACAGCAATATTTTCAAATCAATACACGAAAAGAGAAAAACACGTATACCAATAGTATCCAAACCATCGGCGCGCTCAATATTGTGGCACCCCGTGATCAATATGGGGCTATTACATTGGACTATCCCGGGAAAACGCCTCATCAATTGTACACATCGGTAATGAATTATCTCAAAGCCACGCAACGGTTCGTTGTAATAGCAAACGGTGATGATGCCACTGTAAAGTACAGGGATTTCTTTTATATAGGGAAAAAAGATTCGTGCAAAGCAGACCTGATAGCGCTGAATTACATTACAATTTATACACTGGAAAATAAGATAAAGTTTTCCTTAGATGAGTACAATATTTTTTCTACCGTAAACGATGCGCAATTAGAAATATCCAAATTCGGAGAAGTCTCTTCCCGGCAGGATGTTCCGTTCAATTATTATGAGTACGTACAACCCGCCCCGTATAAAGATGCGGCACAATACAGAACAGGCGGGCTGGTAGGACTGGCCACCAGAAAAGCCGGTAAAAAACACCAACCCGGATTAGCCTACCCCGAAAGTATTTATGATCCCGAAGGCAACATTGTAAATGCCGCTAATAAAAGAATAATCGAAGTCTTTTTTAACAGTTATATCATCAGCCTGAAAAATTATCTGGATAACAATTTAAAGTAAAACAACATCTATGGAACCTTATTTCAATTATGAAGGAATGGAGCTTTTGGAAGGTAGTGGGTGCCCAAAACGATGCGGAACTGGTAATGAACTTAAAGATACAAACGCATAGCGGAATGATCGCTACATCACATGGGGAGGAGTAACCATACGGATAGCGGCAACAATTGAAGATCCGGCCGGTAAAAGCGGCTGGAAATCCAGGAAATATAAAGCCTGTTCCACTGTAATCAACGGTTATAATTCCTCAGCGGCCCTGTTAGTAAAATAGTTAAAGAAATGAAACAACGATTCGGTAAATAAAAATGATGCAGTATAAAATCCGGAGCCTGATGCTGATGCAATCTGAGATTTTGTACAGCATTCGTTATCTCATTCATTCTAATTTGTTTTATCAAAAATATTGATTATGAAATATAGATCTGTTTTTTTTATAGCGCTCTCTTTTGTTTTACTAAGCATATCCGGATGTAAGAAAAATGACACCGGTAGTGAAGATAATGCCAATGGATATTATTTAAGAGCCAACCTGGACGGAGTATTAACCGATTTTTCAAAAGGCGCAGGGTTTACTTTTATGAGAGATGATGCAAGAATATCTGTGATTGATTTAGGTGGGTTTTCGGAAGTTTATCCCAAAGGAGAAATGAACCTGCCGTCACATAATTAGCCTTTCTCCAATAAATAACCGTCGGCCTGTACTTTTCTTAGCAGCAAACAGAAATATTGTTTAACCCGCGTACTAAAAAGCATTAAAATATTTTAAAATCATGAAAAAGGCGATCCTTATACTCTTAGTGCTGTCTCCAGTATTATTTGGATGTTCCAAAGATCACAATGAAGATCCGGCAAATGAAGCAGCTTCTTTGACCGCAACTGTCGGGGGTGCAAAAAAGGATTTTGGGGTGGGTGCAAAAGCGCATCAAAACAATGAAAAGGCCATAAGCATTGTGGGGTCTACTGCCGCGCTTCAGAAAGGAAAACAATCGGAATCGCTTCAGCTGGCCATTTTTGAGTCTGCTGAAAAAATACATACCGGTACTTATAAGATGGACGTTAGTCTTTGCAAGATCCTGGTTACTTATAGCATTGTAAAACCTGATGGAACACAGCTTAACTTTTCGGCTTCATCAGACTCCTATACTCCATATGACGCCTTTACCATTACCATTACTTCTATAAATGATAAAGAAGTAAAAGGAACTTTTTCGGGGAAAGTGGTTGGCGGGGGCACTACCCAAACCATCAGTATTACCAATGGTGTTTTTTCTACCTCGCTAAAATAGATCCTAATGTCATGTCAACTAAAATGCAAGGCAATATTTCCCGCAGATCTCGCATCTGCCTGCCTCCCTTCGGGAGGTAACCGGCAGGCAGGGAAAAGCGCAGAATGATTTGATTATCTGCGTCCCGATGACTATCGCATGGGCGTCAACTTAAGGAGGTATGCACAGGGGTGGAAAGGATGGAACCTGATCTATATGAAACAGGTATCAGGAGAAAACAGCGAGGAGAACAATTCATCCAGCACTCCGCCCGATGTACCGTTGAAATGGACTTTTTCTGATTGGGGCGTGCCGGTTGCTACTGCTTTTACGGGCAAAAAAACAGGCATTCAAAAAATGCCCAATTTAAGACGCATCCTGTATGGTAAAGCAGGTGCTTATTAAACAGCCCTTCCTGAAAAAATCTATACTTATTTTATGAAATCATTTGTACAAATCATTCTGCTGGCTAAAAAGGCTCAATGAGAAAATAGATCTGCGTGTTACCCGTGATAACGGGAGCATTATTTACCATTTTTAAGAGCAGTTAAACAAAAACTACACTAAACCTGCAAGCCAGGTGGTTTGCTCGTTCATACTTTTCAAACAGGAACCTCACAAAGATGCTCCCCGGTACCGGCAAAAGGTTTATTAACTTTCCACACATACCACTTTTTTGCCGTTGATTTCTCGAAAGGAACTAATATTCCAACGGATTCATGCTCGTATGACGTATACGTATTACAGGGATCGCTGAAGCTCCTATATAGGGTTTACCTGAAAATGCGAGTGCTTTGAGAATTGAATAATTGAAAGCAGTTGAACAACTACTGCTGAATACGTGATTGTAACGAGGCTTTTTCAGAGCGGAATCTGGCTTTTTTGAGCTCAAAAATACAAGACTTTGTAAATCAATGCAGCCCCAAAACGTAGGATTTTGTAAGAAAAGTATCGATTTTGAGGCAGAAATGAATAGATCAAAACTCAATACTGATATGAGTTGTAGATATTACAGGGGAACCCTATATAATACGTTATCCTGTATTTATACAGCTCATAAGCTCGATAAGCACCATCATTGTTTAAACGATATTTATCCGGAGCATGCCGTTGCGGATTCTTAGGCAGCGACTTTATTGAAGTAAGTATTCCGGCTTTTACATTTTCTGCATTTTGCAAAGAGTCCTTCCTGATGTAATTATAAGCTTCCCGAAGATACTGTTTCGCTTCATTATCTATGACAATTTTTAGCCGGGGCTTTACCATGCCTGCATTTCTTTCTCCAGTTCCTTTATTGACGTAAACTCCCCCTTATCCATGCGCTGCATTGCTTCATCCAGTTCTCTATTGCATTGCTCAATAGTAATGCTTTGCAGGGAGTCATTGCCCGGTCTTAAAAAAGATTTCATCATTGCCAGCAATGATTTTTTTTGCGGCTCGTTTAACCGGGTAAAATAATGTATCAGCTCCTTATCTAATACGCTTGCCATAATATTCAATCTTTTTATAAATTTACGAAAGTCTGGCAATACCATTAGTAAAACTATTTTGTTACCAGGAATAGATTGCCTATTTAAACAACCGGAATATATCCAGCCCCAGCGCATAGGCCATTAATCCTAATAACAGCACCATGCCCACCATTTGCGCATATTCCATGAACTTATCGCCGGGCTTGCGTCCAGTGATCATTTCGTATAATGTAAATAATGCGTGCCCCCCGTCAAGAGCGGGTATAGGCAGTACGTTCATAAAGGCGAGAATGATGGAAAATAAGCCCGTCATCGTCCAGAACCGCTGCCAGTCCCAGCTGCCGCCAAAGGTTTTTCCAATACTGATGACGCTGCCTAAATTATCGCTTACCTTATGCTCTTTGGAGGTGAATAATAATTTAAGATTTTCTACATATTCCACCAGTCGTTCCACTCCATACCGGATACCCGCGGGTATGGACTGGATGAACCCGTATTTTCTGGTTTCAAAGGTTATAAAGTTGATACCGGGCTGTGGATAATAGCCCAGTTTACCCGTCTCGTCAATGGAAGCACCAACTTTTACGGAATCCGTATTATTCCGGATCACAGACAATGTAACTGTTTTGCCTTTATAATTGCCCAGTGCCTTTGCAAAATCGCTAAAGTATTCAACCGGTTTACCGTCAATGCCCACGATCTTATCGCCTTTTATTAATTTGCCGGAAGTAAATTTAGCCTTTGAAGCATCTACACTGTCTACCACGTTCGGGAAACGGACCGAAACAAAATTTTTAAGCTGATTTTTGGTCAGCTCGCTTAAAAAGCCCGGGGGAAAGCTGATCAGCGTATCCTTACCGTTCCTTTTTACGGTAAGCGTATTATTCTCATTCAGCATCAGCGTTTTTGGAAGATCATCAAAGTATTTTAACTCTTTATCATTCACTTTTGTGATCAGATCGCCATCCTTCAATCCCACTTTTAAGGCCATAGAATCTGCCGTGATCCCATATTTCATATTAGCTACCGGAAGCTTTTCCTCACCCCATTTATACAGGATCATAGAAAAGATAATCAGCGCCAGTACAAAGTTGATGATCACACCGGCCAGCATAATGATGAGGCGCTGCCAGGCAGGTTTTGAGCGAAATTCCCAGGGCTGCGCCGGCTGCTTCATGGCCTCTTTATCCATACTTTCATCAATCATACCACTGATCTTTACATAACCACCCAGTGGCACCCAGCCAATACCGTATTCCGTTTCCCCGATTTTCTTTTTCCATAAAGAAAACCAGGGATTGAAGAACAGGTAAAATTTTTCAACACGGCACCCAAACCATTTAGCGGTAATAAAATGCCCGAATTCATGTAAAGCAATCAGAATGGAGAAAGACAATATAAACTGGCCTACGTTTGCGCCAAATGCCGACCAGTTAAATGCTAATAAGACCATGTATTTGTAATATGATAATTTTTAATTAATGCGCAAAGATAATGGTTCATGGCGTATGGTTCATGGTGCTGAACCATGAACAATGAACTATGAACACCATTTCACAGTTTAATAATATCAGCTGCCAGGGTTCTTGCTTCTGCATCACTCTCAAAATAGTCGTTCAGCGTTGGTTTCTGGATATAATCCACCTGCCCCATCACTTTTTCAATAACATCCGTCATTTCCAGGAACCCGATGCGGTTCTTTAAAAATGCATATACCGCTATTTCATTGGCAGCATTCATGATGCAGGGCAGGTTACCGCCTGTTTCCAGCGCCTCTATTGCTAATGCCAGGTTCCTGAACGTTTTCAGATCCGGTTCCTCAAATGTGAAGGTGTTCATTCGTTTAAAATCAAAACGCGGATGATCATTCCGGATGCGGTTAGGAAAAGCCATTGCATACTGGATGGGCAAACGCATATCCGGTAAACCGATCTGTGCTTTAATACTGCCGTCCTCAAACTGTACCATGCTGTGTATGGCGCTTTGCGGATGAATGAGCACCTCTATCTGGCTGGGTTTTAAATTGAACAGCCATTTGGCCTCGATCATTTCCAGGCCTTTATTCATCAACGTGGCGGAATCTATTGAGATCTTTGCGCCCATCTCCCAGTTGGGATGCTGTAACGCATGCTCCCGCTTTACATTGACCAGGTAATTGGGCTTGCGCCCGATAAACGGCCCGCCGGAAGCAGTAAGGTAAATTTTTTCAATCCGGTTACGGGTTTCTCCGATCAGGCATTGAAAAATTGCGGAATGCTCAGAATCTACGGGAATAACAGGTACCCTGTTTTCAACAGCCATGTTCATTACAATATCTCCGGCCACAACAAGGGTTTCCTTATTAGCCAGCGCTATGGCCTTGCCATTTTCAATGGCCTTAATGGTTGGCCTGAACCCTGCAAACCCTACAATGGCCGCCAACATCAGGTCATATACATCCATGCCGGCTACCTCTTCCAGCGCATCTTCACCGGCAAAAACCTTTACATCGGTTTTTGCCAGCGCCTCTTTTACATTGCCGTATTTATTTTCATCGCCAATAACAACAATATTCGGGTTATACACCAGGGCCTGCTCTATCAACAGCTGGTCATTTGAGTAGGCCGTTAATACTTCAACAGAAAATTTGTCCGGATTTTTTTCTATTACATCCAGCGCCTGCTTTCCGATAGAGCCTGTTGAACCAAAAATGGCAATTCTTTTTTTTATGTATTCCTGTTCCATTAAATATTATGAAGATACCCTTTTACAAAGCGGCTAAGTTAAGCGCTGTTTTAAGAATAAAAAAATGCTTAGTTTTTTGCCCATTGGGAAAGGGCATCGGCAATGGTACGGTCATTACTGAGGCGGGGCACCTTATTTTGCCCGCCCAGTTTGCCAATGGAGCGCATATAATCAATGAACCCGTTCTTTTTCACCGGGGTTATGGTTAGCTTTTGCAGGATATTGCCAGTGATCAGATCGTTATAATAAGCGTTCTTTTCACGTAAATAAGTGTCTATTTTCTCCGCAAACTGCTGCATATTCCGGGGCTCATTTTCAAACTCAATGAACCATTCATGATAGGATTTACCTTTGTCCTTGCTGATGTACGGCGCCACGGTAAATTCAGTAATGTGCACATTCCCCTCTTTAGCAGCTCTTAATAAACTGTATTCCACCTCTTCCCCGATCACATGTTCGCCAAAGGCAGAAATAAAATGTTTGGTCCTGCCTGTAACTACCAGGCGATAAGGATCCACCGACACAAACCGGACCATATCTCCAATATCATACCCCCACAAACCTGCATTGCTATTAATGATGAGCGCATAGTTTACGCCTGCTTCTACCTCGCCCAGTGACAGGCGCCTGGGATTTTCCTTACCGATTTCCTCTGAAGGAATGAATTCATAGAAAATACCGCTGTTGGTATTCAGCAATAGACCCGGTTCTGTCTGCGTGTCCTGAAACGCAAAAAAACCTTCAGATGCGGGAAAGGTTTCAATGCCATCCACTTTTCTTCCGATGCTTTCAAACAACTTTGGTTTATACGGTTCAAAATTCACGCCGCCATACACCATTACGGAAAAGTCCGGGAACAGCTCTCCCACCGGTTTACCGGACCGTTTGATCAGCTCATCAAAATACATCTGCATCCAGGGCGGTATGCCGCTGATCAGCGTCATGCGCTGATTAATGGTCTCATCAACGATCTTATTCAGCTTGGTTTCCCAATCTTCAATGCAGTTGGTTTCATAATCCGGCAACTGGTTCCTGCGCAAATAGCGGGGCACATGATGGTTAACGATCCCGCTGAGCCTTCCTGTAGGAATACCGCCTACCCGCTCCAGTACCGGGGAGCCGCTCAGGAAAATCAGCTTTCCATCGGCAAAAGCCGTATTGCCGGTTTCGGCCATATAACACAATAAAGCGTTACGGGCGCCATTGATATGATTGCTGATCGACTCTTTTGTTATGGGAATGTATTTTGTACCGCTGACGGTACCGGAGGTTTTGGCAAAATAAACAGGCTGGCCCTTCCATAATACATTGTGCTTTCCGGCCTTTATTTCTTCAATATAAGGCTTTAACTTTTCATAGTCCCTTATAGGAACAGACTGTGTAAAAGATTTATAATCATTTATTTCTGTAAATTTGTGCGCTTTGCCAAACTGGGTGATCCGGGCCGTTTTTATAAGCTCTTTCAGCAAAGCATCCTGATCTTCAACAGCAGTGAGCATGCCCTTTTTGATGTTCTTGGAAACAATTGATGCAAAGGGTTTGGCGAGTAACGATTTGATTTTCATTGCACTGATCTGTTTTTTCTACACCTGTGGATTACAGCAAGTACAAATATAATGCTTGTTTGGAGAGCAGGAATATTATTTACGATATCTCTTTGGGAAATTAAAAAATCTCCTTACCTTTGCCGTCCTAATTTTTAGACAATGATAGCAATTATTAAGGTAGCAGGTCAACAATTTAAGGTTGAAAAAGATCAGACCCTGTTTGTACCACATATTGAAGGCAATGCCGGTGATGCGGTAAACCTTGACGTTTTATTGACGCATGCTGACGGAAAATTATCTGTTGGCGGTGACATTGCCACAAAAGTAAGCGCGGAAATTGTAGACCATGTAAAAGGGGATACAGTGATTGCCTATAAAACAAAAAGAAGAAAAGGCTTTCATAAAAAGAAAGGGCACCGCACTGCATACACAAAAATTAAAGTAACCAATATTGCTTAATCAAAGTTAACAGGTTGATCGATTAACAGGTTAATAAGTTCATTAAGTTACGATACTTAAAAACTTTTTCTTTTTACTGGTTCAACTAAAAAACATTTAAACTTATAAAAAATGGCACATAAGAAAGGAGAAGGCAGCGTAAAGAACGGACGCGACTCAGAAAGCAAACGTTTAGGCGTTAAGATCTTCGGAGGTCAGCCTGCTGTTGCCGGTAATATCATCATCCGCCAGCGCGGCACTGTTTATCATCCCGGTAAAAATGTAGGCGTGGGAAAAGACTTTACCTTATTTGCATTATCTGACGGTATAGTAGAATTTAAAAAAGGCCGTAAGAACAGGACCTTTGTATCTGTTAACGAAGCCCAGGCTTAATATGCTTTTTGCTGTTACTGAATAAATTGTGGAAAAAAAATTTGGCGAGATTAAATAATTATCTAATTTTACCGCCGATAACCCATTTTATTTACTAAACATTAAATTCAAAAAAAATGGCAACAGCTAAAAAAGCAACAGCTAAGAAAGCAGCTCCTAAAAAAGCGGCTCCCAAAAAAGCAGCAGTAAAGAAAGCGGCTCCTAAAAAAGCAGCAGCAAAAAAGGCAGCTCCCAAAAAAGCAGCAGCAAAAAAAGCAGCTCCTAAAAAGGCAGCAGCAAAAAAAGCAGCTCCTAAAAAAGCAGCAGCCAAGAAAAAATAATACATCCATTTTTTCTGAAAGGATTTCAAAGCCTTCCGCATTGGAAGGCTTTTTTTATTGCCTTCACTTTCCTACTTTGCAGCTATGAACAACAGCGCCATTGCAGAGCATTTCACCCTTCTTTCCCGGTTAATGGATATACACGGAGAAAATGCCTTTAAATCAAAGACCTATTCTATCGCGGCTTTTTATATTGAACGGCTGGAAGAGCAACTGACGCATATTGACCGTGATAAACACGGCAGCATCAAGGGCCTGGGCGCCTCGGTTGCGTCCAAAGTGGCGGAGCTCATTGATACGGGCCACATGACTGCACTGGATGAACTGATGGCCAATACCCCGCCCGGCATTGTGGAAATGCTGGAGCTAAAAGGATTAGGCCCGAAAAAAATACATATTATCTGGAAAGAAATGGGCATTGGATCCATTGGTGAATTAGAATATGCCTGTAATGAAAACCGTCTTACCCGTTATAAGGGCTTCGGAGCAAAAACACAGATAAAGATCCTGGAGTCTATCAGTTTCTATAACCAGAACAAGGGCCATTTTCTTTATTCGCAAATACACGAGATTTACCCGTCCATTCAAACATACCTTGAAAACCTTTTCGGGAAAGGCGCTGTTTGGAACACGGGTAATTATTACCGGCAACTGCCCACTTTATATGAGCTGGAGTTTATTGTAGCAGCGCCCTTAGAAGGTGTAATCAAGAAATTCCAGACAGCTTACCCCCCGGAGCTTCTGGAACAAACGGACCATTCAGTGCTTTATAAGCTGAACAACGGACTGCGGCTGAAGATCTATTCCATTCAAAAAAATATTCCGCAGTTCTTATTTGAAACATCTTCTTCCCCGGGGTTTGCCGAAGCCTTTAAGAAAAAATATTACCCGGAAGATTTTGAAACAATACCATTCAGTGATGAAGCTGCTATTTTTGAAAAGGTACAGCTTCCTTTTATTCCGGCGCCCCTGCGTGAATCAGTAACCATCATTGACCGGGCTGCAAAAAATGAACTGCCCCAACTGATCGAGGCAAAAGATATAAAAGGGATCATCCATAACCACAGCAACTGGTCCGATGGCCTTTTTACCATTGAGGAAATGGCAAAAGCGCTTATGGCAAAAGGAATGGAATACCTGGTTATATCCGATCACTCAAAATCGGCCACCTATGCCAACGGGCTTACGGAAGAACGGATCCTACAGCAGCAAAAGCAAATAGACGAGCTGAACAAGCAACTGGCCCCCTTTAAGATTTTTAAGAGCATTGAGTGCGACATACTGGGTGACGGTAGCCTTGATTACAGCAATGAGGTATTGAAGAGCTTTGATCTGGTAATTGCTTCCATTCACAGTAATTTATACATGAGCGAAACAAAAGCGATGGAACGCTTACTGCGGGCCATTGAGAATCCTTATACCACTATACTGGGGCATTTAACCGGCAGGCTGCTGCTAAGCAGGAATGGTTACCCTATTGATCATAAAAAGATCATTGATGCCTGCGTTGCCAACAATGTGGTCATTGAAATCAATGCCAACCCCCACCGTCTTGATCTTGACTGGAGCTGGATCGAATACGCGCTCAGCCGGAATGCCCTGTTATCTGTTAACCCCGATGCGCATACCATCGAGGGCTTTGATGATGTGCAGTATGGCGTTATTGCTTCACAAAAAGGAGGGCTGACCGCTGCCTCCAATCTTAGCAGCTTTTCCTTAAAGGCATTTGAAGAGTTTATTACAAAGCGGAAAGCCGCTATCAACAGATAGCAGCCTGCAAAATCCGCAGACGGGCGCAGAAAAAATGTAATCAGGCCACTGTTCTGCAAATGTTGCGAAACAATGCACCCGCTTTAAAGCACCGGCAATTTTACAAAAAAGGTAGTGCCAATGCCCGGCTCTGTTTCAAACCAGATACTGCCGTTTGCTTTTTCTACAATGCCTTTACACATGGCCAGTCCCAACCCTGTTCCGGAGCTTTTGGTGGTAAAATTGGGGGTAAAGATCCTTGCCTTCATGGTTTCGCTGATGCCTGCTCCATTATCCTTTACACTGATGATCACGGTATCATTATCCAGGCGCTCCCTAACCTCCAACACGCACCTTGTATTCCCTTCACAGGCATCAATGGCGTTTACAAACAGGTTGGTGAACAGCCGGTTCAATTGCGTTTTATCTGCCTTTACCTGCACCGGTATCGGTAAAGGGTTCCAGTGAAAGGTCACTTCCGGGTTCTTGCTGTAAATATTTTCCAGTGGCTGCAATACTTCATGCAGGTCGAATGCTTCTGCCTTTACATGGTTGATATTGGCAAACTGGGAAAAATCTGCTGCTATCTTTGAAAGGTGATCAATCTGTTCCACCAGTGTTTTTGCCACACTTGAGGTCAGTTGCTGAATATTGGGGCTTTGCTCATTAATGGCCTTCTGTAAATATTGCAGGCTCAGTTTCATAGGCGTAAGCGGGTTCTTGATCTCATGCGCTACCTGCCGTGCCATTTCCCTCCATGCTTCTTCCCGTTCTGATCGTGCCAGGGTATCTGCGCTTTCTTTTAATTGCGCCACCATTTTATTATATTCCTTTACCAGCTGGCCTATTTCATCATCCCGCTCCCACAGGATCTCCTCATTAAGGCTGGATAAACTGATCTGCTTCATTTTATTACCAATAACGGTGAAGGAGCCGGTAATACGGTTGGTAATGAGCAATGCCAGCAACCCTGTAAGCAGGAATATAAATGCATACAGATTGATCAGGGTGATCAGGAATGTTGAAATTTCCTGGCTCAATTCCTGCTGCGATGTAAAATAAGGGATGCTCAGATACGCATAGGGCTGCGCGCTGTTTTCTCCTACCGGCGCATAGATCGTATTATAGGAAAGATTAGACACGCGCTCCTTTTGTGTATACTCAACCCTTCTCAGGCGCAACAGATAATAATAAGCACGCGGCATCATACGGTCACTTAAAACACCCCGGCTGTATATATCCGGCTGACTGGAAGCCCGCAGCACCCCGGTCTGATCATATACATTTACATCCACGCCATGAATATCAGAAACCCTTTTTATTACTCCATTCAATACATTTGCGCTGAACAGGTCTTCATTGCTTCCTTTTGACTGTAAAATGGTTCTTACACTATCATAGGTTTCATGCGAGCTTAATTCATTCAGCATGATATTCATGGTACGGCTTAATTTGTCATTGTTGGATTCTTCAAAGCGATTGACAAAAAATGAAATAGTGGCGGCTCCCACCACCAGAAATGCCAGCACGTTGATGAGAATAAAGGTGCCATGGATCTGGCTTCGGATCGTTGGGAAAAAAGTTGCATTTTTTACAGACCGCTGACCTATAAAGATGCTGAGAACAATCATCAGTAAATTGATGAGCGCCGTCAGGAACAGGAAGGAACAGAAGATATACGAGAACAGGGTAATGGCTTCCAGGAACATTTCGCTCTTGCGCACCATTACAATTACTTTTGATGCGCTGGCGCGGTACCACAATTCATTATACCCGTCTTTTTCCCGTATCTCAAAGCGCCGCTGGGGCATCTGTCCGGGCGTAAGATAAGACGTAAAGGGGTATTTTTTAGAAGAGGATCTCAACTGATTATCCTGGTAAATAGCATACTGATATACCAGCGAGTTGGAATATTCCCAGCTGCGGAATTGCTTAAACAATTCGGGCCTGATGTTCGCTACAGCAAATTTCCGCGGGTTGGATACAATATAAATCGTACCCAGCAGGTGGCCCGTTTTTGCGTTGGATATGACCCGCCGGGTTATATAAGCAAAATTGTCAAACTCCGATTCATAAAAATACATGTCCGGTAATGAAGTAGGCCTGGATTTATTGGCAATAATATTGTTCAGCGCCTCTACGGTATAAGGGGCCTGGTTAAACAGCGGGTTATTTAAACTGTCGAAAAAATAAAGATTGGTCACATAGTTATTCAGGTACCCGATGTAATTCCGGTTACGGATACTATCCCGCATGTGCTCATTCTCCTGCTGATCATAAAGCCTTTTAAAATTGTTCCGGAAATAATTACTGTCCAGGTATTTATTCGCAATGCTGATCAGCCGTTCACTGGCGGGGTCTGTTTGCGTTGCCAGTTTTTCAATATATTTTTTCCGGAGGGAAAGTTCTGCCTTATTGATCTCCTTTAACATCAGCAGGGAGAGGCTAACGGAAAATACAAATATCCAGAGCACCGTTCCAGAAACACTGAACTGCACGTACCGGTATATTACAGCTTCTTTTGTAAACACAAACGTATATACCAGCAGCCATACCAGTACCGGCAGGTAAAAGATAACGACCTCGTCTTTTTCAATAAGCGTTATAAACAGCAGGCCCAGCACCGCTATCAGCAGATAGATCAGTAATAAATTATCCTTAAATGCTGCAAGAATGAATTTATAAAGTGTGCGGCTGAGGTAATAAAATCCAAGACATAAGCAGGCCAGAATGATAAATCCTACGGCAGTAAAAACAGAAAGACTGGATACATTGGTAACGTCAAATGATATTTTGGACCATGCGATCAGCGTTTTTATAACCCCGGCAATGCTGAAGGTGGCTGCAATGAGTATGACAAGGCAACTGATACCAGTTATCCAGATGGTCTTTTTACTGTATTTATATACATTGAGCGTAACTGCCGACAACCGGTTCCACACAAACACACTTATCCAGCAAAACAAAAGGCTGTTAATTAAAAGATCGCCCAGTGTTGGAAGTATGTCCCCTGCACTGTAAACAGCCGGATCAAAAAGTGAGAATTCCCCGGACCTCCACCGGGCCGTCATTAAATACAGCACGATGCGAAAAGCCAGAAAGCTTCCGGTTAAGAAATAGATCTGGTTCAGATAATTAACGGGAGCCAGCCGCTTTGCCAAAATAAGATAAAGGGCCAGGAAGAACAAAAAGAGCCCTGTAATTTTCATCACTACAGACAGTTCCGAATCCCGGGCTACTTTAACGCTGGCTTTATATTTCAGGTAGAACAGCGGGGTTCCGTCCGCGCTTTTCACTGCAAAAGGGGTTGGGGTCAGTGAAACGTCCATTATATTATTCATTGTTTTATCAAACGGGAAATCATTTTTAAAATATTCCGTTTCAATAAAAAATGAAGACTTGATCAGGATCAGGCAATAGGCATTAAAATCCGTATATCCGGGAACCGGTTTGCGCAGCGAATAATAGTAGCCGTTGGGCAGCTTTGCTACCTGCTCATCCCTGCTGCTGTACAACAGCTCATCTGAAGGTATCACAATGCCTGTGTTCCAGAAACGCAGGAACTGCTTATTGGCATCTTTTTTATAAATATAGAAATAAAACGGGCCATCGTATACGCTCATCAGATCGTTCAGGCTTTCCCGTGATTGCGTAAGCCGTTTCATCAGTTGCTCATCCTTCAGCAGTTGTTCAAAGCCGGCAACGCGTTTTGCAATCTCTTTTTCAAAGAAGGCCGTTTGCTGATCGAGGGATGTTTTTTTTACAAATTTTGAACTAAGCAGCATCCCGGTTAAAAAAACCATTACTGATGCTGTTAACAGGATCAGCTCCCAAAAATATTTGTTTTTACCTTTCAACTTTATTTACCGGCTTCTTCCTTCTTCTTTAGCTTTGTTCCAGAGCGCGTCCATTTCGGCCAGCGACAGGCGGGCAAGAGCCGTACTCTTTTCGCCTGCCAGTTCCTCCATCCTTGTAAACCGGCTGGTGAATTTTTTATTGGTACGCTCCAAGGCCGCTTCGGCATCTATTTTTAAAAAACGTGCGTAATTGATCAGTGAAAATAATAAATCTCCGAATTCATCCTCAACCCGGGATGCCTGGCCTGACTGAACTGCCTCCCGGAGCTCTGCTGATTCTTCCTCCACCTTTTCCCAAACCTGTGCTGCCGTATCCCATTCAAACCCCACCTGCTTTGCTTTTTCCTGCAGGCGCATTGCCTTTACCAGGGCCGGTAATGACCGGGGCACACCACTCAGCACCGATTTTTTCCCCTCCTTCAGCTTCAATTGCTCCCAGTTCTGCTTTACATCTTCTTCCGACTTTACTTCTTTCAGCCCTTCCATACCTTCCCCGGCAGGGTAAATATGGGGGTGCCGCCTGATCAGTTTTTCGGTGATCCCGTTGAGCACCTCGTCAATTGTAAATTCCTTTTGCTCAGACGCAATCTTTGAATAAAAGACTACATGCAGCAACAGATCGCCCAGTTCTTCCCGGATGCCTTTCCAGTTCTCTTCAATAATGGCATCTCCCAGTTCGTAGGTCTCCTCTATGGTCATCTGCCGCAGGCTGTGAATGGTCTGCTTCCGGTCCCACGGACATTTTTCACGCAGCTCATCCATTATTTTTACTAATCGGTCAAAAGCTTCCTGCCTCATATTTTGTAATTCAAATTCTTTACCCCTTCAGAATTAATATAAAATTTTTGTTTACATTAAACAAATTATAAATCTCACAATCAATTATCAACACGTAGCTATATCTATTTTTTGCCTGGATCTGGTTCAGTAAAGAACCGATGCATGAACAACAACTGATACTGAATGGCATTTTGCCAGTAGTCACCATTATGCGCTCCGGGTCGGGTAATATAATCATGCGGAATATTGCGTAACAACAGCTCCCTGTGAAGATTTTCATTCACTTTATAAAAGAAATCTTCTGTACCGCAATCGATCATTATTTTTAATGTATTGGGCTGTATCAGGTAAAGCATGTTTATTACCGTATTTTTTTCCCAGCGTTCCGGAAACTCAGCATACCTGCCCAGCCGTTTGGCGATATCCCAGTTATTAGGAAAGGGCCTTATATCAACACCGCCGCTCATGCTTCCGGCAGCACCAAAAACATCCGAGTGTTTAATAGCCAGGTACAGGGCACCATGACCACCCATACTTAGCCCTGTGATTCCTCTTCCGGAAGCCTTTGGAATCGTTGAATAATTTTTATCAACCCAGGCAATTAATTCCTTTGCAACAAAAGTTTCATATTTAAAGGATGGATCTACAGGGCTGTCCCAATACCAGCTTCCATACCCTCCATCCGGGCATACCAGCAGCATTTGATACTGGTCGGCCGTTTCCATTACCCCTTTCATTTTTGCATACCCTGCATAATTACCGCTATAGCCATGCAGCAAATACACAACCGGGTATTTCTTTGACCGGTCATAATGATCCGGTACTGCAACCACTGTTTTTATGTTCTTGTTCATAGCAGGGCTGAATACGTCCAGGGTATCTACTTTTGCAGCAGAGACACGTAAAAGCAGCACCAGGAATACAGCCATTAAACCCCCTTTCTTCATTCGCATATATTTAGAGCCAACGAATTTAGCCAAAAAATCAAAAGTATTCTGTATAAAAAAAGGCAGCGAAACCAACCGCCGCCTTTGAAAACCAACGAACGGAAGCTCTAAAAATGTTTGTGACGGCTTAGCGCATGCTTTACACCGGGATAATCATTGATCAGCGCCAGCTCATAATCGGGGTTGGATTTCAGCTTACGGATGAACTCCACCAGCCTCAGGGAATCATCGGCCGTTCTCCACATCTGGTCGTGCGCCAGGATCACCAGGTTATCGGGCACCATGGTTTTCTTGCTGGCAAATAAATTATTGACCTGGTTATACAGCTGGTCAGCCGTTTGAACGGCTTTGGCGTTTTTGTGATTGAACTGCCATTCCAGGTCCCATCCTATTAAAACGAAGCCGCCTTTTGACTGCAAGGTATCGATCACCCGCTTATTCTTTAACAGATCTGTCCGGGTAATGCTGTCAATCCGCCAGGCATTGCGGCCCGGTGTACGGGCAATAGGCGCCTTAAGCGCCATTAATGCCTGCGCCCTGTTAAAATCCGAGATAACCGAGTCGGCATGTGTATAAAACGGGGTGAATTTGTTTCTCCAGGCATGGGAATAGCTATGATTGCACAGTTCTATTCCCGGAAAAGCCTGCATTTTGTTCCACATCAGTTTCTGCTCCGGGCTGGCATCAGTATGCAGCCCTATAAGGAACATGGTAGCAGGCACATTCTCATCCTTCAGGATCGTTAAAAGATTTTTGGTGCCCAGATTGGGACCATCATCAAAGGTTAGATAGACCTTCTTTTTATTAGACGGCGGCGCCGTAACGGTATCTTCTGTTTTAGCGATAGTGTCCGGGGCATTCGTGCTGTCTGCTCCTGTATCCGGCCTGCTGGTATTGGTGTTATTGTATGGGTTACATGCCCACAGGAGTACCAGGGCAAAAATACAGGGGGTTAGCCATTTCAATTTTGAAGAGGGAGGCTCTTCCTTTTTAAAAACATCTTTCATAGAATAAACATCCTTTTTAAATAGTCAAAAATCATCACATAAAGGTTAACAGTCTCTTTATAAGCAGGGTTAGCAGCAAAATAAAAGCCTATAAGCTGCCTGCTATAGACTTTTCATATGTGCTTCCTTTACGTTATGTTGCAATTGTAAAGCTATTAAATCGTTTAATGATCACAAAATAATCTTTATAAAGAGCGGGCGCATCTGATAATCATCGGTCATCAAAATATTGTTTTGTATAAACCGGGATTGAAGCATAATAGACCGCCCCTACGGGTAGGTTGTCCAAAAAAGATGATAAAGTTCGTCATCAGCAGATTGTATTTTGAGGCATAACAGTTTGAATTGGATATAATTATGAAGAATCAAAGAGAATAAAGATTGGAGAAAAAGATAAACCCAATTGGAAAAATTAAATGAAAAACTCGGAAGGTTATTAAATCTTACCAGCAGGAGTTACATTGTCAGAAAGCAAAGACAAGGGATTTATTGAAAAGCAAAGAGCAGTTTAAGTAGGTCCACCTGAAAAGGCGTAATTCAGTAGGGTCGCATTTTTAAAGAGAAAAGAGCAATAAATAAGCCTCTCTTTGGAGCAAAATTTGCCAAAAGGGAGGCATTATCATTTTGTTTTGTATATGTCAAAGTTACTTCTTTTAGATTTGTAAACATATCGCGTCGCATACAAACCACTGGGCAGGCACGGGCAGCTTAGCCACCTTGCCTGCCAACTCCAAAAATCAAGCGATGCCAGCGCACCGCAATGCATATGTATGGCCTGAATGTACCAAAAATAACCCAAAAATAACCCTGACTTCAATTTTGAGCTCTCAAAAACCTAAAAAACACAAAAAAATCTACAATATTATTGTGGCCCCCCTTGCTTTGCCAATTTTCAGGAATAGCAAATTATAGACCAACAAAAAAAGCATGATGCCCTTACAGAAAATTTCAGATCTGATTAAATGTCACTTCTGTATAAAAAATGAAAATCCGTTCCGTATAATTTCCTGCTATTCTAAAGAAACGCAGGAACTACGGCCTGCATACAGCACCGGATGCAAGATCCGGCTTAAAAGTAAAACAGTATTTTCCTGATCATGTGAAATGATCGGATCGAGGTATTTCATATACAGCAGACGATTGTTACCAGCTGCCCCCGGCACCACCGCCCCCAAAGCTGCCACCACCAAATCCACCGAAGCCGCCGCCCCCACCGCCGGACCAACTTCCTCCTCCACCGCCCGACCAACTTCCTCCTCCACCGCCCGACCAGCCGCCAGGCAAAATCCATCCGCCACCGCGGTAGCCCCTGCGGGAGACATACCCGCCATTATTACCGCCGCCGCGGCTCATAAAGGCCACAAAAATGATCACTACAATAATGACCAGCAAAATAGTTCCGAAGCCCATTCCATTTCCTCTTTGATGGTAGCCTTCCGGCGCTTTAAACTTACCGGCCGCTGCCTGTATGAGCGCATCGGTTCCTTCATCCAATCCCCTGTAATTCTGCCCATTTTTAAAATCTGGGATGATGATCTGATCCACAATTTGCGAAGCTATCAGGTCTGTAACAGCGCTTTCCAGTCCATACCCCGGAGCAATAAAAAGCCCGCGGTTACTTTGCCCGTCCTTTTCGCCGGTATTAATAAGGATCACAATACCATTATTGAACTGCTTACCACCAACGCCCCACTTCCTCCCTAAAGCAATGGCATAATCATCCCTGGAGTGCCCTTTCAGGTCATCAACGATTACAACGGCGATCTGGGTAGAAGTACTGTCGTCATAGGCGACCAGCTTCTGCTCCAGCGCCTGGTTTTGTTCAGGAGTGAGGAAATGACCGGTAAAGTCGTTCACCAGCCTTGGTGGCCCTGGCTGATCAGGAATATCTTTGTCTATTTGTCCAAAGGACAAAAGGGAAACAAGTAAAAAATATAAAAGGAAAATCTTTTTCATTAATTGTTAATTGCCAAAAGCAATATCATCCGGAAGTTCATTATGATCCGTTTCCCTGTCATAAGGAAAATGGTGATGCAGCCCTGCTCCTATCTTTTGCACATATTCGCTGATCCCGGCTGCAAAATTCTTTTTATTAAAATGCTGAAGGATCTCTTTTACCAGATTATCCCAATAGGCTTTACCGGTTCTGCTGTAAATACCTTCATCACCAAAAATGGCCATCTGCCGGTCTTTTAACGCAATATATAACAGCACCGCATTCCGCTCTGCCGTTTGTTCCATTTTTAATTTGTAGAAGATCTCCGCCGCGCGGTCCACAGGATCCACATATTTGTTATGACTTTCCATGTAAACACGGATCTCTCCACTGGTCTGACTTTCTGCCTGGCGGATTGCATTTACGATCTGCTCTTTTTCAGCAGCGGTAAGCACATCTTCCGGTTTTTTACTGAACATCGGGAAAGCCATATTATCAGAATTTTATTTCCACATTTTTATCCGCGCCAGGAACAGCCTTAAAGCCCTCCATGGGTTTAAAA
This sequence comes from Niabella ginsenosidivorans, assembly GCF_001654455.1. Classification (NCBI taxonomy): domain Bacteria; kingdom Pseudomonadati; phylum Bacteroidota; class Chitinophagia; order Chitinophagales; family Chitinophagaceae; genus Niabella; species Niabella ginsenosidivorans. Next base: position 3,530,991 of record NZ_CP015772.1, read on the forward strand.
CCCAAAAGCCCGGCAGTAATATTTGTTGGAAAACTCCGTACAGATTTATTGTAAGCTGCTACTGCACCGTTAAAATCTTCTCTTGCCACCTTTATTCTCCGCTCATTACCTTCGAGCTGCGTCTGTAATCCGCGATAGGCCTCTGTTCCATGCAATACCGGATACTTTTCAATAGAAATGATCATCCGGTTAGAAGCAACGGCCAGCGAATCCTGTAATGTTGATTGCCTGTTATAATTCTCTGCCGTTAAATTACCGCCGGATTGCTGTAAGGCGCTGCTGCGCGCATTGATCACATCCACTAATGTATTGTGCTCAAAATCGCTGAGCCCTTTTACAACATTTACCAGGTTAGGGGTAAGATCCAGCCGCCGCTGATAGGTACTTTGCACTTCGGCCCATTTTTGCTGCACGTTTTCCTGTTTCCTTACCAAAGAATTATAGGAAACAACACCATACAGCAACAGGACTATTGCAATAACAACAATGTATAGGGTTGATTTTTTCAAACTACTCAACTACTCCTGCTTGTTCTGTCAATTAAAGATTAGAATTGCACGGTAGGCGCTTTATCTGCACCGGGATCCGCTTTAAACCCTTCCTTGGCATGGAAGCCAAAAAGACCACCCAGTATGTTCATAGGAAATGAACGCACTTTTGTGTTATAGGCCTGTACTGCCTGGTTAAAAGAGAGGCGCTTGGCCCGGATATCATTTTCAATGCCTTCCAACTGGCCCTGCAATTGCTGAAAATTCTGAGTGGCCTTCAGATCAGGATAATTTTCCACAACAGCCAGCAGCCTGCTTAACGCGCTGCTCATTTCTCCCTGCGCTGCCTGGAATTTGGCCATATTTTCAGGGGTCAACTGATCTGCATTAATATTTACTGATGTTGCTTTTGCCCGGGCATTGATCACATCAGTCAATGTTTTCTGTTCAAAATTAGCAGCCCCTTTTACGGTATTTACCAGGTTGCCTACCAGGTCATTTCTTCGCTGATATTCTGCCTGTACATTATTCCAGGCGTTGTTTACATTTTCCTGTTCTTTTACAAGGCCATTGTAGCCGCGGCATCCCATAAAGCCCACAATGACCAAAAGAATAACAACAATTAAAGTAACTCCTTTCATATCTTTCGTTTTAGGGTTTTTGATAAATCAAATTTATAATAAAAATCACACTAAGCTGTTAATATCTTTCCCTGCCGGAGGGGCTTGTCGGTAAGTGCACCAAAAACAGCGGTAAAAACCGGCTTCCTAACCTTATGGCTGTATTTTCAGCAATACTTTTTTATCCAGGAACCACAACATTCCCTTATCCCTGGTACCTAAAAAGATATCAGGAGTGCCTTTATAGTCCGGCTTGCTGAAATGCAATTCTGCATGCTGTGCGCTATCCAGCCAGGGAAAATCAAACTGTTCCCTGGAATAATTTCCTTTTGGGAAGCCTGCATTCATATATGCCGTCAGTATAGCTGCATATGTTTTCTCATCATAAAACAATACTGCTTCGAGGCCTTCTGTGGTCTGCCCGTTCCATTTAAAAACAGCACCGGTGGTCGGATATTTTTTCAGGTCGATCAACTGTGCAAGCCTGGCCGTATCTTCAGAAATGGCCATGCCTGTTCTTATTGATAACGCCGGAGGCGCTGCTTTAGCTTCTGTTTGCTTTGTGCTATTATTACAGGCTGTTATAATAATCGCTCCAAAAATGCACAGGATCATTCTGTTCATAAAAGACTATTTTATTGTTCTCCGTTTTACGGAAGCCTCCGGATAGGAAAAAGGGACCTTTTACAGTAAAAGCAATACCCTGGGAATAAAAATGATCAGTCCCGCAATCAATGCTCCTGCAGAAACAATCAATACTGCGGCAGCAGACAGGTCTTTGATTATTTTAATAGTTGCCCTTTTTTCCGGCGATACAAAGTCGCAAAGTTTCTCTATAGCCGTATTTACCAGTTCCGTTGCCATTACGGCAGCAATGCAAAGCACTATGACCAGCAGCTCTGAACCGGAAACTTTTAATACGATGCCCAAAAGCAATGCAAAAAAAGCAGCCACAAGATGAACCCTGAAGTTTTGTTCAGACTGTATCACGGCCTTCAGACCACTAAAGGCATAGCTGAAACTTTTCACCAGCTTTTTTATTGAAAAGGAATTGTTCATAAATAATAGCAAAGCTACATTAAATGAAACAGACATTTCAGTAACCGTACACATATTGCATGTGCCAAAATGAGCCATGAATGCACAAAGGAACGGCGCTAATTAAAAAACATTCCCGAAAAGCCGGGGCGGATCTATTTCCAGAAAACTCTATTTTATTTTTAAAAATTTCCCGCAGACAACGCTCCTGCCTGCGAGGCAGTGAATTTCGCAGAAGGGGTGTCTTTTAGCAAGCGTTCTTTGGTCTGCTTTGTAATACTGGTCGGATACCGTCTATATAACTTATACAGCTGTTCTGCAGATCAAACCACACAAGCTATTGCTTCTTACTGCCCGTTTTTTCAGCAGCTTTTTTCTTTTCTTCCGTTTCCTTCTTCTTTGCTTCCTCTTCCAGCGCCAGCCCCAATGCCGTCATGGCGCACTTCCTGCAACCCAGCGCTGCCCCGCCTTCCAGCGCTTTTTTTGCCATTTTGCTATCACCTATAGCAGCATAATAACCTCCCAGAACAGCATAACCGTTCACAGCCCCTAACCGAATTGCCCTGTTGATACTATTCATGATCTCCGGGTTGGGTGCGCGCTTTTTTACAATAGTCTTCCCGGAAAGTATTGCTTCAACGCCCACTTCATCCAGTATTCTTAAACCGGAATAATCAAGACAGGCACGTGCCAGGCCGCTGTCACAAAGTGCTTTCATTGATCTTGTCATTGATGCAATTTCATCCTTAAAGGCCCGGCTGTTGTTTCCTTTCAATTGATAATACTGATACATCCACCCGGCCATCTGATCTGATTGAGCAGGCTCTGTTCTCCGGGTTATAATCGCTGTGTCTGGCTGCAACTCCCAAATAGAACCTTTTACCCACTGGGATGCGCCATAAAGCCGGTCGTCTTTTAAAACAAATTTAAAGATGCCTTTATCCGGGTATACGATTACAGTATCCTCTTTCTGGAAATAATCTTCTTCTTCCCAGCCTGCAATATCTACAATACCATTTCCATAAAACGTAAAATAATCATAAAGAGCGCTGTCTGATGTTGCTTTAAAATAGCCCAGCAGCTCGTTTGTAATTTTCTGTGAGTGCCCTTTTGCCGGAATGCTCCCAAGCAGCAGCCATATCATCAACAGCTTTTTCATTTTGGGGATTACCGTAGTGGTCTTTGTGGTCTTGTTTATAAAATTTTCCATGGTTATTATAAATGAGCGCTAAAGATAATCAAAGAATATTTCAGGAAGTTTTTTCTTTAAAATCCCGCTGGCGGCGCTGAGTTTGCAGAAGGGTGCTCTTTCCACGGGCGCAAATAAAAAAGCATGAAGCCCTTTTGACTGCATGCTTTAATTATTTTCCGGATCTTTCCTTAATTACTCCTGGATTGCAGCAATACCTGGTAAAACTTTTCCTTCAAAAAATTCCAGCATGGCGCCACCACCGGTAGAAACATAGCTTACTTTATCAGCAAATCCGAATTTATTTACTGCTGATACGCTATCGCCGCCGCCGACCAGTGAGAAAGCACCGTTTTGCGTGGCTTCAGCAACCGCTTCCGCAATGGCTTTAGTGCCGGCCTGGAATTGAGCCATTTCAAAAACGCCCATAGGCCCATTCCATAAAATGGTTTTTGAGTTTTTGATGACGTTGCTGAACTGGGCCCTTGCCTCGCCGGCAATATCCAGCCCCATCCAGCCATCCGGAATATTATTGCTTAACGCTTCAGAAACATCTGCATCCTCAGCAAACCTGTCGGCAATAATGCTATCGCCGGGTAAATGGATATTGACACCTTTTATTTTTGCTTTTTCAAGAATTTCCCCGGCAGTATCCAAACGGTCTTCCTCGCAGAGGGAAGCGCCTATTTTGCCGCCCATTGCTTTATAGAATGTATACGCCATGCCGCCGCCAATGATAATGTCGGTTGCTTTTTCCATCAGGTTCTCAATGATCAGGATCTTATCGGAAACCTTTGCCCCGCCCAGGATGGCGGTAAAGGGTTTTTCACTTTGGTTCAATACCCTTTGCGCGCTGTTTACCTCATTTTCCATCAGCAGGCCGAACATCTTTTTATCTGCCGGGAAAAATTTTGCAATAACAGCGGTTGAAGCATGCGCACGATGCGCTGTTCCAAAGGCGTCGTTCACATATACATCGCCCAGCTTGCTTAATTTTTCGGCAAAAGCTTCATCACCTTTTTCCTCTTCTTTATAGAAGCGCAGGTTTTCCAACAGCAGCACTTCACCGGGGCGCAGCATATCTGCTGTTAAGTAAGCCTGCTCCCCTATACAATCATTGGCAAACAGTACCGTGGTACCACCTAATAACTCACTAAGATGGTTTACCAGGTGCTTTAAAGAGAATTTATCTTCCGGCCCGTTTTTAGGGCGGCCCAGATGGCTCATTAGAATTACTTTACCTCCATCTTTCAATATCTTTTGAATGGTAGGTACTGCCGCTTTCATACGTGCGTCGGAAGTGATCTCCATCTTATCGTTCAGCGGCACATTGAAATCTACGCGTATCAGCGCTTTCTGGTCTTTGAAATTATGATCTGAAAATTTTGACATTATTAAAGAATTTGAGGTTTCAGATTTGAGTCCCGATGGCTATCGGGATGAGCTTGAATCAAATGGATGCCACATGCACAGCAGTACAACTGAGCGTAGCAACAAGGATGCCCTCTGTACTGCAGCCCGTCCAATAAAAAGAAAAAGCGGAACGAGGTGTTCCGCCTTAGTTCTTTATTACCGGATTACTTGCTGATCAGTTTAGCAAAGTAGTCTACTGTACGTACCAGCTGAGATACGTAGCTCATTTCATTATCATACCAGGAAACAGTACGTACAATGTGCTTGTCTCCTACGTTCATTACTTTTGTTAATGTGGCGTCAAATAAAGAGCCATAGTGCGTGCCGATCACATCGCTGCTCACGATCTCATCTTCATTATAACCAAAGCTTTCATTGGCAGCTGCTTTCATTGCTGCATTGATCTCCTCGGCTGTGGTTGCTTTTTTCAGGATAACATTCAGCTCGGTAATAGAACCGGTGATGGTAGGAACCCGCTGTGCACTTCCATCCAGTTTACCTTTTAAGTTGGGCAGTACCAATCCGATTGCCTTTGCAGCACCGGTGCTGTTGGGTACGATATTAGCTGCGGCGGCTCTTGCCCTTCTCAGATCGCCTTTTGCATGCGGAGCATCCAAAGTATTCTGATCATTGGTATAAGCGTGAATGGTAGTCATAATACCCAGTTCGATGCCAAATGTGTCATCCAGTACTTTTGCCATTGGCGCCAGACAGTTGGTTGTACAGGAAGCACAGCTGATCACTGTTTCGCTGCCATCCAGGATATTGTGGTTCACATTGAATACAACGGTTTTCAGGTCGCCGGTTGCGGGAGCAGAAATAACCACTCTTTTTGCACCAGCTGTTAAATGTGCTTCTGCTTTTGCTTTATCGGTAAAGAAACCAGTGCATTCCAGCACAACATCTACATCATGATCTTTCCAGGGAATTTGGGAAGGATCTTTTTGTGCATATATTTTTACTTCATGACCATCTACGATGATTGAGTTTTCGGTGCTTTTAACATCTTGATGAAAGCCTCCCTGGGCGGAGTCATATTTTAACAGGTGCGCTAATACTTTTGGGCTTGTCAAATCATTGATGGCAACAACATCGATACCCTGTTGATTGTAGATTTGACGATAAGCCAAACGGCCAATTCTTCCGAAGCCGTTAATGGCTACTTTTACTGTACTCATAGTTGTGTAAATAAATTTAGTTAAGTAAGAACTTTTTTTGGAGGCGTAAAGTTACAGTATTTTGTATGGAATACATATTAAAGAATTTCAATTTTTCCGGGATTTTTATTAAAAACAAATTATTTTTTAAAATTTATTTGGCGAAAAGATAGCGTACAATTATCTTTGCACTCCCAAAAAACGGGTATGCCGCGTTGGTCAAGGGGTTAAGACGCATCCCTTTCACGGATGAATCACGGGTTCGATTCCCGTACGCGGTACAAACTTTTTCCATAGTCGGAAAAACTAACAGAAATTGGGGCTGACCTTTTTGGTCAGCCCTTTTCTTTGTGAGAAAAGGGCTGAGTTGTAATTTTAGTTACCACACAAAAATTACAATGGCTAAAGTAAAAACTTCTGTAGTATTTAAGCAATATAGTCCCCAACAAAATTTATTGCTGCCTCCATATTTGGAAGAGTTAATTGGCAAAGGTCACCTGGTGCGAGTGGTTAATGAGGTAGTTGAGTTAATGGATATCAGCGATTTAATTAATTTGTACAAGGGTGGCGGCACCAGTAGCTATCATTCCCGGATGTTGCTAAAAGTATTATTGTATGCTTATTGCGTTAAGATCTATACGGGCCGCAAAATAGCTAAAGCCCTGAACCATGACATTCATTTTATGTGGCTTTCAGCTATGAGCCGTCCTGATTTTCGTACTATTAATAACTTTCGCAGCAGCAAAGCCAAACAGGTAATAGAAGCATTGTTTAAAGAGCTGTTGGAGTTTTTGGTAGCTCATCAGTATATTAAACTGGAAAATTATTTTTGTGATGGAACAACATTGCGTGCAGATGCCAATCAACACAAAATGGTATGGAAGAAAAATGCAGAGCGGTATGGTCTGAAGGCTATAGAAAAATGTCAGGAGTTGTTTAAGCAAATAGATGAGCTGAACCAGCAGGAAGATAAAGCCTATGGGCAAGCTGATCTGGAAGAGCATGAACAAGCCGTTACCGTGAGCCGGGAAGCAATAGCCCAAAAAGTAGCTACCCTCAACGATGTCATCCGCAATACTGTTGTAAAGAGCAAACGACGCAGGGCCACCACACTGAAAAAGAAGTTAAAAGATGCTAAAGGCAAGATAAAAAAGTATAACAATCAGATTCACAAAGCCGGTAACCGTAGTGGTTACAATAAAACCGATACCGATGCCACAGCCATGATGATGAAAAATAAGGCAGAAGTACTGCCGGCCTACAACGTACGGGCAGGTAGCGAGGATCAGTTTATTACCGGCGTGAGCGTTCATCAATCGACCAATGATGGAGCCTGCTTTAATGATCACCTGCACACCATAGCCAACCAACAACCTTGCAAACCTGACAGGATTATCGCCGACAGCATCTTTGGTACCGAGCAGAATTATGAACTGCTACAACAAAATGAAATAGCCAACTATATGAAGTTCCCGCTGTATCATAAAGAACAAACCAAAGCGTATCAGCAAAATTCTTTTCTGAGGGACAACTTTGTTTATGATATACTCACAGACACTTATAGCTGCCCCAATAAGCAGCTGCTTATTTTTAAAGGCAAACACCAACAAACGCATAAACGCACAGGTTACAGATCAGAGGTAAAAGTCTACGAATGTAATAATTGATGGTTAAAGGCCATTTAAGCAAAACAATACAGCGTTCGTCGACAAAAACCGTCATACGTCTGCTAACAAAAGAAGTATAAAGAACCAAACCTAACTTTGTAGTTACATAAAAGGCTACTTATTTGACAATAAAATACCCAATATTAAAACATTGGTTCTATTGGCTGCTTTCTTTTGGCCTGCTGTCAGTTATTTACGGAACGGCTTATGACAGCTATGAACTGGGCGCAAAAGTAATCCTGATGCTGCTGCCCGTGCACATGTTCTATTTCTACCTTATTACCTATTGGGTGCTGCCACGGTTCTTCTTCCGTGACAAATACGTTAAAACTTTTTTGCTGTTGCTGCTGTTGTTACCTGTGATTGCGGTACTGTACAGGCTGGATGAAATTTTCATATCCAACCCCTACATTTTTCATTATTACACAACCCGGCATATAAAAGTGGATTGGCCCGAAATGAACCAATCATGGTTTAAGCAGTTGTTGCGCCCGCTGGATTTTGCCAACGCCATTGAACGCACCAACACAGTGGTGTGGATTTGCGTAACACTCAGGTTTTTCATCTTATGGAACGAGCGAAAACAAGCGGTGCTACAGGCCGAGCTTAACTTTTTAAAAGGGCAATTGCACCCTCATTTTCTCTTCAACTCGCTGAATAACCTGTACGCGCTTTCTTTGGACAACGCACCCCAAACGCCCGGCATTATCCTGGGCCTCTCCAATATACTGCGGTATGTGCTTTACGAGTGCACGGCAGAACGGGTATTGCTGAAACGGGACATTGAAGTGCTGAACGACTATATTGAACTGGAAAAGCTTCGTTATGAAGACCGGCTGGAGCTGAATGTAAACATCAATGACCAGGTAGGCAATGCGAAAATAGCGCCGCTGCTGATGCTTCCTCTTGTTGAGAACGCCTTTAAACATGGAGCTGCGGAAACCACCGATATGCCGTGGATCAATATTGAATTATATGTTACCGGAGACAACCTGGCTTTCAAGATTTCTAACAGCAAACCCGAACAGCCGGATACAAACAGTTCCGGCCAAAAGGTTAACGGGGAGATAGGGTTGCTTAATTTACGCAAACGGTTAGAGCTGTTATATCCCGGCAAACATTCGTTCCGGTATTTTGATGAGAGCGACTGCTTCATTGCCGAACTGAATGTTCAACTGTCTTCAAACAATAAAAAATAAGAGATGAAGATACGCACACTGATAGTGGATGATGAGCCTCATGCCATGGAGATTATAAGAAGGTACGCTGCGCATATTCCCGAAATAGAAATTGTGGGAACCTGTAGTAACGCCATAGAAGCTTTTCAAACCATTCAGCATAATAACATTGACCTCGTATTCCTCGATATTAAAATGCCCCGTCTTTTGGGTACCGACCTGGTGCGCAGCCTGAAAACGCCGCCGCTGATTATTTTCACTACTGCTTACCAGGAGTACGCCATAGAAGGGTTTGATCTTAATGCGATTGACTACCTGCTAAAACCCATTCCACTGAAACGCTTTCTCCAGGCTATTGATAAAGTGATGCACTTTCTTAACGGCGACGGTAAAAGAGGGGCGGCACAGCAGGACGCGGAAGCCCCGGCGCAACAGGCACCCGACCATTTCTTATACCTGCGCATAGAACGGCGCTTAATAAAAGTGAACACAAGAGATATTTTATGGATCGAGAGTATAAAGGATTATATTAAAGTGGTTACAAAGGATAAGATATTCCAGACAAAGCAAAAGATAAGCGTAACAGAAAAACTGCTGCCAACCGGTGAATTTATGCGCATTCACCGTTCGTTTATTATTCCCTTAAATAAAATGGAAGGGTATCATCCCAATCACCTTCTCGTTGCCGGAAATGTAATCCCCATCGGGCGCAATTACAAGCAGGTTTGCGCTGAGAAGTTCAATCCCGGAACAGAAATATTATAGGTAATGATACATAATATTGAAGCCGGCTAAAAGGTTCGGTCTAAAGATATGCGACTAAGATTCAAAGGCACAAAGCCTTGGTCTTCAGGGTTTGATTTTCTTCGTGGCAAAATATTATACGAAACGGATTTTATTTTAAACGAAGTCCGGTTTATCGGAAGCCCTGCCTGCCCAGGCAAGGCTATGGATATCCAATCGGTATTACCGGCAGTGCGCCACATATGGCCGTGTACTGGTCGTTATTGATTGTCCAGCCTTTTTCGCTGATCAGCTTCTTGATTAAAAGCGGGTTTACGATTCCGGGCGAGTCTTCTTTTTATAAAATATGTGCTTTTTATAACCCGCATTCGTCAATAAAACCCTGCATATAACGATGAAAGCTTATATACATCGCTGCTGTTTGTATGGGTGTTGAAATAGCGCCAATCTTGCATTTTATCAGTGAAAAAGAGTAAGTCGCACACTTTTTTTTAAAAAAATAAAATAATAGATTATGAAAAGTATTTTTATTATCGCTTGCACGCTAATACTGTTCGCGGGTGGCCTGAAAGCCGCGTCCCAAGCTCCTTGCAAAGAAAAAAAAAACAACTCCTGGGTTACCGAAACCGGCCCGCGCACCAATCCCTACACCATCATCCGTTTGTACGATGAGCAGCACAAGCAACTCCTTGAAATTGTAATGAACGGCTACAGGTTAAAGACGAACCCGGCCATGATTAAAAGATTAAGCCGCCTTGCTAAAGCAGCTAATGCGGATGATATAGCCTTCATCGCAGGCATATTGCGCATCAGCGAATGCCGGGTATCCGCTGTAAAAAAAGCCGGTGCACAACAAGGGTATTGTAAAAATTAAATAAATCATAAAAATCAAGCTAACAGGCAATGCGCATGGGTGTCGGTTGGTGAATTGATGAAAACTATAGTCTGGCAATAACAGAATGAAAACAAAAATCAAACATGAAAAAATCAGTAACCATTATCAGTTGTATCTGCATAGGAATATTTTCACTAAGCGTGTTATATATCTCCATTTTAGCCTGGGCAAATCCCGGAGCTGTAATGAAATTTGTGGAAGTCGAACTAAATAATAATGACGCCCTGAGTTCCATACGCGGTGTATATGGTGGTGTGGGCTTCTTTTTGATAGGTGTAGCCTTAATTATATCCATCCGAAATCTGCAACACGGCTTGCTTTTCTTTACGGCTTTTTGGCTAATGTATGCTGTTTGCAGATTGCTCACCATATATATTGACGGGCCTTTGGGAGCATTTGGAAATACCTGGTTGAAAATCGAGCTAACCTTTGGCCTGCTGAGTTGGGTATTGTACCTGTTACGTAGATATGTTTTGAAAATAAAGATAACTCGTTTTGCTAATGTATAAGCTTGCCCTTTTTGTGACAACAATAAAAAATATTAAATAAATGAAACGCCCATGTTAAAATAATTTTTCCATAAACAGGGGGATGTATATAGGGCGTTCCATGAGACCACTGGGAAAAATTAAAAAATAAACGAATGAAATTATTAAAAGTTTCAGGCCTGATTATCGGCATTGTTATTCTGTTGGTTTTAAGCAGTGGCCTGTACATCAATTTCGCTAAACCTGATGTAGGAGCCGCTCCTGACATAAAAGTTAGCATGGATAGTAGCAGCATTGAAAGGGGAAAATACTTAGCGACAAATGTTGCAGTATGTATGGACTGCCATAGCCAGCGCGATTGGACTTTATTTAGCGGTCCGGTTTCGAAGGATAAAGAAGGAATTGGTGGAGAAAAGTTTGGTTCAGAGGCCGGTTTTCCCGGTAATATCTATTCTACTAATCTTACACCCTATCAACTATCTTCCTGGACGGATGGCGAAATCTATCGTGCAATAACCAGTGGTGTGAGCAAAAACGGTCGGGCGCTATTTCCGGTAATGGGCTATCATCGTTTTGGGCAGATGGATAAAGAAGATGTTTATAACATCATCGCTTATTTACGAACCTTGCGGTCTATACCTAATGATGTTCCTGAAACCGAACTGGATTTCCCTGTAAGCCTGCTGAACAAATTATCTCCAACGCCAGCCACACACCAAACAAGACCGCCAGTGAGCGATACCGTTCGATACGGGGCTTATTTAGTTAATGCCGCCGGCTGTGTAGACTGTCATAGCAGGCAGGAAAAAGGGAAGATTGTTCCCGGCAGTGAGTTTGGCGGCGGTATGGAATTTCGCCAGCCCGCAGGTATCATCCGTGCGCCGAATATTACCATGCACCGCGAAACGGGAATAGGTGCCTGGACGGAGGAACTTTTTGTAAACCGATTCAAAGGGTATGCCGATAGTGGTTATCATCCTAAGACATTGTCGAAAGGAGATCTTAATTCACCCATGCCCTGGACAATGTATGCAGGCATGAGCCGGGAAGACCTGCAGGCCATCTACGCCTATCTGAAAACTGTAAAACCAAAAGTATCACCCGTTCAAATAAGAAATTATGAACAATAGAGCTATACATTCTTCATTCCGGTACCGGTTGAGCTGCTTCATCATGTTCACCTGCCTTTTTGCTGCACATGCCAACGGGCAATCCGGTACCGTTATCTCCTTAGAAAAAATACAGCAGCGCTACGCCGGCAAATGGCCAAAGAATATGAGCTACATCAAAAAAATAGTATCACGCCGTTATGGCCGCACAGACAGCTCTACTCACTATTACGCTTACCTTTTCCCGTTGTATACCCGCATAGATGACCGCAGCCCGAATAATGGTAATAGCAGGATTTTAAAAGGCGATAGTACCTGGTATTTTCGCTACCACAGGAAGGATGGCAATGGGCAGGGGCATGCACGCCGCTATTTTTCGGATTATATGCTGGGCGAAATTTATTGGGATGATATTGAGGGGCTAAAGAAAGTACTTGCCTATAGCAAAATTGATTTTACGAAACAGGCAAAAGGCATCTGGGAAGGTAGAACAGTATATGTTATAGGTGCTACTACGCTGGAAGACCGGTACCATGCACAGGTATGGTATGATGCGGAATATTTATACCCGGTGCGTTTTTTTGAAGGGGGCACTGGCAATGTCCTCTACTCTCACTATGAAATAAAAAGACAAGGTGAAGTATGGCAGCCCGTAGCAACAAAAGAGTTTGTTAACAAAAGGCAAACCGGCGAAGTGCGGTTTGTTAATTTTTCTTTCGACCGACAACTTTCAGAAGCATTATTTGACCCTGAAAAGTATGGTACGTTTCATTGGGCACAGGAATGAACAGGCATCGGACAGGATGGCGTACGAAAAATCGGGGGTGAGGTACTTTGAGCCTTTGTGGCATATCTTCTAAATTGACCTTTTCGGACAGCCTCTGGGAGTGAGGTCTTTTAGCGAAAATGCTTGGCGCATAGCGCCGTAATATGATATCAGAAATTTTTAAAAAAATATAATCGTGAACAAAAACTTATTAATAGCAGCCTTATTATTTATTGGTTGCTCCAAAAATTCAGAAGAAAGCCAGGCGCAAGGCTGGGGAGCGCAACCGGCGTTGCCTGTGGTGCAGGGGCAGGCAACATTTTCGATGTCGGGCAGTGAATATTACGTCAATGTAATGGGAAACACCATACCGAGAATGCCGGTTTTCCCATCCTTATCTGCCAAAGGCGGCACAGCCAGGGGTTATGTGGCCGATTTAAGCGGCAAGCCTTTGAAAGGCGCCCATGTGGGGGTATCGTCCTCGCTCACCGGCGGGTTTTATTCCAACGGAAGCGGGCTTACTGATGACAACGGATATTACGAGTTTACCATTCCAACAGGGGCTGCTTATTTCTTTGGCACAGCTGTTACGGTAACATATAATGAAACCCCGGCGGTGATGGCACTGTACCCTGTTGGTGGCACTACTGCTTTCCCTTCCGGTAGCGGCGTTGTCAAAAACTTTGTGTTGCTGTCCTATGGCCCGGCAAACCCGGATGAAGTGGCGCAGCAACCGAATAATGAAAGCAATTATTATGGCGGGGCGCTGTCGTTCAACTTCAATATTAATTATGCCGGAGACCCACAAATTCCGGAATACCTGCCTGAAAACGGGGTGATTGAAATAGAGCTGATACCCGTTGGTATAGGGCTTTACGGAGAAAGCAAATCATTTAAGATTAGGAAAAAAATCGGCAATATGAACACATTCAATATTCATAATATACCGGTAGGAAAATATACCATTAACGCTAAAATGAGTGATGGGCGCAAATTAAAAATGAGGGCAATCGGCACCAAAGCCAATGTATATGAACATCTCGGGCTTAAGCCGGATAACGCGGTGGGTACCTCTACAGTAACCTTCACCCCCAATCATCAATATACGCCGGTGATGGTGCCCTCTTTCAAAGGTAACTGGGACGCGCTGGAGATTGGTTTGAAATTATAAACAAAAGATGAATACTGTTAAGTTAAATATGAGTAGTCAGTAGTGAGTAATTGCGGAGAACAGAGTTGGCATTATTCGCGGCAAAAGGAAATCAGGCGTAAGCAAATATTCACAGATGATTTGCCAAGCAGAGCGCTGATAGTAATTCCCGCCGGAAATAGCTGGCGACAATTTCCGGCTGCCCTTTTTTGCTCTACTTTTTTGGGCAAGCAAAAAAGTGGAAAAAGAAAAACTTGTCATTCAAAGAACTTGACCTACGGTTATTTATGTCTCAAGGCTGACAATCCTTTTGATACAGCCTCTTTTTGGGGGCCATAAAAAAACTCACAAAAAAAAGGTGGCAAAATATAGTTTATATATGAATTTGATTTTAACGTGTTAGCAAATACGTCATTGGCGGCGCAGCGAGAAATCTCCTCATATATTCAGGAGATGCCTCCTTACAGTCGGCATGACGGTACGAAAAACTTTTATGCCCCCTTGTTTTAATACACTCCATTTTTAAACAAATAATGATTATGAATACTCAAAAACGCTTTATAAAATTTTTTCTTCTTGCAGGACTGATTGTTTTAGGCATCTCCTGTAAAAAGAGCGATACACACACGCCCGGCAAACCTGCCGAACCTATAAGAACCCCGCCCGGCCAGGTAATGGGCACGCCTACCAAAGCTACCATTGGCGCGGGCGGAGGAGTCATCGCCATGCCCGACCAATACATTTCCCTACAGGTGCCTGCCGGGGCGGTGGACGCGGATACCGAATTTTCCATACAGGAAGTAACGCCGAACGCGGCAGTAAGCACCGGGCGCCTTTTCAGGATATTGCCGGAAGGCATCAACCTGAAAAAACCGGTGGAGATTACCTTCCGTTATACCGATGCCGATATTGCCGGCAGCAGCGAAGATTATCTCTACCCCTGTTACCAAAGCAGCGACGGGCTGTGGCACAAAGTAATGGACTGTACACTAGACAAGGCAAACAAAACCATAAAAGTAGCTGCTACACACTTTAGCGACTGGGGCGTTTTTCGGGATATCGCTATTCATTCGCCCAAAGCGGAAATAGGCGCTAATGAAGAAATAGACCTGGAAGCTTTTGTACTGGACGAATATACAGAAAACGACAAGCAGGGCGACGGTGTATTGGCTCCTTCATCGCTGAAGCCGGAACAAATTGTGGAATGGAAGATCGTGTACGGGGGTGGTACCATTTCAGGCGGGAAGAACCCCAAAATCAAATACAAGGCGCCGGATACCAATCAAAAGACGGAGGTGATGATTGAGGTAACCGTAAAAAATGTAGTGAAGCGATCTGACCCTAAACGGCCGGGTAATGGCGGGCTGATGATTGTAAGAAGAACACTGACCATCTTACCGGAAGAGTATGTAACCTGGACGATAGGCGGTAAAAAGTACACGGGTATGTTTTTCGCTTTAGGCGTATTTGACGGCCATGCTATTTTTACAGCCACGGCAGTGGAAAGTGAAATAGCTTTTCATACTAACGGGACAAAGCTTGGCAAATACAGTTTTGGCAAGCTGGACGATCCTAAAAAATCCACCTTTTCCGGCACTGATAATCTTGTAACGTATCGGAGTGATTACACGGAGTGCGATACCTATAAGCATGTTATTGGAGAAGGTGCTGTTGTTTTTGAAACTTTTGGCGAAAGCGGCGGAGGAATAGTGCAGGGAACATTTGAGGGAACACTATATAATATTAAGAATTGCGACGTTACCGCCCGGCATGTTGTTGGTACTTTCCGGGTAAGAAGGACGTACTAAATTATAACTGACAAGAGAATGAAACACATATCCATCATCTGCCTGTTGACAATTTCTTGCCATCAGGCTTTAAAAAACAGCAGCGCCGAAAGTCTAAAGCAGGAATTGCAGGCCGTAGAGCAGGCGTTTTCCGATGCTTCCGCGCAAAAAGGATTTTATCCCGCCATGCTGGATGTGGCGGCTGACGACATCGCGCTGTTTGACAGCGGCGATACTGTGTTGCACGACATGGCATTTATCAAAGAAAACGTACGCAAATATCCTGATGGCACAAGGCCGCCTTTTACCATCACCTGGAAAGCCGAAAAAATTGAGGTGGCGGCAAGCGGGGATTTGGGTTATACCTACGGTTGGTACACCATGACCATAAAAGACAGCCAGGGAAGGGATAAAACAACTAAAGGGCTTTACAATTCGGTATGGAAAAAAATAAACGGGGTATGGAAGCTGGTAATGGATTGATATTTTTAGCCAACACACAAGGCTGAAATGTCACCCCGGCCGGGAAGCAAGTCTATAAAGATTACTGAACGCTTTTTATAATTGCGTCTATTTCTCTTTGCATTTGTTTGGACATATTTACATTTCTCACCGAGAAATGATCGGCTTCCGGTACTACTATCACTTTTATATTTAACCCTAATTTTTCTGTTTTGGCTTTATAAGCATTAGCAGCTTCGTTTAAAGAAAAATTGTCGTTGCCGCCAACATAAATGTAAACCGGACCGGCTAATTTTTTAAGTTCTTTGGCATGAGCAAGTGTATATAAAGCCATATCATAATCTTTCCATGCTTTTACAACAGCAGGATTAATGATTCCTGTTTGAGTATCCATTAATGGAATGGGTCTTCCATGCGCATCGGGAATTCCAAATGCTGCTTCAAAAGATTGCTGTTGCCCCCCGTCACCTTCAAATCTTTCTAACTGAATAACTTTTTTTATCGTGGACTTGTATTGGCCGTTTACTTTCATAAATCCTCTTTCCTTCCCTTCGTTATCGAAAAAGAAATTTTTATCCTTATATAAATTTACCCCTGTAAAATTACTGAAATCTATAGGGTCAGGAGAAGTAACCCATGTGCCGCCAAATTTTGAAGGGAAATGTAATGCCAGCCATAGCGAGCCATAGCCGCCACTGCTTTGCCCGGTTAAAAAATGAAGTTTAGGATTTTTATCCACCCTGTAATTGGCCACTAAATAAGGAATAAATTCATTTACCAGCGCTGTTCCCCAGGCTCCGTTTACTCTCGAATCTATAAAGGCATGCAAGCCATAGGGCGTTTGGGCTTCAGGATTTAAAAAAACATATATCTTTTCTTCACCTAAACCCACGCCATAAATCTCACGCGCTTTAATGTGCATGGCATTATAATGAGTTCCACCCCAACCCGGGTTAATAAAAATGACAGGATAAGTGCGGTTTTTATATTTATGATAAGATGGCGGTAAGTATAGGCCGGCTACTATGTACGTATTTTTATTTTTTGAGGAGGTCAGCGATGGCGATAGAAATTTAACCATTTTAGTAGAATCATTTTCTTTAAATGGCTGTTCTTCCATAGCAGAATTCAATACCAGATTGACAGTTGTCTTCTTCCCTTTTTCTACTTTTGCCACTTCTTCTTTTCTGGTATATAAATTACCAACCGCCAACTTTCTTCTTTCATAAATATTGGTGTCTAAAATGGCAATCATCCTGTAATAGCCATCTGTCAGCTCGTCCATTCTTTTATTTAAAAAGTTGGCAGATTCGGATAAAGTAATGGTTCTTTCGGGAGTCCAATTATTAACCGGTATCGAAAAGGCCGCTTCATTTTCAGAAGCGTCATTACCGAAATGCTGCGCAGTATCACTCAATGTGTACACTAAAAGTTTGCCGGTATAGGGCCCTTTTAAATTAGGGGATAGTTGTACATTAATAGTAAGCTGCGCATTTGCGTTAACGGAAAATACTCCGATGAATACCGCTAAAGAAAATAATTTTCTCATCTTAAAAATGATGTTATTCTATACAATAATAGGTCATTTTTTATCTCTCCGCTCGAGATAGATTACCTGATTTTTTTTGGAGCTGTTACTTATGCCTGATGTAGGATTCCTTCTCATGATAAAAGCAGGAAGTTTATTATCATTGTTTTTTACAATAACGGTTCACCAGTTTTTTATGGAATCCTGAAATCCTGGCAATGAAGTAGTGCAATCCAAAAAACGGGGTCATGAGCGCTCCGGAACCTGCACTTATTTTTGAAACCACCGCCAATGCTAGCAGGCTTTTGGGCATTTTTCCTGGTCGGTTTTCCCGTCAGCAGCACAAAAAGCCTATCATTCAATGGAATTCTTACGCCTTAATACTGCGATCACTTCTTTATCCGTGCAGCAAAGCCTCCATTCCGTGCGATTTTGATCCTGAACTCATCACCCTGCCTCACTGTTTTTGTAGTAGCCCGGTAATCCATTGCCTGGGTAGGTGCATTGATGCCGTCTTCAAAAAGATCCATTTTGTATGGCGTATCCGTGTTAAGGAAATCCAGTTTTATTTTAAAGGTTTTCCACTTTTCGGAATCATTTGTGATACCCCCGATAAACCATTCATCGCCTTTTCGTTTGGCTACAATTACGTACTCACCCAATTTTGCAGCCAGTACTCTTGTTTCGTCCCAGGTGGTTGGCACAGATGTTATAAAGCCTGTAACATCCGGGTTCTTATAATATTGGGTAGGGTTATCCGCCAGCATTTGTATGCCACTTTCAAACACAACAAATAAAGCCATCTGATAACAACGTGTACCTACCGCTGCTGAATTAGGCCTTTTGGAACTATACACTTCCGGCTGCATGCTGATCATTGCGCCGGGAGTATAATCCATCGGCCCTACCGAATTACGAATAAACGGGAGATATACACTATTATCGGGTGTGGCGCCTCCCATTTGTTCCATACCCCTTACGCCCTCATAGGAGATCACATTAGGGTAAAGATATTCCAGCCCTGAAGGTTTAAAAGCACCGTGAAAGTCTACAAATAAATGATACCTGGCGGCCTCTTTTGCAACCCGCTCATAATAATTCACCATCCATTGGTCAGACCGGTCCATAAAATCAATCTTCACTCCTTTTACGCCCCAATCACTAAACGTTTTAAAAAGGCCGAAATTCTTTTCCACCGTTAGCCAAGTCAGCCAAAGTATAATGCCCACCCCTTTTTGTTTACCATATTCCAGCAACTGGTGCAAATCAACTTTGGGATTAGGTGTAAACGGATCCAATGTACTGGCCGCCCAACCTTCATCCATAACAATGTACCTGACACCCTTCTTTGAGGCAAAGTCTATAAAATATTTATAGGTATCCAGGTTAAATCCTGATTCAAAATTTACGTCCGGGCCGTATGGCGAAGCGCCATTCCACCATTCCCAACTGGCCTGGCCCGGTTGAATCCAGGAAGCATCCTGCAGCAGACCGGAACCGGCGAGTTTCGCATTCATCGTATTGGTCAACATCGCTCCTTCATCTTTAGAGATCAAAAAATAGCGCCAGGGATAATCTCTTTTACCATTGGTTTTGGCAATATAATCCGCTTCTCTGGTAATTTTAACGCTGCGATCACCATCTTCCCCGAATTCAAGAGGCATTTTTGGGAAAACGGCTTTTATACTATTTGCGGAAGCTGCCGTAAAAAACATTCCGGGATAATCCCTCAAATTCGTTTCCGACATCAATATTTTTATCCCGCTTTTTGTAACTCCCAGCCAGGGTAACAGACCCATTTTTTTTGATTCCAGCCACGCCGGTATATTTTTTACAACATATGGTTCTTCATACGCTGTTTTAAATGAGCCGGGTTGTTGCATATGAAACTGAATAGCATTATTAAAAGATAGCTCCAGTTTTTCATTCATTATTTCCTGTTCTCCTTTTAAGCCGGTCAGATACCGATACGCCACCCCATCATCAAACAATCTGAATTCTATGGACACTCCGTTTTTGAAGGAGAGCAGTACCTTCCGGTAAACGGATTGTATATGAGAAAACTTCAATGGTATTACGGGTCTGATGTCTTCATTTACTAATTTTTCTTTTTTACTACGCAGCAGCCACCGGTCCGGCAGCTTCTCCCCACCGAACTGTAACCCCAGGCAGGCCTGATCAATAACTTTTTCCCGCCCCAGCAACACAGAAAAACAAACGCTGTCTTTTACAGCAACAACCAGTTTTATCTGTCCGCCGGGCGACGTATATTGTACTGTTTGGGAACCGGAAACCTTATTGCCTAAAATAAGGCAGAGCAGTACAATAACAGATTTAATCCTAAACATAAATGTTTCTATTTTTTAAAAAGCAGGGTCTCGTTTTTATTTTAAAAACCGCTTTCCCTTTCGTCAAAATTAATTAAGCGCTGCCTTTAACGCTGAAAAAATATCCTGAAACCTCTGTATCACTTAAAGCCGCTATACAAAGTAAGCTTAACTTTCCATTATCAACGACAGGATTTAACAATTTCAATTCCAGAGCCGGCCCGGCTTATTACAAGCTAATATCAGCCTTAAAACAAACCAATGGCTCTATTGATATGAGCAAGCAAACCCGAAAATAATGCCATTGATATAAATTCAAATGGGGTAGTTTATGCAATGCGTCTAACTTATTGCTTCAGACATTTTTTAACTAAAAAAACGGGCGGGTCGACAGCCTGCCCGTTTCTTTATACTCCGAACATCATCTATCAATCAGGATTGTTTTGCTCTTCACTTTGTGGAATAGCAAAGAGATAATAAAAGCTGTTAGGCGCAAAAGATGATCCATCAGGAAATTTTAGTGACGTATGGTCTTTCGCTGCAACTTTTTTTGTTTTCCCGTCAGGTGTGGTAATCGTTACCTGTTTGGGATTCCCGCCTCATCTACACAGGCTTTCCGTACAACAGGCAGCTGGTTCCTGATGATATCTGAAAGCGCAAAGCCCTCTCCCCATAATTCTTTCCTGCGTTCGGTTAATATTTTTCCGATCAATGCAGACCTGTTTAAAGATGCAGGTAATCATTCGGCATTACGCGCTTTCAGCAATTCATTTAATACCGTAACAGCAGCGCCTGTATTACCCTGCCTTGCCTGTGCCTCCGCCTCAATCCGGTTGGGCCGTTGCGGCTATTATATGCTGATGTAAACAACACGCGCCGTTGTATAATCTGTTAAATGCAAAGGCATTTTTATCGGAGGCATATTGACAAGCCCCACTGCTCTCTGGCACAGGGAATTTACTCCTGTTCCTGTAAAAAAATATTCAGAAATACAATCCGGGTTGTTTTGAAATATGAAAAGTTTATACGCTTAATGATTGGAATATCTTGCTCACTATGAGGAAATAACGCCCTGTATTTTTAAAAGCATAATAATGGGCTGCCGGAACTGAAGATCATTAATGCTGGTATGATTGTTGTCTTTATCTGAAATAAAGTCTGTTATTTTTCTAAATACATTTATATGCTACGTTGGACTATTACCTTTCTGATCGTTGCCATCATCGCAGCGGTTTTAGGATTTACCGGTATTGCGGTTGCTTTCGCCGGTATAGCCAAGATCCTGTTTTACATATTCGTTGTATTATTTATTATTTCTTTTTTTCTGGGCAGAAGCGGTAAAACAACGGAATAGAAAAGAGTTTTTGGATAAGAGCCTAAAGCAGCCAACAGGCCGTCTCTTATAAGGGAAGAGGCTCGGTATAGTTAAAATTCCAGCAAGCGTTGAATGCAATCCTTATTCCGGGCATCTTTCAGAAGATGCTTTTTTCATCCGGCGATGTTATAACCTGGTTCGCCTAAACCTATTTTTAATAGGACCAGGGCCGGTGATGATCATCTTTCCAGGATTGCAACCTGTTTGCAGGAGGTACGGCAACAACACAATGTCTGTTGCTGAGACCCCTCATTCCGGAAGCGGTCGTTCCGGTTTTTCCTATACAGGTTGTCTTCCGGCTGAAAACCAAAGGAAAACAGCGGCGCTAAGGCTTGTCATCTATAATCGGTATTTTTAGTTAACTTTATAATGTTATCCATTTTTTACAACTCAACCCATTATTATGGCCACAGCGAAAAAACCTGCTGTAAAAAAAGCAGCTACCAAAAAGCCAGCCGCAACGAAACCGGCTACCAAAAAAGTTACAAAAGCTCCTGTAAAAAAAGCGGCACCAAAGAAAGTTGCTGCTAAAAAGGTTGCACCAAAGAAGAAAAGGAAAATAAACCCTGCCTTGTTACAGCCTCTTGCACCCTCTCCTGCATTGGCAGCTGTTATTGGCAGTAAGGCGGCTTCCCGCCCGGATATCATTAAAAAAGTATGGGTCTATATTAAAAAGCAGGGACTACAGGACAGCGCAAACAAAAGAATGATAAATGCGGATGATAAATTAAAAATATTGTTCGGCGGTAAATCGCAGATATCAATGTTTGATCTGGCTAAGGTCATCAGCGCTAATGTAAAATAGCCGCGTATTCAAACCGTCATAGCGGGGGAACTTTTCTGTTCCCCTTTGTTTTTACTGATTAATTGCGGGCATTTGAGCAAACCTGACTATTGCTCTAACCCGTCCAGCTACTGTTAACCCGGTGCTTCCATGTATCTTTTTAATTTGTAGAGGCGGTAATAGCTTTTTCCCTCACGCAGGTACTGCATTGACAATATTACTGATTGAATGTATTAATTCTTTTCGGTTCTTCATCTGAAAAGTAAACGGCAATATCCTGTAACACTATAAAATGGCAGCGTTTTTGTTTTATAGACTTATCATCTAATAATCCTTTAAACAAATTATTATGGCAAAATATTCTAAAAAAGCGGGAGAAAAAGTGGAAAAAGCCATGCATGAAAAAAAGAAAGGCACCCTGAAAAGCGGAAAAAGCGGAAAGAAAGTTACCAGCAGAAAGCAGGCTATTGCTATTGGTTTATCCGAAGCAAGGGAAAAGGGAGCAAAAGTGCCTAAAGCGCCTGCCAAGAAAAAAACGCCCGCTAAGAAAAAGACTGCGACAAAAAAAACAGCTTCCAGGAAAAAAGCCTGAGTAACCTGCTTTGTATTGCTTTTTAACCAGCCTGCACGCTGCGGATGGCAGTTTTATGGCTAAATACAACAATTTTTATTGCCCGAAGGCCCCTCTATATTATTGATGAAAGAAGACCTGCAAAAATTTGCAGGCCAGCGCATCCTGGGCGCTGCGGGGAATGCCAAAATTGAGATGAACGCCCTGAAAGGGAAAAAACTGGTTGAAATAAGGACGTTTGGAAAACAGACCTTTCTTGTTTCAGATGAAATCAGCATCCGGGTACACCTGTTGCTATTTGGTTCTTACAGTATAAATGAGCCAACCAAACCGGAAGGACGGCTTCGGCTGGCTTTATTTTTTAAAACAGGAGCCGTGTTTTTTTACACCTGCTCGGTTAAAATAATAGAAAATGAGGCGTTGATGACAATTGACTGGGAAGCCGATGTGTTAAGCGATACCTGGGATCCAGCGAAAGCCGAAAAAAAATTACAGTCAGTACCTGACAGGATGGTTTGCGATGCACTTATGGATCAGCAGATCTTTTCCGGGGTCGGGAACATTATTAAAAACGAGGTGCTTTTCCGCATCGGGGTTCAACCGGAAAGCCTGCCTGGAAAGCTCACTCCCCAAAAACTAAAAGAACTGGTTTCTGAAGCCAGGAACTACAGCTTTCAGTTTCTGGAATGGAAAAGAGCTTTTGTATTAAAAAAGCACTGGCTGGTGCACACAAAAAGCATCTGTCCCAAATGTGGACAACCACTGGTTAAAAAACATACAGGCCTCGGCAAAAGACGTAGCTTTTATTGTGCAACCGACCAGGTGTTATACAGATAAAGCAAGCTTCACCAGGTACAACAAAATACACCGGCCAGGTGGCTATCCCTGATGATCTTATAGCTACAATGTTAGCTTACAAAACATTTAAGCATCCCTGCTCTCCAGCCTGTTACAGAACCGTTTCTTCTCTGAAAAACGCAGGGGTCGCAAATAACCCCGTTTATTGTCGTACACAGCCTCCTTCAACGTTAAATTTTACCCCCATTTTTGTAATGTAATCAGGTGGAGCAGCAACCACTGTAAAAACGGGCGAAACCGAAAAGCCATACGAGTAGGAAGCAAAAACATTTTTTATGTCAGATAATACTGTTTCGTTGCACAGAGTACTGAAAGCATCCCCTGAAAAGATCTACCGCGCTTTTACCGAAGCTGCAGCCATCGCCTCATGGCTCCCCCCATATGGTTTTATTTGCACTGTTCATGAAATGACCGTGGCGCCGGGCGGGTCCTATAAAATGTCATTTCAGAATTTTTCAACCGGTAACAGCCATTCATTTGGCGGTAAATATCTGGAGCTTCAGCCCAATGAATTTTTAAAGTATACCGATACATTTGATGACCCCAATCTGCCTGGGGAGATGGTCACGACTGTATGGCTCCGGAAAACCATGGCGGGCACAGAAATAAAAATCACACAGGAAGGAATTCCTTCTGCTATACCGGTAGAAATGTGCTATCTGGGCTGGCAGGAATCATTGGAAAAGCTGGCAAAACTGGCAGAGCCCGAGATACCGGATGCCTGATCTGCAGCGCTGCCTTCGGCTGATGAAAGGCCCGGCCAGACGGGCACTGACCATGGCGCGTCGTGCCCATGGCACTTAACGCTTTACAGGGAGGTCTTTGATTTCCGGAATAAACCTCCGGAGTTGTTTTGTGGAATCAGCCCCATGGCTTTCCCGGGTTGAAAACTTTGCCGGCGCATTACCTGGAAATTGCTATAATTAAGTGCAGAGGCGTAGCCCCGGCAGAATGTGCTAACGAGGAAACTTCAGTTCGTTATTACAATAATAATAGCGGAGAGCTGCAGGCTCGGGGGATACGGGCTGAAAAGACGATCCTTCCAACTGATAACATCCGGCGTTTTATTGAGGGTCAGGCGCTGTATCAGCCGCTTTATCCCTCTTGGGCTAAGCAGTTATTACTTTAGTTATTATTTTCCCGCTGCGGAAACTGCTATCCCATCCTGTTCCTGCCGGCTTCCCACTGTGCCCGCCCGGCACCAGGGTGCACATGACGGTCGCTGTGGTAGGAAGACCGTACCAGCGGACCACTTTCCACATAATCCAGCCCCATTTCATAGCCGGCATCCTTATAAAAGGCAAATTCATCAGGATGCACAAAACGCTGTACCGGCAAGTGTTTGGGAGTAGGCTGCAGGTACTGGCCAATGGTTACCACATCACAGCCATTATCTTTAAGATCATGCAGGGTTTGCAGCACTTCTTCCCTTGTTTCTCCAAGCCCCAGCATAATGCCGCTCTTGGTGCGTGCACCGCCGGCTTTTAAGATGCGGATCACTTCCATGCTGCGCCAGTATTTGGCCTGTATGCGCACTTTACGGGTAAGGCGCTCTACGGTTTCAATATTATGGGAGATGACTTCCGGTGCTGCTTCCATTACGGTATGAATGTCTTCTTTTTTTCCTTTAAAATCAGGGATCAGGGTTTCCAGGGTCGTTTCCGGGGTAAGTGCCTTTACGGCCCGTATGGTATTGTACCAGATAGATGCACCTCCGTCCTTCAGTTCATCCCTGTCTACAGAAGTAATTACCGCGTGCTTTACCTTCATCAGATAAATGGCTTCCGCCACGCGTTGGGGCTCGTCATAATCCACCGGCAGTGGGCGGCCTGTTGCCACGGCACAAAAGCCGCAACTGCGGGTGCAGATGTTTCCCAGGATCATAAAAGTGGCCGTACCATCGCCCCAGCACTCGCCCATATTCGGGCAATTACCGCTCTCACAAATAGTGTGTAATTTATGTTGATCCACCAGCCCGCGTACATGCTTATAGCTTTCGCCAATAGGCAGCTTTACACGCAGCCAATCGGGTTTTTTTACTTTA
The DNA here is from genome assembly GCF_001654455.1 of Niabella ginsenosidivorans. Classification (NCBI taxonomy): domain Bacteria; kingdom Pseudomonadati; phylum Bacteroidota; class Chitinophagia; order Chitinophagales; family Chitinophagaceae; genus Niabella; species Niabella ginsenosidivorans. The sequence continues at coordinate 3,556,629 of NZ_CP015772.1, forward strand.
CTTGTTACAGGTAACTCAATCATAGCACGAAAATAATACAATTTAAGCTGAATACCGGAAGCTTTTGCGGTTGTGGGCTTCATCAGTGCACCACCCGGCAGGAGCTCCCGCTGTTCCGGGCTCCGGTTGCCTCCGGAGGTAGCCCTTCTATACGGGTTCACCTGTTTATTAACAACGGCTACCATTGTTTTGTTCAGGGCCTTCTACAGGGCTGTTTCCTGACCTGCATATTCCGCCAGAAGTTTTAATCCAGGCATATTAAAACTATCTTTACATACTAAATTATTTGAAATGACCTCAGAAGTAGTATATAATGGCGATCTGCGTACAACCTGTACTCACTTAAAGAGCGGATCGCAGATTGAAACAGATGCACCGGTTGATAATAACGGAAAGGGAGAGCGGTTCTCCCCAACAGATCTGCTGGCTACCGGTCTTGCAGCCTGCATGCTCACCGTTATGGGCATTAAAGCCCGCAGCATGGATTTTGATCTGAATGACATAAAGATCGAAGTGCAAAAGATAATGGCCGAAAATCCCAGGCGCGTTGCCGGCATTGACCTGAAATTCCATATCCCTGAACATCTTATCCAGCTGGATCCCAAAACGATCACTATTTTAAAAAATACAGCAGCTACCTGCCCTGTTAAAAAAAGCCTGCATCCAGATGTTGTGATCAACATGGATTGGGGTGCCTGGAGTTAATGTATAGCAGGGGCATCATCCTTGACAGAAGGATCTTTTCTGCTGCCCTATATTCTTTAACCCTTGCCGGCATTTTCACCAGCGGTGGCAGCGGCCCCTGCTTGCATTCCTTTAAAACTTGTAGGCAACGGACCCAATGAACTGGCGCGGCATCTGGGGTATAAAATTGCTCCAGCCTTTCCAGTATTGCTCATTGGTAATATTGTTCACCTTCAGCCCGATCCGGAAATGAGGAAGATCATAAGTAAGGTGCCCGCCCAGGATCGTTGCCGCCGGCAGCATTAACTGGCCGTCCATATTACTGTTGATGGCATAGCTTTCACCGGAGTAATTGACGTTCATACCAATGCCCAGTCCTTTTAAAGCAGTCTCTGTAAAGGAATAGTTGGTCCAGAAATTAGCGGTATTATATGGGCCGGCCGGCACGGGACGCAACCCGTTTACATCCTCAGCGGCTTTTTGCATTTTACTGTCGTTATAGCCGTATCCTGCCAGGAGCGTCCAGCCATTTACAGGATTGGCCAGCACCTCCACTTCTATTCCTTTACTTTTTTGTTCCCCGTCCTGGATGCTGAAATTACCATCAGCCGGATCCTGGCGTACTATATTCTTCACCAGTATATTATAATAGCTTACTGTTCCCATTAATTTATTATCCAGCAGCACATATTTTATACCTATCTCCTTCTGATCAGCTTCTTCCGGATCAAAGGTCTTGTGATTCCTGTCTTCACCAAACTGGTTGGTAAACCCGTTCTGGTAATTGGCAAAGAGGGACAACTGGTCTTTTACCGGCATAAAGATCAGCCCGAATTTGGGGGAGAATTTCGTCTGCACCTTATTGCCCACCCTGTCATCAAAATTATCTACCCGCACCCCGGCAGATACAATAAAGTAATCTGTAATATTGGCCACATCATTTATATAACCGCTCAGCACATTTGAATGCGTGTTATAAGGCAATGCCTCTGTATTTCCCCTGGTTTCATAAGCATTGAGCACACTGGCTTTATCAAATGCAAGGTTATTGGGCGATCTTCCATCAGCGCCAACCACATCATACAACTGGGGAAAAGGGAAAGCACCATGCATTAACCCGTAAAAGTAATAATAGGTTACATCAGAGCGGTAACTCAGGTAATCTACACCAATAACAGCCCGGTTCCGTACCTTTCCGAAGGTGTAATCTGCAACAAAGTTCTGCTGTACATCGAAGGTTTTCGTTTCTCCCACCGGGCGCCATACCATGCGTGCCACACTGTCGGCTCCGGGTGTGCCAAAGTCCGGGTTACCTGTCATAGCAGATTTCAGAAAACTGGCGGCATAGTTGGGTACCAGGTACTGGAAAGGCGCATAGCCGTTATTGTGGCTCAGGCTGTATGTCAGTGCCGTTTGCGAGGTCCAGTTACCGGATATTTTATAGCTGGCATCTGCAAAATAGGAGTTGGTATTGGTTTGGGAATACAGGTCATTGGATATAAAGGAACGGTCATAATCTACTTTAATATCTTTTACATTATCGGTGCCGAATGCCTCTTTTATTGTTTGGGGTATTTTTGCCAGTAGGGCGTCCTTATTGTTGGGGTACATGGCGGATATCATGCTGCTCAGCGGTCCATTGATCATGGACGGGGTTAATATAAACATAAAATTGCCGCCATTGCTGTTGCCCTTTGTTCCTACAATTTCCGCATCAGCGTTCAGCGTAAACCGGTCATTGGGCCTGTATACAAAAGAAGGAGCTATAATATAGCTTTTCTGGAAGCCTGCGTCCTGCCAGCTATCCTGGTTCTGCCCCGCTACATTAATGCGGGCAGCCATTTTATCTTTCTGCAAAACAAAATTAGCGTCAGCTGAAGCCCGCATAAAGTTATAGGACCCATACGCCACATCCACATAACCGCCATTATAAAAATAAGGGCGCTTTGTAATACGGTTAATTAAGCCGCCGTATGAATTGATGATGCTTCCAAACAAGGTGCCGGTAGGGCCCTTTATGACCTCTATCTTATCCAGGTTGGCCATATCCACATTGGTATTTACAATATTGGGCAAACCATTACGCGCTTTTGTAGTGGTCATAAATCCACGGCTTACAAAAAGCGAACCACCATCCGGGCGGTTGGTCGCATCCCAGAGCTTTGTTACGCCAGTGGCATTTTTCATGGCGTCTTCCAGGGTCATGGCGATCTGTTTTCTCAGGATCACATCCGGTATAGCTGAAACCACCTGGGCGTTTTCCAGGTTATCCAGCGGCATTTTGCTGGAATAAGAGCTCGCCCTGTTCATGATCTTATTGGTTTCCACAACCACTTCATTAAGTTCTTTAGCCGTTTCACCTATAGTAAAGTTCAGTTCTGCATGGCCGCCGGCGCTTAAGGAAACCGGTTTACTTTCCCTGACATCGCCGGTCAGCGAAACTTCTACCACATAGTCTCCCGGCTTAATATTTTTAATCCGGTATGCTCCATCATCTTTTGATACAGCGCCCCATTTGGTATCTTTTATTACAATGCTTACCCGGCTTACGGGTTGCCCGTCGGAGGTTGTTACTTTACCATAAATTTCAGCGTTCTGAGCCCTGCCCCAAAAGGCGCTACAGATAAAAAGCAACGCCAGTATACATTTATTTATCATCCTGTATTGATTATTGCGGCACAAAGCTATTCTACACTTACCCGGCGTGTTTTCGAAATGCGGAAAAAATATAATGGAAAAGAAATTCTGTATTAAGGAAATAAGCATGCCGGCTTCCGAACAACTCCGGTAACTATTTTAATAAAACGTAACTTGTACGTATGCAACCAGTATTAAAAATCGGGATGCTTTGTATCGTGTTTGCAGTAACTGCTTACAGGCTGCCCGCCCAATTCTCTTCAGCAGCCTTTAAAGTGATCGCTTTTTATACGGCCAAAAACGATCCCGCCCATATCAGTTTTGTACACGAGGCCAACCGCTGGTTTCCGAAAATTGCCCGGCAATACCATTTTCAATACGATGCTACCGATAACTGGAACAACCTGAACGACTTTTCTTTCCCGTTATGCTGTTGTCCTGTTCCTGGATACAAGACCGGAAAAACCCGGACAACGTGCTGCATTTGAACACTATATGAAAAAAGGCGGTACCTGGATGGGATTCCACTTCGCGGCTTTTGCATTACCTCAGTCCGCCTATACTGATGACTGGCCCTGGTACAATAATGATTTCCTGGGGTCCGGAAATTATGTAAGCAATACCTGGCGCCCTACGGCTGCAGTATTAAGGGTAGCAGAAAAAAAACATCCTGTAACAAAAGGGCTGCCCCCTACGTTCCGATCGGCACCCAATGAATGGTACCGCTGGCAATACGACCTGAGAAACAATCCGGATATCGACATCCTGGTTGCCATCGACAGCAGCAGTTTTCCTCTAGGAACAGGGCCCAAGCCCCAGGAGATCTGGCACAGCGGCTACTACCCGGTTGTATGGAGTAACAAAAAATACAGGATGGTTTATGTGAATATGGGCCATAACGACATCGACTATGAAAACAAAACCAATAAGGAATTGTCTTTTACGTTCAGTAGCCCCGTGCAAAACAAATTATTGATTAATGCGCTTCTTTGGTTAGGTAAAAAAAACAGTACAGACAAAAAGCAGCCTGCAAAAGAGCGGCATTAAGCACTTCGGGGTTCAGGTCAACCCGGATACGGCAATATGGTTTAAGCAGCGCAAAAAATTTAAGAGACGCTGTACCTCTTCGCCTGTTCATAATAGCCGTTGTGACTGACAAAAAGACGATGTATCATTTGCAGCACAGCATAGCGGCGCCCACAGCCCGGCAAACAGGCTTAACCTACCGTCATCCTGAAGATCGGCTTTCAATATAGGCAGCTAATTTATCAAGTGAGGAAGCCGTACCTGTTTCATTATCTTCCGGCAGGATGCCTTCAGGAATATTTTCAAATAAAATACTTACCAATGTTGAAGTTTCCTGTTCTGTCAGGGTGATTGACATGGTCATCTCATCTTCAAAAGCCGGGTTATCACTTTCAAAACGGATGGCCTGTACAATCTTTTTACCGGGAACAAGCTCAATAAACCGTGCGTGGAAACGGTCTTCATTGGAGCTGGTCTTTCCAGGTGCTGTTGTGCCTGAGGAAGAATAATACAAAGACATCTTATACCCGCCGCCGGCCCTTCCGTCAAAAGAATGTACTTTACCCCTCATATTACCGGGCGCCATCCATTGTTCCAAAGCCCGCGGGTTCATAATAGCTTCGTAAACCTGCTTCGCCGGAGCCTTTATATTTTTGAAATTCTGAGTGCTGTTCTTCATTCCATTTTATTTAGCAACCCTAAAAAACGCAGCTTAATAGTGAATGCTCTCGTCCACATTATATTTCATACCCGGGTAATTGAATATCCGGCGCATTAAACCGATCTGTCCGAAAAGGTAAGATTCCCGGTCAATGCCCATACCCACCATATTCAGCTTGTTTTCCTCCACAAAGGATACGCCCATGGGAAACGGACAGGCCTCCAGTAATTCTTCATCTGAAATGGCCAGTAACCGGTCAAACAATTTTGGAGAGATCTGATGCCACTCTTTTTTCAACACATCCAGCGACGGATAAACTGCATTTTCATCCAATGCTTTTGCATCTTTAAACAGAGCCTCATTAGGGTCCCTGTCTTCGATGCCCAGTATATTGGCCAGCCAGTAGCGGCAGTTTACCAGGTTTCCGGTCATCCAGACAATATGATTGGTCCTGCCCTCCGCTCTTTTTACGGCATCGGCTTCGGAAATGCCTTCCAGCACGTTATTAAAATTTTGTGTATGCATCCGGAAAGCGGGAATAACAATCTCTAAGAATTTACTTTTTGATTTCATGATTAACAGGATTGAAAATGAAAAGAAAGATTGCCGGACAGTAACAGGACCCACAGCCGGCAATCCTGAAAATTTATTGGTTCTGGTCCCCGGCGGTACGGTAGCTGATCATCCATTGTACACCAAACCGGTCTGCAAAGCTGCCCCAATAGTCGCCCCAGAACATATCAGTCATCGGCATTTCCACTTTACCGCCTTCTGTAAGCTCTTTAAATAAACGGTCGGCCTCTTCCCGGGAATCAACAGTGATGGAAATATAACTATTATTGCCCTGGTTCATTTTGTGCCCCATAGACGGGCAGATATCGGAAGCCATCAGCACGCTGTCGCCAACAGGCAATGCCACATGCATTACCCGGTTCTGCTCATTTTCAGGAAGTTTTTCCATGCCCGGAACCGCATTCATGCGCATAATGCCTCCCAGGAATTCGCCGCCAAATACAGATTTGTAAAAAGTGAAAGCCTCTTCTGTAGTTCCGTCAAAATTTAAATAAGGATTAAGTTTTGTCATTTTATTTATTTTATTGGTTTAAGAATATTTTGTTGGCGTTTAAACGTTATATAGTTCCGTTATAGGCGGCTTCCAGAGCTGCAACATCCAGCTTCTTCATTTTCATTAAGGCGCTCATCATCCGCTGATTTTTTTCCGGCTCGCCTTTACCCATCATTTGCCCCAGTTGCACGGGAATAATCTGCCAGCTGAAACCAAATTTATCTTTTAACCAGCCGCACTGGCTTTCTGCCCCGCCATCTGCTGTAAGCTTCTGCCAGTACTGATCAATTTCTTCCTGGTCTTTACAATCCACTACCAGTGACCCTCCTTCTGTAAAACCAAACCGGTGCTCAACAGAACTATCCATACAGCCCAGTTTATACCCCTTCAGCAGGAACTCACCGTGCTGCACGTTTCCTTCCTTGTCCAGGCTATCTGCGGCATATTTCAACAGACCTAGTTCTTTTGAATCGGGAAATACAGAGGTGTAGAAATGAACCGCTTCTGCTGCACGGCCATTCTGGCTACCGGTAAACATCAGTGTGGGCACATATTTTTGTGTTATCTCCCATTGATCATTGGAATATAGTTGCCAGGATACTCCATATTTATCCTGTACCCATCCATATCGCGGGCTCCAGGGATAGGATCCCAGATCCATTAATGCCTGGCCGCCATTGATCAACTGATCCCAGGCTGAATCCACTTCAGCCGGATCTGTTGTAACCATCATAAAAGAAAGCGATGGATTGATCTGAAACTCCGGCCCTCCATTCAGCAGCATGAACTTCTGACCACTTAATTCAAAAGTAACCACAATACCGGAATCGGCTGTAATAACTGCATCGCGGAAAACAGTTGTATAAAAATCAGCTACTTCCCGGGCGTTGCCGTTTAACCAGATACAGGGATAAATAGAATGCTTCATAACTATTATTTTAACTGGGTTATATTATTTTACAGGCCGGCTGCGTTTTGCCGCGGCTTTTTCTTCTGCATCTTTTATGCGATACCGTACCATCTGTTTTATCAGCTCTTCCGGCAGCGGGTGCTCCAGGGGGAATTGCACTGCGCCCTCAGAGGTCTTATACCCTGTTAACGCATTGGCAAATGCTTTTATTGGCGCCCCGGTTGGATAAAAACCGATATGATGCGCATAGGCAGCATAATAAACCAGAACCGTCTGCGCTTTTATTGCCGGTATATTATAACTGATCACTTCCTCCGCATCTGCCGGTGCCGCCTGCTTTATAATATTCCGGATCTGCTGCAACTGCTTTTTTTGAATACCGGAAACGCTGTTGATGTAACCTGCAACTGTTTTGAATTTTTCAGTCTGCATTTTTATTCATTTGATAGGTAGTTAATTTCTTTATTCTGCCATGCTCCAGCTCAAACACATCTCAAAACAACGCATCCAGCAGATTCCCGTTCCTGAAATGCGCCTGTACTCTCGCTGCTGCTATTACCACATCGTTCTCTTCGGTTATCCCTGAAATGGTTATTACCGGCAGGACGGAAAATGCGTTATTTTCAATTTCCCTGTCAAAGGCTGCCTTGCCCTGCAGGTGAAAAAAACCGGCATGTACCATTCCACATTTTATGTTAACAGGAAAGAATTTTTTCACGACCGTCTTCGCCGAAGCCCTCCATATACTGCGTTACAACTTCTTTATTCATATCCATTGTTTTTATTCTGATATCGGTGTACGCAGCCCCACGCCACAGGATCACTTCACCAGCGCGCCGTTATAAATGCATGCAGCGCTCCCTGTTACCCAGGCATACAGCTTACTGCCTGCTGATCATATCCCATTTTAATAAGTATGATGGCGGAGCGAACCTTTCACGCTCATCCGTTATCCTGTTACCGGTGGGGTCATACCGGCCTCATCCATAAAATATCCATACCGGTTCCCGGCCCGGCTCATTGCTCATTTTTTAAACTGCAGTCCCTGTTTCCTCAGAACCGCTTTCAACTTCGGTATTGTTGACGGACCCATTCCGTGAAGCGCTAAAATTTCCTTTTCAGAGAGCACGGCAAGTTTTGCAGCGCTATCAATTCCTTTTGCTTCCAGCGCCCTGCGTGCAGGAGCGCTGATCGAAACGAACAGGCTGTTCTCCGGCTTCCTTTGCGCCTCGCAAACAGGGCAAACCGGACAAAGACTGGTTTTATAATACTGATGCCCCTGCGGACAAATCCTTACTGTACGATCTTTTGCCATATCCCGGTTATGCAGCCTGATAAATAGAACAGATATGCTCCAACTGATGTGTATGCCGCCGGAGATGATAGGTCCCAAAACAAATCCATTCAAGCCCTGTAAATTCAGCAAGGGTAGGAAAAGGAACACCTGTATACAGCTTCTCCAACCGGTCACCGGTAATATTTTCTATTATTTCCTGCACCCGCTTTTTTATCTGAGCCACCTGATGCTGCCGGTCAAAAGGCCCGTTACCGGGCACTGCATTGGGTGGCGCGTTGAATTTTTTTCCAAAATCCAGAAATATTTCCTTTAAAACAGGTTCGTATTGATCAACAGGCCTTTCCGTAACCACCTGCGGCTGTTGCTGTACATATACAATACCTGATAAAAATTTAATTACGTGATCGGCTACCTGGCCCGGTGTCCAGCTTCCTTCAAACGGAATCTCATTGTAACGGTCCTGCGGTACATTTTCCAGTAAAAAAATAAATGCATTTGCCGCCAGTGTAAAATCCAGCCCCATCTTTTTTGCATCAATCGTACCTGTTTCCATTATGTAGTATTTTAGATGTATAATTGTTTATCCAAAGCAACCGGTTCAATTCAGCACATCTGCACGATGCCCTTGTTCTGCCAGTGAAAAAGTAACCTTACGTACATCGATTGGTTTTGAAGATTCAATACGTAATATATTATCGCAATCTTCCAGATCAAAATTGATCTTTGAATGCGGGAATAAGGATTTTAAGTTCCGCACCAGCAGCCTTGCCGTTGCTTTATCCGGTACATCGGTTTTAAAGATTTCAATTAATTTCATGGTATGCGTTTAGAATAAAAAACAACCCAATACATCATTTTATAATTCAGCCGTACCATAAGGCTTTTGATCCCGACACTAATCCTCTGCAACCAGCCTGCAGCGCTCATCATTTCTAAAAAAGATACTGCAGGGAACCCTGCTTATAAATCCAATTTTTACCTGTAAAATCTTCTGTACAAACCTACGCCCTGTAAAAATGAAAGTAAATACGCAAATACGACATTATCTGGGGTTGATTGCGACAATTTGTATATTTATATTTGTAATTACTAAAATGCAATATGAAATGAAGGACAAGAAAAATGTTCATTTTGTTGTCCGGAAGCAATGAATATTTCCCATACGCAATTCCCTGTTTGCCGGGTAAGCGTCTGGCAATTGAAAAACAAAAAGATCAGATGAAAAAGATAGTCATCCTGTTACTTAAAGGCGCTAACCTGTCTTCTATTGAAAACCCAAGGCAGGGGTTTGAAGAAGCCAATGCATACCTGGTCAATAGCAGCCGGGCTCCTTTATTTGATATACAGCTGGCAGCGCTGGAGCCCAGGGTGCAACTGAACAACGGGCTTTACGAAGTGCAGGCCCATCAACTGGTGCATACAATAAAAAAAGCAGACCTTATTCTAATTCCGGCATTGCAGGAACCTGTTGCTACCTATGTTCAGGAGAACCAGGCCATTATACCCTGGCTACTGCAACAATACCGTTCCGGCGCTGAAATAGCCAGCCTTTGCATGGGTGCTTTTTTGCTTGCCGCTACTGGCCTGCTGGATAATAAAAACTGTGTTACGCACTGGAAAGCCGGCAACCAGTTCAGCCAGTTGTTTCCCAAAGTGCGCCTGCTGACCGATAAAATACTCACTGATGAAAATGGCGTTTATACCAGCAGCGGCGCCTATTCTGCTTCCAATCTTATATTGTATCTTATTGAAAAATATGCAGGGCGCGAGGTAGCTATTTATTGCTCCAAATACTTTCAGATCGACATCCAGCGCAGCAGCCAGTCGCCCTTTATCATCTTTTCAGGGATGAAAGATCATAATGATGATGCCATACGGGAAGCCCAGGAATACATAGAAAAGAATTTTGAGGAGCGGCTGCCGGTAGATACCCTTTGTGAGCGATTTGCGATCGGCCGCCGCACTTTTGAGCGCCGTTTCAAAAAAGCCACCACAAATACCATTGTGGAATACATTCAGAAAGTAAAAATAGAAGCCGCCAAGAAATTACTGGAGCAGGGCCGCAAAACCATACAGGAGATTATGTACGATGTGGGTTACAATGATGTAAAGGCTTTCCGGGATGTGTTTAAAAAGATCACAGGTATGACACCGGTTGATTATAAGCTCAAGTACGAGAAAATAAATGTATGATACCAGTTAGATTTTAAAAATGTACGTCTTCCTGCCGAAGGATATTCTCAAATGAATCCTGACCGCCTTCCCGGTCAGGGCTTCAAACAGCAGGTTCCTCAGCGGTGCTACAAACTGTTATACCATTTACATTAAAAGAACACTGTCACCCGGAGTTTTCCATTTGTAAAAACAAAATCATCCGAAAGTTCGGATGAGGCAATGACAATTATTCTTATGGAGCACCCTGGAGAGGTCATCCCGGACTTATTCCGGGATCTGTTTTTGTTTCCGGGTCCAGATCAGCGATAAATAGATGCCGAAACAATTCCGAACTATCGGAACGGCATGACAAAAAAGAAAGATTGATTTTCAAAACAATAACACATCTGTGATTGACAGCTTGACGAAGGGTGATCATGGTTCGTCAGGTTGTTAATGACAAGTGCCGTACGTTGTTGGAAATAAACCTACATAAGGAACGTCATTCCGAACGGATGGAGCGGAATGATCGGAGGAATCTCTCTGATAATACAGGAATTACGCCGGCTTCTCCCGCTATCGCGGGCTGCGCCCGGATGATGATTGAAAAAATTGTCATCCAATATGCGTAAATGCAACGCTTTTATGCTTACCTCAGCCTGACATACCTTCACCTGGTGCAATTTAAAAGTCTACTGGTATTCATGTGTAGTAGCAATATAAAAAAGCATGATAAAATAAATATCCATTTATACAGGATCAAAGACCCGGAACCTTTCTATAAAGCTGTATTATATTTACGACTAAAGATCTGCAGCAGCCGGTGGTGGGGTTTTTGGAAGAATTCATCCACTTTTTTATTAAACTGGCGACTGTGATCAATCAATGTGGCATGCCCGGAATTGGGAACGATCCATAATTCAGCATTACTGATGCCGGCAGCGATCTGCCGGGTATGCGCCACGGGGATCAGGTCATTATCCCCACCAATGATCAATGCGGGGCATTTGATCTTTTTCAGCTCTTCTAACGCAATATTGGGCTGCTCATAGTCCAGCATAAAAATTTTGTAATCATTCCTGTCATTTACATCTGTTAACGGCAGCCGTTTTTGCCAGGATTGGTATTCTTCCACTCCTTCCAGCCATACATCGGGCCGCAGGCCCACGGAATCAGCCCAAAGATTGGCCCCGGAACTTGCCAGCTTGAGCACTTTATCCGGGTGGCGCATGGCCAGTTCCAGGGCTATGATCCCTCCATCGCTCCAGCCCAGGACATAAGCAGATGGAATATGCATTGCTGTAAGCAAGGCCGCATAATCATCTGCCATCATTTCAAAACTAAGCGAATCCGAGGTATCTGCTGAACGCCCGTGCGCCCGGCTATCGGCCAGGATCACCTTATATTTTTTTGAAAAATAAGGGACGTTATTTGCAAAAGCGCTCATATCGCCGCCATTGCCGTGAATCATTAGCAACGGCTTACCCTTACCATATACTTCTGTGTACATATGAATACCGCGGATATCATAATATTTCCCCACATTGTTATTATACCCGTAAGTCATTACCCGCAGCCGGCCGCAGCCGGCAGCGCCCAAAAGCAACAGGCCTGTAAATAACCAGGTTCTCAGCCAAAATAATTTCATCATCCCAATTCATTTATTTACCGGGCTGATAAAAATACTATAGTTTACCCATCGTTTTATCAATTTTCAAAAATCACCTTTCCTAAATGAAGCGCCCTTCTGTTTCCCCGATCTTAACCAAAATAAAACAATCGTTACCGGTTATTGTATTTTTTATGAGATATTGAAAAAAGCCTTTTAATTTAGCCGCTTTCTTATCATAAAAAAACACATATGAATTTTACAGTGAGAAAATGCAGCGGCTTTATCATAGCCTTACTGATACTGTTCCTGAACAAAGCCATTGCCCAGAAGCTGCAGTGGTCTGCCGATGGGAACAGCTTTTACAGTTTTTCTGAAAATGGCATTTCAGCTATTGACCCTGTAAATCCTGCTAACAATAAAGTATTTATGACCGGGCAGGAGCTTACGCCGAAAGGAGCCTCAAAAGCCCTGAATGTACAAAGCTTTACCATTTCCCCGGATGGTAAACAGATCCTTCTTTTTGCAAATACCCAACGCGTCTGGCGCCAGAACACCCGGGGCGATTACTGGATCTATAACCGGGATTCAAAGATGCTGAGCCAACTGGGTAAAGACCTGCCTGCCGCATCCCTGATGTTTGCAAAATTTTCTCCGGACGGAACGAAGGTGGCTTACGTATCCAAACACAATATTTATATTGAAAACCTGGCAGATCACAAGCGCACACAAATTACCCAGGATGGCACTGACCGCATGATCAATGGTACATTTGACTGGGTATATGAAGAAGAATTCGGCTGCCAGGATGGTTTTCGCTGGTCACCGGATGGCAGCAGGATCGCTTACTGGAAATTAGACGCCAGGGGTATCCGCAATTTTTTAATGATCGACAATACGGATTCCCTTTACTCGTTCACGATTCCTGTGGAATACCCCAAAGTAGGACAGGACCCCAGCTCCTGTACGATCTGGTTTTATGACCTGGCAACAGGAAAATCACGCCGGGCACAGGTGGAAGGTGATCCTGTCCAGCACTATATTCCAAGAATGGAATGGGCGCCCAACGGTAAGGCAATTGTGCTGCAACAACTGAACCGCGCGCAGAATGAAAGCCGTTTGTTTTTGGTGGATGTTGCCGGTGCCAAAGGCAAGGTTTTTTATACAGAAACAGATCCTGCATGGATAGATATCAAAAGCCGGTGGAATGAGAATGATCCTACTGGCTGGGACTGGCTGAACGATAAAGGCGATTTCCTGTGGATATCTGAAAAAGGAGGTTGGCGCCAGATTTACAAAATAAACCTGGATGGAAAAGAATCATTAATTACAAAAGGAAATTATGATGTGATCAAATTTGATTTTTATGATGCCGCTACCCAAACCATTTATTATACCGCGTCCCCGGATAATGCCACACAAACTTATTTATATAAAATAAGCAGCAATGGCGGACAGGGAGACCGGGTTACGCCAACTGCCCTTGCCGGAACCAACGAATATACCATTTCGCCTAATGGTAAGCTCGCATTGCTGAACCATAGCAGCGCCAATGAAATTGCGTATGGCGCCGTGGTAAGCCTGCCACAACACCAGGAGCTGGTAAAAGCGCCCAGAACAAAAGCTGCTGCTCCAAATGATCCTAAAACCGAATTTTTTAAGGTAAAAACCGCAGATGGTGTGGAGCTGGACGGCTGGATGGTAAAGCCGGCCCATTTTGACACAACCAAAAAATACCCGGTTGTATTTTATGTTTATGGTGAGCCGGCATCGCAAACTGTTGTTGACAACTATAGCGCCGGTAAGAACTTTTTGTATAATGGCAGCATGGCGGAGGATGGCTATGTTTATATCTCTATTGAGAACCGTGGCACCCCTGCTCCCAGGGGAAGAGAATGGCGCAGATCTATTTACAAAAAAATAGGGCAACTGAATATCCGTGACCAGGCAATGGGCGCCCGGGAAATTTTAAAATGGAACTTTATTGATACCAGCCGCGTTGCCGTGTGGGGATGGAGCGGTGGCGGATCCTCTACATTAAACCTGCTGTTCCAGTATCCTGATATCTACAAAACCGGCATTGCCATTGCAGCGGTCACCAACCAGCTGCTATACGACAATATTTACCAGGAACGGTATATGGGCGTGCCTGTTGCTTCCAATGAAGATTTTGTAAAAGGCTCCCCTATTACCTATGCAAAAAACTTAAGGGGCAACCTGCTATACATACACGGAACCGGGGATGACAATGTGCATTATCAGAATGCCGAAATGCTGATCAATGAACTGATCAAAGACGGGAAACAATTTCAGCTGATGTCCTATCCCAACCGCACACATTCCATTTCGGAAGGAGAAGGTACAAGAGAGCACCTGTCCACTTTATATACCAATTACCTGAAAACCTACTGCCCTCCGGGTGGCAGGTAAGACCAATAAGGTTTTAAAAACCTTCGCCACCGTTGGTGTTGAATACAGCTTATGTGCCCGGGAAAGGCACCAATGGCATAACAGAGCTTGTTGGTGTTTCTATCGCTGCGAAGCCAGTGTCCAACACTAACAAAGGTGCAAATAGGGCAGGATGCAATGCAAGAGATGAAATAAAGAGCACCTAATACTGTCATTAATATAAAAATATACTACCGAGTAAATTCAAAGTTAAATTTTAATTTTACTCGGTAGCAAGTATTAATCAAGAACAGGTAATATACCTGAAGCATTTCCTCTAAAGAAGTAAATTGAACGCCCTCCCGGTTCTGGTAGCCTTCCTTTCCGGCATATATCAGATAATTATGTTTTGTTTTCAGGTCCTTAATGCATTGGTAAAAGCCGCTAGCGGGAACGGGTGCTTTGCTGTACTCGATTTCAATACAGGCAACAGGCCGTATTCCCTTTACCAGCACCAGGTCTGCTTCTGCCCCATGCTGGGTACGATAATAAAATGCCCGGAGCTTTTTGGGCAGATGCCTGATCACTTCTTCTACCACATAGGATTCCCTGCTACCGCCGATGATGACATTACCGGGCAGTTCAGCCGGTGATGCAATACCGCATACAGCGTGCACAATACCCGTATCCCGCACATATATTTTGGCGGACCGTACAATTCTCTTTTGGACATTGGCTAACCAGGGTTGTAACCGGCGGATAAGGAAGGCCCCTTCCAGGAAATCCAGGTAACGTTTTACGGTTGGCCCACTGATGCCAAGCGACCGGGCATACTGTTCATTGTTAAGCAGGGTGCCGGTATTGGCTACCAGCATTTCCCAGAAATTACGAATGATAACAGGCGACAGGTTGGCTCCAAACAGAAAAGATCAATCCCACTCTACATAGCTGCGGATAAAATTGTCGGCCCAGCGATGAAACGATGCATCGTTCCGGGCAGTCAATGCAGGAGGAAACCCTCCACGAAACCAGTGCCGCTGCAGGCTATACCGGCTATCTCTTGCTTCCGTTAAATTGACCGGTGTTAATTCGACATATGCAAAACGCCCGCCAGGCTTTCTGAAACACCTTTCACAAGATCGGGGCTGGCAGATCCTGTTATTAAAAAGCGCCCGGTTTTGCGGTACGCGTCAATTTCCGGCCACAGTGCCGCAAACAGGTGTGGCATCATTTGTATTTCATCCAGCAATATGAGCCGGTGCCGGTTTGCTTCAAAAAAAGTTCGGGGTCAGCCAGCCTGCGTTGATCTGAAGCTCGTTCCAGGTCGAGGTACAATACGTCCTTTTTCAGCATCCTGGCAACATTTTTAGCCAGTGTTGTTTTTCCTACCTGCCGGGGGCCAATAGAGCTACAGCCGAAAATTTCCGGAGCAGCATTTTTACTTCCGGTATTACTTCTCTGTGTATCATAATTAAAGGTAAATAGATACGAGTAAATTCAAAATACCATTTTAATTTTACTCGGTATTAAATATCTATAAGGTTTTAAAAACCTTATAGATATTTAAAAAAATGCCCGCCAATCAGCGGCGGGCATTTTCATATTGAACAGCGCTACTTTTTAATAGTCATCGTTCAGCGCAAAGGTTGTTTTCCGGTACATCCAGTCGCCACCGGTAAAATCCGGGAACTCAACCGTCTGGTGGCCCAGGGCAATAGACTGCTCGCTTAACGGGGTAATAGCGCTCCACGTTGCAGAATCATACACATCAATGGGTGTAGGTAATTTTCTTTTTGCGGACTCTATAAATGCATGGATCACAAAAAAGTCCATGCCTCCGTGACCGGCTCCTGCCGCATCTTTACCGTATTTTTTCCAGAGCGGGTG
Organism: Niabella ginsenosidivorans; assembly: GCF_001654455.1. NCBI lineage: Bacteria > Pseudomonadati > Bacteroidota > Chitinophagia > Chitinophagales > Chitinophagaceae > Niabella > Niabella ginsenosidivorans. The sequence goes on from NZ_CP015772.1 coordinate 3,572,948, forward strand.
ATCATATTTGTCTAACCACTCCTTGGCATCATCCCAGGTATGCGGTTTGGAAACGCCTTCTACGTACATGCCGTTATTCACATCCATCCACAAACCTTTGGTACCCTGTACACGGAAGCCCAGCGAATACGGGCGGGGCAGGTTGGTATCATGCTGCAGAATGATCGTTTCGCCGTTTACACAACTGATCTGGGTGGTAACAATATCTCCCAGCTTAAAGTTCACCTTTGCATTTTTATGGGTAGGGCCGCCAACATCCACAATATAATTATGCAGGCCTCTTGATTTGGTGGCAAAGGAATTCAGCGACAGGAAGCGGTTACCCCTGTTAATATTGATGTAATGCGCCAATGGCCCGATGCCGTGGGTAGGATACAGATCTCCATTCCGCCAAACGGAATGATCCGTGCGCCATCTGGATTCGGAATACCCGTCTACATGGCCAAATTCTGCACCTCTACCATAAGGGGTTTTTCCATCATTGAATTTCACACCCCTGAGATCATGCTGGTACCCGCCCTGCAAATGGATCATTTCCCCGAGAATATTCTGGCGCACCATGTTCAGCACAGCCAGCACATCCCGGCGGTAACAAACATTCTCCAGCATCATTACATGACCATTATGCTGTTCTGCCGCTTTTACCACATCCCAATGATCCTGCAGGGAAATGCCTATGATCACCTCTGATCCTACATATTGAATGCCGGCTTCCAGTGCGCCAATGATCATGGGTTTGTGCAGTTCCCAGGGGGTGGCAATAATAACAGCGTCTATGCCTTTTTTGGCATACATTTTCTTCCAGTCGTCAGGGCCGGCTGAATAATATACAGGATGCTTTTTTCCGGCAGCAGCCACTTTTTCTTTTGCAGCTGTAATGGTTCTTGGGTCAATATCACAAACGCCTACCACATCCACATCATTTCTTTTCAACAGTAAGTCCAGGTGCCAGATGCCCCGTGCACCAACGCCCACTATGGCAACTTTTAATTTAGTGGCAGCAGTTGGTTTCAATACGGTTTCGGACGGCAGTATGGCAACTGATGCAACACCTAAACCTGCGGTTTTTACAAAATCTTTTCTATTCATATGCTCTTTTATTGTGTTTCAATAACCGCCCTGTTGAACAGACCCGGTATCGTTTTAAAATACAAACCATCAATTTCCTCAGCTCCATCTCCTGCCTGGAGTTCCAGCATCCGGCACCGGCACAATAAAATATCTGATGCACTCAGCCGGTCTTACTATTCAGATTTAATTAATCCATTAGTTCACAAGCAACTCTAAGGTACCATGAATCCTCTATTCCATCAAAGATACAGGGCCCTTTTTGCCGTTCAACCGTTTGCACAAAATTCAACCAGGCCCGTTTTATTGCAACGGGCGGATCCAGTAGCTATACCGGTAAGTTCCCGGAATGATCCAGTATTTTTTCAGCGGCATGGAGCCCCAGCTGTCAATTCCCTGTACACCCATTTGCTTCAGGTCCACATGCATATAAATAACAGCAGCTTTCTGCAACTCACCGGAATGAAACTGTTTTTTAACCGGGGCCGGATCCAACTGCTCAATGCTATAGGGTAATGCGGCTACAGACAGCACGCTGTCTGCAAGCTCAAAACGAACGCCCATGCCTTTGCTATTGGTCATGCTGATCCAGCGGACATCTGTTTTATTACCACTTTCCTGCGGACGCGCATACGGGAAATACTGCTGATCAATGGTCTGGCTGTATTTTCCGATATTGCTGGCCGTATGCCGGTCCCAATAGTTTTCCCAGGGGCCCCGGCCATACCATTGAATTTTTGAAAACTGCCCGTTAAGCTCCAGGTCATTGCCTACGCGCATTAGAGATTTATAATCGCCTTCAGCAAGGCTGTAATTATTTTTTACAAGCAAGGTTCCATCACCATATACGATAAATTCCTGTTGTGTTTTTGTCTTTCCACCCGGCAGTATAGCCGTAAACTCAACTTTATATTCATTAGCAGACACCTGCTCTGTTTTTGACTGTACTCTGGTAACCTTTTCATACACATTGCGCCAGCTGCGCAGTGACTGGTTCAGGCCGGCGCCAATGTCATTATCTGTTGGCGCGCGGTAGAACCCCGGCTGCGGCCCTTTTGAGATAACCGTTATCCCTCTTAGATCGTATTGTACCAGCGTACCCCTGCCCAGGTCAAAAACTGCTGTAAAGTCATGCCCTTTTAAGGTGAGCAGGTTTCCGTTCCTGCTTCCCGTAATGGCAGCTTTTGTTGCGGGGTGGCTGTATACGGCAGGAGCGCCGTTCCAGGCAAACTGCGCTGCCGCAACTTCATAATCTTTCTCAAGGAAAGGCTCCTTATTTTTCAGACGATAATAGATATTTAAAAAATATTCTTTCCCTGCTTTCGGCCGGTAGAGAACAGGCAATTCAATGCGGGCGCCGGTTTGCGGCTTTATGTTCAGATCGGGCCGGCTTCCTTTTTCGACTACGTTCCCATCTTCTGTAATTTCCCAATCCAGCCTTATATTGGAAAGATCTTTAAAGAAATAACCATTGCTCACCTCCACAGCATTATTCCCTTTATAGATGGTTGCAATATGCTGGTAGACCCTTTTTACTTCAACCGCCATTGGTGTCAATGTGCGATACGCCGTTACCACTCCTTTTACACAAAAATTATTATCACTGAAATTTTCGTCAACCGGTCCGCTTAGCGGGAAATCCCCGCCATATGCCAGAATACGTTTCCCGTTTTTCACTGTATCAATTCCCTGGTCGATCCATTCCCAAATATAGCCGCCCTGTGTTCCCGGCGTGTTTTCGATGGCATCCCAGTATTCCCTGAAATTCCCGAGGCTGTTGCCCATAATATGGGCATACTCGCTCATAATATAGGGTCTTCCGTCTTTTGAATCTTTCTGCCTTGCCACACCGTTGGGAGACGGGTATTGCGGGCAGATCACATCCGTGTTATAATCATATTCCGCACGCTCATATTGTACAGGGCGTATATCTTTTTTCTTCAACCAGTCGTATCCTTCATACATGTTAATTCCATTGCCGGCTTCATTACCAAGCGACCAGGTAATGATAGAAGGATGATTTTTGTCGCGTTCATACATACGCTTTATGCGCTCCAGGTGCGGAATACGCCATTGCCGGTCGTTGGCCAGGGTATATTCCAGGTCATAATACCTGCCATGCGATTCAATATTTGCTTCGTCAATTACATATAAGCCATACTCATCGCAAAGTTCCAGCCAATACGGGTCAGGCGGATAATGGGACTGGCGCACGGCGTTCACATTCAGCTTTTTCATCATTTCCATATCCTTTTCCATATCCGCTTTTGTAAGGGTATGGCCTGTGCGGGCATTATGTTCATGACGATTCACCCCTTTAAAGAAAACACGTTTGCCGTTTATAAGAAAATTCCGGCCTTTTATTTCAATGGATCTGAAACCTACACGAACGGGGATCACTTCCAGCACTTCACCCCTGTTATTTTTTAACGTAATATATAAAGTGTATAAGTAGGGCACTTCTGCAGACCATGTTCTTATGCCGGGAATATTTTTCCGGAAAGAAACAGCTGTTTTATACCGGCCCAATACGGAAACAGCGGGCAGTGTTTCTTTAAAAACAGCATGCCCTGCATCATCTGCCAGTTCCAGCTCAACAGTAGCCGTATCTGCTTTGGAATGCAGCGTTTTCCGGTCTGTTTTATAATTATTCACCTCGCCGGCAAATTCAAAGACCCCGTCTTCGTAATGATTGGTTAAAGTAGCCGATACCTTAAAATCACGTACATCCAGCAATGGTGTGGCATACAGGTACACCTCCCGCTCAATGCCCGAGATGCGCCACATATCCTGGCACTCCAAATAGCTGCCATCGCTCCATCGGTACACCTGTAGTGCAATCAGATTTTCGCCGGGTTTTACATACCGGGTTATATCAAATTCAGCAGCCATTTTGCTATCTTCACTATAGCCCACCTTTTGCCCGTTTACCCAAATGAAGAAGGCCGATTTAACGGCGCCCAGGTGAATAAAAACCTGCCGGCCATCCCAATCAGCGGGGATCACCACTTTTTTACGATAGGAGCCCACCGGGTTATTATCGTCAGGTATGTCATAGGGCGGGCTCAGTTTTTTGCCTGTTTTTGCACGGCCGGCAAATTCATACGGCTGGTTTACATAAATCGGCAAGCCATAACCGTTCAGTTCCCAGTTGGCGGGCACGGGAAAATTGATCCATTTGCTGTCATTGAAATCCGCTTTATAAAAATCTGCAGGACGGTCTTTGGGATTCTGCACCCAGTTAAAACGCCAGCTCCCATTCAGCGATATAAAGTATTTTGACTGCTCTTTTTCTCTTTTTTCTGCCAGCTGCCTTGTTTCAAAAGCAAAAGCATTTGCCCGCATGGGCATCCGGTTCACGGCGACTATTTCCGGCGTCTGCAGTTCGGAAGGAAGTGGTTGTTGTGCGATTCCTGCAATAGATATCCATAACAATGCAACCAATGATAGGCCCTTTTTCATAAAAACATTTATGTATGGTATTGTATATGGCGCTAATATAGAAAAAGCGTTTAAGAAAAAAACGGATTCCGGGAGATTACGGACAGGTACAGCCTGCTACAAAAAACAGCCAATAAAAACACATTTTATTACAGGATCCGCTCCGGTAGCGTATTACAGCCCATGCTCCTTTCCAGGCGCTTACCGGTGCAATCGATTGAGCAGCCCGTTTTAAAAACTGTTATGCGGCACCTCTTTTATGCGCCGGAGGCCGGCCTTTTATTAATGGCAACAAAAAAATTTCCAGCAGCATTAAAAAAGCACCTACCATAATAGAAACATCTGCCATATTGAATACACCGGTCTGAAAATAATGAAAATCCATATGCAGAAAATCCGTTACATGGCCAAACACCACCCTATCGTATAAATTACCGATGCCCCCTCCAATGATCAACCCAAAAGCAATGACCATAAGCAGCGATACCTTGCGTCTTTTAAAGAGATAAAAGGTGACACTCAAAATAGAGGCAATAGGCAGAATGACCAGTACAAATATCCTGAGCGGCATTGGCCAGGAATGTCCCAGGCTTAAAAAAGCACCGGTGTTCTCTACCCTTATCAGGCTCAGAAAACCATCCATTACATGCACCGGCTGCATATAATCCAGCCGTGCCCGGGCGACCTGCTTGGACAACTGGTCGCATGAAATACTGCTGACAACAATCAGCAACAATAAAATGAAACGAAGGGTTTTATTTTTCATTAACAGCTATTGACCAGCTAAAATTAAGCAGCATACTACTTACTTTTATCATTCATCCAGTTTCTGCTTATTGATCCTTTAAGGCTTCACCGTATTGTATTTACACCGTTATAACGACCCTGCAGTTATGCCGTCAATGCCTGCCTGGCAAAATCCAGACAGCGCTTTACTTCCTGTACTGCGTCAGATCCGGCCGGGATCTCATACTCCAGCTCTATAGTAGCGGGTATCTTATATTTTTGTTCTTTTAAAAGATCCAGGATTTCTTTTATAGGTGTATCCCCCTGCCCCCAGGGCACGTTGGCCCCTCCATGCTCTTTTGTTTTACGATCTTTTATGTGCATGGAAGTAATACGGTCGTGCCGGGCCTTTATTAATGCAAGCAGGGATTCTTTTGTGTTACTGCCACCTGATGCCATATAATGCCCGCAATCCAGGTTCATGGAATTATAGGGCGACTGGGCCAACGCAGTGTCCCATACCGTATCAGTTGCCTGTGTATGCGCATGATAGCCTATATACATTTTATGCCTGGCGGCCAGCGTGCCCAACCGTTGTGAGTGTGCAGGGTCTTTAGGCAGCTCCACTGTTACGGATTGTGCGCCCAGCACCTTTGCTGCTTTTAAAGCGTATTCAATTTCAGCATCCGTATTATCGGGGTTAAGCGCATTTGGTTTAAACGCGTAAATATGCACACCGGCTTTGTCGAACATTTTTTTTACTTCCGCAAATTTATCCATCGGTGCATTTGCACGCCATGCTGCAATTTTTTCTTTATCGGAAGGTATGCCGGCATAGGCTTCCACCGGGCCACCCATCAGTTCAGTTGCGCTGATACCACTGTCTGCAATATACTGCAATACCTGTTCTAAAGCCTGCGGCATGCTCCTGTAAGAATAAGTGATCACCCCTATCTGAACGCCTGCAATTCTTGAATCAGGGTTCTTAAAAAATAAAGAAGGACGCGCCAGCACCTTTCCGCCCAATAACAATCCGGCTGAAGCCAGAGAGCCGGTTTGTAAAAAGGACCGGCGGGATATTGTATTTTTTTTATCAGCAAACATATCAGTTTTTTTAAGAGCTGAAGTTAGTGATTTTATCGGAGATCTGACCAGTGATGCGCCTTTAATGAGTACAGTGAAAGAAGTGAGGGATGAGCGGCAAAAAATGAAAAGTGAAAGGCTATCTGTAAGAAGTAAACGATGCAACAGCAATAGTGAACTCCAAAAGTTACATATACGATCAAGGCACACTTCTCTTTTCTGCAGTCAGTGAAAAATTACTGGCCGCAGGCATAAACTGCCACCCCCGGAAGGAGGAGCTTTTTGCTCACCTCCCGTCAAAAAACTTCAATCAACATCTTACGAATATCCAACCGGTATTATTTCTCATCCCTGCTCATGGAGTAAGGAACGTCTGCTTCACCAATACCTCTTGTCTTATTGGGCTGCGCACCCATCGTATAATTGATAACGGCCCCTTTCTGCAGCCTGCTATGACTGAGCCAGTTTTTTGTAAAGGGCTGCCCGTTGAAGGAGGCCGACTGAATATACCGGTTCACATCACTGTTGGCAGGGGCGTTAATAACTATTTTTTTGCCATTTTCCAGGTAGATGGTTGCCTTTTTAAATAATGGGGCCCCTACCACATATTGATCCACAGCCGGTGTTACCGGATAAAATCCAAGTGCCGAGAATATATACCAGGCGCTTGTTTGCCCGTTGTCTTCATCACCACAATAACCATCAGGTGTTGCATGATACATCCGGTTCATGGTTTCCCTTACCCAATATTGCGCTTTCCATGGCGCACCTGCATAATTATACAAATAGATCATATGCTGGATGGGTTGGTTCCCATGCGCATATTGCCCCATATTGGCGATCTGCATTTCACGGATCTCGTGGATCACACTACCGTAATAGCTGTCGTCAAAGACAGGAGGCATCACAAATATGCTGTCCAGTTGCTGTACAAATGCTTTCCTGCCTCCCATCAGATCAATCAGTCCCTGGATATCATGAAAGACGGACCAGGAGTAATGCCAGCTATTTCCTTCAGTAAATGCATCACCCCATTTAAACGGATTGAACGGGCTCTGGAAGCTGCCATCCTTATTTTTTCCACGCATTAAATTATGCGACGGATCAAACAGGTTCTTATAATTATGGGCATGTTTGAAATACGGTTCCAGCTCTGTTTTAGGGTGTCCCAGCGCCTTTCCCAGCTGGTAGATCGTAAAATCGTCATAAGCATATTCCAGCGTACGCGCTGCATTTTCATTAATCCCTACATCATAAGGCACATACCCCAGTTCATTATAAAAAGACACTCCTTTTCTTCCTGTTCCACCCGGCCCTTCAGCATTGGCACCGTGCAACAGCGCTTCATAGAGCTTATTGATATCATACCCCCGCAGCCCTTTTATATACGCATCCGCCACAACGGATGCAGAATTATTACCTACCATTACCGGCGCATAGGCAGGGCTGCTCCACTCCGGCAGCCAGCCGCCTTCCTTATAATCATTGATCAGCCCTTCCTGCATTTCTTTATTGATAGACGGGTACACCAAATTGAGGAAAGGATATAAGGCACGGAAAGTATCCCAGAAGCCGGTTCCGGCAAACAGGTAGCCGGGCAGGGTTTTACCGGTATACGGGCTGTAATGTACCGGGTTGCCAGATGCATCCAGTTCATATAATTTATTAGGGAAAAATAATGTACGGTACAGGGCAGAATAAAAGGTACGCATCTGGTCAATGGTGCCTCCTTCTATTTCAATCTTTTTCAAACGGTCATCCCACTGTTGTTTTGCTTTTGCCATTGTTTGGGCAAAGCCGTCTTTGCCCAGCTCTTTTTTCAGGTTCAGCTCTGCCTGGTCAAAGCTGATAAAGGAGGTTGCGATGCGCATGTTCACTTTTTCACCCTTACGGGTTTTAAAGCCCACAATGGCGCCGGTATGATCTGCGCTGATCTCCAGCTTGGTTTCGTTCAGCTTTTTTCCTTCCCATGTATGGGCGTTTGCAAAGGGCTTGTCAAAATAGATGACAAAGAAGTTTTTAAAATCCGGCAATTTTCCGATGGCATGTTTTGTTGAATAGCCGATGATCTTTTTTTCAGCAGGAATGACCTTAATATACGATCCCTTATCAAAAGCATCGATCACTACATAGGAGCTATCTGATTCCGGGAACGTAAAGCGGAACTGCGCAGCACGTTCAGTAGGCGTCAGTTCGGCAGTTACATCATGATCAGCTAGATACACACTGTAATAATAAGGTTTTGCCACCTCTGCCTTATGCGAGAACCAACTGGCACGTTCATCCTGGTCAAAGACCATTTTACCGGTTACCGGCATAATGGACAGCTGGCCATAATCGTTCATCCATGGTGAGGGCTGGTGTGTTTGCTTAATGCCCCGTATCTTATCCGCATCATAGGTATACATCCATCCATCTCCCATTTTACCGGTCTGTGCGCTCCACAGGTTCATTCCCCAGGGTACTCCAACTGCAGGATACGTATTACCTGTAGACATACTTGGTTTGGACATAGTACCCATTAATGGGTTCACCAGCTCTACCGGGTCATATTTTTGGGCGTTCACTGTATTTACAAGCACTCCTGTTAATAACAACAAGCCAATATGGCCAATCCGCTTCATGAGCAACAAATTTTGAAACTTATTTAATGAATAAAAACCGGTTAAATGCCGGAAACAGGTGGAAAAATACACCAAATTATTAACAAACAGGCTCCTGTCTGCATCAAGGATAAAATGCCGGTACATATTCCTGCTGCCCTGAAGCTTCAGAACGGGGGGAAATACAGCAAACTATTCTATTCTGAGCATTGCTATTTCATGGTATCAAGGATCCGGTCAATATCATTTTCCGTGGTATCCGGGTTTATAAAACAGAAACGGGCAACCGTTTCCATCATTCCCTGCCGGCGATACCTGGTAGGCGTTACCAATGCAAAACCTTCTTCAAGGTTTTTGAAGGTCCAGTGTTTATAATCATCCGGCTGCCATCCTCTTCTCCGGAACAGTACGCAGCTTAAGCCGGGCTCCCGGACCAGCTCCAGCAACGGGTTTGCCGTTATTTTCCGGGCGGCGGCCTGTGCCAGCTCTATTCCCCGTTCTATCGCTTTCTTATAAGTATTGGTACCATGCATGGCCAGTGAGAACCATAAGGGCAGCCCCCGTACCCGCCTGGTAAGCTGTATCTGGTAATCAGAAGGGTTAAAACCATCTGCAGCTTTATCTTTAAAGATATCTAGATAAGCACCTTCCTGCGAATGAGCTTTTTTTGCCAGTTCCGGTCTTTTATAAATAACAGCTCCGCAGTCGTATGGGGAAAACAGCCATTTGTGCGGATCGATGGTAATACTGTCGGCTTTTTCAATGCCTTTGAATAAATGCCTTACGGAATCCGCTGCAAGCGCTCCGCCTCCGTAAGCAGCATCCACATGATACCAAAGGTCATAACGCTTACAAATATCAGCAATACTGTCCAGGGAATCAATGATCCCTGCGTTGGTAGTGCCTCCTGTTGCCACCACGCCCAGCAGCCTGCGCCGTTTATCCGCATCCAGGCTTTCTATTAACTGCGTTACCGCTTCGCCCGTCATCCGGTCTTCCGTATCTATCAGCAGCAATTCTGCATCAATGATCTTTGCCATTGCCCTTACAGAAGAGTGCGCGCCTGTAGAGGTGATCAGTACTCCTTTATGATGATCGTGCTCCGGATCTTTTGATCGCCAGTATTCCCGCGCGGTGATCATTGCTGAAAGATTGGCAGCTGTGCCACCGCTTGTAAACACGCCAAAAGCGCCTTTGGGCATGCCCGTCAGCGACACCAGCCATTCCATTGCCTGATTCTCTGCAAAAATGCCACCGGCGCCTTCCATCCAGTAAGCTCCGTGAATGGAGGATGCGGAAGTAACCAGGTCAAACATTACAGCCGCGCGCGACGGTGCAGCCGGCACAAATGCAAGATGCCGGGGGTGATCGATAGAAGCCGTTGCTTTTTCCAGCACATTTTTCCATAATTCCAGTGCCCGTTCCCCGCCGATCCCTTCCGGAGTAATGGTTGCTCCTACTAAAGCCTTTAACTCTTCGGCCGATTTAAACTTCCCAAGCTTCCTGTCTTTTTCGGTAATACGATGAATCACATATTTGGTAATGTCAAGCGTCATTTCGATCAGGTCAATATCAATATCATGCATATTCTTAGACATATCAGTTTATTGAGGTAACAAATGTAATCACATAATCGGCAAAAGAAGAAGGATTTGCTGCTATCGCCTGCTAACCAGGCACTGTCTGTCAGCTATTTTACCGGTCATCAATTAATTGAAGCAGATCTTTGCTATTTTGTATCTTGCCCGTGCATTGAAAGAGCATCCTGTTTTAATTATCATTGTTGTAAGCTTTGTTGCCACGCTTGTTCGTTCCACCTTCGGTTTTGGAGAGTCGATGGTAGCCGTGCCGCTGTTCCTCTGGATATTGCCGGCTAAGATTGCGGTACCATTGTCGGCCCTGCTTTCTGTTACGGTTGCCCTGGTGATCCTGGTGCAGGATCACCGGAAGATCCATTTTCACAGCGCCAAATGGCTGGTTATTTATGCTGCCTTGGGCATTCCTATAGGATTGTTACTGCTGGTATATGGCAGCGAGCCCCTGATCGTTTCCGGCCTCGGTATCTTTTTAATTGGCTATTCCGTTTATTCCCTTCGTTATAAAAACAAATTCCACCTGCAAAAGGACAATAAGCTATTATTGTTTTTATGCGGATTTTTTTCGGGTATTTTTGGCGGCGCTTACAGTATTAACGGCCCGGCATTAGTGATCTATGGCAACCTGCGCCGCTGGCCGGCAAAAACATTCCGGGCAACCCTTCAGGCCTATTTTTTACCGGCAAGCTTCCTGGGCCTTGCGGGGTTCTGGTGGAAAGGCTTACTGGATCTTCACTTATTTATTTATTTTGGTTATGCATTTGCCGGTGCGTTTCCGGCTATATTCCTGGGCAGGTATTTCAATGGCCGGCTTAAAGACCAATCCTTCTTTGATTATGTATATGCGGGGCTCATCCTTATTGGTGCGCTGCTGATTTACAGGGGCATCCGGTAGTCAGTAAAGACCGGCAATGGGTTGAGCCATCAAAACCCTGCACCTTTTACGGTTGTTTTTACCCCATATACTGACGTTCTGGCGGTAATAAACAACAGGTCATGATCCTTTCCCCCAAAACAAACATTGGACGTGCCTTCCGGAACAGGGATGTAAGCGCTCTTTCGCCCCCGGGGGTCATAAACGGTAATACCCCCCTTGGTCAGGTACAGGTTGCCTTTTTCGTCCAGCGTAATTCCATCCGATCCCTGCGGTACAAACAGTGTTTTTTCAGATAGTGTACCATCTTCTTTAATCAAAAATTTATAGGTTTTGTTATCCCCGATGTCTGCTACAAATAAATACCTGCCGTCTTCTGAGCCTGTAATACCATTGGGTTTTACCAGTTCATCAGAAACCACTATGGGTTGCTGAGCACCTTTGGGCAGGTAATAAACAGCCTGTTCTTTTATATCAGGTGCTTTTCTGGTCCAGTAATCGCGCTGGTAATAAGGATCTGTGAAATAAATGCCGCCCTTTTTATCGATCCACAGATCGTTGGGACCGTTTAATTTTTTGCCCCCTACTTTACCCAGGATCACTTTTACTCTTCCTTTCGGCGTAATGGACCAGAGCTCGTTGTTTTCATCAGCACAGGCAATAATGCTCCCGTTTGCATCAATAGCCAGTCCATTGGCCCGGCCCGATTTTCTTTTGAATTCCGTCAAGGTGCCATCAAGGTTATACCGCCAGATGCGGTCATTGGGCTGGTCTGTAAAATACACACGCCCCTGCGCATCTGCTGCAGGGCCTTCCGTAAAAGCAAAGCCACCGGCTAATTTCCGGAGGGGCTCTCCTCCTTTGGCAATGATGCCCAGGGAATCAAAAAAGGGTTGCTGCTGTGCAGCTAAAAAAGTACCTGCAAGCAGGCTGGCTATCAGGAAAAAATGCTTCATGGCAATTTTTTTTATAAAATATGCTGTTGTTGTAACCACTCCTTTAAAAGCCCGGCCCATAGCACATCAGAGGTTTTATTATGCAGTCCGAAACCATGACCACCTGCCTCGTAATAATATACTTTGGCTGGCACTCCGTTTTTTAACAGGGCTTCATAATAATCTTCACTATTACGCCAGGGCACTGTTTTATCGTCTTTGGCGTGCACCAGGAAGGCCGGAGGTGTATTTTTATTTACATGCAGCTCATTAGAAAAACGTTCGATCATTTTTTGTGAAGGGGATTTACCGATAAGATTATTACGACTGCCTGTATGCCCGATGCTATCACTGAAGCTGATTACGGGGTAGACCAGAACGGAAAAATCCGGACGGAAAGAGATCTTCCGGGGATTATTAATGAGCGGGTCATTATAATGGGTAGATAACGTTGCGGCAAGATGCCCTCCTGCCGAAAAGCCCATAATGCCTACCCTATGTATATCTACATTATATTCTTTGGCATGCTCCCGTACCCATTGCATGGCACGTTCTGCATCCTGTAAAGGAGCAATGGATTTATCAACCATGGCTCGATCATCCGGCAAACGGTATTTTAAAACAAAAGCGGTCATACCCCATTCATTAAGGGTTTGGGCTACCTGGGTGCCTTCGTGGTCAAAAGCCAGGATGGCATATCCCCCACCGGGACAAATAACAACCGCAGGGCCGGGCTTTTTACTTTTTGCTGACGGCTGAAAAACCATGATCGTGGGAACGGAAACATTGCTGATGCGTGTAATACCGTCTGTGCCTTTTTCTGCTTTTTCAACATTGACTGCCGGTTGACTGTTGGGCACATTTTTATAAAGTGCTATTTCCGTTTGTGCATGGATCATAGAAAAAAAGAATAGTGAGGCAGACAGGCAAAATAAGCGCGTCATTTGTATTGTATTTTAAGGTTCAAAATGATCTTTGGCAATAACCCAGAAAGCGTCCAGACCTGTTAATCGTTCCTTCAGGAAAGCAATAATTTCTGGCCAGTCCGTTTTATTAAAGATATTGACATTTTCCTTAAAACAAATAATTCTTGAAAGAGGGATTCCCTGCTCATCATAAACCGCTTCCTGCCAGTACCATTCACCGGAAACCGTCTCCCTGAAAACAGTCTTTAGGCATTGCATTTTTTCAAAAGCAACAAGACGGTCTTCCTGCACAGGATGCGTTAGCTCAATAGCTGCGCTGGCCTCTTTTTTGGTAACATCTGTACGAAAATAAATATGCCTGATCCCGGTTTTGTAATTTACCCAGTTGATAGGGTACCCGTTTGCATTGGGAATCGGTTTCAGGTAGCTTCCCAGGGCGGTCCAGAATTCCTTTTTAAGAAGCGCTGCTTCATGTTTACTGTACATAAGATTCCAAAATAAGGTTATTTATATCTTTTTTATCGGAAAAAACTCCGGTAATTAAGGTTCTTCGTTCCGGGATTGGGGTTTAGTACGCATTTAACAAAGAAATTCTGCGCTAATAGTCCGACGCCTTCTCCGGGGCATAAAAAGAAAATGCTCGGCCGGATGAGGTCATCGCTGACCTTTTTTACTCATTTATTCTTTTGAATACACGTGGGCACCCCTCATCACAATTCCTGTTATTTAAAACCAGGGTATTATCATCGGGGAAACGGGCGTTTGCGTGCCCTCTTATGCTATACCACAATTGTCTGGAAGCGTTGCAGTTTCTGAACTCCACAGTAAGGTTATTTTCACTTAAATCCTGCCCTCCCTCTTTATCAAAAGTAAAAGTACCGGCACAGGGGTAATCACTTGCCTTTACTGCTCCTGTTGCATCAAAACTTACAATATAATTTTCTGTATGTACATTATCATCAGCAGTTTTAACCAGCTTCCATTTTCCCTCGATTCCTTTTTGCAGAGGCAGAGCAGGGTTATGCTGCCTGCTGCAGGCTAAAAACAAAATTGCAATCAGAAGATATAGTTGCATTTTCATAACCGGGTGTTTTACTTTTTTTAATGTTACTGCAAGGTGATGTGACAGGAGGATGCTTAGCAAAACAGCCGCATTCAGCCCGGTTTTTCATAAATACCTGGCAGGCTTTTGAAGGCAGCAATGCACGCTTTATACTGTTAGCGCTTATTCATTTTATTGATACGCTTTTCTTTCCTGCTTTTAACTTCGGTCGTTTAGTATGGTATATAACCCAATCGGCTTTCCGGCAAATATCATCTTCACTATCAGCAGTAATAATGACGTATTAAATATAATAAAAAAAGTAATGCCTTTTTCAGTGAAGTTATTTTCTATATTGAAACCACTGCATCTTCTGTTAATTGTTAGCAACCTTTTTCCGGTAGTTCTTAAACAGACTTTGCCAGCGCAGGTTCAGTACTCCCAGTATACCTTCTTTCAGGATGCCCTTATTCATCTTTGACTGTCCCTCTGTTCTGTCCTGGAAGATAATAGGCACTTCCTTTATCTTAAAGCCCAGTTTCCAGGCAGCATACTTCATTTCAATCTGGAAGGCATAGCCTACAAAGCTGATATTGTCAAAATTGATCGCGTTCAGCACTTTTGCCGTATAACACATAAACCCGGCGGTCGGATCCTTAACCGGCATCCAGGTAATGATCCGCGTATACAAAGATCCTCCTTTAGATATAAACACCCGGTCAGCCGGCCAGTTAACAATACCACCTCCCTTTACATAACGGCTGCCAATAGCAAGATCTGCCCCGTCAACACAGGCCTGGTATAAACGAACCAGGTCCTTGGGGTTATGCGAAAAATCGGCATCCATTTCAAAAATGTACTGGTACCCGCGCGCAAGGCTCCATTTGAATCCGTGGATATAGGCAGTGCCCAGTCCCAGCTTACCCCTGCGCTCTTCCAGGAATAAACAGCCGTTGTATTTTTGTTGCAGCTCCTTTACAATACCGGCGGTGCCATCAGGCGACCCGTCATCTACGATCAGTATATGAAAATCACCGGGCAGCATTAGAACGGCCTCTATAATATTGGCGATATTTTCTTTTTCGTTATATGTTGGTATAATTACAATTTTCTCCACCAGTCTCCG
Organism: Niabella ginsenosidivorans; assembly: GCF_001654455.1. Taxonomy (NCBI): domain Bacteria; kingdom Pseudomonadati; phylum Bacteroidota; class Chitinophagia; order Chitinophagales; family Chitinophagaceae; genus Niabella; species Niabella ginsenosidivorans. The sequence continues at coordinate 3,588,367 of NZ_CP015772.1, forward strand.
TTATAAATCAAATAATTGAATTACATCAATATACAAACCCTGATACGGTCGTTTTCCCTGTCTTATACCTTCTTTAATAATTTGCTCCTGGTGAAGATTTCTGTTAGCTTCTGTTTGGTATGTTGCGGGAAATCGCCTTTCATCATCCAATCATAATACTGCGGCTCTGCTTTTAGTACTTCTGCAACACTCTTTCCTTTGTATTTTCCAAAATTAAAAACCTCTATTCCGTTATCCATAACAAAGCGGCGGGCAAAATCAACGATTACCTCCTCACCAATGACCTTATTGATTGTATCGATGGTAGTTCCCAATTCAGGATAACGCGCTACCTGCGCCAGCAGCACTTCATGAGTAGCTGCTGCATCTGCTTCCGCAGAATGGGCACCGTCCAGCACTTTATTGCAATAAAATTTATAGGCGGCTGATAATGTACGTTGTTCCATTTTATGAAAGATATTCTGCACGTCAATCAGCTTCCTTCCCTTCATATCAAAATCAACACCCACTCTCAGGAATTCTTCAACCAATAAGGGAATATCAAAACGGTTGGAATTATATCCCGCAAGATCGCACCCGTCCAGTACCTGTTTCAGCTCCCGGGCTACCTGCGCAAAAGTAGGCGCATCCTTTACCATATCGTCCGTAATACCATGAATGTCGGAGTTAGCCTTGGGTATAGGCATTTCAGGGTTGATGAGCTTCCGTTTTACTGTTTTTGAGCCGTCCGGTAATATTTTTACAATAGCAATTTCAACAATACGGTCCGTACCCAGGTTTACACCTGTGGTTTCCAGGTCAATAAAAGCGAGGGGTTTGGTAAGTTGTAACATGTATCCTGTTTAAAAATTTAAAGATAGGGCATTTTTTTTCTGTGGTAAGATTTCCATCTTAAAATTTTGTGGCAAAAAAATGAGGCAATAATAAATTTTTATATATTTGCACCGCAATGAAATACTGTATATCTATTAAACAAAGAGTTGCAGCGTTCCATTCTATTAAAAAATATATGAAAATTTTAGTACATATCCATCATCATTTTGCAGACTTACCCAAGTAAGCCCGGTGGTGTTATGTATCAGTTTATAGAAAAAGGCTTACAAATTTGTAAGCCTTTTTTATTGCAATTGCGGGTAAACGATGAACATTCAGAAACAACAAAAAGAAATAACAGTGAAAAAAAGTGTATCAGGCAAATTAAACAGTCGCCCGGATCTTAAAAAAAAGGCCCCCGGCAATGAGGTGCTTCGTATTGCGGTGCAAAAATCCGGCAGGCTGAGCGAAGACTCGCTGAAACTACTAAAGGAATGTGGCATTGGCGTGCCTAACGGCAACAACCAGTTAAAAATAAAAGCTGAAAACTTTGACGCAGAGATCTTATTTCTAAGAGATGATGATATTCCGGAATATGTACAGGACGGCGTAGCCGATATTGGTTTTGTTGGAGAAAATGTAGTGCTGGAAAAAAATAAAGCGACAGAGATCGTAGAACGGCTGGGTTATGGTAAATGCCGGCTTTCTATTGCCCTGCCCAAGACCAGGAAAAAAATAGAATTAAAAGAATTGAACGGAATGAAAATAGCTACCAGCTATCCTTTTATCCTGAACAGGTGGCTAAAGCAAAATAAAATAAAGGCAGAGACCCATGTAATCAGCGGCTCTGTGGAAATTGCGCCCCGTATTGGCCTCGCTGATGCTATCTGCGACCTGGTAAGTTCCGGCAGCACCCTGTTCAGTAATGAGCTTTACGAATATGAAACGCTGCTACGATCAGAAGCAGTACTGATTTCGGGAAAACAACTGAGCCCGCAAAGAAAAGAGCTGCTGGATAAACTGTTATTCCGCATCCGCTCAGTAAAGAAAGCTAAATACAATAAGTACGTGCTGTTAAATGCCCCTAATAAAAGCATTGAACAAATATGCGCTTATTTGCCCGGCATCAACAGCCCTACTATTGTTCCCCTGGCAAAAAAAGGCTGGAGCTCCGTTCATTCAGTGATCAGCGAATCTGATTTCTGGAACGTGATCGAAAATCTGAAAGCCGCCGGTGCCGAAGGGATCCTGATCATACCGATTGAAAAGATGATTGAGTGAAATTTGAGCAATAGAAAATAAGATGAAACCCCCGATAATGAATTTTTATAAATACCCTGCTCCTGAGCTTTGGCCGGAGATCTGTAAACGACCCTTACAGGAATTTCAGAAAATAATACCGGCTGTAAACAGCATTATAGTGGCGGTTCAGAAAAAGGGCGATGCTGCGCTGAAAACATTCAGCAAAAAATTTGACGGCGTTCAGCTGGAATCTTTAATCGTTACGGAAAATGAAGTAAAAGAGGCAACTGCCCTGGTGAGCGCCTCTTTAAAAACAGCCCTCAGGCAGGCAAAGAAAAATATTGAGGCCTTTCACCGTGCACAAAAAGAGGCCGCCCGTAAAATAGCTACGGCGCCCGGTATTGTTTGCTGGCGCGAAAGCAGGGCCATTGAAAAAGTAGGATTGTATATACCCGGAGGCTCTGCACCTCTGTTCTCTACTGTTTTAATGTTAGGAGTTCCCGCACGTTTGGCAGGTTGTAAAGAGATTGTCCTGTGCACCCCCTGTAATAAAGAAGGGAAAGTGCACCCTGTCATTTTATATGCCGCCGCTCTTTGTGGTATTACAAAAATCATTAAGGTGGGCGGGGCGCAGGCCATCGCCGCAATGGCTTATGGTACAGAAACGGTACCGGCTGTTTATAAGATCTTTGGTCCGGGCAACCAGTATGTTACTGCAGCAAAGCAGTTGGTGCAGAACCAGGTTGCCATTGATATGCCGGCCGGCCCCTCAGAAGTGCTGGTCATTGCCGATGAAACCGCCAACCCTGATTTTGTTGCGGCAGACCTGCTGGCACAGGCAGAGCACGGGCCGGACTCACAGGTGTTGCTGATTGCAACGTCAGCATCCCTGATCAAAAAAACAGAGCAGGCTATTGCCGGACAACTGGAAACATTGCCCCGGAAAGAGATTACGGCAAAAGCATTAGCGCACTCCCGTATGGTGCTGGTAAAGAACTGGCAGCAGGCCATTGCCCTTTCTAATTATTATGCCCCGGAGCACCTGATCCTTTCCGGCAAGGTGCCGGCTTCGCTGTTAAAGAACATCAGCGCCGCTGGCTCTGTTTTTATCGGTCACTATTCACCGGAAAGCGCGGGGGATTATGCAAGCGGCACCAATCATACCTTACCCACCAACGGGTATGCCACTGCTTACAGCGGTGTGTCGCTCGACAGCTTCTGCAAAAAGATCACCTTCCAGCAATTAAGCCGGCGCGGGTTGGAAAATATTGCAGACACCGTAATAGCAATGGCAGAAGCAGAAGGTTTACAGGCACACAGCAATGCCGTTAAAGTAAGAATCACAAATTAAGAATCAGCAATCACAAACAGGATCATGGAATTTAATTTAGACAATTTAGTACGGGAAACTATAAAAGACCTGGCGCCCTACTCCACGGCCCGCCATGAGTTCAGCGGCGAGGCAAAAGTAATGCTGGATGCCAATGAAAATGCAGCCGGCTCACCGGTTACACTGGATATTAACGAACGGCACGAACAGCTAAACCGTTATCCCGATCCCATTCAGCTCAAATTAAAAGAACGCATCAGCAACATCAAACGCATTCCTGTTGATCATATCTTTACCGGTAATGGCAGTGATGAGGCTATTGACCTGCTGATCCGTATTTTCTGTGAGCCGGGTTTTGACAATATTATTACCCTTCCGCCTACATATGGTATGTACAGTGTGGCAGCAGCCATTAATAATATAAAAGTAAAGGAAGTAGCCCTGGATGCGGATTTCCAATTAAACATACAGGGTATTGCAGACGCAATTGACGACTATACCAAGATCATTTTTATTTGCTCACCCAACAATCCAAGCGGCAACAGCATCATTCGCCAGGATATAGAGATCATCCTGAACAATTTCGACGGCATCGTGGTAGTGGATGAAGCGTATATTAACTATGCCCGGCAAAAAACATTATCCCTGCAGTTAATGGACTACCCGAACCTGGTAGTATTGCAAACGCTCTCCAAAGCCTGGGGGCTGGCGGCATTGCGCCTGGGGATGGCATTTGCCGGCAAAGAGATCATCCGGCTGATGAATAATGTGAAATATCCGTATAACATAAATATTGCCACACAGGAACTGGCATTAAAGGCATTGCAAAATGTTGAACAGGTAAACGGATGGATCCGCGATACCATTGCTCAGCGCGAACTGCTGGCGGATGCATTAAAACAAATGGACATTACGCGCAAGGTCTATCCCTCAGATGCCAACTTCCTGCTGGTGCAAATGACCGGGGCCAATGAAATTTTCGGATACCTGCAGCAAAAAGGCATCATTGTGCGGAACCGGAGCAACGTTCCGGGATGTGAAGATTGTTTACGTATTACTATTGGCACCGAAGAGGAAAACCATATTTTAATAGAAGCATTAAAAGCATACTGTGAGAAATAAGAAAATGAAAAAAGTATTATTTATTGACCGGGACGGCACATTGATTTATGAAGCGCCTCCCACCTATCAGCTGGACGCTATTGATAAGATCACCTTTTACCCCGGCATGTTTACCTGGCTGGGCAAAATTGCCAAAGAAATGGATTTTGAGCTGGTAATGGTAACCAACCAGGATGGTTTGGGAACGGAGAAATTTCCTGAAGCTACTTTCTGGCCTGTTCAAAACCTGGTTATGCGCAACCTGGAAGCGGAAGGCATTCATTTTTCTGAAGTATTTATCGATAAAACCTTTCCGGAAGAGCAGGCACCTACCCGCAAACCGGGAACCGGTATGCTGACAAAATACATTAACAATCCGGATTATGATCTGGCTGGCTCCTTTGTGATCGGTGACCGCATCACAGATATTCAGCTGGCTAAGAACCTGGGCTGCAAAGGCATCTGGCTGAACCAGGATGAAGCTCTGGGCGCAACGGAAATTACTGATACAATAAAAGAGCTGGAACCTGTTATTGCATTAAAGACCACCGGTTGGCAGGAGATTTATGCATTGCTGCAACTGAAAACAAGAGTTGTGGAGTATGAACGCAATACCAATGAAACAAAAATAAAGATCCGTATCAACCTGGATGGAACCGGGCAGTGCTCCATTGATACCGGCCTGGGTTTTTTTGATCATATGCTGCACCAGCTGGGCCGTCACAGCGGTATGGATTTAAGTATTGAAACAAAAGGCGATCTGCATATAGATGAGCATCATACTATAGAAGATACAGCCATTGCACTGGGCGAAGCACTGGGTATTGCACTGGGCAATAAAGCAGGCATTGAACGATATGGCTTTTATTTACCGATGGATGACGCACTGGTAAAGGTGGCGCTTGACTTTGGCGGCCGTTCCTGGCTGGTTTGGGACGCAACTTTTAAACGTGAAAAGATCGGGGAAATGCCTACTGAAATGTTCTACCATTTTTTTAAATCATTCAGTGACGGTGCAAAAATGAATCTGAACATTGAAGCAGAAGGTGAAAACGAACATCATAAAATTGAAGCCATTTTTAAAGCACTGGCAAAAGCCATCAAAATGGCCATCAAAAGAACACCGGGCAATGACCAGCTGCCCAGCACAAAAGGATTCATCTAAAACCCAGCCAACCTCTCAAAGGAAGGTATAAAATTATCAACTGTTAACAATTGTAAGAATGAATGGACATATTCAAAATACAAATGGCTCAAACGCCCCTTCTCCTGTGGGGAAGGGGGATGGGGTCGTCATCATAAAATACAATGCAGGCAATATCCGGTCGGTATTGTTCGCACTGGAGCGGATCGGGGTCCGGGCCACCGTAACAGATGACCCGGAAGCCCTACAGGCGGCCGATAAAATCATCTTCCCCGGTGTGGGCGAAGCCAGCACGGCCATGAATTACCTGAAGGAACGCAAGCTGGATCTGCTGATCCGGAACGCGCGGCAGCCCCTGCTGGGCATCTGCCTGGGAATGCAGCTGCTATGTGCCCATAGCGAGGAAAATGACACCCAATGCCTGGGCATTTTTGATGTGCCTGTAAAAAAATTCATCAGCACGGAATTGAAGATCCCGCAAATGGGATGGAATACCATTCATACAAAGGAAAGTGCATTATTCAGAAATGTACCGCAGGATACCTGGTGCTATTTCGTACACAGCTATTATGCAACGCTGAATCCTGAAACCATTGCTACAACAAGCTATGCAACGGACTTCAGCAGCGCCCTGCATAAGGATAATTTTTATGGCGTTCAGTTCCACCCGGAAAAAAGCGCTGATGCGGGCGCACAAATATTAAAGAATTTTTTAGACCTTTGAGCAATTGAAGAACACTAAAAAATAAACAATGGCACCCCAGCAGACAAAAGAAACCCTTCATGCCAAAGGTCCTGAAATTGCGATCTATACAGAAGACTTTAAAAACGAATATATATCGCTTACGGACATTGCGCGGTATAAGAGCGATGAGCCCTTTATAGTCATCAACAACTGGATGAGAGGAAAAGACACGATCCAATTTATAGGATTATGGGAGCAATTGCATAATAAAAATTTTAAACCTATCGAATTCGATAGGTTTAAAAAAGAAGCGGGCTTTAATGCCTTTACCCTCTCTCCCCAAAAATGGATTGAGGCAACGAATGCGATTGGTATTATTTCCAGATCCGGCAGGTATGGAGGCACTTTCGCGCACTCGGATATTGCTTTTGAATTTGCTTCCTGGGTTTCCCCTGAATTTAAGTTATACATTATAAAAGACTATAAACGGCTAAAGAACGAAGAGAACAGCCGGCTTTCTTTAAACTGGAACTTAAACAGGACCATCTCAAAGCTTAATTACCGCATTCATACCGATGCCATTAAAGAAACCATCATCCCCAAAAGTATTACGAAAGAACAGGCGGCCATTATCTATGCCCATGAAGCCGATGTATTAAATATGGCATTATTCGGCATTACCGCTAAACAATGGAGGGATCAAAATAAATCATCAAAGGGCAATATAAGAGACCTGGCAACAATAGAACAGCTATTGGTTCTGGCCAACCTGGAAAGTCTGAATGCTGAATTCATCAGGATGGGGATGCCCCAAAATGAACGGTTAATAAAGCTGAACCGAACTGCTATCTGTCAGTTAACTTCTTTACTAAAAAACAACACAACCAATCAAATAGACAAACGATAAATGGACATCATACCCGCAATAGATATTATAGAAGGCAAAGCCGTACGGCTAAGCAAAGGAGACTACAGCCAGAAAAAAATATACAACGAGCATCCCCTGGAAGTAGCGCAGCAGTTTGAGGATACCGGCTTAAAACGCTTACATCTTGTAGACCTGGACGGTGCTAAGGCCGGCCGTGTTACCAACTGGAAGGTACTGGAAACCATTGCCGGTAAAACCAGCCTCATCATCGACTTCAGCGGAGGCATCAGCAGCGAAAAGGACGTACAGATCACCTTCAATTCCGGTGCTGCTTACGCTGCCGTAGGCAGTATGGCAGTTAGGAAGCCCGTGGTGTTCCAGGATTGGCTGACCGCTTTCGGGGTTGAAAAATTCATCCTGGGCGCAGATGTGCTGGATGAAAAAATAATGATCAAAGGCTGGACAGAAGCAACAGAGATTAATATTTTTAATTTCCTTAAACATTACCGTACCAAGGGCCTGCAGCAGTTCTTTTGTACAGACATCAGTAAGGACGGCCTTTTGCAGGGCAGCTCCAATGATCTTTACAGGAAAATTCTTGACGAAATAGAAGGCTTAAAGCTCATTGCCAGCGGTGGTGTCAGCTGTATAAAAGACCTGGAAGAGCTGAGCGCCATAGGCTGCAGCGGAGCCATAGTAGGCAAGGCAATCTATGAAAACAGGATCAGCCTAAAAGAGCTGACTCATTTTCATAATAAATAGCAGCGCCTGAAATTTCTGATCTAAAATGAGGCCGGTTATTCAATAGATCAGCCACAGGAAAACAAAAATTTAAAGAAAACAACTAAATCAGCAATTAAAATGCTCGCAAAACGAATCATTCCCTGTTTAGATATCAAAGACGGGCAAACCGTAAAGGGAACCAACTTTATAAACCTGCGCCACGCGGGCGACCCGGTGGAACTGGCGATGCGCTATTGTACTGAAGGTGCTGATGAATTGGTGTTTCTTGACATTACTGCAACGGTAGATAAAAGGAAAACCCTGTCGGAACTGGTGCGCAAAATTGCTACTCACATCAATATTCCTTTTACAGTGGGCGGAGGAATTAATTCGGTGGAAGATGTATCTGTGCTTATGGAAAACGGGGCCGATAAAATATCTGTTAACACATCGGCCGTTAAAAATCCGCAGCTGGTAAGCGATCTTGCAAAAAATTTCGGCAGCCAGTGCGTAGTGGTTGCTATTGACATCAAACTATTTGATGGCGTATGGAAAGTGGTAACCCATGGGGGTAGAACAGCAACAGAGCTGAACGCCACAGAATGGGCAAAGGAAGTAAGCCGGTTAGGCGCAGGAGAAATCCTGTTAACGTCCATGGAAAATGATGGCACAAAAAACGGGTTTGCCATTGACATAACAAGGGCGATCAGCGAAACGCTCCCTATTCCGGTCATTGCTTCCGGCGGGGCCGGCTCTATGGAACATTTCCGGGATGTGTTTCAAAAAGGAGCTGCTGATGCAGCACTGGCGGCCAGTATTTTCCATTTCCGGGAAATTGAGATCGGCACATTAAAAAACTATTTAAATAACAATCAGATTCCCGTCCGGTTATAATTTGCCGGCAGTTGAATTCTTATTATAAAACTCCGAAATTTTTAAATTCGCACAATGATCAGTTTTTCAAAATATACAGATGGCCTGGCGCCGGTAATCATCCAGGACGCAGCTACGCAACAGGTGCTGATGCTGGGTTTTATGAACGAAGAAGCCCTGGAAAAAACAAAGCAGGAAGGAAAAGTAACCTTCTTCAGCCGCAGCAAACAACGCCTGTGGACAAAGGGAGAAACTTCCAGTAATTTTTTGCTGGTAAAAGAGATCTTACCGGATTGCGATAACGATACCCTGCTCATCAAAGCCGATCCGCAGGGCCCTACCTGTCATACAGGCACTACAAGTTGCTTTGGAACGGCCAATGATACTTTTTCATTACAGCAACTGGAAAAAGTGATCCGCGACCGGAAAAACAACCCATCTGAAAAATCATATACCGCTTCCTTATTTGCAAAAGGCATTAACAAGATCGCCCAGAAAGTAGGTGAAGAAGCCGTGGAAGTAGTGATCGAGGCAAAAGACGATAACCCCGGCCTGTTTTTAGGAGAAGCCGCCGACCTGCTGTTCCATTACCTGGTATTATTGCAGGCCAAGGGATTTGAGCTGAAAGATGTGCTTGGCGTACTGGAAGCAAGGCATCAGCAATAAACCTGCTTATACGAAACGGTCCTTATCCGGGCCATCGTGATTCCCGTATTAAAGGCCGGCATTCATCATGGTATCTTCTTTTATTTCCGCAAGATCCGGCAAAGGCTTTTTTTGATTACAGACCAGCGTTCTCTTGGATGATCTTCTTCGGGATTGAATTCATTGCCTCCGTATATTTCCTGCTTCTTCCCCGTCATAAATTATAACTGGTAACAGATGATGCCCCACTTGCACGATGAAACGAAGATAGATCCAGCCCGATCAGTTCAAACCGGTCATGCTGATACCGGAAGGTATAGCTCCGGTCCATTACTTCTTAGCTGCCACAGCTTAGCCAGTAATGCAGATCCATTTTCAATACGCCCTTACTGATCTTAGGCCGCCATCATATAATAAAGAGGTCAGCCAGACAGGGTTCGGATTCTGTGTGCCGGGACAGAGGCGGTCATTGATCCGGAAACTGGCTTTATCCGCATGCCTGGGCACCGCTCTCTTACCCGGGAGCCTGTCCCCATTCAGATCTCTCTGTAAAACGGTATCTGGCACTCAGCCATATGGGGTTAGTTCTTTAATGTTCGTCACTATGGCCCGTTGCTGCGCGTCCAGATCATTACCCCCAAAGGTCATACAGGCAACAAAAGCCCGTTTTCAGGAACCGACGCATATTTTTTTGCAGATCGATCAAAACTATAAAAAAATTAGAGTAATATTAACAACTGAAATACGCCTGCCTCCCGGTTACCTTACTGAGTTGCGCGTACCAATAGTAAATTTGTATATTGAACAAACAACATCGATACCTGATCATTCTGGCAGTGGTCTTTTTGCTGCCGGCTGCTTTTGAGAACGCGGTGTATGCACAGGCAACAGACACCGTACGCGTTCCTCCTATGCCCTCTATGCAGGAGATCATGAAGGATTGGGGGCCGCATGACTCCACAAGAGTAGGGGCCATCTGGTATGGTACGGATTATGATTCCTTTAAAATATTGCCCTATGCAGAAGAGCAGAATATATGGGTATCCAAATTGCCGCCGGCCCAACTGGAAAAAGTAAAGCAGGAATGGAGCCGGCTGCGCAATGCAGTATATGTCTGCTACCCCTATGCGTTAACAGCAGCAGCCACTATTAATACCATAAACAGGCAACTACAGGGCATCACAGATAAAAAAGCACGAAAAGCCATTATCAAATCAAGGGAAAAGGAGCTGAAAAAGCAATTTGCTGACCCCATGAGCAACCTTTCCGTGTACCAGGGAAAAGTATTAATGAAGCTGATCTACCGGCAAACAGGAAATGATTGCTATGAGATCATTAAGGAGTTTAAAGGAGGATTTAATGCCCGGATGTACCAGACGGTGGCCTTTTTTTACGGCGGCAACCTGAAACAGGATTATGATATCCGGACGAACAGCTTTGACCGCCAGATTGAGGATTTTGTACAGGAGATCAACAGCACCTGGTATAAGAATCCTTACAGGACCCGGTAATGTTCCTGATATTTCCCTGGCCGGACGGATGCGGGTTGAATTGCCGCTGCCGGAAAAGCCGGATTGTTTCCTGAATACTAAAAAAATTTATGTACCTTAAGCCATCATCAGCTCAGGCAAAATGAACAGCACGTTCAAAATTATTTTCTTTTTGGGCATTATCCTTAGTCAACTGGTGGTGAACGCTCAACATCCGATGCAGGCGGTCAATCAGCAAATCAGAGACTCCATTAGCCGGTCAGGAGCCAGTATTGCAGTAGCATTTAAAGACCTGCAAACCGGCAACACTCTATACATTAATGAAAAAAAAACGTATCATGCGGCCAGCACTATGAAGTTCCCGGTACTGATTGAGCTGTACAAACAAGCAGCAGAAAATCGTTACTCGCTTACAGACTCGCTTGTGCTCAATAATTCCTTTAAAAGCATTGCAGACAGCAGCAGGTATTCCCTCAACGACTCTGATGATACAGAAACCGGCCTTTACAGGAAGCTGGGCCGGAAGATCGCTATTAAAGACCTGGCTTACCTGATGATTACCAAAAGCAGTAACCTGGCCACCAATACCTTAATACAACTGGTCCGACCGGCCGGCATTATGCAGACCCTGAGGCAACTGGGCGCTAATGATACCCGTGTGTTAAGAGGCGTAGAGGATCAGAAAGCCTATGACAAAGGTTTAAACAACACAACCACGGCCTTTGACCTTGCCTTATTATATGAGCAACTGGCTAAAAAAGAACTGGTTAGCGAAAAAGCGGATCAGTCAATGATCAAAATTCTTATGGATCAGCAACTGAATGAGGTCATTCCCGCGCTGCTGCCGGAAAACGTAAAAGTAGCGCACAAAACCGGAAATATTGAAGGATTACAGCATGATTCCGGTATTGTTTTCCTGCCGGACGGAAGAAAATATGTGCTGGTCTTATTGTCTACATTCCGCCCGGATCAGACCCGGGATGCCATCAGTACCCTGGCCCATATTTCAAAACTGATTTACGATGCTGAAACAGCGCAAAAAGATTGATTTTTATGACTGATAAAATATCTGTAATACTGGCTGGCAATCAATCAAAATGGCCTGTTTATCCCTATTTTTGCCAACACTGAAAAAAAGACGCGTTTAAAATGAACTTCAAAAAAGTAAACAACCTTACCGGATGGGTGGTCTTTATTATTGCCACTTTTACTTATGCTACAACCCGTGAAGCCCGGGGTTCCCTCTGGGATTGCGGGGAATTTGTATCCACTGCTTATAAAATGCAAATGGCGCACCCGCCGGGCGCACCTATGTTCAGCATTCTAGGGCGCTTTTTTATTTTACTTTTTGGAGATAACGCAATGACCGCAGCCAACGCGGTCAACTTTATGAGCGCGCTCATGAGCAGCGCTACCATTCTTTTCCTCTTCTGGTCCATTACTCATTTTGCGCGCAAAATGTTCGGGAAAACCGGCAATGAACTTACCGGGCCGCAAATCTTTACCGTAATGACAGCCGGTGTTGTGGGGGCTTTGGCCTATACCTTTACGGACTCTTTCTGGTACAGCGCCGTGGAAGGAGAAGTATACGCAAGCTCTTCTTTTTTTACAGCACTGGTATTCTGGTGCATGCTGAAATGGGAACATGCTGATGAACTGGCAGGCACCGATGAATATGCAAGAGCGCGTGCCGATCGCTGGATCGTATTTCTGTTCTTTATGATGGGGCTATCCATTGGTGTGCACCTGCTCAACCTGCTGACCATTCCCGCCATCGTAATGATCTATTTCTACCGCCGCTACCGGGCCACTGTAAAAAGCGGTATTGTTGCTTTTTTGGCAGGCTGTCTGATCACGGGCATTGTGCAGCTGGCTGTTATCCAGTACAGCATGAAAGCTGCAGGGCTGTTTGATATTTTCTTTGTGAACAGCTTCGGAATGCCTTTCTTCTCCGGCTTTACCATCTATTTTATTTTAATAGCAGCGCTCATAGCCTGGGGCCTCCGCTTTAAACCCAACGTTTCCAGAACAACGATCCTGATATGGACAGCCTTGCTGTTTACCCTGGCCTTTTTGCCCTTTGCGTTTGGAAGCACCATGGCCGCACTTAAGATCATCTTACTGCTGATCATCGGTGCCGTTTTGGGTTACTTCATCAGGCCAACCGCCTTAAAGATCCTGAAACTGTTCCTGTGGTGCTTTTCGTTTATGATGCTGGGTTATTTCATGTATTTCACCAATATGATCCGGAGCTCAGCGAACCCGGCTATTGACATGAACAATGTAGATAACCCTATCAACCTTGTTTATTACCTCAGCCGTGAGCAATACGGCACACAGCCATTATTATACGGCGCGCATTATGCAGCAGAACCCGACTATGACGAAAATGGAAGCCCCTTTGAGCAGGAGGAAATGAAATATGTAAAAGGCGAAAACAAATACATTCCTATCGGAAGAGACCAATCAGTTCGTTATAAAAGCTCAGACAAGCAGTTATTTGTCCGCGTTTGGGACTCCAGTAATGACCAGGGGCACAAGGATTTCTATGCAGATTGGTTAGGACTGGCCAAACCGGATCCCAATACCGGTCAGGGCGCTTATGGGGCTCCTACCTATGGAGACAATATTAACTGGTTCATCAGTTATCAGACCAGCTGGATGTACATGCGCTATTTTATGTGGAATTTTGCCGGCAAGCAGAATGACCTGCAGGGATACGGCAATAAAAGAGATGGTAACTGGATCTCCGGCATCTCTATTATGGACAATGCCCGCCTGGGCGATCAAAGCCAGCTGCCGGACAGCATCAAGAACAATAAAGCGCATAATACCTTTTATATGCTGCCATTTGTTCTGGGTATTATCGGTTTCATTTATCAATACCTCAAAAACCGGAAAGACTGGGTAGTTACCTTCCTGCTCTTTTTCTTTACTGGTATGGCCATCGTTCTTTACCTGAACCAGCCGGGCAATCAGCCCCGTGAGCGGGATTATGCCTATGTAGGTTCTTTTTACGCTTTTGCCATCTGGATAGGCCTGGCCGTTGTAGCGTTCCTCAGGAATGCATTAGAGCCGGAAGATAAAGAAGGGTTCCAGAAGCTGTTGATTTACGGTGGATCTGCAACGTTCCTTATTACAGCGCTCAGCAGCATTTCCAGTTCCTTCTCCGGTGTCATTATTGCCAGCCTGGTTGCTACGGTAATTTACATAGCAGTACTCTATGTATTCACATTTATTATAAGAGCTGTTTCTGCCAAAGGCGCCAATATAAAAATGTCCAATGTGGCCACAGCGGTACTGTGCCTTATTGTGCCGGTGCTGATGGCGCAGCAGGAATGGAATGACCATGACCGCAGCAAGAAAACACTGGCCCCGGACCTGGCAAAAGATTATCTGGAAAGTTGTGCGCCCAATGCCATCCTGTTTACTTTTGGCGATAATGATACCTATCCCCTTTGGTATGCCCAGGAAGTGGAAAATGTACGCCCGGATATCCGCATTATCAACACCAGTTTACTGGGCATTGACTGGTACATCAACCAGCTCCGGTACAAGATCAATGATGCAGATTCTGTAGACGTTATTCTAACCCCGGAACAAATTGAGGGGCATAACCGGGAGTATCTCCGTTTTACCCAGCCACAGCCGGGACAGAATATAGACCCTAATAATTTCTATCCGTTATACAATGTTATAAAAACGGTGGTGGGCGCAAGGGCCGAAGATCCGGATACAAAACGCGATGTGGGCTCCAACTACCTTCCCATCAGGCGGTTCTTTGTTCCTGTAGATAAAAACCTTGTACTAAAGAACGGAACTGCCACCGCTGCAGACAGTGTATTGGCACAGGTTCCTTTTGAGATCCCGCAGGGAACATCGGGCATTCAGCGGAACGATCTCATTATGCTCAGCATTATTGCATCCAACCAATGGAAACGGCCTATTTACTTTACAGCCCCATACGGCAATTTAGGATTTGGTCAATACCTGCGTAAAGACGGTTTGTCGTATCGCCTTGTTCCGTTTGTAACCAAAACGCCACAGGCAAACTGGATCACCGACCAGGTGTACCGCCAGTTGCGTGCAGGAGGCACTTCTATACGGGATAATAACCTGGATGCGATCAGTAAGAACCTGCTGACCAAATATGAGTTTGGAGGCGCCAACAAGCCCGGCGTTTATTTTGACCAGGAAAACAGAAGGCACCTGCTGAACATACGGGGTATTTTTGCAGAAGCAGCAGGTAACCTTGCAGATGCCGGCAGAAAAGAGGAGGCCGTTAAGCTACTGGATAAGGTAGAAGCGGGCATCCTGACGGAGAACCTGCCCTATGCAATGGTCAGTCAGTTCAATCAGCATGATCAGATCGGACTGATGCTGGCAGAAGCCTATTACAAGGCAGGCAAGCTGGAACAGGCTCGTAAGGTGATTACTGCCGTTAAAAAAGACGTGGCCGACCAGCGCAAATATTATAACTATCTGAAAACGGAAAAACCGGATTATTACCAGGGCTTACAGCAGACCGACGATCCGTTAAATGAAATTGCGGGCGCAGCAGCAGATGCTATTGAACAGCATTATGACCCGCTGAAGAAAGGCGAGCCTGGTCATGTACAGGAGCTGCCCGGCGGCACGGCTCCGGCTAAAGCGGCTGATAGCGGCAAAGCTGCTCCGACAAAAGATTCCGGTAAAAAATGATCAGCCGGACATTACTCAAAATCCCCTGGTTTTCAGGGGATTTTTTTATGGCTCAACCATTCCTTGCCGCTGTTTGTTATTAATTTGGCGGATGGAGCCTGTTTACCTGGGAAATTTGCGGGAAACAGGGTTTCAATGTCTTTGTTTTTGTAGCCGGTTTTGCTGGTCACTTACGGAACCGTTGTTATTTATAGACTACGCTGAGCCTGAAAACAGCGATCGGCAGCCGCCGCATGATTCATTTCAGAAATTATTGATACATTTAGTATATGAGAGGGTTTCAGTTTTCAAAATTTGATGCAAACAGCCAGGGCAAAACGCCCTTTGAAAAAATGCTGGACATCTTTATGCAGTTGCTCACCTATACCAGCGGCGATGTGGCGGAAGCCCTGCAATGGTTAAATGAGCTGGATAAAGAATACCGGTTGGGGACGGAAGATTATGGCATAGGCGATTTTATAGAAGATCTGAAACAAAAGGGCTATATAACGGAAGACCAACTGAAAGGCGAAATAAAGATTACGCCCAAAACAGAACAGGGCATCCGTAAAAAAAGCCTGGAGGAAATTTTCGGGAAACTGAAAAAAGCAGGGAAAGGAGAGCACAGCACCTTTAAGCCCGGTCAGGGAGATGAGATCAACCCCGAAACCCGCCCCTTCCGGTTTGGAGATATGCTGGAACAGATCGATTTTACTGAATCCATCCGAAATGCGCAGATCAACCATGGTATTGACGGTTTCAATATGCAGGAGAATGACCTGAGCATCCGTGAATCCGATTTTAAGACCCAAACCTCAACCGTCTTAATGATCGACATTTCCCACTCTATGATCCTTTACGGGGAAGACCGCATTACTCCCGCCAAAAAAGTAGCCATGGCCCTGAGTGAGCTCATTACAACCCGTTACCCCAAAGACACATTAGATATTGTAGTATTTGGGAATGATGCCTGGCCGGTGGAGATCAAAGACCTGCCTTATTTACAGGTAGGGCCGTATCATACCAATACGGTAGCAGGGCTGGAGCTGGCAATGGATATTTTGCGGAGAAGGAAAAACCCGAACAAGCAGATCTTTATGATCACAGACGGCAAGCCTACCTGTTTAAAAATTGGCAAACGGTATTATAAGAACAGTTTCGGGCTGGATCGGAAAGTGATCAACCGCTGTATGAACCTGGCCGCATCCTGTAAAAAATTAAAGATCCCCATCACAACATTTATGATCGCTACAGATCCCTACCTGCAGCGCTTTGTTCAGGAATTTACAGAAATGAATCACGGAAAAGCCTATTTTGCCTCTTTAGATAATCTGGGGGCATTTATCTTTAAAGATTTCGAAAGCGGCAAGAACAAGACGGTTTATTAATGCTTCGCCGGGAAGACGAAAAGACGGGAAGTCCCTATTTTTACATTAGTATTAAAGACTGGCATGGCTTACCACTATACCGTTTTATTAGCTATTAAACCTCATTTAAAAACACCTAAAAACATTAAAAATGTATCAGCTCACCGAAAAAGAACAGCACCTTTGCAAAGAAATTGTTGACTGTATATTTAGAGTACATACATCGCTTAGCCCGGGATTACCGGAGAAAATTTATGAAGTGTGTATCTGTGATGAGTTGGAAAAAAAAGGAATTAATTATTTACGCCAGGCATATCTGTCCATATCTTACGATGGGCTTCTATTTGATGAAGAATTAAGGATGGATATTTTTATAGAAGACCTCATAATCTGCGAACTAAAAGCAGTTGATATTGTTAACCCCTGTCTGGGAGACACAAATCCCCAGTCATTTAAAATTAACAGGTAAGCATGTTGGTTTTCTTATTAATTTCAACGTTGCAAAAATAAAACATGGAATCAGGCGATATTGTCTTGAATAAACAAAATGGGAAGTATTTTCCATCTTCCCGACCTTACCAACGATGAACAATATTAAAACACTAGGTGAATTAAAAGCAAGTGGCTATCAATCAAGATCCATTAAAGAAGAGATCAGGCAAAATCTTATTAAAAAATTAAAGGCAGGAGAAACCACATTTCCGGGCATTGTAGGGTATGAAGATTCCGTAATCCCGGAAACCGAACGCGCATTGCTCAGCAAGCACAACATCCTTTTCCTGGGGCTGCGCGGCCAGGCAAAAACACGTATGGCAAGGCAAATGATTTCCCTGCTGGATGCATACATTCCCGTAATAGAGGGAAGCGATATCAATGATGACCCCTTCAACCCTATTTCAAAATACGCAAGAGACCTTATTGCAGAAAAAGGAGATCAGGCACCCATTACCTGGTTAAGCCGGGAGCAGCGCTATGGTGAAAAACTGGCAACGCCTGATGTAAGCGTAGCTGATCTGATAGGAGATATTGATCCCATTAAAGCCGCCAACCTTAAACTGAGCTTTGCCGATGAGCGCGTACTGCATTATGGCATCATCCCAAGAAGCAACCGGAGCATTTTTGTTATCAATGAGCTGCCCGATCTGCAGGCGCGCATACAGGTATCCCTGTTTAACATCCTGGAAGAAGGAGACATACAGATCCGGGGCTTTAAACTGCGCCTGCCACTGGATATTTTATTTGTGTTTACCGCCAACCCGGAAGATTATACCAACCGCGGCTCTATTGTAACCCCTTTAAAAGACCGCATCCAAAGCCAGATACTGACGCATTACCCCAAAACACTGGAACATGCGCTGGAAATAACAGAACAGGAAGCCGGCATTCATGAAGAGCAAAAAGGACTGGTGCAGGTAAGCGATCTGGTAAAACGCCTTATTGAACAGGTGGCTTTTGAAGCAAGGAGCAGTGAACTGGTGGATAAAAAAAGCGGTGTCAGCGCACGTTTAACCATCTCTGCATTAGAGAATGCGGTAAGCACCGCAGAACGCAGGGCCTTTTTAAACAATGAGTCCTCCACACAGGTATGGATCTCGGATCTTGCTGGTATTATCCCTTCCATTACCGGAAAAGTAGAGCTGGTATATGAAGGCGAACAGGAAGGCCCCTTCCAGGTTGCAATGAACCTGGTGGACAAAGCCATCCGCTCACAGTTCGTCCGGTATTTTCCCAATCCGGAACAACTGAATAAAAGACGGAATACGGGAAAACCCTCGGCGCAGGTAAAGGCAGAAGAAAACCCTTATAAGCCGGTTATTAACTGGTTCGACAAAGGCAATCACCTGAATATTGATTTCAATACAACTGATCAAAAAAAGGTACAGCAATTATATCAGGTAGACGGGCTGCATGCACTGGTAAAAAAATATTTTTCAGGTACCAATGAGTTGCAGGCTGCATTGCTGATGGAATTTGTCTTATTTGGCCTGGCCTCCTACTCCATGATCAGTAAAAAGCTATTTGAAACCCGGGTAGAATTCAACGATCTTTTTGGAAGCATGCTGGGATCCGGAGTTTCAGATGAAGAAGATCCGGGATTTGAAGAAAATGAATAATTATACTTTTTATACCATTTAAACTTTTAAATTACACCAAATGATGATATGTCAGGCTGAGGCACTCACAAAAGCGTTGCATTTATGCTGATTGGGATGACAATTTTTTCAATCGTCATCCCTGGCACAGCCGGGGATCTCTGTATTCTCAGAGAGATTCCTCGCTCATTCCGCTCTGCTCCATTCGGAATGACGTTCCTTAGGTAGATTCATTTTCAATAACTTACAGCACTTGTCCATAACAGCCTGGCGAAGCCTGATCACCCATCGTCAAGCTTTGGGTAACAGTTCTTTTAGATGGCCCCCGGTGAAATAGTTCCTCTTTCCGAAAGCTTTCGGATCCGATGGCTGCCGGATAATCCCCATTCAGCAACCAGATCCATCCCGGGTTAAACACATATCCGAACAGTAACGCTTAGTCCAGCCATTCAAAAGCTGCCGATTTTGGCATTACCCCGTAAGCATCAAAAACCTGTACCGGCGGTGTGGTCAGTTTTCTTTTTACAGTATCAATCCAGGCGCCGTCTAAAGTGATCACGGCAGCCAAAACCCCGCCTTCTTTACAAATGCTGTGCCGCACAGTCCAGCGGCTGAAATTCCTTCTTGCCTGCACCAGTTCCAGGTCGATCAGCAGCTCCTCTTCCTGCCGCACTTCCTTTTTAAACACGCATTCTTCCCTGAAAATTACGGGCCCCACCTGTAATTCCATCATTTGCGAAGGAGATAAGTCATTCGCCGTCAGAAACGCAATACGGCAATAAGCGCCCCAATCATAGTAAACACTATGTCTTACATGCCCATTAGGATCAAGATCTGCCCAGCGGATCTGCAGCTTTTTCTTAAATTGATTCATATTTCCTGATAGAGGGTCCATTTGAAAGCTATAATTAACAAACTTACACCATCCTAAACAGTATAATTATAAAAACGCTTATTATATTTACCGCTTTAATTGATAACTTAACATACATAGATGAAATCTCTTTTTACGATCGGGTTAATTGGTTTAAGCAGCTTTTCTGTATTTGCACAAACAAAGGCAAAACCCAAACAGGCACCGGTTAAAAAACCGGCAGCCGCCGCACCCGCAGCAGCCAGTACCCTGCACTTCAGCAACCTGCAGGATTCTGTAAGCTATGCATTAGGAATAAATATAGCCCAGTCTTTAAAAAAGGATATCGGCAGCGATCTGAACACAACCATTTTAGTAAACGCAATGAAAGAAGCGTTTAATAACAAACCCCAGGCAATGGATGATGAAACCCTGATGCGTGTAATAAGAACTTACTCAGAAAAAGCAAAAGAAAAAGAAGCGGCAGGAACCGTAAAAGAAGGGCAGCAGTTCCTGGAGCAGAACAAAACAAAACCGGGTGTAAAGACCACTGCAAGCGGCCTGCAATACCTGGTGCTGAAGGAAGGCACCGGAGAAAAGCCAACTGCTGCTGACACAGCCATCTGCAACTATAAAGGCAGTCTGATAAATGGTACCGAGTTTGATAATTCCTATGATCGCGGTGAGCCGCTGACCATACCTGTTGGCGCTGTTATCAAAGGCTGGACAGAAGGGCTCCAGCTGATGAACAAAGGCGCTAAATACAAATTCTTTATCCCCTATGAGCTTGCCTATGGTTTAAGAG
Source organism: Niabella ginsenosidivorans (assembly GCF_001654455.1). Classification (NCBI taxonomy): domain Bacteria; kingdom Pseudomonadati; phylum Bacteroidota; class Chitinophagia; order Chitinophagales; family Chitinophagaceae; genus Niabella; species Niabella ginsenosidivorans. The sequence goes on from NZ_CP015772.1 coordinate 3,609,079, forward strand.
GCGCCCCGCCTACCATTCCCGGCGGCAGCGCATTGATCTTTGAAGTGGAGCTGCTGGATATAAAGAAAGGCAAATAAAAGATCAGCGCTGATATCTGAACTATTAGTATTCAGGTATTAAAAGGGATCGTCATGTTTTATCCGGGAAGAGGAAATCAGAGAGCTTCTTTCTTTTTTTAGAAATCTTAGAAATCTGAAAAGTTAAAATTTGTTTTCTGTAAGCTCTTACGCACTTCCCATTTTGTATAGCAGGTTCCCATCGTTTTGACTTTTTGATAACGCGCTCCCCTTCCTGTTCCATCCCAAAACCTGCGTGCGTTAATCCTTTTACGTGGCTGACCGTTCCATCCGGTTCTACTATAAACTGAACCGCTATTGTGTAAGTACCGGCTTTTGCACCGTTACGAACAGGTATAGCTCCGTTAAGTTCGGATGACAAAAAATCTTTCCAGGCCTGATCGCCTCCGGGATAAGCAGCATCTTTGTCCACCGCGGCAAACAGTAAGAAATAATTTACAGCGCTCAGCGTTTTTGCTTGGGGAATAGTGTCGCTGCAATTAAAATTATTATTGGCTATTCCTTTTTCACCAGCAGCCAATAATGAAAATAGAATAATTAAAGCAGTTGTATTTTTCATATTGTAAATATATCATAGACAGTAATCATAATAACAAATGCGTTTCCTTTACTACCCCCATTACAAAAATGCTTTGCACATGACCCAGGTTTTCTACCTGGCTCAGCCGGTTCACATGAAAGTCATAGAAGCCGGCCATATCCTTTGCCAGCACTTTCAGCATAAAATCAAACTCACCTGAAATACTGTAACATTCAACTACTTCATTCAATCCGTTGATCGCCTGAATAAACCTTAACCCTGCTTTTTTATCATGCTGCCGCAATGAAACATAACAGATCACCATTAGCCCCTTGTTCAGCTTCTGCGGGTCCAGCAGCGTGGCGTACTGCCGGATGATGCCGGACTCTTCCAGCCGCTTAATACGTTCATGCACAGGCGTCGGGCTTAAATGGATCTTTGCCGCTATATCTTTAACGGCAATCCGGGCATTATCCTGTAACAATTTTAAAATAGCAAGATCCTTTGGATCCAGGAGAATACCCGCAGCATTTTCTGCTTTAGGGATTTTTGATTTAGGCATATAACAGGATTATACACTAAAAATAGCAATTTTTATCAGATTTAACACTATAATTACTTTATAAGTACAGAATTTTATACTATACCTGTACCTTTGCGGAGCTGTGGTTAATCCGTTATTATAAAAGGAACATCACAACAGCCTGAAATAAAAACTTCAAATAAACGAATATGTCAACAGTTGCAAAATCACAGATCGACTTTGATCTCAAATACAAAGTAGCCGACATCAGTCTTGCTGATTGGGGCCGTAAGGAAATAAAACTGGCAGAAGCAGAAATGCCGGGATTAATGAGCATCCGTAAAGAATACGCTGCTGCGCAACCCTTAAAAGGAGCCCGCATTGCAGGATGCCTGCACATGACCATTCAAACAGCAGTGCTCATTGAAACACTGGTAGCCCTGGGCGCCGAAGTAAAATGGAGCTCCTGCAACATTTTTTCTACACAGGATCATGCCGCAGCAGCCATAGCCGCTGCCGGTATTGGCGTATTTGCCTGGAAAGGGCAGACCCAAAAGGAAGCCGACTGGTGCATTGAGCAGACCTTATTCTTTGGCGGCGCAGACCGTCCTTTAAATATGATCCTTGATGACGGAGGTGATCTGACCAATATGGTACTGGATACCTATCCCGAATTGATCCAGCACGTAAAGGGGATCAGCGAGGAAACCACAACCGGTGTGCACCGCCTGTATGAAAGAGTGGCTAAAGGCACTTTGCCCATGCCTGCCATTAATGTAAATGATTCCGTTACCAAATCCAAGTTTGATAATAAATACGGCTGTAAAGAATCGCTGGTAGATGCCATCCGCCGGGCTACTGATGTTATGTTAGCCGGTAAGGTGGCTGTTGTAGGAGGCTACGGAGATGTAGGCAAAGGTTCTGCAGCTTCTTTAAGAGGTGCCGGCTGCCGGGTAATCGTTACTGAAATCGACCCGATCTGCGCATTACAGGCAGCAATGGACGGTTATGAAGTAAAGAAAATGATTGACGCTGTTAAAGAGGCGGATATTATCGTTACCGCAAGCGGTTGCCGCGACCTGATCACCGGAGAACATTTCAAACTGATGAAAGATAAAGCCATTGTTTGTAACATCGGGCATTTTGATATCGAAATTGATGTAGCATGGCTGAATCAAAACTATGGTGCCACAAAAGATACCATTAAGCCACAGGTAGATATTTATAATGTAGATGGTAAGGACATCATTCTTCTGGCAGAAGGGCGCCTGGTAAACCTGGGTTGTGCTACCGGCCACCCCAGTTTTGTAATGAGCAACTCATTCTCTAACCAGACCCTGGCTCAGATTGAATTGTGGACCAACCATGATCAATATGAGAATAAGGTATATGTGCTGCCCAAGCACCTGGATGAAAAAGTAGCGCGTTTACACCTTGCAAAGATTGGTGTGGAGCTGGATACCTTAACCCCGGCACAGGCAGCTTATTTAGGCATCCCCGCAGAAGGGCCGTTTAAGCCGGAACTGTACAGGTACTAATCTGAAGTTAATATGTTTAATAAAAAAAACGTACTGGTATCCGGTACGTTTTTTTATTGCCATAGGTAGCGTCAGTTTTTCAAATGGAACAGGGCAACTTATTATGCCGCTATTTCCTTTACCAGCAGATAATGCGTAACGCAGCTGGGCAATAAATGGATCTCAAGCCTGGAACCGGCTTTCAGGTTAACAAAAGTGATTTCATTTTTAAGAATGGTGTCCAGCATGGAGTTGATCACTACCGTATCCGTTTCAACACGGTACATGCTTTTATTACCGAGGAGGCTGCTGCCGATATTCAGCACCTGTGTCCGGATGATCACCTTTTGCCGGATAAACGGATATTTTAATATATACCGGTGCTCCCGGAACAGCAACATCCAGATACCGCACAAAGCCATAAACAATAAGAGGATAAATGCAAAAACAACCACCCGGGAATAATCCTCTATTTCGGTAATATTTTTCATCAAAAAAAACAATACCAGCAGCGGAGCTACCACAGAAAGCAAAAAGCCGGGGCAGATCTTTTTTACAAACACTTTCCAAAGCAGCCATTTATCACAGGCAGATAAAACCTGTACCTGATCCGGGCCTGGCATGCTGTTTTTTGCACCGGCATTATGCATACGAACCGCTTTAAAAGAATTCATACCTGCTCTTTACATTTGCTGAAAGAAACAAATTGTACGGGTTAAACATTTGGTTTAGCAACGGCCTTGGGTTCGGTCATTTTTACGGATCCGTTTTCAAATAATACAACTATTCAAAAGGAGTCCGTTAAAATCTGATACAAAGCTACTTTAGGTTCACCCTAAAAAATATACCTGTTTTCCGGCATTTTTTGGGAAGGTACCGTTCTTTCCATACAGAATACCCGTTGACAACCTTACCGGAGAAGCGCCGATCTTTAGTTCTACAAAGATCATTTAGGGCTGTTAAAAACCCGCTAATACAGGGTGAACGCATAAATCTGTAAACGATCAAGCCAGAGATACACGAATCAATAAATACGTTTTTTCTTTTAAATGAACACAAATCATGCTGTATCAAAAGTCACTATCGTCATGCCGGACCTGGTCCGGTATTTAAAAATCACATATGATTATCAATATATTATGAAACAAGTTCAGAATGACATTCCGTTGTAAAAACGACTTTTGATACAGCCTCTATTCGTGCCTGCCCATCCGGTCAGCTGCCCTGTATACATATCTTTTGCTAACAGATATAAGCGTTTCTGATTATTATACGCTGCTTTTTCTTGTTTTTCATCCGAATGTTCGGATTCCGGAACACAATTACGACTACTACAGCTAACCGGCTTTGTGGCGCCCGCCCGTTGAACCAACCGTTCGCCTGAACTGCCGAACGGCAGGCAGGGAAGAGCCGTTTTTAATAAGTTCGATTACTTACTTTTCTTTCTGATCCTTTTTGTTTGCCCAGAAAGGATCGCAAAAAGGGCAGCCGGTTCCGAAATTTCGGAAGGTTACAGCACAATTCCGGCAGGGCACTACTATCAGCTTTAGAATATAGTGGTGTGTTCCGCCACAATTGACCAACCGGGAGGGCGGGACGCTCGACTTTAGAATTTCTATGATTAGGCCCAGGCAACTTTACAGCTATCCGAAGTTCGGATATTTTGCCCGTCTCCTAAAGGCTAATTACAATTACAGTTACTACACGCTCCCTGATAATATGAGAAAATAGTTGTGTGTACAGCGTAGCCGTTCCGTTCAGGCGGGCATTCCTGGCATTGTGAATTGACCTTATTCATAGCCCATTTCGGTAAAAAATAAATTGATGCGCCTGCCCTGCCCGCTGATAGCTCCTGCCGGTTTTTATTGTAGCTTTGGGTTAAGAGGGCTTTTCAGATCCATTATTTACTATTATTGGTTTATGAAAACATATGGTCAGATATTGCTGGTTGCCATTCCTGCTTTTTTGCTGTTGGTGTTACTGGAAATGGGCTACGCGTACCTGAAAGAAAAAAAGGTATTGCGTACCAATGATATCATCAGTAGTTTATTAAGCGGTGTTACCAATATTACAAAGGATGTGCTGGGACTAAGCATTGTGATCTACTCCTATTCATGGATGGTGCATCACTGGGCGCTGATGCATACTGAGGCTTCCTGGCTTACCTATGTGATCGCTTTTATCGTGCTCGATTTTTCCGGCTACTGTGTGCACCGGATCCAGCATGAATATAATTTTTTCTGGAACGGGCACCTGGTACATCACAGCAGCGAGGAGTTTAACCTTGCCTGTGCCTTGCGGCAAAGCATTTCCGGGTTTGCCAACATCTTTGTGATCTTTCTTTTACCGGCAGCATTGCTGGGAGTGCCGGAAAAAGTAATTGCTATTGTTGCTCCTTTGCATTTATTTGCCCAGTTCTGGTACCACACTACTTTTATAAAAAAGATGGGCTGGCTGGAGCACATCATTGTAACGCCTTCCCTGCACAGGGTACATCATGCCATCAACCCCGAATATCTTGACAAGAACTATTCACAGATCTTTATATTCTGGGATAAATGGTTCGGCACTTACCAGGAAGAAATTCCGGGCAAACCGCCCGTATATGGCATCACAAGACCCGTGCAAACGTGGAATCCCGTTAAGATCAATTTTCAGCATGTATGGCTGCTGATCAAAGATGTATGGCGTGCAAAAAGCTGGAAAGACAAATGCCGTATCTGGCTGATGCCCACCGGCTGGCGTCCTGCTGATGTTGCAGAAAAGTACCCCGTGCATAAGATAGCGGACGTTTACCATTTTGAAAAATACGATCCGCCTTTAAGCACCGGAGCAAAAGCCTGGCTTTGGGTGCAACTGGCGGTACTGCTCTTTTTTATCTGTTTTCTTTTCGGGAATATCGCTGCCATCGGCTCACCCGGCATTTTTTATTACGGGCTGTTCATTTTTCTTTTTGTTTATGCGCTGGCAGAGCTGATGGATGGCCATAAATATGCATGGATCTGGGAAGGACTGAAATTGAGCTGCGGAGGATGGATTCTTTATATAGGGAGCGACTGGTTTATGCTGAAAGATTTTTTACCTTATGGGTGGCTGTTGATTTCAGGGTATTTTTTATTGTCGTTTATTATTACGGCTATTCTTAACCATCAATTGCTTAACAGGAGAAAGCAGCTATTTTAAGAGTCCCTTTCTAATACCTTTTTCAGAAATTCATCCGGGCTAAAAGTGGGCAAGGCAGGAATGGCGGCTTTTTCAGTTCTTTATCCCGGGTAATAAAATAATCTGCTTTATGATGCAAAGCTGTATAATATTGCAGCGTATCTTCAATATCCCTGATCCTGGAATGCAGTGCATTAAAGTGATTTCATGACCGATGTCCACTACCTGCACATTGGTCAGCAATGCCAGCAGAACATTCGTGCATTTGTGGCTACCACTTATACGGGGCACATTTTACTACTAAATAAATTAGCATTATCTTTGAGGGCTTTTTAATTTGATTATACAATGACCCCGTTAGCAGAACGATTAAGACCCCATACACTGGAGGAGCTGGCAGGACAGGAACATCTTACCGGCAAGGGCAGCATTCTTCAAAAGTCTATTGAGGCCGGCACGGTGCCCAGCATGATCCTGTGGGGCCCGCCTGGTGTGGGCAAGACCACTATTGCCACCATTATTGCCCATACAGTAAACCGGCCTTTTCTTTCATTAAGCGCTATTTCCTCCGGTGTAAAGGATATCCGCGATGCTATTGCTACGGCAACCGCAGCAGGCGGTGCCATTTTGTTCATTGATGAAATCCATCGTTTTAATAAAAGCCAGCAGGACGCTTTATTGGGCGCCGTTGAAAAAGGGATCATTACCCTTATCGGCGCTACAACGGAGAACCCTTCTTTTGAAGTGAACAGCGCCTTGCTCAGCCGTTGCCAGGTGTATGTTTTAAAGGCGCTGGGAGAAAAGGACCTGGTACAACTATTACACACCGCCCTTGAACAGGATGAAAAAATAAGAGCAAAAAAAGCAGAGCTGAAAGAAACAGAAGCGCTGATCAATATTTCCGGCGGAGATGCAAGAAAGCTGCTGAACCTGTTTGAGATCGTATGTGATGCCATTGGCACTCCTGCTATCATTACTAATAAGAAAGTGATGGAAATTGCGCAGAAAAAAATTGCGCTGTATGATAAGTCGGGCGAGCAGCATTATGATATTATTTCTGCATTCATAAAATCCATCCGGGGCAGTGATCCCAATGGCGCGGTTTACTGGCTGGCCCGGATGATCGAGGGTGGTGAAGATGTAAAGTTCATTGCAAGGCGCATGGTGATTGCCGCAAGCGAAGATATTGGCATGGCCAATGCCAATGCACTGTTGCTGGCCAATGCCACATTTGACGCCGTAACAAAAATCGGCTACCCCGAAGCCAGAATTATACTATCGCAATGCGCTGTATACCTGGCTTCCTCCCCCAAAAGCAATGCCTCCTATATGGCGATCAATGATGCCCTGGCGGCGGTAAATAATACAGGCGACCTGCCGGTGCCCTTGCACATCCGCAATGCGCCCACAAAGCTCATGAAGCAGCTCAACTACGGGAAGAATTATAAATATGCACATAGTTTTGAGAACAATTTCAGCGAGCAGGAATATCTGCCCGACCCAATTGCAGGAACCCGTTTTTATGACCCGGGGAACAATGCCCGGGAAAATGAATTGCGCAATTACCTGAAAAAACTGTGGAAAGAAAAATACAATTACTGATGCAGGAAAAACCCGTCATACAATGGATCTGTAAGTCGTTTGATGAGCTCTCCACCCCTGAACTGTATTCCCTGCTGCAATTACGGTCTGCAGTGTTTGTAGTGGAGCAAAACAGCATTTACCAGGATGTGGATGGCAAGGATCTGAAAAGTTATCATCTGATGGGCACTGATAACGGAACTGTAATAGCTTATACCCGGCTGCTGCCAAAAGGGATGTCTTATGCAGATCAATCGGTCGGACGGGTAGTGGTAGCCCCATCATACCGCGCTTATGGCCTGGGCTTTGAGCTAATGCAACGCAGCATCCGGGCCAGCTATGAATTGTTTGGCAATGATACCATCCGCATCAGCGCCCAGCTTTATCTTAAGCAATTCTATGAATCATTAGGATTCCGGCCGGTAAGCGATGTATATGATGAAGATGGCATTCCCCATATTGAAATGGTAAAGATACCGGGCTGACCGATTTTCTCCATCGTTGATGTTGAGCATAGCAATGAACACAGGCAAGACACCAACGATATAATCAGTTGCTGAATCTTGCTGAGTGGACTGCTAACGCCACAGGCTGGCACGCAATATCGGAAAAGGTGCTAAAATGCAAAACCCGTCAGGCCGGCACGCGACACCGGCAAAGGTGCTGCATTATTGTGCTGCTTTTTGAATATGGAAGGTATCAGCGCTCATGGTTGTTGTACCAACTTTGGCGGCTATATGTCCCTTTGCAGTTGGGTAAACAGTTACTTCGTTCTCCTTTGAAGCGCTCTCCGTTGCACTTTTCGTTCCATAACCCCTCACAATCACTTCCTGTAGAGGGTCTTTTTTACTACCAGACCTATGACCCGTTTTTGTAGTAACCAGCACGGCTCCGTTCCGGGCCGCATTTCCATAAAGGGTCTTTGCCGATGCATCTTTCAAAACAGCAACAGATTCCAGATCTGCCGGATCCAGTTCTTTTAATACATTATGATCCTGTACTTCCCCGTTCAGTACAAACAAGGGAGCCTGCTCACCGTTCTTCGCCGGGTGAAATGTAAGCATTACCTTTTGTTCCCCGGAATGATTGGGTTGATCAGCAGATGCCGGAGCCACGGAAATGCCCGTAGCCTTTCCTTTCAAAGTAACATCAACTGGTACTGCTTTGAATTCGTTGCTGTTATAAGTGTATTTAAGTGTCTTTTTGAAAGTAACAGTGGTGTTTGCTGCAGAATCGGACTTTACCGCATCATTTTTTTTGGAGGTAATAATAATGACGCCATTTTTACCATCAGCTCCGTATAACGATGTTGCAGCTTTATCCTTCAATACAGAAATAGATTGGATCCTATTCGGATCTATACCTTCCAGCGCCTTTCCTCCTTTATTATCGACCTTTTCACCATCTACAATGATCAACGGGTTATCAGCCACCAGGGTATTTGAGAGGGTTTTCTTCATTACATAAACAGAGTCAAATTTATTGATGTTATTATCAGCCCGCTTATTAATAGTTAACAAAGGAGCAATGCCATATTCTTTTTCATATTTTTCCTGATGGGCCTTCCATTCAGCAATGCTCATTCTTTTAACAATGACGGACGGGTCCTTGATATTCCTTCCAAAACCACTGCCCGTCACAATAACATCATATTTTTTTGCTGCACCTTTTACAGGCGTGGTATCTTTACGGATCAGAGCCAGCTGTAGGTTCACCGGCGTCCTGATACTGTCTGTTGCAGCATCCGGTGCGTTCAGTAATTCCCCGGAAGACGTCCGGCGCCCGGTACTTTCATGAAGCACTTCTTTCCTGAAAGCCAGCAGCAGAACGGCTATTACCGGCAGCAAGAACAAAAACTTGGTTAAATGTACTTTGGCAGATTTAATAGTGTTCATCATAGCGATCCGGTTTTTTAAAGAGGAAAAGTTAAAATGGTTGGTGAACGCAAACTGTTTATTGCCCATCACTTTTAATAAAAGATACTGGTATTCTTTTTTATCTACCCCTCCCTGCAGCACCTGCTTATCTGCTAAAAACTCAAGATTCTGTTTGATGCTTTTACGCAGCAGCCATACAAAAGGATTGAACCAAAGCAATATGCAAAGCAGCTCGCTCCACACAATATCAATGGTATGTTTTTGCTTTACATGTACAAATTCATGACGAATGATCTCTTCCAGTTCCTCCCCGCTATGCAGTTCCGTATTAATAAAAATAGCATTGCCAAAAGAAAAAGGGCGCATATCTTCATCCAGTTGATAAATACGCGTATCATCATCAGAGATCAGTTGTGCCCTGCTTTTTATTTTCAGAAAAGAAAAAAACATGATCAGGAAACGGGTCAGCAAAACCACCGAGCCCAGGATACCCACAACCAGCACCCAGTCCCAGATGGTCAATGATTCCAAAAAGGAGCTATTATCTGCCGCCGATGCAAAACCCAGTGCCGGGATCAGTTGCACAAGCATGCTCTGATCCAGTTGTTTCTTTTGCAGCTCCGGCATTATATCGATTAAGGGAATTACAAAGCTCAGGGCACTATAACCCAGCAGGTACCAGCGGTTCCAGTTATAAAAAGTCAGCCGCCTTAGCAGAAGCTGGTAAAACAGGTATACAACGGCCAGGCAAATACTTAGTTTAAGAATATAATCAATAATGACAGGCATAACGGGAGATTTCAGATTTGAGTTTTGAGTTGTCAGCTTTCAGTCTTTAGTTCCACAAACAACGCAGCCCGGTAGCTACCAGGATTGAAAACTGATCGCTGATAACTATTTTTTCTTTCCGGATTCGATCATTTTAAGGATCTCTTTTAATTCCTGGGCAGATAATTTTTTCTGGTCTATAAAGAAGCTGACCAGCTCTTTATAGGAATTGCTGAAATAATCCTTTACCACGCTTCCCATAAATTTCTTTTTATATTCTTCTTCAGAAATAGCGGGTTTATATACATATACATTTCCAAATAACCGGGCAGAAACATACCCTTTTTTCTCAAGGTTCTTTATGGTAGAAGCTACGGTTGTATAAGGCAGCTGTTCCGGCAGCAGCTCCATAAACACTTTTACGTTTCCCTCTCCTGCCTGCCAAACGGCCAGCATTAGCTGTTCTTCCTGTGCTGTTAATTTTTTCATTTATTATACGAGTTTAAAATAAAATTACGAAAAATTCGTAATAATGAAAACTTTTTTACGCTTTTTAAGGCAACCCCGCCAACTAATTCTGCATCCTATTGTTATCTTTGATGTCTGTTATTTTATAAAATAAAGAAAATGAAGTATTTAATCTTATTCCTGATCGCAATTATCTGTTTTCAGCCGGGCAATAGCCAGGCCCTTCCTCCTTATAAACAATACCGTACCATTCCCGCAGTGCGTCTTTTAAATGCGGACAGCACCGGGTGGGAGCTAAAAGCCAGGCTGCAGAAAAACAAGCCCGTAATGATTATGGTGTTCAGCCCGGAGTGCGATCATTGCAAGCATGAAACCGAGGAAATGATCAAGAATATGGATAAATATAAAGGCATCCAGATCGTTATGGCCACTCCTCTGCCCTTAAAGGAAATGGCTGATTTTGTAGCGCATTATCAGTTGCAAAAATATCCTAACATTATTATAGGCAGAGACTATTCCTATACGCTGCCTGTTTATTATAATATTAAAAACCTTCCCTTTCATGCATTCTATAATGCTAACAAGCAGCTGATCACTGCTTTTGAAGGCTCTATGTCTACCCAGGCTATTTTAAAAATATTTGGCAAATAGCTGAGCCCATTGGCTTAATCCGGCGCTGCCGGGATCCTTCGTAAAAATCATTTCTTTTTTGAAATAACAGCCTGGTAAAAGAGAGGAAACTCTTTTCGCCAGGCTTCTTCATTATGGCCGCCGCCGCTTCTGATCACTGCTGTCAGTTCTGCTTTGGAAACTGCAGCCAGGTCTTTCATAGCTTTTAGCAGGTCGTTGGGCATGGTATCGCCCTCCAGCAATCCAACATAAAAATAAATAAAGGAATTCAGCGCGGGACCCAGCTTTTTGATATCTGCATAAACCTTATCCTCCGTTATCCAGAACGATGGTGAAAAAACACCCACCCCGCCATAGATCTTCGGATATTGCAGCGCAGTGTAAAAAGAGATGAGTCCGCCCATGGAGCTGCCTGCTATAAACGTATTGGGCTTGCTTTTTAATGTCCGGTATTGCCTGTCAATATAGGGCTTCAGCGTTTGCACCATAAAGTCAGCATATAAATTCCCCTCCGCGCCCGGTATGCTTTTTACAGGGTAAGGGCAATATTCATCCAGCCGCTTATCTCCCCCGTTGTCTACTGCCACCACAATGGAAGGCGGCAAAGCAGTAGTGTCCATAAAGCCGTCCACGTCCCACTCACCTGCATAGGAAGTAAACTCATCAAAAACATTCTGCCCGTCCTGCAAATACAAAACAGGATAGCGTTTCTTTTTATCCGTATTATAACCTGCAGGAAGATAGATCCGCACGGTACGGTGCCTTTTTAGCTGCGGCATATAAAATTGCTCAGTGACGGTTACATTTTTACTTGCGGTATGCATTTTCTCCTTTTTTCCAAAATGATCCTGCCATCCTTCCACAGCAATATGAATGACTGAATCTGATTGCAACTGCACTACCCTGTTGGAGATGCTTTTGCCATTACCGGCTGTCTCTGTTTGATCCCAACTGCCCCGGGTAATTTTAAACTCAATAGCTCCATGAACGGCATCCATCACCAGCCGGTAACGCCCCTCCTGTATCCGGAACCGGTAACCGTCCGCCTGCGGGCTCCAGTTATTCGGGTTTCCCGCCAGGAACAGCGCGGCCGTATCTGCTGTATAAGGAGGAACACTATCTAAAATAACCGTCAGCTTATAATCCTGCGCAATAATAATGAGCGGGTAAACAGTCATTACCAGAAAACATAACAGAAGGAAGCAGGGCCGTTTCATTTTTTGAAATTATCAAAAAATGAGAAAAAGAACCGTTTTATTTAGGAGGTGCCCGGCAAATCTTTTTCATAAGATAAACTTTACATAAACGGCCGGCATTATCAGGCTGCTTTTCCTATTTTTGAGCAAATTGATTATGATGAAAAGACTTTATTTCTTGCTGATTGCTGTTTTTACTGTCCTCACAGGATCTGCACAAAACCCAGTAAAACGTCCAAAATTAGTGGTAGGCATCGTAGTAGATCAAATGCGCTGGGACTATTTATACCGGTATGCAGACCGGTATGGCAGCGGTGGCTTTAACCGGCTGCTGAAAGACGGATACTCCTGCGAAAATACTTTTATCAGTCACCTGCCCTCTTTCACAGCTGTAGGGCATACTACTATCTTCACCGGTTCTGTTCCTGCAATACACGGTATTACAGGAAATGACTGGGTTGATGAGCTGACAGGCAGATCTGTTTATTGTACAGAAGATTCCACGGTGCAGTCCGTAGGAAGCACTTCAAAAGCCGGAAAAATGTCGCCCAGGAATAACCTGGCCAGCACCATCACAGACGAGCTCAAACTGGCCACCAATTTCCGGTCAAAAGTTGTAGGCGTTTCATTAAAAGACAGAGCCTCTATTTTACCGGCCGGCCACGTGGCAGATGGCGCCTTCTGGTTTGATGATGAAAGCCGCCAGTTCATTACCAGCACCTGGTATATGAAAGAACTGCCCCAATGGGTGAACCGGTTCAACAGCAAAAAGGAGCCGGAGACACTTATTGCCCAACCCTGGACAACACTTTATCCGGCAAATACCTATACGCAGAGCACAGCGGATGATGTGCCCTGGGAAGGAAAATTTAAAGGGGAGAAAACAACCGGCTTCCCGCACGACCTGAGCGAAGTTTTTAAACAGGATCCTGATGTTATACGCAGCTCTCCTTACGGTAATACCCTGACGCTGGACTTTGCAAAAGCAGCAGTGGATGGTTATCAGTTGGGGACAGGAGCCTTTACCGATTTTCTTACGATCAACTGTGCCTCTACTGACTATGTAGGTCATAAATATGGCCCTAACTCCATGGAAGTAGAAGATGTATACCTGCGCCTGGATAAAGATCTGGAAACCTTTTTTAATTATCTGGATCAAAAAGTAGGTAAAGGCCAGTACCTGGTTTTCCTTACGGCTGATCATGGCGCGGCACATGCCATCGGATTTATGCAGGCGCATAAAATCCCTGCCGATTTTTTTGAAAGCGGTAAAGTGGGCAAAGCCTTAAATGAAATGCTGAAAAACCAGTTTGGTGTAGATAAACTGGTTACTTCCGGCACCAACTACCAGATCCATTTTGATAATAAGTTGATTGAGCAGCGCAAGCTGGATTACGCAGGTATAAAAAAAGCAACTGTTTCTTTTTTACAGAAGCAGGAAGGTGTGGAATTTGTGGCAGACCTGGATGAAATTGGCAGCGAATCCATTCCGGAACCCATTAAAACAATGATCATTAACGGATATAATTATAAACGTTCCGGTCCTATCCAGATTGTTTTAAACCCGGCATGGTTTGCGGGCAGTGCCGGCGGCACCGGTACTACCCATGGCACCTGGAACCCGCACGATACGCATATTCCGTTGCTATGGTATGGCTGGGGCATTAAACCAGGGCAATTAACAAGAGAAGTGCATATGACCGATATTGCCCCTACCATAGCCGCACTGTTGCACATCCAAAGGCCTAACGGATGCATCGGAAGCGTGATTCCTGAAATAGGACAGTGATTTACTGCTCTTACAGGCTGCTGTTGGCAGATTGAATGCAATATAACCAGGCCGGAAGATCCTGTATAGTCGGGCAATACCTGATCATTGAGCAGCTTCCGGCTTTTTGTTTCCACCGGAATCTTCAGGGGCTGCCAGAAAATGCGAGAGCGACGAGAATTACATATCCCTAACAACTTACAGGAGAACTTTTTGAAAATTTTAATGCTCCAGTCACATAAAAATTTTCCTTATGCCCGGGTCAGTAAATTAGGAGAGAGAACGAAATATGAAAGGTGAACGGGCTTGCTATTCTTTTGGGAGCTTTACAAAAAAACAACTACCCTTTTGGCCATCGCTTTCTACCCAGATACTGCCACCATGTGCTTCCACAATCTGCCGGGTTATCGACAGCCCCATGCCAAAAGACGGTTCCCCGGCCGTTCCGTGGCGTTTTGCACTGGTATGCAGATCAAATATCCGGTTCTTAATATCATCCGGCACTCCTATTCCTTCGTCCTTTACACCAATCAGCACGCTGCCGGCGCTATCTTCCAAATCAATATGAATAACCGCACCCGCAGGGCTGAACTTAATAGCATTGGAAATAAGATTGCTGGCAACACGCCACAGTTTCTGCCTGTCGGCCTTTATCATAACTGGTGCAGCCTGAAGATGTATTTCCAGCCCTTTTTCCCTGGCTTTGCTCATATACAAAGCCACACAATGATGCAGCAAATCTCCTATATCTACCGGCTCTTTTTTAAGCGCCCCCGGTTTGGTATTAAGCGCCAGTATGTCATCTGTCAGATCCAGCAGGTTCTGGCTGGAATCTTTTACAAGCTCAAACATCTCAGCATCTTCGGCTGTCCTTTGGGGTTCTGTTAACAGCAATCCGGCAATAGCATTGATACCACTTATCGGCCCCCGGAGATCATGCACTATTACCTTCATCATCTTCGCATTTTCTGCATTACTCTGCTCCAGTACTTTCAAAGTTTCCTGCAGGGTATCATTCTGTGCAGTTACCAGCCTGTTTAGCTTACGGGTCCTTTCCAGATTCTTTTTTATAATGATGGTAAAAACAAGTCCTGCAATACTTAAAAGCAGCATTCCGGCAATCAGCCATCGCTGATAGGTGTCCCGGGCACTTACAGCTTCCAGTTGCTCTTCCTTTATAGCGTAATCAACATAATCTACAGAAGATGCCGCATTCATATTCTTTTCATCCTTAAGCGCGCGGATATATTGCTCTGCAAAATAGCGGTATTCTTCCGGTTTTTTGCTGCTCAGGTAGCAGTTATAAAGCTTTTCTGCCAAAACCTCTTTATAAAAGGTATAGCCACTTTTCTGCACAATATCCAGCCCCATCTGGTAATAACGGACAGCCTGTGCTATATCAGTACCTGTCAGGTAATCGCCCATGGTAATGATCATATCCAGGCTGGCAAAATACAGTTGCCGCTGCTGTGCGCTGTCAATAGTTTGTGCCAGCAGTTGCAGCCCCTCCTGCCGCCGGCCCTCTTCAATAAGCCGGCTGGCCATAATTTGATGGATGACCAGGAGCGAACGCTGATCCTTATATCTTAAAGCTATTTCTTGTGCTTTACGGCTATAATAAGCAATAGAATCGCCGCTTAACGACGCTGAATAAGCCAGAAGATAGTTACAGATCAGCAGCGACATAATGGAATCTTTTTGCAGGTGCGCACCTGTATGAAATGCCGCATTAAAATATTTCCGGGTTCGCCGCTCTTTTCCCATATAATGATAAAGGCTGCCGATATTCATCAGCACCTGCACCTGATTAGAGGTGTCCCGGATGGCTTTATACAGCTTGAACGCTTTATTATAATAATAGATCGCCAATGCCGAGTATCCCTTAACATCGTATACCACACCAATATTGGTCAATGCATCTGCTTCTCCTTTCTGATAGTCATGCCGGGCTGCAATGGCACGGGCCTTGCGGGTATAAAAGAAAGTGCTGTCAATATTTTTTTCATACATAAGAAAACCCAGGCGGTTCAGCAGATCAGTAAGATGTAAACTATCCTTTACAGTTTGCAGATCGGCTCTAATACCTGTAATTTCCGCGGTTTGTGCCTGAACGGATATATATATATTAAGGGCAATGCTGTAAAGAACAATAACGTAAATGCGTTTTATCATATCTGATGTGCTGCTTAATGGGCTGTTGCTCCAAATTTAGTTAATTTATTTGCTCAGCTGATTTATATTCACAGGCGCTGCATTTCCCTGCCAATACCGTTGCCTTTCTGAACAGCGCAGCTGTATTATCTCAGTTCCTGTAAGAGTCTATCTGCTGCTTGATCAGGAACAAGAAAACCATTTTATTAAGCGATATATAATTAAGAAAGTTATTTTAGTAGATCAAAAAATAAACAGCATGGAACTGATCCGGCAATTTGAAGCAGCGGTAGCGGCCAGCAAAACGCTTACTCAAAAACCATCTAACGATCTCTTACTGCAATTATATGCGCTTTACAAGCAGGCTACAGAAGGCGATGTGGCCCCGGAAGCCCCTGCAAATCCTTTTGATCTTGTAGCAAAGGCAAAATACAATGCCCGGGAAACCATAAAAGGTAAAAGCAAAGAAGCTGCCATGCAGGAGTATATTGACCTGGTCAACAAATTAAAAACGGCTTAACTTCTGCCTTTCAGCACTGCCGTGGTTACCAGCAATTGCCCGGTGTGCCGCATGGTATGCTCTGCCGCATGAAAGCATAAGCCTATTACCGTAGAAGGTAGCCCCGCCCGGCCCACTTTCCGGGCCTCTGTTAATACAGCTTCAGGAAAGTTTTTATACCGGCTGATGGTCTGATCAATGGCTGCAACTGCATTTTCCAGTAATTGTTTTAATGACAAAGGCTGTACTGCTATTTCACTTTTAAGCGTTTCCAGCTGTTGTTTCGTAAGTGCGTTGCCTTCAGCATAGGTCAGCAGGCGGTCCAGAAACCCTGCAATGTGTTTTAAATGAAAGCCCACAGAAGCCACACCTGCCGGTCGTTCCCAAAGCAGTGCATCAGGAAAACCGTTAAGTAATCCCTGCAGTTCTTCCTTGGCCTGCAGTAGCGCATCTGCCGCAGGCTGTAACTGCAATGCCAAACCGGGTATCTTTTCTCCACGTAACCAGACTTCCGTTTGCGTTTTCATAAACATTTTTAACTAAGGTACACAAAAACAGAAAACCCGTTCGGGCAATTACCAGAACGGGTGTCTTTTATTTTAATAACTCTTATCCAGTAGTGTGTTATACCCTGAAGTGAGCAAACGCCTTGTTGGCTTCTGCCATACGGTGGGTATCTTCTTTCTTTTTAAAAGCAGCGCCTTCCCCTTTGCTGGCGGCTACAATTTCGTTAGCCAGTTTATCTGCCATGCTGCGGCCATTTCTTTCACGACTGTAACGGATCAGCCATTTAATGCTCAGGGAAATTTTACGATCCGGGCGCACTTCAGAAGGGATCTGAAAGGTGGCACCTCCAATACGGCGGCTGCGTACTTCAACCGCTGGTGTCACATTGGCCAGTGCTTTTTTCCAGATCTCATATCCATCTTCATTGGTTTGTTTCGCTACCTTATCAATTGCATCGTAAAAAATGGTGAATGCGCCACTTTTCTTACCTTCCCACATCAGGTTGTTTACAAAACGGGTAACCAATTTATCATTGAACTTAGGATCCGGTGCTAACGGAAGTTTCTTGGCTTGTGCTTTACGCATTATCTTAAAATTTTATCTTATTTTTTCTAAGTCTGATTCCGATAGCTATCGGAGCTACCAGCGACTGATATTTTACCGCTAATTATTTCTTAGCTTTTTTAGTTCCGTATTTAGAGCGGCTTTGTTTACGGTCTTTTACGCCCGCAGTATCCAGGCTGCCGCGTACAATATGATAACGTACACCCGGTAAATCTTTTACACGCCCTCCTCTGATCAAAACGATCGAGTGCTCCTGCAGGTTATGACCTTCACCCGGAATATAAGCGATCACCTCTATCTTGTTGGTAAGGCGCACTTTAGCCACTTTACGCAATGCAGAGTTAGGCTTTTTGGGAGTTGTAGTATATACACGGGTACAAACACCACGGCGCTGCGGACATTGATCCAGTGCCCTGGATTTGCTTTTTGCCCTAATGATTTCTCTTCCTTTTCGAACTAACTGATTAATAGTAGGCATTCTTTTAATGCTTTAAATTTTGTCCCGATTTTTCGGGAGGCAAAGGTAGTATTTGTATCGGAACTTTCAAAAATAATTCTCACTTTTTCTGCTGCCTCTTTATTCCGGCATCCCGGCTGCAGGAACACTGCTCAGCCTGGTTACGTCGCACTTTTCAGCTTGCATATCACTAATCTGTTGTATATCATATTTTTGCGACTAAAATAAAAAGAACCCGGACAAAGCCCGGCTCTTTTCCGTGTCTTTTTTAATTCCTCTATACTTTTTCCAGCCATCCGTAAGGATCACCGTGTTTATTCTCCTTGTAATCCAGCAGGTATTTTTTCATTTCTGCTGAAATGGTCATGCTGTCCACGTCAAATTCCATTACAAAATCCTTGTACTTCAGCTCTTTTACATGGGAAATGGTAGCTGCTGTTCCGCATCCGAATACCTCTTTCAGGGCACCGGCTTTATAAGCATCCATCAGTTCATCAATAGATACTTTGCGTTCTTCTACCTTGAAACCCTGATCACGGAACCGTTCAAGCAGGCTTAAACGGGTAATACCACTTAAAATGGTGCCGTCCGTGAGGTCCGGTGTTACCACTGTATCCCCTATGATGAACATGATGTTCATGGCTCCCACCTCCTGTACATATTTGTGCTCCAGCGCATCCATCCACAACACCTGGTCATACCCCTGTTTTTTTGCTTCTGCGGAAGATAATAAGGAGGCTGCGTAATTGCCGCCTGTTTTTGCAAAACCGGTTCCGCCGGGAGCTGCACGGGTGTATTTTTCTTCTACATAGATACGTGCAGGCGCGGAAAAGTAAGATCCCGCGGGGCCTGTAATGATCAGAAATTTATAAGAAGAGGATTCTTTTACCCCCAGGGTTTCTTCGGTTGCAAAAAGAAACGGGCGGATGTAAAGGGACTCGTCGTATCCGGAAGGAATGAAATCCTTATCCAGCTCGATCAGTTGCTTCATCCCATCAATAAAAATCTCCTCAGGGATCTGCGGCATGGCCAGGCGTTCAGCTGAACGGTTCATCCGTTTCCAGTTTTCATGCGGCCGGAAAATATGAATATTCCCTTGTTCATCTTTATGCGCCTTCTGTCCCTCAAAAATAGTCTGGGAATAATGCAGTACGGAAAGTGCAGGTAGAAAGCCGAGCGCCTCATAAGGACGGATATTCACATTTGTCCATTTTCCGTCAACATAATCTGCCTCCAGCATGTGATCAGAAAAATACTTACCAAAACCCAGGTGATTGAAATCCACCTTGTCCAGCTTACTTTTACCGGTTTTCGTAACCGGTATACTCATTGCTTCCACCATAAAATATTATTTTTGATGCCGATACCTATCGGAACTGGAGCGAAGTTACGAACCACGTCGTTAGGAAAAAAAGAAACGTATGAGTTTAAATAAAATTGATCTGCCGCCCCGGCTGATTGCCCAACTGTACCCCAGGTCATTAATGCCGGATAACAGCATAACCGTTGCTGCCGAAATTGTTGCGGAAGCCCCGGACATTGAGACGGCCTCAAAGCAGCCACCCGTGGAGGAGAGCTCCGGCACCGGTACAACCACCGAATGGAAATCGCTGGGGGGCAACCAGAAAAATATTATGGTAATAGTGGATTACACGACCGACCTGCATTTACCGGACCCGGCCTTTACCTTTTTATCGCAGATCCTGAACGCCTGCAAACTGGGCCCGAACGATGTAGTGATCATTAACCGCAATAATTATCCGCATACGCCCTATGAACAACTGCTGGATCATTTCACCGGCAAGGTGGTATTGCTGTTCGGCACAACTGCAGCAGCCTTTGGGTTCCCCTTTGAAATTCCGCCTTACCAGGTACAAACCTTTGCAGGCTACACGGTGATGCATGCCCCCGCCCTTGATGCGTTAAAAGACGACAAACCTGCTAAAACCCAGCTCTGGAGCAGCTTTAAAAAGATATTCAATTTATGATTACGCTCATTTTTGCCACCAATAACGACAACAAGGTACAGGAGATCCGCCAGGCACTGCCGGAAGGATTTGCTATCATCAGCCTGAAAGAAGCAGGGATCCTGAAAGATATACCGGAGCCCCACGCCACGCTGGAAGAAAATGCTACCGAAAAAGCAACAGTCATCTATCAGATGACCGGTAAAAATTGTTTCAGCGAGGACAGCGGTCTCGAAGTAGCCGCCTTAAACGGCGCCCCTGGCGTAAAAAGCGCCCGTTTTGCGGACGGAGAACCGCAATACAGCTCCAATATGGATAAACTATTGCAGCTTTTGAAAGGTAAAGAACAGCGGGACGCACGGTTTAAAACAGTTATATCATTGATTATCAATGGAAAAGAGCAGCAGTTTGAAGGTGTTTGCCCTGGCAGGATCACAGAAGCGCCATCAGGGACCAACGGGTTTGGCTATGATCCGGTGTTCATACCGGATGGAAGCAATAAGACCTTCGGACAAATGTCGTTAGAAGAAAAACAGGAATTTAGTCACCGGAAGAAGGCAGTTAAAAAACTGGTGGTATATTTGACGAGGTTTGCAGACAGTGAACATGTTTAAATTGAACCATTAACAAGGGAAATTTCCCGTCAATTCATTAACCTGTCAACTAAAACCAGTCACTTTTAAAAAAAATTAAAAATTTGAGTACTGAAAGCAACCATATCATACCGGAAAGCGACTTGATTAAAGGATGTATTGATGGAGACAGAAGGATGCAGGAAGAATTATACCGCCGTTTCTCTCCTAAAATGTACGCCGTATGCTTGCGTTATGCTTCAAATGCTGATGAGGCACAGGATATTTTGCAGGACGCATTCATAAAAGTTTACAAAAAATTAGAGAGTTTCCGCGGAGATGGGTCATTTGAAGGGTGGGTACGCCGCATTTTTGTAAACACGGCCATTGAACATTTCAGAAGAAAAAAATACCTGCAGCCTGTAACAGAAAAGGAAGAGAACACAATAGAAGGGAAATATGTTTCTGTATTGGACGAACTAGCTGAAAAGGATATCCTGCAACTGATCACTCAATTGTCTCCCGGGTACCGTACCGTGTTTAATATGTATGTTGTAGAAGGTTATTCGCACAAAGAAATTGGCGACATGTTAGGCATCAGTGAAGGTACCAGTAAAAGCCAGCTTTCCAGAGCAAAGGCTATTTTACAGGATCTTGTAAAAAAATATATTGACAATAAAGATAAAATTGACACATTAAGCAATGAGCAGCCAACATAAGTTATATGATTATCAGGTAACACCACCGGCTGAGGTTTGGAACAGCATTGCAACCGGGTTAGATGAATGGCAACAACTGAAACCACTGGCGCAAAAGCTGAACGCCATGGAAGTTGCCCCTCCGGACCTGGCATGGAAGAATATCCTTGACAACCTGGAAGAAGAAAATGCTTTTGATCATCTTTCGGACAGATTAAAGCATTTTGAAATTCCGCCACCTGCTGCACTCTGGTCTAAAATTGAGCCGGAACTGCCCCGAGCAGTTGCTGCACCCAAACTGGCTCCTGTTAAAAAAGGATCCTTTAAATGGGCACGTTATGCTGTGGCAGCTACTGTTGTGGGCCTGCTTTGTTTTGCTACTTTTCACATGATTGAGAAGTCTAATAAGGATTCTGCAACTATTCTCTCCAGGTTTGAAAATACGGATCGCAAAAATGATCAGCAGATCGCCAGCCTGGACAGGAAAGAAAAAGAGCCGGTCAAACAGGTACAGCCTTTAGCTGCGCACCCGTCTGTTTTACCCGACGCGCACACACAACCCACACAAATTAAGACAGCTTCAGGCAATACTTATATTACTACTGTTGAAAGAAATAAAGCTCTGCAGGGAAGGTATATTATGCTGATGACCGAAGATGGCAAAGTAGTGCGGATGTCTAAAAAGCTGGGAAATATAGCAGATTGTGTTGCAGGAGAAGCCTCTGGTTCAGAATGTTCTAACCAGATACAGCAATGGCAGAAACAACTGGCCAAGGCGCCTGTAACCGCAACTCCTGACACTTTTCTGGATCTGCTGGATCTTGCCAGTTCTGACAAATCCGGTTTGTAACAGTCTGCGTGCGGTCTGAAAGAACTCAAAAGTCTTACTCAATGGTAAGGCTTTTTTTATGATACACGGTTCCGGGAAATGGTGGTTTTTCCTTATACTTGCCTGCTGAAACCGGGCAGCGCACAATCAATAAATATTTATGGCCAGGATAAAAATAGCATTACCAAAAACATTCCGGTTTACCTGTACTATCCCGGTACGTGTTACCGATATCAATTATGGCGGTCATGCGGGCAATGACAGTCTGCTGGGAATGATACAGGAGGCGCGCGTACAATTCCTGAAACAATTTAACTATACTGAACTATCCTTTGAAGGTATAGGGCTGATTATGGCAGACGTGGCCATGGAGTTTAAAAATGAAGCTTTTATGGGAGATCTACTCCTCGCATCCGTTGCGGCGGGTGACTTTCAGCGGGTAGGATTTGACCTCTACTACCGGCTGGAAAAAGAGGTTGAGGGCAAAAAAATCCCTGTTGTTTTTGCAAAAACGGGAATGATCTGTTTTGATTATACTTTACGGAAATCAGTTGCTTTGCCGGAGGCGGCCCTTCAAAAGTTACAGTAGACAAATCAGATGAAAATGTATCTGCCGGCGGCAGATTTACCACAGGATGAGCGCAGAGCCCTCCGTTAAGTACTGACAGTTTCTTCTGCCTGATCGATCTCTACTACCAGGTTGTCGATAATAAACTCCTGGCGGTCCATCGTATTTTTACCCATATAATATTCCAGCAATTGCTGGATATGATCGCCCTGCTCCAGGCGCATGAGCTGTTTGCGCATATCGCCGGATATGAATTGTGAAAATTCATCGGGGCTGATCTCCCCCAGTCCTTTAAACCGCGTTACTTCCGGTTTGCCGGATAATTTTTTTATTGCTGCTATTTTCTCGGCCTCATTGTAACAATAAATGGTCTCTTTCTTATCCCGTACCCGGAACAGCGGGGTTTCCAGCACATATACCTTTTCCTGCTTTACCAACTCAGGAAAGAACTGTAAAAAGAAGGTCATGATCAGCAGCCGGATGTGCATACCATCCACATCAGCATCCGTAGCGATTACAATGTTATTAAAACGCAGCCCTTCCAGGCCCTCTTCTATGTTCAATGCATGCTGCAACAAATTAAACTCTTCATTTTCATACACCACTTTTTTGGTAAGCCCGAAACTGTTCAGCGGCTTACCCCGTAAACTAAATACAGCCTGGGTCTCAACATTCCTTGCTTTGGTAATAGAGCCACTGGCGCTGTCACCCTCCGTTATAAAAATGGTTGTCTCACTCTGTTTTGCAATAAATTCCTCCCGGCCTTTTGCAGGTGGCTCTTCATTCAGATGTATCCGGCAGTCCCTTAATTTACGGTTGTGCAGGTTGGCTTTTTTGGCGCGTTCATTTGCCAGCTTTTTAATACCGGCCAGGTCTTTCCGTTCCCTTTCACTTTGCTCAATCCGTTTTTTCAACGCTTCGGAAGTAGCCGGGTTTTTGTGCAAAAAATCATCCAGTGCCTTGGAAAGAAAATCGCCCACAAACTGTTTCATGCTGGGGCCGTTTATATCCACATTCTGAGAGCCCAGCTTTGTTTTTGTCTGGCTTTCAAACACCGGTTCTACAACACGCACGGAAATGGCGGCCACAATTGCGCCCCGGATATCCGCCGCATCATAATCTTTTTTATAAAAATCGCGGATGGTTTTTACATACGCCTCCCGGAATGCCTGCTGGTGTGTACCTCCCTGTGTGGTATGCTGACCGTTTACAAAACTGTACAGTTCTTCTCCGTAATCATTGCCATGAGTAATTGCTACTTCTATGTCTTCTCCCTTCAGGTGAATGATCGGATACCGGATCTCATCCTCATTGGTCTTGCGTTGCAACAGGTCCAGCAAACCATTGCGGCTGATATAGGTTTTCCCATTGAAAATGATCCTGAGCCCTGCATTCAGGAAACAATAGTTCCAGATCAGGTTTTCCAGAAATTCCGGGTAGAATTTAAAGTTCTTAAAAATAGTATTATCCGGCACAAAGGTTACCAGGGTGCCATTATCGGCGGCTGTTTTTATTTCTTTGCTCTCATTTTTCAGGACTCCTCTTTCAAACTCTGCCTGCTTTTCCCTGCCGTCACGCACAGATACCACTTTGAAATAATTGCTCAATGCGTTTACCGCTTTGGTACCTACCCCGTTCAGACCAACGGATTTCTGAAAGGCCCGGCTGTCATATTTGGCACCTGTATTGATCTTGCTTACCACATCCACTACTTTGCCCAAAGGGATACCGCGGCCATAATCCCGTACCGTAACTGTATTATCTTTAATGCTGAGCTCTATGGTTTTTCCATAGCCCATCATGTACTCATCAATACAGTTGTCCATTACCTCTTTTACCAGCACATAAATACCATCATCCGGGCTGTTGCCGTCTCCTAATTTTCCGATATACATACCCGGACGAAGCCGGATGTGCTCCTTCCAGTCCAGACTTTTAATACTGTCTTCATTATATTCAGCTCCTTTCTTTGGTGCTACTACTTCTTTTGCCATTGAACAATTCCGTTTAAATGCTTTAACGTTCTCCTGCTGCAGGCCTGCGCCTGTAACCGCTCAAATGTAAAAATATTTCCGGAGAACCGGCAAGGCTATTTGTTTACTTTATTTTAGTATTTTTCCAAGCTTTTTTGCATTGCCATCAACCGGCTGGTCAGCCTTCAGGCCCAGCAGTTGCGCCAACAGGGGATACACATCAATATTATTAAAGGACCTGATCTTATAATGTTCTTTAAAAGCCGGGCCCCATGCATAAAAAGTAGCCTGCATTTCCGGTAACCGGTTGTCAAAGCCATGTGCTCCCAAAGATTTTCTGCCGCCGAAATAAAAATAGCGGGGAGGCGAACAGGTAAGCAGGATGTCGCCTATGCGATGATACCGGTCGTTCTTTTTCCGGTATTTCCAGCTTTTTGGCGTTTTTGTAGTAAGCCATGCCTGAAAATCCGTTTGTTCGCGTAAGCGTTTATAGGCGGGTTTGATGTCTGCTTTATTTTTTGCATATAAATGGATCATGGTGCCACCTCCGGCCATGAGAAATTTACTGGTATCTATCAAACCGGTAATTAGGGCAACCGGAACTATTTTAGCAGTATCCAGGTTGGCAAAGCCATGATCCGATACCACTACAAAATTAACCGGCAGACCGGTTGAACGGCAGGCTTCATACATTTTACGAATAGCATCATCTACCAGGTGCACCGCCTCCTCTGTTTCCTTTGCATCCACCCCATGCATATGCTCCTGATGATCTACCTGTGGAAAATAAAAAGTAATCAAGTGTGGCCTGGTTTCTGCAGGTTGCTGCAACCATTCTTTTAAAATTTCAACACGCCG
This sequence comes from Niabella ginsenosidivorans, assembly GCF_001654455.1. NCBI lineage: Bacteria > Pseudomonadati > Bacteroidota > Chitinophagia > Chitinophagales > Chitinophagaceae > Niabella > Niabella ginsenosidivorans. Next base: position 3,634,809 of record NZ_CP015772.1, read on the forward strand.
GTCTATGGAAATAGCTTCATTGTATTTATAATAATAAGTGGGTGGCATACCATTGATGTGGCTTTCCGAACCTACCCAGTAAAAGCTGGCAGTGATCATTTTTTGCTTTTCTGCCAGTACCCAAAGCGGCTCACCGCCATACCAGGATGAGTCCTCTACGGCTCTTTTATCACCTACCTTATAGTAGGCATTTTTTCGGGCATCATAGAATGAGTTATCGACCAGGCCATGATGCGACGGATACAAGCCGGTGATGATGGAATAATGATTGGGAAAGGTCAGCGACGGGAAACAGGGCTTCATGGAAGCTGCGGCAACACCTGCATCCCGCATTTTTTTTAAGAAAACGGCATTGTGTTTATCTGCCAGATCGTACCGGAACCCGTCAATAGAAATAAGGACCACATAAGGTTTTTGCTGCTGCTCAATAGTATTGACCCTTCCGGGAATAATATACTGTGAGGTATCCTGTGCATTTAAAGAGGTTGCAGCAACAAAGGCTACCAGAAACAGACCATATCTCAATTGACTCATTTCCCTGATTTTGAGCCTGCAAATTAAATGGATTTTGTTAATTTGCTGTTACCGTTTAAAGGGAAACTGCTGCTTCAGGAAGTGATCTTATTTTTTTTGAGATAAGCATCGATCAGGCTGCCGATATGCCGGGCTTCGTCTTCCGGAAGATCACCCCAGACCTGTTTCCAGCCTTCCATATCTTTTCGTACCTGGGTAATTTCTTTTTCATTGACTTTACAGACATAAAAGTCTACGCCATCGGTTGTTTCAGCAGTGGTTACCTGAATTTGCTGCTTTTTACCATTTACTGTAGCTTCAATGGCAAACTGTTCTTTTTCATTTTTCATGATCCTGCTTTTAATGACCAGTTACTACCAAAAATGTAAGCGCTATCTATAATTTATCCGCTAATATCAGGCCAATTCTCTTTTTAACAAATTTGATCAGGCAAACTCCTTTTTGAGGCTTTTAAGCGCTTATAGAACACATATTCAACTATCGTTGATTAAGACAGGCATTAACAGATCGTGGTTATGGTGTTATTTTCTGTCTTTTAGCAAAATTCCGTCATAAAACACATCTGCATTTTTGCTTTTAAAAAAATACCAGGTTATCTCATAATCTTCTTTTTTAAATAAATGCCGTTTTTTAAAGCTGATTTATCCGGTACAATTTTAAAATATCCCAGTCTATCTGTTCTTCCCAGGCACTGCTTCTCCGAATCATAAATAGCGACATCCGGAACCGGTTGCTGCCGGGTGTTTTCCACATTTCCGAAAAACACAATTCTATTTTTTAAAGAATCAATTGCCGGATTTATAAACGTGTACTCCATACCTTTTGACTGTTCTTCAATAGTACCCAGGCCCATCAGCTTCCTTCGCACATTGAGCTGAACCGCATTTTTCACCGGCCATAAAACCGTTTTGCCGGAACGATCACTGCCATACTGCGTTCCATACAGTTGATATTTGTTATGAAACATTTGTATACGATCATACATATATGCATAATACTCTTTTTTTGCAAAGCCCCTGTCTATCGCCTTTTTTAAAACAGGCAAATATTTTTCCTGGATTGCCGGCGCATGCTGAATAACTATATAAAGCGCCTGCGCCGCCATAGGTGAAATTTTCTGCTGAGGTAACCACCCATAGCGGTCAATAATTTTGGTAACCTGCAAAGCATTTAAGGAATCCATTTCTTTGACGTGGTTCCAGTACCGGTTGACTGTATCCGAATTATAACCAAACTGTTTCATCAAACGATTTAATGTATCCCGTGGTTTTTGGTCCTTTACATAAATAGTTTCAAGCACCCCGGACAGGCTATCACAGGCCATTTTCTCCTGGCTGTAAACCAGGCCGGAAAAAAGAAGCAAAACCGTTAAACAATACAATCGCATAAAAACAGGATTGAGCAACCACCTATAGCTTTAAAACAACCAGAAACAGCTATAGTTTATATTTCTTAAAAGAATAAGAGCTGAGACAATGCCTCAGCTCTTCAATAATATTACACCAAGAAAGTTATCCTTCTGTTATGGTTACCTGGTCTCTCTCGCTATTCTCTTTCCAGCGTACCAATACCTTCTGCGTGTCGAAGGAATCAATGTATTTACCCACATAATCCGCCTGGATCGGAAATTCCCTGCTGAACCTGCGGTCGATCAGTACACAAAGCGCTACTTTTTTGGGGCGGCCATAATCCAGCAAAGCATCAAAAGCCGCCCGGGTAGTGCGCCCTGTATACAATACATCGTCAATCAGGATCACATCTTTACCTTCAATGGAGAAAGGAATATCTGTTTTATTGGCTGCATGCAGCTCATTCCTTACATCATCCCGGTAAAAAGTTATATCCAGCCGTCCATAATCAATCTGCTGTTTTTTGGATTGCTGCTGAATAGCTGCATAAATGCGATCCGATAAATAGATTCCTCTTGGTTGCAGGCCAATGATCGCGATCTTTGAAAAATCATCATGATCCTCTACTATCTGGCAAGCCAGTCTTTTAATGGTAATGGCGATCTGCTGCTCTGTAAGAATTGATTTCAAAATATTTTTTTTTACCTGACCCTGACAAAGGATGATTGATACCGGGAGCCATGGTTTGTCAGGCGCACCACGACATTCGTAAACAGTGCGCAACCCTATTCTTCCGCCATAAACGGATAACGGTAGTCTACCGGCGGATTATACGTTTCTTTTATGGTGCGTACACTTAACCAGCGGTATAAATTCAGGATAGACCCTGCCTTATCATTGGTCCCGGATGCCCTTGCCCCGCCAAAAGGCTGCTGCCCTACCACGGCGCCGGTGGGTTTGTCATTGATATAAAAATTACCCGCTGCATTGGAAAGACGCCGGGTGGCCGTTTCGATTGCCGCGCGATCTCTGGAAAAAATGGACCCTGTTAAAGCATAAGGCGATGTATGATCTACCAGCTCCAGCGTTTTTTCAAACTGGCCGGCCGGGTAAACATATACCGTCAGCACCGGCCCGAAGATCTCTTCGCGCATAGTGATAAACCGGGGGTCCTTTGCTTCAATCACTGTTGGCTGAATAAAGTAGCCTTCTCTTTTATCGCAGGTTCCTCCAACCACTACAGACGCTTTAGGGTCTTTCTTTGCTTTTTCAATATAGCTGCTGATCTTATCAAAGCTTTTTTCATCAATCACTGCGTTGATAAAATTGCTGAAATCCTCTACCGATCCCATTTTAAAGGAGTTGATCCCGTCAACCAGTTTTTTCCTTATATCTTTCCACAGGTTGGAAGGAATATAAGCCCGGGAAGCTGCAGAGCATTTCTGGCCCTGGTATTCAAAAGCGCCTCTTAACAGGGCTGTAGCCACTTCATCTGCATCAGCGCTTTTATGCACCATCACAAAATCCTTTCCACCTGTTTCACCAACAATACGGGGGTAGGTTCTATATTTGGAAATATTTTTCCCGATAGTTTCCCACATATGGTTAAATACGCCGGTAGAGCCGGTAAAATGGATGCCCGCAAAGTCCCTGTGATTAAAGCATACATCCCCCACAACAGGCCCATCCACATAAATTAAATTAATAACGCCATCCGGCAGCCCGGCCTCCTTTAAAATACGCATGAATAACTGCGCCGCATAGATCTGCGTATGTGCCGGTTTCCAGACCACTACATTGCCGCACAGGGCGGCCGATGTGGGAAGGTTCCCTCCGATAGCCGTGAAATTAAAGGGTGTAATAGCCAGCACAAATCCTTCCAGCGGGCGATACTCCAGGCGGTTGTGCATACCCGCGCCACTTATGGGCTGTTGTTTATAGATCTCACTCAGGAAATGCACATTAAACCGCAAAAAATCGATCAGCTCGCAGGCACTGTCAATTTCAGCCTGGTAAGCATTTTTACTTTGTCCCAGCATGGTAGCTGCATTCATCCGGGCACGGTATTTTGTGGAGATGAGGTCTGCCGCTTTTAAGAAAATGGCTGCACGGCTTTCCCAGGTCATCCCCTCCCAGTACTGCTTTGCCGCCAAAGCCGCATCTATTGCCTGCTGCACATGCTTCTTCTCTCCTATTGAAAAAGTGCCCAATACAACTTTGTGCTCATGTGGCGGGCGCAGCTTTTCTTTTTTTGAAGTACGCACTTCGGCGCTGCCGATATACATAGGCACATCAATGGGAGTGCTTTTCAATAATGCAAGCGCTGCTTTTAAGTTTTCCCGTTCTTTACTACCGGGTGCATAGTTCAGTACCGGTTCATTTGCAGGTAAAGGATAAGAAAAAGTTCCCTGGTGCATAGTATTTCAATTTGAAAATTATATAATTTGAAAATAAGGTTCTTTATTATTTTAAATAGTTATTGACGTGTTGTTTTATATTGTTCTTTACTGATTCCCAGGTTTGTCCTTTAAGGCTGACCGGATCATCATCGGCTTCTGCATCATCGAAATACAACATTGCCTGCGGTACAGAAATCAGCGTCATATTTTTGGAAAATTTTTCAAAATAGAACTCAATTATTTTTCAGTTTCAAAAATATCCAATAATAAACTCAGATCATAAAAGCCCTTTTTCTTGGCTCTTTGCATAAGTGCAAAAATTTTCATTGCTGCGATATCTTCAGAACTCATTAACCTGATCCTTTTATGATAACGATATTTGACAAAATCGACCTTTACTTCATCAATATAAGCAAAAACTTCTGGTGCAGCATTACTGCTGGTGAACCTGAACGTAGTAAAAATCTCTGTTAATTTATCTTTCAATTGCTGGTTATCAAAATCGGTATCAGAGAACAGATCTAAATCAATTGATTTCCGATGACCATTCTTCAAAGACAGGGCGGTTCCTCCAACTAATATAAAGTTATTCAGCATCTCTAAATGCATTAACTGCTTTAATAGAGCCAGGGTATTTCCTTCGACTGTCTCATAGTATAGCATCGAAATGTTTCAGATTTTAAATCAAACAGATTTTTTACAAAAAGAAAGATATCATACCTGAGCCACTTTGCATTTAACAAAACCTCTTTTACCTTTTCATCCCCATAAAACCTCCTTACCTGTCGTATATCCTCAACATCTCCCCTTTCAAAAACACGTTCAATAATGGATGCCGCATGGCTTTTATAATCCAGTTTTGAGAAATCCGTGTCCCAGAATATCCGCTTATTTAATATGGGTATGTTTTTTTCCATTTCCAACAAAAATATTAAACTGTTTCCTTACTCTGCATCAGGTACGCTTTTATGAAACCATCCAGCTCACCGTCCATTACCGGCTGCACATTTCCTACTTCATAATCTGTACGGTGGTCTTTGATCATTTTATAAGGATGGAACACATAGCTGCGTATCTGGCTGCCCCATTCAATTTTTTTCTTACCGGCATTTGCTGCATTTTTCAGCTCCTCCCGCTTACGCAATTCTTCCTCGTACAGCCGGCTTTTCAGCATCTGCATGGCTTTTTCCCGGTTGCCCATCTGCGTGCGCTCGGTCTGGCAAACCACAACGATACCTGTGGGAATGTGCGTCAGGAATACTTTTGTTTCTACCTTGTTCACATTCTGTCCGCCGGCTCCGCCGCTGCGGGCTGTTTCCATCTTTACATCAGCATCCTTTATTTCTATATCGATGGTATCATCTACCAGCGGGTATACAAATACGGATGCAAAGGAAGTATGCCTTCGGGCATTACTGTCAAAAGGTGAAATGCGCACTAACCGGTGCACACCGCTTTCTGCTTTTAAAAAACCATACGCAAAGGGGCCTTCAAACTGAAGCGTAGCCGTTTTGATGCCTGCGCCATCACCCCACTGCCAGTCCAGCTCGGTTATTTTCCAGCCCTGCTTTTCACCATACATCCGGTACATACGTGCCAGCATTTCGGCCCAGTCCTGGCTTTCCGTGCCGCCGGCGCCTGAGTTGATCTGCACCACGGCAGGCAGCTCATCTTCCGGCTCATTCAGGGTGCTTTTAAACTCTACATCTTCCAGCACTGCAACCGCCTGATCGTAGGCCTCCTGCGTTTCCTCTTCCGTTGCGTCACCGGCCTTCCAGAATTCAAACAGCACCGCAAAATCCTCTACCATTGAATCTGCCTTATGAAACAGCTCCATCCAGTATTCATTGGTTTTTAAAGTTTTCAGAATTTCTGTGGCGCGCTGATTATCATCCCAAAAGCCGGGACTCAGAGAAAGCTGCTTGTCTTCATTTATTTTCTGCTGACGGTTCTCGACGTCAAAGAAACCTCCTTATCCCGAGAACGCGGGACCGCATATCCTGTAATTTTTCCTGTGTCATAGCTTGCAAAGATACATCCTATTTCCGATTTGCGGCCGCTTGCACAAACGATTGTTCAATAAAGCAACACAGCGGCCGGTATTTGCATATCAAGGGAAAGCAATTTCTGTTTTACTGGCCGGGCGCCAGTGCTGCTATCGGGCTTTACTTGCGTCGCTCCGTTCAGCTGTAGTGCTCCTATCTCTCCGCTGAAATATCGGCGGCTCTCAGAACCGGCAGATGCGATGCACCTTTTATATAAGAATAAGACCTTCGGATTTACAATACGGTCCCGGCCATTTGTCCGATTGGCTGGATCACATCATTGGACTATCTTTGCATATACCGCAGATGAGCGGTCTTTTTTAAACCAATCCATGCACTATGGATGACTTTATTGCGGCGCGGTCGCAGATGGCGCTTTCTTTAGGATTTCACATTATTTTTTCCTGCATTGGCATGATCATGCCGTTCTTTATGGCCGTTGCGCATTATAAATGGTTGAAAACAGGCAATATTGTATACCGCAATGTAACACGCGCCTGGAGCCGAGGGGTGGCTATCTTTTTTGCAACCGGGGCCGTTTCCGGTACGGTACTTTCATTTGAATTAGGGCTCCTTTGGCCGGAATTCATGAGACATGCAGGCCCCATTTTCGGAATGCCTTTTTCGCTGGAGGGTACCGCTTTTTTTATTGAAGCTATTGCTTTAGGATTTTACCTGTATGGATGGAATCGTTTTAACCGTTGGTTTCACTGGTTCACGGGGGTGGTGGTGGGCATCAGCGGACTGGCATCCGGCATCCTGGTGGTAGCTGCCAATGCGTGGATGAACAGCCCCGCGGGCTTTGATTATATAAACGGCCAGTACCTGAATATTGACCCCATAGCCGCCATGTTCAATGATGCGTGGTTCTCCGAAGCATTGCACATGATACTGGCAGCGCTTACCGCAACCGGCTTTGCTGTTGCGGGCGTGCATGCCCTTATGATTCTTAAGAAAAAAAATGTGCTGTTCCATACCAAAGCCTTTCGCATAGCTGCCGTTTTTGCCTGTGCAGGGGCGATCTTACAGCCGGTCAGCGGTGACATTTCGGCCAAGGATGTTGCCAGACGCCAGCCGGAAAAACTGGCCGCAATGGAAGCCCATTTTATAACGGAAGCAAAGGCCCCGCTGATCATAGGAGGCATACCGGATGTTAAAAATGAAACCGTAAAATATGCCCTCAAAGTTCCTGGCGCACTGAGCTTTCTGGCACATGGCGATTTCAACACGCCTGTTACCGGGCTGGATGCCTTTCCCAAAGACACTCACCCGCCCGTTGCGGTTACCCACTACGCATTCCAGATAATGGTGGGCCTGGGCACGCTGATGCTGCTTATTGCACTGTTCTATTTCTTTATGCTGTGGCGAAGAAAAAAATGGCTGGAGCGCAACTGGCTGCTCCGGTTATTTGCAATAGCAACGCCTGCAGGTTTTATTGCTGTTGAAGCGGGCTGGACGGTAACTGAAGTAGGCCGCCAGCCATGGATCATATACGGTATTATGCGCACAAAAGATGCGGTTACACCAATGCCGGGTATTATTTATTCTTTTTACATTTTCACGGCCGTATACTGCTCGCTGAGCATTATTGTAATACTGTTGCTATACAGGCAGGTTAAAATGGTAGGTAAGTTATATGATGTTGCTGAATAAAGAGTGCCAGCTGCATTACAGAATAAATAAACCTCAAACAACAAACTTCAAACAAGAAAGATGCTCTACGTTGTAATGGCTTATCTGTGGTTGTCTATCCTGTTATACGTTTTAATGGGAGGTGCGGATTTTGGTGCGGGGATCCTTGAGTTCTTATCCACACAGAAAAGTAAGGATCAAACCCGGAAAGTTATGTACCGTGCCATTGGCCCGATATGGGAAGCCAACCATATGTGGCTGATCATTGCAATTGTTATTTTGTTTGTAGGATTCCCGGTCATTTACTCCACGCTGTCCATCTACCTGCACATTCCACTGGTCGTAATGCTCTTGGGTATTGTAGCAAGAGGCACGGCTTTCAGCTTCAGGAATTATGATGCCGTTAAGGACAGCATGCAGGTGATCTATTCAAAAACATTTATGTATTCCAGCGTTATTACGCCGCTGTTCCTGGGCATCATAGCCGGCAGCGCTGTTTCCGGCAGAATCAACACCGGTGCCCGCCATTTTCCGGATGCCTATATATTCACCTGGCTGGGGTTCTTCCCCATATCCGTAGGTATTTTTACGGTGATTATCTGCGGGTTCCTGGCAGCAATATTTATTATCGGCGAAACAAAGACAGAAAAAGAGCGTCAGCGGTTTATTACAAAGGCCAAACACATGAGCCTGGCGGCTATTGGTGCAGCAGCACTGGTCATCATTGCCGCGTCAGCAGATAATGTGCCTGTTGCACACTGGCTTTTCGGAAACCCGGTAAGCCTTGGCTGCGTTGTTTTAGCCGCCCTGTCGCTGGCATGGATGTGGGTATCCCTGTTCCGGCAATCAACAAAATGGCTGCGTATTACTGCCGGTGCACAAATCACTCTTTTATTGATTGCAATCACCTATGAACATTACCCCATGCTTATCAATTTAAAAAACGGGCAGGGGCTTTCGCTGGTTCTTCAGCATGCTTCAGACAAAACAGTTGAAGCACTTGCTGTTGCATTATTATTGGGAAGTATTTTTATTTTGCCGGCCCTGTTTTACCTGCTCTACAGCTTTACCCGGCAGGAAGAAATCTAAAACAGCACGTTTGCCGGATGGCATAGCATAGTGTACTTGCAAAAGACCACTTTGACAGTAGCTACTGAATGTTGTTTTCCTTGGCGGGGCCCTGTTTAGCGACCCGTTTATAACGGGCCTTCTTTTTTTCTTTTCCCTTCCCAGGGAATAAAAGCCCCCATAGTGCCCCTGAAGCGCCTGAAGAAGCCTTCCCGGTCTGTCAGCGACCTGAAATTTTCAGTCATTGCAGGTAAAGGATCAATGACCGGGTTGAGATGATTGTATTCTTTCAGGGAATCGATTATAAAAGGAATATGCACAATTTTTGTCCGGAACTTTCTCCGTGTAAATCTGTTTAATAACAAGGACTGGAGCGGATCCGTAACCAGCGCAATGCTTTTGAAGCCCTCCCGGCGGGCAATCTGATAGGAGTAGAAAATATTTTCTGTACTGTGCTCTGCCTGGATATCGTAAAAAATGTGTTTCGGGGAAACGCCAAGCTGCCGGGCATACAGCCCCATTATCTTAGCCTCATAGTATGGCGAGTAAACGGCTCCGCCGGAGAAAATGATATTGCGAATGACCCCCTGCCTGTAAAGCAATGAAGCCCAGATTACCCTTCCTTTCATTACAGTATCCCATTGGTTGTTGTTAAAAGGCACACCGGGAACAATAGCCGCGTCAAATGTTTGCTTCCGGGCAAGCACCGTTTCATATAACCGCGCCGGGCGTTTCCGGTAAACAAAAGCGCACCCGGATAAAAAGATCAGGATCAGTACTATTCCTAAAGCAGCAATACTTTTTTCTACCATCAGAATTAAAAATACATCAATCCGGTTAGAAACCAGTTTTCAGCGATCAGAATTCAGATATGAGAAGATTGTTATCAGTCCCCAGTTATCAGCATTCAGATGTGAGCGTTGAGATACGATACTGAATCATCAGCTACAGATGGATCACCCGCCATTTTCAGCAGCCAGGGACAATGAACCATGGAACTACACTAATGCATCATTTCGCTCATATCCATTTTGGGCCCTTTGTCTTTCTTCCGGCGGACCAAAAGAATAAAAGGTATGCATACGAGGAATAAAATACCGAGGTATAAAAAAACATCCATATAGGAAAGTACAGTGGCCTGTTTGGTTACCGAGAAATCAAGCATCTGGTAGGCCGATTTCAGGGCCACATCCGGAGTCATTCCTTTTGCCATAAAACTATGCTGCAGCGCACTGATCCGTTGCTGCACATTCAGATTATTAACGTCCAGGTCAGACACCAGGTCGTTCCTGTACAGCATATTCCTGTTGGCTATAAAGGTAGTAATGGCGGCTACACCGAAAGATCCCCCCAGTTGGCGCATCATACCCGTAAAGGCTGCCCCCTGCCCGATCTCCTGTCCCCGCAGGGTAGACAGGGCCATGGTGGTAATAGGAATGAATAAAAGACCCAGCCCTACCCCACGTACAATCAGCATCCAGAAGAATGCATCCTTTCCGGTATCCGGTGTGATGATTTTGTATCCCCAGAAACTATATACAAAGAACAGGAATAAGCCGGTGGCTACCATATAAGGCTGTGACACTCCTTTGGCAATTAATCTGCCTATTATAGGCATCATAAACGCTGTAGCCAGGGTGGCCGGAATCATCAGCAATCCCGCCTGGAAGGCCGTCCATCCTAAAATGCTTTGCGTATAAAGCGGAACAATAAAGGTAGAACCATAGAGCCCGAATCCCAGGATAAATGACATTACCGTGCCAATCCTCAAATTACCGTTCTTCAGCACCCGCAATTCAACAATCGGATTTTTATAGGTCAGCTCTCTCCAGATAAAAAAGAAAAATCCAAAGACGGCTGTAACCGTAAGTGTAATAATCACATTACTGGAAAACCAGTCATCTTCATGCCCTCTTTCCAGGATGTATTGTAAGGATCCTACCGTAACGCTCAGCAGGAAGATGCCCAGCCAGTCGATCTCATGAGCTGCCTTTTTTGCCGCAAACCGCGGACTTCTTACAAACTGTAATGTAAGCAATGTGGCAATGATCCCTAGTGGTATATTAATGTAAAAGATATAAGGCCAGCTGAAATTGTCAACAATATAACCACCGAGCGGAGGTCCCAATGTAGGACCAACGATAACACCCAGGCCATAAATGGCCTGGGCCATACCTCTTTTTTCAACAGGATAAGACTCGGTTATGATTGTTTGAGATGTTACCAGCAATGCGCCGCCACCAACGCCCTGCAAAAACCGGAAGGCGACCAGCTCCCAGATATTGGTCGCATTTCCGCAAAGAAAAGAGCAAATGGTAAAAATGACAATAGAAACGGCAAAATAATTACGGCGGCCAAACTGCTGGGAAAGCCAGCTGGTCATGGGTACTACAATAACATTACCGATGGCATAAGCCGTAATGACCCAGCCTACTTCGGATAGTGTGGCACCAAGGTTTCCCTTCATGTCATTCAACGCAACGTTTACGATGGTGCTGTCCACGATCTCCAGCAGCGCACATATAATGGCCGTGATGGTAATGATCACGCGCCGCGCACCATATTCTACAAGGGAATCTTGTTGTTCCATAAATCGGGTATCTATACTTTATAGTGAGCAGTAAAGAGTAAAAGACAAAAAGTAACAGGTTAACACCAAACGCTTCATTTCACTTTTCACTATTACATTTTACATTTCACTTTGTACTAATTAAGATTAACTTCAACCACTACATTCATACCTGCACGCAATTTCTTAATAAGTGAATCGTTCTTGTTGGCAAATTCAATTCTTACCGGCAAACGCTGCACTACTTTTACAAAGTTACCGCTTGCATTATCAGCAGGAAGCAATGCAGATACCGAACCTGTAGCAGGAGAAAATGAGCCTACCACTCCTTCAAAGGTATGCTTGGGAAAAGCGTCCACACTTATTTCTACCTTTTGGCCAGCCACCATTTTTGACAACTGGGTTTCTTTAAAGTTGGCCACCACCCATTTTTCATCATTCAATACAATACTGAACAATTGTGCTCCGGCCTGAATATATTGCCCAACCTGTACCGGCACTTTTGAAACAACGCCGTCAGCATTGGCAACAATAACGGCATAGCTCAGGTTCAGCTTGGCATTTTCCACATCTACCTCACGCTGACGAACCATTGCAGCTGACACGCTGATCTGCTCCGCTGTTGCTTTTGACTGGGAGCTCACCGCGCCGGTCTGGGCTGCGGCCTGGTTCCTTTGCTGCTGCAATACCTGTAGCTGGCGGTCTGCTGTTTGTTTTGCAGCAAGCGCCTGTTCATATTGCTGCTGTGTAATGGAATGATCTTTGATGAGGTTTTCATACCGTTTCAGGTCTTCTGTAGTGCGCCAAACATTCACTTTGGCAGCTTCTATCTGTGCATCTGCCGCAGCCACGGCTGCGCTTGCAGTATTGATGTTTTTATGTGCGGCTTCAGTGCCCGCCCTGGCAGATGCCACATTGCTTCTGGCCGTAGCCAGGGCTGCTTCTGCCTGATCCAACGCGATCTTCAGCTCGCGGGTGTCTAATACTACCAGTGTATCACCCTTGTGTACAAACTGGTTGTCATTTACCTTTACCTCTGCAATATAACCGGATATCTTGGAGATTACCGGGCTTACATTTGCAGCAATCTGTGCATCATCTGTATCTTCATGATGCAGAGCATGTACATAGGCTTTTATTCCAAAGAACCCACCCACAATTACCAGTAAAGCAAGAATGATAAAGAAAACCGGGCTTCTTTTTTTCTTCTGATTCGATTCGTTTGGTTGTTCCTGAACTGTGTTTACTTGTTCGTTTGCCATTGTATTCGTATTAATAGTCTTTAATGTTTTATTTTATTAAGATCCCTGAAGCTTCCAGCAGTTTCTGATAGGCCAGTGCCGCATCTGCCCTGGCATTCAGCAAGTTGATTTTTGATGATAACAAGGCCGCATTGGCATCCAGCAGGTCCGTAATGGTAACCAGGCTGTTGTCATATTTATTCTTTGTAATACGGTAATTTTCTTCTGCCTGGATCAGTGCCTGGGCATGCACATCTATTTTTTTTCTTGCCAGAAGGGTGTTCTGGTAATCTCTGTTTATTTCCAGACGGATATTATCGGTTAAAAGATCACGTGACGCCAGCAGTTCCTGCGCCTGTGCCTTTGCTTTTCTGATACTAGCGCCTGTTTTCCACAGACTGGATAAATTATACTGGATCCCCAGGCCGCCGTTTATTGCATTTGTTACAGTAAACACTTTGGGAATATCTGCTGCAACATAGCCACCTGTTAAAGCCAGGCTTGGCAGATAATCGGCCCTGGCAGCCTTGATACCGGATTGAGCAGCCTTTTGCTGGTAATCCAGCGCCTGCATATCTTTCCTGTTCTGTATTGCCTGCTCCTCATAATAATCAATAGGCTGCTCCTCATATGCCGAATTAATAAATGTTGAATCCACTTCAATCACCGTTGTTTCCGGAAGGCCTAAAAGCAGATCCATATTTACATTAGCAATGTTATAGTTATTCTGCGCTTCCAGCAACTGCAATTCAATATCAGAGGTCTGTAACTGAGCTTTTAAACGGTCGTTGCGGGCCATAAGGCCATTGTTTTCCAGCTGCAGGAAATTTGAATCCCTGTGCTGCGAAGCCGCCAGGTTTTCCTTGATTACGCCGATCAACTGGGCGGCCTTGAATAAATTGGCATACGCTTCTGTAAGATTATAGGCAATGGCATTCTTATCGCTGCCGGTGTTCAGCTTTACCGCTTCCAGCAAATACTTTGCAGACTGTATGCCATACCGGATCTTTCCTCCTGCATACAGCGGCAGGGTTAAATTGGCTATTCCATACATTGCCTGGGAAACCTTTGGCATAGAGGTTCCGCTTTCGGAACCGGAGCCCTCCCCGCTGTTTCCCTGTCCCATTTTCAGGTCAATATTCGCATTCGTTAACCGCATGTAACTGCCGCTCACTTTAAAGTCCGGCAACTGGCGGTTTTTTGCTTCCTCCACCGCAGCTGTTGCCTCCTGGATCTTTGCCTGATCGATCTTTAAGTTCTTACTGTTTTCCAGGCCCAGCTCCACTGCCTCCTGTAAAGAAAGTTTTTTTACTTCCTGTGCAGAAAGGCTATTACTAAAAACCATAAACGCTGCAAAAAGGGCTACGATGGTTGTTATTTTTTTATTCATATACACGATAGCTTTTACTATAATCTTTTCAAATTATTTATCCGATTCTTTCACCAGCAGATAGCTTTTAACCACTTCTTTCAAATGCGCTTTCAGCCGGGGAATAATCGTTTTAAAAAATTCACTGTCATTATGCTGGTCAATATGATATTGCTCGCATAAAAACCTGCGGGTATTAAATGCCTGGTTAATGGTACCAAATACCGTTAATGCCAGAATGGTAACATCTACATTCTTTTTAAAGATTCCGGCTTTTGCCCCTGCCTTAATGGCACTCTTAAGCAATGTATTGTTCTTTAACTTCATGCTCCTTACTCCCTCATACAGCACAGGGTTTTTCATTACCCCCTGTTCTCTTACCATCAGCAAATGAAAATTCGGATTGGCGGCAATAGTATCAATATAGGTATCAATGATCAGATCGATTTTATCTGCGGGGGTAACATCGCTGGCAAAAACAATTTTCTCCAGCCTTTCCCGCATCATGAGTATATATTTCTGAAAAATCGCTTCCAGCAGCTTTTCCTTGGAACCAAAGTAATAAGAGATCATGGCCACATTCACATCAGCCGCCTTTGCAATATCTCTCACAGAAGTATTATCAAACCCTTTATCTGCAAAGAGCTTTACTGCTGCTTTTATAATCTCTGTTTGTTTCTGTGTAAATACTGCGGACACGGTTTTCAAAAATATTGCAGCACAAAGGTATTAAACAGATGTTTAATTAATCAAACATTTGTTTAATTTTTTTTTGAAATTTCATTAAAACTTAACCTTTGTCAAGTAATGGTATACAGGCAATTACATCCAAATCCACTTTGGCGATAAGAGAGAATTTATACTTATTTTACTGTAAATTAATTAACAAAGTGTCTGCCAGGCGTTCTGGAGATCATAAATATTCCCACACTGTGCCGGTACCTTATATAGCGCTCTCCCGGGTACTGCATCAATGGAAAACAACCGCCGGTAACTTTATGCCTTGCTTTAAGACCGGCAATGGCTTTTTTTATCGATTATTATAATATCTTTCTGAAAACGAACGTCACTTTATTATAACTGGTATTTTTCTTTGTACCGCTCGTATAACTGGGTTTGCTTATTGGCAAGGTTTATTTTTCTTCCCTGTATAAAAGCGTCTGTTATCACGCTTTGCCCCATATCCAGGACATCACCGGTTGAGATAATGATATTTGCATCCTTACCCACTTCTAAAGTACCGGTGCGGTCATCAATACCCAGTATTTTTGCTGTATTCCCTGTTATTGCCTGCAAGGCTTCTTCCTTTGACAAACCGTAAGAGGCGGCTGTTCCTGCAAGAAAGGCAAGATTCCGGTAGCGGGGCTCCTCAGCATCATCATTCAGGGCAAACAGCACCCCTGCTTTTTTAAGGAGGGCGGGAGTTTTAAACGGCTGATCCACTGCATCATCCTCCAGTGTGGGCAATGCATGCAACGTGTTCAGGATTACGGGTATATTATTCTGCTTAAGCAGGTCCGCAACCAGATAGCTGTCGCTGCCGCCAACAATCACCACGTTGATGTCAAACGTCTTTGCCAGATCAATCGCCATTAAGATCTGGCGCGCTGTTTCAGCGTGCACAAAAAGCTTTTGCTTCTTTTCAAACAGCGGTTTCAGTGCTTCAAATTTTAAATTGGTTTCCTGTTTATCTGAAGTATTCTTATAGGCTTTGGCTTCCTTAAAAAAGGATTTTAATCCTTCTATTTTTTTCAGATCCTCGCTTACCGGGTCTGTTGCTGGAGGAGGACCAAAGCGGCGAAGGGGCTTCATCAGCAACGGCATATTTAAAACCATGCCGTTATCGGCCTTGTACAAAGCATCTTCCCAGGTCCACGCATCTAACTGCACAACAGAAGAAGTACCTGTCAGCAACCGCCCTTCGGGCATTATATTAGCCAGCAGGATGCCATTGGACCGGAGCGTATTGATGATCCTTGAATCCGTGTTATAGGCAACAACAGCACGTACATCTGGGTTATACTCGCCTAATTCAAAATAATCATTGCTGCCTCTTACCCCGCTTCCTATTTCCCGTAACCCCAGATCTGTGCTGGGCAGTATCAGGCCCGGGTAAACATTCTTTCCAGATGCATCAATAACCGTTCCCCCCTCCGTGCTTTCCGGCTGCTCACTGATCTTGCTGATCTTCCCATCTTTTATAACAATTGTACCTTTCCGGATCACATCTCCGGTTCCGGTATGAATGGTTCCGTTAGCAATAATCAGGGTCCCCAGCTGTTTTCCTGCGGGATAAATGTTGTCCTGCGCCATGGCGTTCAGGGATAAGAACAACAGGAATATATACGCGGTAACTTTCATTACAATATCATTTAAATTGTTAAATAAGCAATGATCAATAATCAAATGCATCAACTGTTAAAACCCCTTCTGCATGCTCATGATCCTCACAATGCAGCACCACCTGTGGGGTTGGTTTAACAGCTGTAACAGGAGCGCCTCCTTTTGCCGCTGCCAGCATTTTCTGGATCAGGCGGTTCCTTTCCGCAGCAATATGTGCGCGCATTTGCGCATCTTTTTCCCGGTCAAAATAAACAGTGCCATCTACTATTGTATACAATGCTTTTGCATAAATGCTCAGCGGGTTATCGCTCCACAGCACCAGATCCGCATCCTTCCCGGTTTTTATGCTGCCCACCCTGTCTTCTATATGCAGTGCCTTTGCTGGGTTCAGCGTTACCATTTTAAACGCTTCATCTTCTGTTACGCCTCCATACTTGATGGTTTTGGCTGCCTCCTGGTTCAGACGGCGCGCCATTTCTGCATCATCACTATTGATGCAAACATTCAGCCCCATTTTTTGCATAATGGCTGCGTTATAGGGAATAGCATCCCGTACTTCATTCTTGTAAGCCCACCAATCCGAAAACGTGGAAACATTGGATCCATGCTGTTTGATGCGGTCTGCAACTTTATAGCCTTCCAGTATATGCGTAAAGGTGTTCACCTTAAACCCATATTTCTCGGCAATATTGATCAGCCCCAGAATCTCGCTCTGCACATAACTGTGGCAGGTAATGAATCGCCTGTGCTCCAGTATTTCAACCAGTGCATCCAGCTCCAGGTACCTTCTCAGGTCCTTGCGGCCGGCTTTTATTGCTTTTTCATAATCACGCGCCCGCTGAAAAGCGTCGTTCAGCACTTCATAAACCCCCATACGGGTATCCGGATAGCGGATATTTCCCTGGGCCTGCGCAGTACGTTTCACATTCTCGCCCAAAGCAAATTTTATAAACGGATCGGCACCTTTAAATTTCAGGCTCTCATCGTCTGCTCCCCAGCGCAATTTGATCAGTTGGTTCTGCCCGCCGATCGTATTTGCGGAACCATGTAATATTTGCGAAGTGGTAACACCGCCGCTCAACTGGCGATAGATATTAATATCCTCAGGATTTAAGTTATCGCCGATCCGCACTTCGGAAGTTACGGATTGCGCACCTTCATTAATAGAGAAAGCAGCTATATGAGAATGTTCATCAATAATTCCGGGGGTCAGGTATTTTCCGGTACCGTCAATCACCCGTGCGCCGGATGCAGCAAGGGCTTTGCCTACCTGTGCAATTTTTCCTGCGCGCACCAGCACATCGGTATGTTCTAAACGCCCGGTGGCTTCATTGGTCCATACGGTTGCATTCTTAATTAAAATAGTTTCCTGCCCGGGCAACTGCTCATTGCCATACCCGTTAAAGGGATAAACCACTTTTCCAAGCACAGGCGGTGCCTTCAGCTTTGAAGAATCAGCGGCAACTGCCCCTTCCTTTACCCGGGTAGCCACCCAGCTTATAGCCGCACCTTTTTCATCTGCCCCAACTCCCTGCCAGGTGGTACCATAATCTACCCCGCTCAGTCTTATTAATGACCCGGCCTGTTTATTTTCAAATGTGGAATCTTTTTGCCCGGTTCCGATGACCTTTGTAGTTGGTTTTAAAGAAAAGCTGATGGTTACCATATTGCCGCTGGCATTAAACTTGGTGGTAAGCGCTTCTTTATCGGTAACGGTTGCCTGCCCGTTGTTCTTTACTTCCAATGTATATTGACGGGTACCATCCGGACCGCTCAGGCTTAATTGATATTGCCCGTTTTTCTCATTGCTGGTTCTGGCATTGATCTCATAACGATCACCCTGTACCCAGTTTTCGAGGATCACTGTTTTTTCTGAAAAAAGATTACCGCTTGTGATCAGAAAATTAGCAAGCTTACCCGGTTCAAGGCTGCCTACCTTATCAGTTATTTTTAATAATTCCGCCGGTGTCTTTGTTAGCGCTTCTAATGCCGCTTTTTCTGAAAGCCCGTATTGAATAGCCTTACGCAGGTTGGGCCAGAAAGTTCTGGCATCCTTAAGATCAGCAGCCGTAATAGCAAACGGGATCCTTGCTTTTTCAAAAGCCGCAGGATTCGTAGGCGCCAGTTCCCAGTGCTCCAGGTCACTGAGCGCTACAAAACGGGCATCTGCCGGATCATCTACTTTCTGCGCTTCGGGAAAGTTCAGGGAAAGGATATAGGGTGCTTTTGTAGCGGCAATTTCCTTAATGCGCTGGTATTCGTTACCGCCGCCCTTAATAATGTACTGTACTCCAAACTCATCGCCTATACGGTCTGCCCTTAACCCGCTCCATTTATCAGTGGTTTCAAAGATCTGCGGCAGTTGCTGGTCTTCATTCCATGCTTTCAGCGAATGGTTCACCCCCTCCTTTGCCGGCTTGTTGTTTTTATACCATTGCGCATCCAGATAGGTTTGCCGCAGCAGCGCCACGGCTCCCATCATACTTGTGGGATAGCTTTGCGTGGAAGTACCTTTGCTGAACGAATAGAACGCCGCGGCTTTATCTTTTATAATAACCAGGTTTTCTTTTTTGCCATCCAGAGTGGCCACTACTCCTGTACCACGGGCAATGCCATCTTTCTGGTGCGATAATACTGTTCCAAAGCCCAGTTCTCTTAAAGGTTGTGCTTTTGTTTCATCCTGACTGAATATATCCACCGCATTCACCTCACTTTTAATGGCCTGGTTCCAGTTATAAGGGCCCTTTGTATTGCTGGTAAACTGTTGTGGACCAAAAAAACCCAAAGAACTGCCGGCCCTTTGTGGAACAGGCACGCCATAGTCACTGTATATGTCAATAAGAGAGGGGTAAATGTATTTTCCCTTACAATCCACCACCACTGCATCTCCGGGAACCACACCATTGCCTACACTTACAATTTTTCCTTCTTTAATAATCAGTGTTGCCTGTGGCAGTGTTTCTGAAGCGTTTTTTACAATTGTAGCATTCACAAATGCATAACTTCCGGTACGGGGATCCGCAATTCCATTCACAGGAAAGGTTACCTGGGCGCCTGCGCTCCAGCATAGCAGCCAGCATAACGGCAACAGGGACAATTTTTTCATCAGCAGGAAATTTTGAGAAAAATAGGAAAAATTATTGGTATCTCAATTACAAATTCATCAGCCTTTGCCAACCGTTTGCATACACAACCGGCCTAAAATAGTTGTACGAGGCCCCGGGGCCCCGTACGGTACTACTGCGTCTATGCAGCAGTATTTTTTATTTGGACAGTTAGTTATTCTTACAGGCTTTCTCCGTGCTGTGAAAGATCCAGCCCTTCTATTTCTTCTTCTTCAGTTACACGTAACGGAGTTATAAGGTCTGTTACTTTAAGCAGGATAAAAGACACTACTAAAACATAAACGATCACCCCAATCAATACCAGCACATGGGTGGTAAATAATTTTGTTTCGCCAAAAAACAAACCATTTGTTGCCACAGGGTTGATCGCCTTATTTGCAAAGACACCGGTCAGCAGCATGCCCACCATTCCGCCGATGCCGTGACAGGGAAACACATCCAGCGTATCATCAATACCTGTTTTGGTTCTCCATTCAACCATCAGGTTGCTGATAATAGCGGCTACTATACCAATGACCATTGCATGCGGAATGCTTACAAAACCGGCCGCAGGCGTAATGGCTACCAGTCCTACAACGGCACCTATGGAAGTGCCCATAGCCGAAGGCTTTTTACCCCTTAACGCATCAAAAATGATCCAGGAAAACGCAGCTGCGCCGGAGGCTACTGCTGTGGTAGCCAATGCAGATGCTGCCAATGTATTAGCAGCCATTGCAGAGCCACCGTTAAAACCAAACCAGCCAAACCAAAGTAACCCGGTACCTATTAATACATAAGTGATCCGCGCCGGTTTATTTTCCCCGGTGTCCGTTCTTTTTTTCAGATAAATAGCTCCCGCCAGCGCAGCCAGCCCTGCACTCATATGTACAACGGTTCCGCCGGCAAAATCCAGCACACCCAATTTTGCCAAAAAGCCGTCGGGATGCCAGGTAGCATGCGCCAAAGGACAGTAGATAAAAATAATAAACAGGCAAATAAACAGGATATAAGAAGTAAAGCGGATGCGCTCAGAAAATGCACCGGTCACCAATGCAGGGGTAATGATTGCAAATTTCAGCTGAAAAAAGGCAAATACAGCCAGCGGAACAGTAGCAGCAGCAGGCCAGGGCTTGCCGTCCAGCACTCCGTTCATCAGAAAAAACGTTTTAGGGTTACCGATAAAGCCTCCGATAGATTCGCCAAACGCCAGGCTAAACCCAAAAATGACCCAGACCATCGTAACGATTGCCATACAAATAAAACTTTGCAGCATTGTAGAGATCACATTTTTCTTTTTCACCATGCCTCCATAGAAAAAAGCCAGTCCGGGTGTCATAATTAACACAAGAGCAGCAGAAGTGAGCATCCAGGCGGTATCACCAGAGTTGATTTCCGGGTGCTCCTCAATTTTTACAGGACTGTGACCACATACAAGACTCAGGATCACAACAAGGATCAATAATACAAAGGGAATGATAGCCAGTTTTCGCGTCATTGACATATTATATAAATTTTAGTTTTGACTTATGTTAAATATTTGCTTGAAATTAACAATAGCACATAAACACAAAACCAAAAATAAGTACATAAAATCAAATTATGCACAAAAAATAATTATTATTTTTCATATTTAATTATTAATAATATATAAACATCTAATAAATTTTGTGATCCGGCTGTCTTCTGGAAAAGTATATTTATATTAAATAAAAATAATATGCTATTTTATATAAAAAAAACGGGCAAAAGCCCGTTTTATAAAAATCAGGTTGATTGATTACCGGGCCTTGCCGGGGTACTCTTTCAGCGCCTGTTCCAGGCAATCCATTGCGGCACTGATCGACTCCCTGTTGAGCACATAAGCCAGGCGTACCCCATTTTTCCCTAACCCGGGCGTAGCATAAAAACCGGTAGCCGGGGCCAGCATCACTGTTTGGTTATTGTATGTAAAAGATGACAGAAGCCACTGACAGAACTGATCGCAATCGTCAATGGGCAATCGGGCCATTGCGTAAAACGCGCCGCCGGGGTTAGGACAAAATACGCCTTCCATAGCATTCAGGCGGCTCACTAAAAGATCTCGCCGGCTTTGATATTCTACTTTTGTAGCATCAAAATAATCTGCCGGCAGGTCTACTGCGGCCTCTCCCAATAGCTGGGCCAGCCCCGGGGGGCTTAATCTTGCCTGTGCAAACTTCAGTGCCGCAGCATATACCGCTTTGTTTTTTGTGACCAGCGCTCCAATACGGGCACCACAGGCACTATAGCGCTTGCTGATCGTATCCAGCAGGATAACGTTCTCTTCCAGCCCGGGAAGCTGAAAGGGACTAATGTATTCCCTGTCCGAATAACGAAATTCCCGGTAAGCCTCATCAGAAAAAAGATACAACTGGTGCTTTTTACAAATAGCTCCCAAAGCTGTTACCTCTTCTTTACTGTACAGATAACCCGTAGGATTATTGGGGTTACAGATAAGAATGGCTTTTGTTTTATCCGTAATTACTTTTTCAAAGCCGGCTACCGGCGGCAGCGCAAAACCCGTTTCAATTGATGAGGGAATGGGCACCACTTTTATACCGGCAGTACAGGCAAATCCATTATAATTGGCATAAAAAGGTTCCGGAATAATCACTTCATCGCCGGGATTGAGGCAGGCAAAAAAAGCAAATAAGATCGCTTCGCTGCCTCCGGTGGTGATCATAATCTGCTCATGGCTTACAACAATACCTGTTCTTTGATAATAGTCCACCAGCTTGCGCCGGTAGCTTTCATTACCCGCGCTATGACTATATTCCAGCACCGGCATATCAAAATCCTTTACCGCCTGTATAATTGCAGGTGGCGTCTGAATATCCGGCTGGCCAATATTCAAATGATAAACTGTTACACCCCGTTGCTTTGCAGCCTCCGCATAAGGAACCAGCTTACGGATAGGTGAAGCAGGCATTTGAATTCCCCTTTCTGAAATTGTAATCATAGCTGAACTAATAAAGGGGCAAAAATAAAAAAATTCCATCTGTAAAGATGGAATACATTGTGTAAACTGTTCAATAACACTAAAAACTAAACTCTTAAATTATTTCTCCGGTAAAATAAACCGTTTTGGGTTGTGCGCCTTTTACTTTAATGGTCACATCTTTTTTAAAAGTGCTGCCCACAGCGGCAGTAGCATCATATCCCACTTTTATTTTTCCAACTTTACCTGGCATAATGGGGGCAGAAGGTTTTTCAGCCACTGTGCAGCCACAACCCACCATTACATTTTCCACAATAACCGGTTTTTTGCTGATATTGGTAAATTCCATGTAAAAGGTAGTCCCTTTTTTAAATTTCAGCCGGCCAAGATTATACTCTTCCTTTGCCATTTTAATCACCTCATCGGCAGGCACTCCATCCTGCGCATAAGTAGTAACCGCAAATCCCAGAAAAAACAAAACTGCCAAAAGGTAAAACTTCTTCATAATCATTAATTATTTTTGAGAAACTAAAATAAAAAACAAAAGTACAGAATAGATGATTGGTGTTTTAAAAAAGTTGCATGGCAGTTTACTAACTAACGAGAGTTAGCATCCAAATCCCTATTTTTGCCGATATGGAGAATCGTACTTCCAGCCCTGCTGCACATTCAGACATGTTATCTTTTGAGAATTTTAAAGATGGCGTGCTGCACGATTATTACCTGGCTTGTTTAAGCCGGGAAACCAGTCTTTTAGGACGGCGGGAAGTGCTGACAGGAAAAGCCAAATTCGGGATTTTTGGCGATGGAAAAGAAGTGGCACAACTGGCAATGGCCAAATTTTTCCGGCCAGGTGACTGGCGGAGCGGATATTATCGTGACCAGACCTTAATGTTTGCAATCGGAGTAGCCACCCCGCAGCAATATTTTGCCCAGTTGTATGCAGATCCTGATCCGGAAAATGAGCCCTTTAGCGTGGGCCGCCAGATGAACAGTCATTACACCTCAAGAAACGTAGATGAAGAAGGAAACTGGCTTCCCCTGGCCCGGATAAAAAATACGGCCACTGATATGGCTCCCACAGCGTCCCAGATGCCCCGCTCTTTCGGACTGGCCTATGCTTCCAAAAGTTTTCGTTTAATTCCGGAACTGCACCCGTTCAAAGATCTGTCCGATAACGGCAATGAGGTTTGCTTCTGCACCATTGGCGATGCCTCCACCAGCGAAGGGCATTTCTGGGAAATTATAAACGCAGCCGGTGTGGCACAGGTGCCCCTGGTCATCTTTGTATGGGACGATGGATATGGCATTTCTGTTCCCAAAGAACTGCAAACCACCAAAGGCTCTATTTCTTTAGCTTTAAAAGGTTTTGAAAAAGAAGAAGGCACTAACGGCTTCTATATTGCCAAAGTAAAGGGCTGGGATTATATGGGTATGATCGAAGCCTTTGAGGAAGGCATCAGCCTTGCCCGTGAAACCCACACCCCGGTTATTTTTCATGTAGATGAGCTGACGCAGCCCCAGGGGCACAGCACTTCCGGCAGCCATGAGCGCTATAAATCAACAGACCGGCTGGAGTGGGAACGGGAGCGGGACTGCATCAGAAAGTTTAAAGAATGGATATTAAAAAACGGACTTTCGGAAGAGCATGTGCTTGAAAAAATAGAAGCAGATGCCAGAAGAAATGTAAAAGAAAGCCGTGACCGTGCCTGGAAAGATTACCTGAAGCCTGTTAAAGAGCAGGTAGAGCGTACCCGCAACATACTGGAACAACTGGTACAGGAGCTTCCTGAAAAGGCACAGGAACTGAAGAAACTGCTGCCGGACCTGGTAACCAACCGGGAACCCTTAAGAAAAAATATTTTACAGACCCTGTACAAAGCCATCCTTATTGGGGGAGAAAAAGCAGGCATTGCCCAAAGCTATTATGACCAGCTATGTAAAGAGAATGCGGTTATTTATAATTCCCATCTCTTTGATGAAGGTCCCAAAAGCGCTTTAAAAGTAAAACCCGTTGCACCTGTTGTTACAGACAAATCGCCATTGATCAACGGTTATGAAATACTGAATCATTATTTTGACCAGTTATTTGCAAACAATCCCAAGGTGCTGGCCTTTGGTGAAGACCTGGGACTGATCGGCGACGTAAACCAGGGATTTGCCGGGTTGCAAAAAAAATACGGTCCCGAGCGGATCGCAGATACGGGCATCCATGAACTTAGTATTATAGGCAGGGGCATAGGCCTGGCTTTGCGCGGATTGAGGCCCATTGCAGAAATCCAGTACCTCGATTACCTGGTATACGGGCTGCAGCCTTTAACAGACGATGTGGCTTCTTTGCAATACCGTACCGGCGGGCAGCAGTTCTGCCCGATTATTGTACGCAGCCGTGGCCATCGACTGGAAGGCATCTGGCACAGCGGATCTCCGATGGGAATGATCATTAATTCATTAAGAGGTATACATATTTGCGTGCCCAGGAATATGGTGCAGGCGGCAGCCATGTATAATACCTTATTGCAGAGCAATGACCCAGGGCTGGTGATCGAAAGCCTGAACGGCTACCGGCTGAAAGAACGGCTGCCGGAAAATCTGGGTGAGATGACCGTTGCTTTTGGTGTTCCGGAAGTTTTACAGGAGGGAACAGACATCACTATTGTAAGTTATGGCTCTACCCTGCGCATCATACAGGAATCCATAAAAATGGTGGCATCACTGGGCATCAGTTGTGAGCTGATAGATGTACAGACTTTACTGCCATTCGATATTCATCACCGCATACTGGAATCGCTCAAAAAAACCAACCGTATTGTGTTTATAGATGAGGATGTACCCGGCGGAGCTGCTGCATTTATGTTTAACAAGGTAATGGAAGAACAAGGTGGTTATCGCTACCTGGATGTTGCCCCCAGAACCATTACCGCTAAAGAGCACCGGCCGGGCTATGGCAGTGACGGTGATTATTTCAGTAAACCCAATGCAGAAGAGATTGCTGCGGTATTAATTGAAATGATGAAGGAATAAGGAGACCGGAGATTCCAAGTGATCAGTGATCAGTTCCGGTAGCTGCGGGGATCAATATTGAGATGAACGATCGGCCCTAAACTGTCATTAGTCAATCCCCGAACCGGCAACCAGCCACACTAAACAGATTCAACATGGAAC
Source organism: Niabella ginsenosidivorans (assembly GCF_001654455.1). Classification (NCBI taxonomy): domain Bacteria; kingdom Pseudomonadati; phylum Bacteroidota; class Chitinophagia; order Chitinophagales; family Chitinophagaceae; genus Niabella; species Niabella ginsenosidivorans. Next base: position 3,660,583 of record NZ_CP015772.1, read on the forward strand.
AACTGAAAAGATATTGTCTGGCACTGGATCTGAAAAATGATCCGGCTTTAATAGCCGAATACGAAGCGCATCACAAAGCGGTCTGGCCCGAAATAAAAAAAAGCATCCTTGATGCAGGTATCCGGCATATGGAAATTTTCCGCGTGGAGAACCGCCTGTTTATGATCATGGAAACAGAGGCTGGTTTTTCTTTTGAAAAAAAAGCAGCTGAAGATGCACAAAATCCAAAAGTTCAGGAATGGGAAACCTTAATGTGGAAGTACCAGCAACCGCTGCCCACTGCCCGGCCCGGTGAAAAATGGATGCTGATGCAATCCATTTTCCGGCTGTAACAGCAATTCTGACCAATTCGCCAGTTAGTCCGTTTGTATTTTTTTAACAACAGACAATAAACCAAATACGGCAAACCGGCGTCTATTCATCAACTTTGGCATTTCAATTGCATAAAGTATAAAAAGAAAAATATAATTATGAAAAGAATTTTACAATTCGCTGTTCTCCTTTTAATTGTTTCTGTAACAGGTGTGGCTTGTTCCAACAGCAATAAAAGCACTACTACTGTGCCCCGTGCAGATTTTAAAGGAAACTGGGTGGTAACCAACACAAGTGTTGAAGGCACTGATACAAAAGACCTGAAAGTTCAGGCCTTTGATGATGTAGACCTGGCCTGCTTTACAGGCAGTGAATGGGTGTTGCCTAATAATGGGTATGGCACTTATACGATCAATAGCCAGGACTGTTCAGGCGGACCGCGCCAGATCTTATGGTCTACAAGAAATAACAATGGCGTCACCCATTTTAATTTTAAAAGAGTGGATGGTTTGAAGAAGAACCAGTCAAAAAATGTTGAACAGGGCTATTCACTGGAAGTTATTTCTGCAGATAATAATCATTTTGTAGCGCAATCGCCAATATCCTTTGAAGGAAAAACGATTTACATCGTTTATAATTTTGAAAGAAAATAACCATTGACCTATATAATAGCAGGAAACCGTTTCACCTTTGTTTGAAACGGTTTTTTAACCGGATAACTTTTATCTTTACAAGGTCATTCTAAACATTGTATTTGTGCACGATCACAAAATATTCTTAACCTTGCTATCTTCTGACTGGCATTTAAATAATTATGTCAAAAAAAAATAAACAAGCCGAATGGGTGCCCTGGAATCTTAGAAGAACCAATCCGGATATCTTTTATTTTAAGGAAGAGGAGCATATACCCAACAGTCGTCTGCCGGTTTTAATTTACAGGGGCGTTTTTCATATGGACGATGATTGCTGTGAAAAATGGCTGATCGAAAAATTTATTACCAACAAATGGATCTATAACCAGGACCATACGGTTTTTGAATACGATCACTATTATACCAATACCCACCTGGTATTAGGCGTTTGCCTGGGCGAAGGGCAGCTGCAAATAGGCGGTAAGCTGGGCATTACAGCACACGTTGAAAAAGGAGATGTTATTGTAATACCCGCGGGCGTGGCATTACGGCTTGCTTCCACCGGCAATGACTTTAAGCTGGTTGCAGCCTATTCTTTTGAAGGAGTACCCGAGTTAAGAAAAGGTAGCGCAGGTGACCGGCCGGCAGCAGATACCACAATAGCCAGCACACAATTGCCCCTTCTTGATCCGATCCTAGGGCCCGAGGAAGGCCTGTTACACATATGGAATGGAGTGCCTTATAAATAAACAGCCATTTCTTTCTGGTATTCTCCGGCAACCCCTCCTGCTGCCGCTTCAAAATCTTCACCATCTGATGCATAAATGATTGCACGGCTTGCATTAACCAGTAGTCCGCAATCTGCGTTCATAGCCTTTTCAGAAACTTCTTTTAAACTGCCCCCCTGCGCACCCACGCCGGGTACCAGTAAAAAATGATCGGGGATCAGCTCACGGATGTGTGTAAATTCATCTGCCTGCGTTGCTCCCACCACAAACATCAGGTTATGATGGGTTCCCCAGGCTGAAACCTTTTGTATAACTTTTTCATACAGCAGTTCATTCCCGCACTTTTGCAGCTCAAAATCCTGTGCGCCTTTGTTGGATGTAAGGCCTAATACAATGGTCCATTTATCTTTGTATTCCAGGAAAGGTTTTATGCTGTCTTCTCCCATATAAGGCGCTACTGTAATAGCGTCAAAGGGCAGGTTTTCAAAGAAGGCCCTGGCATACTGACGGCTCGTATTGCCAATATCACCCCGTTTTGCATCAGCAATCTTAAAATGCTCATTGCCGATATAGTGAACCGTTTTTTCCATTGCCTCCCATCCTTTTACCCCCAGTGCTTCGTAAAAAGCCGTATTGATCTTATACGATACACAAACAGCTCTTGTAGCGTCAATAATCGCTTTATTAAAGTCAAAGATCGCAGCAGCGTTTCCCCTTAAATGATGTGGCATTTTATAAAGGTCTGTATCCAGTCCAACGCACAGGTAAGACTGCCGCTCTCTGATCAATGCAACTAATTTTTCCCTTTCCATCTTTATTTTTTTAACGTCCTTATTTTACAGGAACCGTAGCATGGAACAGCAGGGCTGCTGTTTCCGCAACCACTTTTACCGTGGCCCCGGCAAATGCCGCCGCAGCAATATTTCCTCTTTCCAGCTCAATACGGGTACCGGCCTCGCTTAAGGCCACCTTTCCGTTTGTGAGCAACAATAATTCTGCAGTGGCAGGATGAATCGTAATTTCCTCCCCTGCTTTCAGCTCATAAGAATTCAACCGGAAATCATTTACAGGAGCCGGGTATTCCTTTTCTTTTTCCCCTTTGGAGGCTTTTATAATCTTCGGATAAGTGGCTTCACACTTTGTGTGCTTTAACAGCTCAACCGTATCAATATGCTTCGATGTTAAGCCTCCCCGCAGCACATTGTCGGAACTGGCCATTATTTCCACGTTATACCCTTCCAGATAAGCATGCGGTACACCGGCATCCTGGAAAATGGCTTCTCCTTTTTTCAGATGCAGCACATTAAAAAAGTAAATGGAAAAAATCCCCCTGTCTATAGAGCCCGGCTGTACAAAGGTTTGCGCCGCCCGTGCAGCCCAGAAATCTTCTGATTTTTTTTCCAGTTGATTTTGCTGGTACAGGGGAATGATACGGTTAATGAGAGGCTGCAACAACTCGTTGACTTCCTCCTGCGGCAGCTCCATGGCCATTTTGTACAGACCTTTGTATCCCTTCTTTTCAAACACGGGAATAAAAACATGCAGCGCTTCCACGGCCTGCAGTGTTGCCAGCAGTTCCTTTTCCGGCTTAAAACCATGCAGCAGGTAAAACTCACTGAGCGCTACCATTAATTCGGGCTTGTGGTTCTTGTCTTTATAATTCCTGTCCGGCGCATCTAATGCAATCCCCTTTTTATTTTCAAGTTCAAAGTCTATTGCCGCCTGCTCTTTTGAAGGGTGCACCTGTATGGATAGCATATCCCTCACATCCAAAACCTTCAGCAGATAAGGCATCCCGTTAAATAATTGCTTAACAGCGCTACCCAGCAGTTCCTCCGGATGTTCCTGAATATAATCGCGCAGCAACACCTCTCTCCCATCGTTCAGCCTGATGGTACATCCGGCTCCCGGGTGCACTCCCATCCAATACTCCGCAAAGGGCTTCATCTGCGGGTTTTCTATTTGCAGTAAGGCTGGGATAAATGAAACACCCCCCCAGTCATAATGTTTTACTTCTCCTTTTAACAGCGCCAGCTTTTGCATATAAAAAAATTCAGATTAACTTGGTGGTAAAGATAACTGAATGGCAACACATAATCAATTAGGAAAGGAAGGAGAAAATATTGCGGCTTCCTACCTGGCACAACGCGGGTATACGATCCTGTTCAAAAACTGGCGTTATTCGCATTATGAGATCGACATTATTGCTACCCGTAAAAACAAGCTCCACTTTATAGAAGTAAAAACCAGGAGCAGCAGCTATTACGGCTACCCGGAGGAAAGCGTTACCAAAAGAAAATTCAAATTCCTTCAGCAGGCAGCAGACGAGTTTTTATACCATAATCCCCAATACAAATGGATCCAGTATGACATCCTGTCCATCATTCATGTAAACAACAAATTACCGGAATTTTTTTTACTGGAAGATGTGTTCCTTTAAACAACGCAACACCAGCATTATACCCGTTTAAAGCAATCAAAAATGCTGCACGGTCGATTTTTACAGTATTATGAAGGCTATAACCACCAAAAGTTATTGCCGCTACCTCTCAAATCTGTAAATTAGCACCTGAAATTTTCCTATTACAAAAAAAGAAATAATGAAACTACAATCAATTTCGCTTGCAACTGTTCTTCTTGCTGCTGCGCTTGCTTCCTGTAAAAATGGCAACAATAAAACTGCTGAGGGCCAGGCTGGATCTTTTTGCAAAGATTCGGCCTGTATGACAGAACCGCTGCGCTTTGGTAGCCCAACCCCCGATAAACCCTTTGTAACGGTTTCCTTTAAAGACTGTAAAATAGATACTATACACTGGGAAAAAGGTAAAAAAGAAGGCGCTACAGATATCATATTCAAGGATTTTATTCCGAATGATGTGCGCCCGAGCAAATCCTATTTCAGCTGTGATGTGGTGGGTGATCAATATGCCTGGCTGAAATTTAATGACTGTTCAACAGGAAGGGGATACCTGATCAAGCTTCCGTTTGACAAGAAGGTAGCAACCAGCAAATATACCAGCGCTATTAATAATTTTGATCCAAAATTCAAAGTAGCAGATGGTTTGGTTTCTTATTTTGACAATACTTTTATTTATGTAGAGGATATCAATACCGGAAAAGTGGCACAAACCTTATTAACAGATACGGGTATTAAAGGGGTTGACTATGATGATATTCACTCCTTTATTGATACAGTCAATATTACAAGAAGCACTATTTATGCAAAATTGCATTACGATGGAAAAGAGATCGTGCACAACGATCCTTTAACCTTTAAATGATCCCTTAACCTTTTAGGGTCCTGCTTTGTTATAACAGAGCAGGATTTTTTTATATGTGGGAACCCTACAAAAAAAGCTTTCAGGCCTATCTGAAGTTGGAAAAATCGCTTTCTGACCATTCTACGGAAGCCTATCTGCATGATATTGATAAACTGACCGAATACCTGGAAAGCCAGTCGATCAGTAAAACGCCGGCTGCTGTAACACTGGACGATCTTCAGTCCTTTCTGGTATGGATTGCTGAGCTGGGCATGCAGCCTACCTCCCAGGCCAGGGTCATATCCGGCATCCGTGCTTTTTACAAGTTCTGCCTGCTGGAAAACATTGTGCAGCAGGATCCTGCCCTGTTACTGGAAGCACCCAGAACCAAACGTGCGCTCCCTGATGTTTTAAGTTTTGAGGAAATCGAAAAGATCCTTTCCTGTATTGACCTGAGCAAACCGGAAGGCACCCGTAATAAAGCCATTATTGAAACCCTGTACGGATGCGGGCTCCGGGTAAGCGAGCTGGTTAACCTGCGCCTTTCCCAATTGTACCTGGATGTTGGCTACATCCGTGTAATAGGAAAAGGCAATAAAGAGCGGCTGACCCCTATAGGAGATGCTGCATCAAAGTACATTAACATATACCTGCGGGAAATACGCAGCCATATAAAAGTAAAACCGGGTAATGAGGACATCGTTTTTTTAAATAAAAGGGGCACATTATTAAGCCGCGTAATGATTTTTCTGATCATTAGGGAACTTGCAGACCGGGCCCAGATCAAAAAAACGATTTCGCCCCACACCTTCCGGCATTCCTTTGCAACACACCTTATTGAAGGCGGCGCCAACCTGCGCGCAGTGCAGGAGATGCTGGGTCATGAAAGCATAACCACTACAGAGATCTATACGCACCTTGACAGGGAATTTCTGCGTAAAACGCTGGATCTGTACCATCCTTTATATAATACTTCCAGATGAGGAATATTATCCTATTTTCGTAACCCAAACACAAACAGATATGAAGCATATCCTGGTAACATTTTTTTTAGCAGGCGCCTTCCTGGCCAGCCGGTCACAGGTAAAAGTGCCGGCGGCAAGTTCCGCCCAAACCGTCAGACAGGATTTCGGTCTGGGCACTTTAGAATGGTCCTACAGCCGGCCTGGTCTTAAAGGCAGAACGCTCTATACAGATGTTGCCCCTGCCGGAAAGCTCTGGCGCACGGGCGCTAACAGTGCCACCACGCTTACTGTAAGCGATACCATAATTATTGGCGGCAAAACGATCGGAGCCGGAAAATATGGATTGCTTACGATCCCCGGCAGGAATTCCTGGACTGTGATCATCACAAAACAAACCAACGTAACCGCAGACCCTACTATATACAAAGAGGCTGAAGATGTAGTGCGTGTTCCTGTAAAACCGGTCACTGTCAATACCTCCACGGAAACATTTACCATTCAGCTGGCAGCCATAACCCCTGCCAGTGCAGAGCTGCAGCTCCTGTGGGGCAATGTAATGGTACCTATCCCTGTAAAGACGGATATAGACAAACGGATAATGGCTTCCATTAATGCTTCTATGCAATCTGCCAAGCCGGCTTATTTTGCAGCAGCCAATTATTATTATGACAATAATAAAGATCTTCAGCAGGCCATTGAATGGTACCGCAAGGCGGCTACAGCACAGCCTGATGCCTACTGGGTGCACTATTATTATGCAAGAGCCCTGGCAAAAGCGGGCAGAACAAAAGAAGCCCGCAGCACTGCTGAAAAATCAAAACAGCTGGCCGCTGAAAATCACAACCCTGATTACGTAAAATTAAACGAGCAATTACTTGCTACTTTGTAAACCCTAAAACACAGAATAATGAAAAAAACAGTTATACTATTAAGTGCCGCAATACTGCTGACCGGCACCTCCCTGTATGCCCAAACTATTACCCTGAAATTTAATCCGGATAACGGAAGTAAATACCAGAATACCACTACCAGCCAGATGAAGATGAACCAGACCGTCATGGGCCAGTCTATGGAAATACAAACAGCAACCCATATGGATCTGCAATATGCTTTTACAGATGCTGCACCAGACAAAAACCTGGAGATTACCTATGACAAAATGAACATGAACATGGAATTAATGGGGCAAAAAATGGAGTTTAACAGTGAAAGCGCTGATTCCGCGAATGCCGGCAATAAAACATTTAAGGCTATCAAAGGCTCAAAGATCAATGTTGTAATAGGAAGCGACGGGTCCGTAAAAAGTGTAAAGGGCACTGATGAGCTTGCAGCTAAAGCCGGTGCCGATAATGCGCAGGCAAAGCAATTGCTGAAACAGCTGTTCTCTGAGGCCGCACTAAAAAGCTCCTTTGAGCAAAGCCTTAAATTTTACCCTAACGATCCTGTAAAACAGGGAAGCACCTGGGCACTGACCACAAAAGTAGAAAGCCCGTATAATATGACCTTTCAGAACAATTATACGCTCAGCCAGATTAACGGCGATCGGAGCACAATCAATGTAGACGGCAAAGTAAGCACAGAAGGCGCCGCTAAATTTGAACAACAGGGCATGAGCATGGAAATAACGCTTGACGGAACCAATACCGGAACCTTAATGGTGAATAATAAGACCGGCATACCTGAAAGTTCAGACCTGGTGCAGCATTTAAAAGGGAAGGTCAATGCAATGGGCCAGGAAATCCCGGTTGAAATTGATATTGAATCCAAAAGCACTATTACCAAACAATAAGTCAGTCTTCAGTTATCAGTTTTTCAGAATGAACGGCCGGAGCCGCTCATTGAGTGCGTTCTGCAGATTTTTATATTCCGGATCAGCAGAGGTAGCCCAATGGAAACTGTTTGAGCCGTGATAGACATGTAGTTCAATAGAGCATCATATAGGAATCAATCCCGTCCCGGTATATGACCGGAAGTGAAGCTGCTATTTTTGATACCGGTTCATTATTATTTTACATCAATCTTATAATCCTTGGGCGGCGTGGCTCCTAAAAGGTGCTCAACAAAATAATCCCAGCGCCTGCGCATTACATATGCCCCATCTGCTCCGTAGCCATGCCGTGCATTAGGAAGCACCAGCAGGTCGAACGTTTTATTGGCTTTGATCAGTGCGTCTGCTACCAGATAGGTATTGTAAGGAGGCACATTATCATCCATTCCGCCGGTCACCAGCAACAATTTCCCCTGCAGGTTGCCGGCATAGATCTGGTTTGCCTGTTTTTCATAATTATCTCCTTCCAGCAAGCCGATATAACGCTCGCCCCAGTCATCTTCATAGCTACGATTATCATGGTTCCCGGATTCGGCTATTCCTGCTTTGAAAAACTCAGGGTACCTGAATAGTGCAGTAACTGTTGCAAAACCACCTCCGGAATGGCCCCAGATGCCCACCCTGTCCAGATCCATAAAAGGGTGTTTTGCCGCCAGTTGCTTTACGCCTGCTACCTGGTCCGGCAGGGTATTTTCTCCCATATGCCCGTAACAGGCATCATGAAAGGCTTTTGATCGGTTCGGGTTACAACTCCCCTCCAAACGCACAACAATAAAACCCAACTCAGCCAGGGCCTGGTAGTCGCCGGCGGCAGGATTGAAGGACCAGTTTCCGACGCTCCCACCCTGCGGGCCGGGGTAAATATAAACGACTACCGGATATTTTTTTGAAGTATCCAGCTGGGCGGGCCTGTACATAAGGCCATACAGATCAAATTGCCCATTGGCCGATCTTACCGAAAACAGCTCAGGCGCTGTCCAGCCCTTTGCCTTTAATTTTCCCAGGTCAACAGCCCCCAGTTCACTGATGGTTTTGCCCTTGCCAGTCTTAAGCTTTACAACCGGGGGTATAGCCGGGGCAGAGTACCTGTCAACAAAATAATTTCCGTCAGGGGAAAAGCTTACCGTATGGGTTCCCGGCTCTGTGGTCAGCGGTACCAGATGCTTTCCATTAAAATCAATTTTATAAAAATGGCTGTAATAGGGGTTTTCACCCGGTTCTTTTCCTTTTGCTTCAAAGATGATCTTTCGTTTAACAGGGTCTGCGCTCAGCAGTTGTGTTACCACAAAATCGCCCTTGGTGATCTGGTTCTTTAACTTACCGGTATTCAGATCATACAAATACAAATGCCCCCAGCCACTGCGCTCAGAGTACCAGATGAACTCATCCGTGCCTGGAAAAAATTGCCAGTTGATCATTCCCTGGCCCGATTCATATTGGGTAGGCACCTCTTCCTTAAAAACGGTACGTACGGCTCCTGTACCGGCGTCGGCCAAGCGGAAAACAGCTGTTTTATGATCGCGGCTTACAGATACAAAAGCCAGTTGCCGGCCATCTGCGCTCCATTGGGCATCTCCCAGTTCCCCGTCAACCGCAATATCATCGCTCAATGTTCCCCGGTGGTCATCAGGAGGCATCTTCAAACGTACCACAGCGGAGGATTCCACATCAATAATCACCCGGTGGATCCTGATCACAGCACTGTCGCCCGGCAGGGGGTATTTCCATTGTTCCAGCTCCGGCGCGCCCACTTTTGTGCGTACGAGGTACATATCCTTTACGTGGCGCTGGTCCTGCTGAAAAGTAGCGATCTTCCTGCTGTCGGGCGACCACAGAACAATCGGGGCGTCAGAATGCTTCCAGCCCGCATTATCTGTAGCATAACCAAAGTTCTCAATACCGTCTGTAGTCAGCTGTTTTTCGATACCCGTAGTAATATCTTTTACCCAAAGGTTCCAGTTTTTTATAAAAACAGCCTTTTTCCCATCCGGTGACACTGCCAATTTTACATCCGCTCTCCGCCGGTTTAAGGGCCGCTTTTCCTCCGGCGCTTTATTTGTCAGGATTTTGTCCGTTTTTTTTGCTAAAGGATCAATGATCACATACTGGTCAGATACGGGATCTTTATACCACAGCCTGCCATCCTCCGACCATTGGGGAGTGATGTTCTGCCTTGCAAATTCTTTTGCCACAGGCCCTGCAGACAGCCTGGTTACCGCCCGGTCGTAATCGGCAGTTGTTAGTGTCTTTTTATTCTGTGCCCCTACAACTATTGTCAGGAATAGAAAGCCGGCTAAAAAGAGGTATCGTTTCATAAACAATCAGTATTAATAAAAAAATAATCCGCCAAAATAGTTGATTTTTTCGGAAATTTGATTAGAATATAAATGTGCTTAATGTGCGTATTCCGCTTGAACGCTTATTTAACGTATATAGCAAAAGGCCACAAATGAAAAAATATTCCGGCGCTGTAAGGGTTTCGCTTTTGCTTTTGACTGTTTTTCTTTTAGGAAGCTGTCAGAAAAGCAAGGATACAACGCCTGTTTATTATAACCTGACCACCGTTTATGAAAACCCGCTTCCTGATCCGGTAACCATCCAGTACCTGAACGGTACCATTGATGCCAAAGGCGATACCACGATCCTCTACGAATTTGACAAGATCACCATTGATCCGAATTCCAGCACCCAGATCATGCAGGCCATCTGCGTGAAAGGCTGCCCGGAGCCTGGCACAATGGTTCCCAATATGGCAAGAATAACCATTGGCAGCCAGCAACGGACGGATGTAGACCGGAAATATATTTTATCTCATGACCCCGATCCTACCATTAATGATACGATCAATATTTTTAATGAAAAACAATGGTCTGTCTCTAAAATGAATTCAGGCGACATGATCAGGATCTATAAATTGACCCAGGATGATTATTTAAGAACAAAGTGAGCATCATAGCTTTAACAAAAGATTGGATGACCGCCTGATCGTGGAACACAAAGCCTTTCTATTTTTAATTTCAGATGTTACGCACCCTGTTCATATGTTCGCTGCTGTTGATTGCCGCAACTGCCCCTGCACAAACAAAAACCTATTTAAGAGGAAATATTTTCTTATATAGCAATGACACCCCTGTTCCCGGTGCTACCATTACCAACCTTACCACCAAACAGACTTCGATTTCCACTTCTGCCGGTACTTATGAAATCCCGGCATCCAATAAGGACATCGTGGTGTTTTCATCAACCGGCCTGAAAAGCGATACGGTTAAAGTGGAGGAGCAGCTTTTAAAAACCGGTTATGATGTAGGCCTGACTGTAGACGGAACAATGCTAAAAAATGTAACGGTGTCCAGCAATTACCAGCTTGATTCTATAAGACGCAGGAATGACTATGCCAGGATCTATGAAAAGCAGCCGGGCCTTACAGGAGGAAATACACCCCAGGCCGGAGCAGGGATTGTGTTAAGCCCTGTCAGCTTTTTTTCAAAAAAGGCCAGAAGGACCCGGCAGCTCAGAAAGCAATTGAACAAACAGGAAGAAGATGCCTATATCGATTATGTCTTTTCTCCCTTGTGGGTGAGCAAGCTGACCGGCTTAACAGGAGATTCGCTGCACCTGTTCCTTTACCAATACCGCCCTACCTATGAACAGGCAAGGGCGCTGGACCGGCCCAGCATGATTGCGTATATTAATGATAAATACAAAGAATTTACCCGCAAAAAAATTAAACGCGGTACGCTGTAAGACCATGAGGGAACGCATACTCTTGCTGATGGACAGGCCAAGCTGTTCCGGGCTGCCTGAAGTAATATAACATAGGCCCTGCTGCAGCCTGCAACAGACAAATTTGTACAATGCACCCTCTTTTTCCCATATTCTTCTTATTTTTAATAGGAAAATCTGCTTTTTATGAAGAAAATATACAGTTTGTTGACCTGCTTTATCTGCTTTCTTTTTGTATCAAACGCACAAGTAAAAAACAAGAATACAGCAGCTACCGTGCCTTCATTGGTAACTTCTGTAGAAGGGGTAAGTGAATACCGCCTGCCCAACGGCCTGCAGATCCTGCTGATACCAGATGCCTCCCAAACCAATGTTATTGTTAACATTGTGTACCATGTTGGCTCGCGCCATGAAGGTTATGGAGAAACAGGGATGGCCCACCTGTTGGAGCATATGCTCTTTAAAGGTTCTAAAAAGTTCTCAAGCATTAAGCAGACCATAGCTGACAAGGGGGCTTCTGCAAACGGCACTACCTGGTATGACCGTACCAACTATTTTGAAATACTCCCGGCCACCGACAGTAACCTGGTGTGGGCGCTGGATATGGAATCCGACAGGATGGTTAATTCTTTAATGCGCAATGAAGACCTTCAGAAAGAGTTTTCGGTAGTGCGCAATGAATTTGAAGCGGGAGAAAATGATCCCGGCGGCATCCTGACGGAGCGGATCCTTTCGTCCATGTACCTGTGGCATAATTATGGAAAATCCACCATCGGCAGCAAAGAAGATATTGAAAGAGTGCCTATTGATAACCTCAGGGCCTTCTATAAAAAATATTATCAACCGGATAATGCCACACTGATCGTTGGCGGAAAGTTTGACGAGAAGAAAACGCTGGCCTGGATCGGAAAATATTTTGGCGGGATACCGAAACCGGAACGTGTGCTGCAGGCTCCTTATACGGTAGAGCCGCCGCAGGATGGCGAACGTTTTGTAGAACTGAGGCGCAACGGTGATATGCAATACGTGGGTATGGCCTATCATACACCGGCTTACTCTGATAAGGATTATGTTGCCAATGATGCGGTGATCGAAATTTTAACCAATAACCCTTCCGGCGTTTTTTATAAGGCATTGGTTGATACAAAACGGGCTACCAAGGTTTCCGGATGGAGCCAGCAGTTGTATGACCCGGGCTTTACCTATTTCAGTTGTGATGTGCCCCTGGATAAAAACCTGGACAGCGCTAAAAATGCCTTTATAGCCAGTGCAGACGGGATTCCTTCCCTCAGCATTACTGAAGCAGATCTGGAGCGTGCAAAAAATACGCTTTCCAAACAGGTATTTAATACCCAGAACAATACGATTGGTTTTTGCGTGGCCCTTATTGAAATTATTGGCGCGGGCGACTGGCGGCTGTTTTACATTTACAGGGACCGGCTGGAAAAACTAACACTGGCAGATGTACAGGCTGTTTTAAAAAAATATTATCTCCCCAGCAACCGTACTTACGGAGTGTTCATACCCGACAGGTCAGCAGAGAAGAACCGCGTTACGGTTAATGACCGGCCGGATATTGCCACACTGGTAAAGGGCTACAAAGGCAAAGCAGTTACGGCACAAACAGAAAGCTTTGAAGCCAGTATTGAAAATATTAAAAAGAATACGGAGTATGGAACACTTGCCAACGGCATGAGATATGCACTGTTGAAAAAACCGGCAAAAGGAGATAAGATCCGCATACAGATTACTTTAAAAATAGGTTCGGAACAAAGCCTTACCGGCAAGGGCCTTATACCGGAATTAACGGCGCGCATGCTCAGAAACGGAACCACCAGTAAAAGTAAAAAGGAGATCAATGACCTGCTGGACAAGTTAAAAACCAATCTCAGCATCTACGGCCACGGGCCTTCTGTTGTTATTAATGTCAGCACTGATAAGGAAAATGCAGACGCCGCGCTGAACCTGCTGGCGGATATCCTGCTGCATCCGGCCTTTGATAAAGAAGAGTTTGACAAAATGATGCTGGAGGTAAAAGGCGAATACGAGTCCAACCAAAGTGATCCGCAATACCTGGCTTCTAATGCTGTGAACAAAAAAACGGCCCTGTATCCCAAAGGACATCCGTATTATCCCAATAGTATCAGCGAGGCCCTGGAAGCACTTCAAAAGGTAACGCCTGAGGATCTGCGGAATTTTTACCAGGATTTCTATGGAAGCAGTCATGGCTACGCTGCTTTTGTGGGCGCTATTGATAAAAAAGCCATCACCGCGTTCCTGGAAAGGAACCTGGCGGCCTTTAACAGCAGGCAACCCTATACTGAAATTGAAGAAAAGTATTTTGATGTAAAAGGCAGTCTTGAAGCTATTGATGTTCCGGATAAGAAGAATGCTGTTTGTGCCGGGGCAATAAATATACCGCTTAAAGAGTCTGCGGTTGATTTTCCTGCCTTGGAAATGGCGAACGAACTGTTGGGCGGCGGAGCCTTTCTTTCCTCCCGTATACCCCAGCGTTTAAGAGAAACAGATGGTATGAGCTATGGCGCCGGGTCCTACCTGGTGCCCAATTATAAATATCCTGCCTCTACATGGGGCGTATATGCCATATTTAACCCCGCTTATAAAAACAGGCTGGACAGTGCGCTGCATGAAGAGATCAGCAAGGCGATCGCTTCCGGGTTTAAAGAGGATGAATTTAAAAGATCCAGAGAAAGCTGGTTGCAGCAAAGAAGAACCAACTTAGGATTTGACAACTACCTTTCTTATCTGCTGTCATCTTTTATGCGGGACGAAAAGGACCTGAATTATTTTACAGACTATGAGAACAGGATAAAAAAGCTGACCCTGGGAGATGTGAATGCGGCATTAAAAAAATATATAGACCCGAAAAAAATAACGCTGATCTATGCAGGTGATTTCAATAAAAAATAATCCGCATAAGCGATCCGGTCAATGGAGGCAAGGTGACTGAAAGTAATGTCAGCCTGAGTTTGATGAAGGCTAACTCTTTGATTGTCTGTATTTCATCAGGCTGCCAATGACAGATCTGTTATTGTTTTAAAAATCAATCTTTCTTTTTGTCATGCCGTTCCGATAGTTCGGAATTGTTTCGGCATCTATTTATCGTTCACCTGGGCCCAGAAAATAAAAACAGGTCCGGGATGACATCTTTAGGTGCCCCTAAGGAGGATTGTCAATGCCTCATTAATTAGGTCCCCTATAAAAAACTCATATGACAGTCAAGGGATCTTTTTGGTCAACCCCCATTTTTATATACACAATCCTTTAAATGTATACCTTAGTATGCTCAAAACGGTTTTATGGCCAGAAAGGTATATAAGGGAGCAGTAAACAATAAGGAACGATCCATTCAGAAATTATTAGCATCAGTTGGGAAAGTTATCAGAGAAAAGGGGTACGCTGGTCTGACGGCCACCAATATAGCGCAACAGGCCGGGGTAAGCCGCAGGCTGATCTCAATGTACTTTGGCTCTGTGGATGAGCTTGTGGAAACTTATGTAAAAAGCAAGGATTACTGGGTAGCCGCTTCGGGCACTACAGTAATTACCCAGGAAAACAAAGAAGGGAACAATACCCGGCAGCTACTGGAGTCTTTATTATTAAACCAGCTCGATTTCTTTAATAGAAACGAGGAAATGCGGCAAATAATCCTGTGGGAGATCAGCCAGCGTACGGAAATCATGTATCACATTTGCAATGAGCGGGAACAACTGGGCAGCAGAATCTTTGAAATGACTGATAAAGAGTTAAAAGACCGCCCTGTGGATCTGCGCGCTGTTTCTGCGCTTCTGGTAGCCGGAATCTATTACATGGTGCTCCACTCAAAAACATCGGATAGCTTTTTCTGCGAAATTGATATTACCCTGCCTGAGGGACTTCAAAGGATCCGGGATGCAATCAAACAGATATTGAAATGGGTCTATGAAAAAGAAGCATAGCTTTTGAGACCCGGAAAATCAGCAGACAGAGCAGCAGGGCAATCCTTACCGGATGCCTGCAGGCTCAATAACCCAGCTTCTTACTATAAAAAAAGCGCGATCTGGATAAATCACGCCAGGTATTTTCATTGAGTCAGGCTAACATTTTCTGCTCCCGGTCATAAAGCCTGCACGCTTAAGCCTGCATATTATAGGCTGACCCGATTATAAGTTTTTCATCGAAAGCATCGGCCTTTAAAGATCAAAACACCTTTTCTTCTTTTAAAAGATCAGAAGCTTTGTTTTCCCATAATGTTTACAAACAATTGTATACAAATGTATGTATCAAATCTGTAATTTTCCCAATACCGGGAAAATTTTAAACTAATTTTATCAACCGGCCTTTCCGCTCATATTGCCGGAAAAAAAGACAGAACATGCTTCTTTGTAACCGGTCTCCGCAGTTTGCCGGTATATTTACCTACAGAAATCAGCTATTACTATAATTACTATAAAGGAAAGCAGTTATTAAAGATCCACTACAACCTGGTTGCGGGTAAGGTCGTCAAGTGTGTCGCGTTTACGGATCAGTTGCGCATTGCCTTTATAAACAATCACTTCCGCGGGGCGAAAGCGGGAATTAAAGGTAGAGGCCATTTCATAGCCATAGGCACCTGCATTATAAAATACCAGCAAGTCGCCTTCGCGTACTTCCGGCAATGGCCGTTCCCAGGCAAATGTATCAGTTTCACAAATATTCCCGACAACAGAATAGGCTTTAACCGGTCCGGATGGGTTGGTTATATTGCTGATGCGATGATATGCATCATAGAACATCGGGCGGATGAGGTGATTAAAACCACTGTTCACACTTACAAAGGTAGTAGCTGATGTTTCTTTGATCAGGTTGACCGAAGTGATCAGGTAACCGGCCTCACTCACCATAAATTTACCGGGTTCAAACCATATTTCCAGCCTTCTGGCTGTTTCGTGGGCATCAAATTCAGTCAGCACTTTTTGCGCAAGTGCTTCCACATCAATAACAGGGTCTCCTTCTTTATACGCAACTTTAAACCCGCCTCCCAGGTCAACAGACTGCAAGTACGGGAAGTGGGGTATAATATCAAACAGCACTTCTATCCCTTTCACAAACACAGCAGCATCCTTTATATCGCTTCCAGTATGTATATGCAGATTCCGGATCCTGATATTGTATTTCTTTACAATTTCAAGCAATTGATCCAATTGCTCAACCGGAATCCCAAACTTGCTTTTATCATGACCGGTAGAGATCTTCAGATTGCCCCCTGCCATAATATTGGGCCGCAGGCGAACCCCCACGGGATATTTGTTTCCATATTGCGCTCCGAGTTTCTGAAGATTGAACAAACTGTCAATATTTACAAAAACGCCCAGTTGCAATGCTTCTTCGATTTCCGTAAAATGAATGCCATTACTGGTATATAATATACGCGATGGCTCAAAACCGGCCTGTAATGCCAGTTTTACTTCGTTAATAGAGCTACAGTCTACATTAGCGCCCAGCTTTTTTATAAAGCGAAGCACGCTCAGGTTGGTCAGTGCCTTTGCTGCATAAAATATTTTAACGCGTTCAGAGCCAAATGCCCCCCTTAATTTATGATACTGCTGTTCAATTTTATCTGCATTATACACGTATACCGGGGTGCCAAACTCTCTGGCAACCTGTATCAATTCTTCGTTTGTTAGTTGTTCGCTCATCTTTTGTCCATAAAAAAAGCAGTAAGGGAACTACTGCTCTATAAAAATAAAATTTCTATTTTAAACGGCAGCCGGTCATGCTTCATCAGGCTTTTCAGCATCTCCTTTCTTCTCTTCATCGTTCTTATGCCCCGCATCTTTATCATTGTCCGGCTCATCCTTTCCTGCTGAAGCATCTGCGCTGTCTGTACCTGCTTCCCCCGGGGCCATTGTTTCCGGGTCTATTCCATCCTCTTCATCTGCGGCTGGTTCGTCAATTTCAGCAATAAGGTCTTCCTGCAACAGGTCTTCTTCTTTAATGACCGTTTCATCAATTACCTCTTCCTCAATAATTATTTCGGTTTCCGCTTCCTGCTGCCCTTCGGTTTCAATGAGTTCACCATTTTCTGCCACAGCCAAAGGATTGCCTTCCCCTTCAGTTGTCCTGCCGTCAGCGTCCAATGGCGCATCGCCGGCTTCATTTACAGGGGTTGGTAATACCTCCTGGTCTGCCAGCACTTCTTTTATCTTTGGCAATTCTTCGGCCGAATTGATCCCAAAATAATCCATGAAATTTTTGGAAGTGGAATAGACCAATGGGTGGCCTGGTAATTTTTCATTGCGGCCGCTGATGATCACCAGCTCTTTTTCCAGTAATTTCTGAATGGCATAATCAGCGCTTACACCCCGTATGGCTTCAATTTCTCCTTTGGTTACGGGCTGTTTGTAAGCAATGATAGAAAGTGTTTCTAAAGCTGCCGGCGATAAACGTTTCATAAATTTATCACCATTAATCTGTGCTACAGTTTTATGATAGGCTTTCTTTGTTAAGAACTGCCATCCCCCACCGCTCTCACGTACTTCAAACGGGTAAAATTCCGAGCTGTATTTTTCAACGATACCGCTTATGGAAGCTTCCACCTGGTCCAGTGTGATCTTGTCCTCCATAAAACCGAAGGCTTCATTGATCAGATCTGTTACCTCCAGCAGTGTCAGCGGTTTATCGCTTGCAAAAATCAATGCTTCAATATGGGGAATCAATCCGGTTATTTCCATTAGAAAAATTTGAGGGCTGAAGTTACACATCAAACAAGAAAACCCAAAACCTTAATTATCCCTGTAATGCGGCAGCGCCACTTACAATTTCCGTCAGCTCTGTTGTAATAGCTGCCTGGCGGGCCCTGTTATAGGACAGTTTCAGGTTACGCAGCATTTCATTTGCGTTTTCAGATGCCTTATCCATTGAGGTCATACGGGCCCCATGTTCAGATGCGTTGGAATCCAATACGGCTTTGAACAACTGTGTATTCAATATTTTAGGCATTAATTCTGCAATCAGTTCGCCTTTGTCCGGGTCAAAAATAAAATCAGCTTTTGCGGTTCCTTCTTTCTTTTCCACTTTGGGAATCGGCAGGAACTGTTCTGCAGTGAACAGCTGTGTTGCCGCATTTTTAAACTGGCTGTATACTATTTCTACTGCGTCGAAACGTTTTTCCTCGTAAGCCCGCATGGCCTCCTGCGCGATCTTCTGAACATTTTCAAACGAAAGGCGCAGGAAAATATCTTTATAGGTATCATCTGTCTTATATCCGGCTTTGGTCAGCGCCTCATACCCCTTTTTGCCCAGGTTCCAGATAGTTACATTTCCTTTGTCAAAGGGGCTCTGATATTTATCCCGGATCAACGCTTTTGCCAGTTTCACAACGTTTGCGTTAAACGCCCCTGCCAGTCCACGGTCACTGGTAATAACAATGAGCAATACTTTTTCAACAGGGCGTTCTGCCGCCAGCGCTATTTCAGTATCTCCGTCATTATTGCTCACAATGTTGCTTAGCATTTCCTGCAGCTTTTGCGCATAGGGTCTCATTTGAACGATGGCTTCCTGTGCACGGCGGAATTTTGCAGCGCTTACCATTTTCATTGCCTTGGTAATCTGCTGCATGCTTTGTACTGAGCTGATGCGATTACGAACCTCTTTTAACTGACCTGCCATAGTATTTTAAGATTTGGGGACTGAGCATTCAGGTCTGAGACCTGTCACTCAACGCTAACCTCTGATTTTAAGGCGCAAAAGTACACTCTAATTATCAGATTTCCATATCCGGCAGCTCCTTTGTGGAAAAAGACAGTATAAACAGGCCCCAAAACAGTATTATCGTTTAAAATACAATATATTAGCAACATTTCTTTGCCCTTCATGATCCCATTTTTTGTTATCTGAAGGGTGATTAATAACCCCTTTATGTTTTACCCAGAGGGTGGAAGACCCGCCGCCGTCCAAATTGATGGCCGAAGTGCATCCCAACCAGCGCATTATTTTTGCCAGTTCTTCAAGGTTCAGTCCTGCAGCATTCGCATTCCGGCCGTCTGCCACCAATAATATCACGCTGCCTTTTGTGGTTACACCAACCGCGGTCCTGGGGTGTCTGTTCCTGGAAAAAGCATCATCTGCCTGCATTTCTTTTATACCATTCATAAGCAGCAAAGGGCCGCTGCACAATACGGAAGCCGCATTACAGGTATCCGGCCAATCAGGGTCCGCCCCTCCTTTTTGAATACTGAGCTGCCCCCTGCTGACCAGCACTGCTGCCTTCTGATGAAAGGCCATCCTGCCATTGCCGGGCACCGTATTTTTGCTGATGACCGTTCCGTTCACTTTTACATAATCCTCAGATCCTCCCTCCTTTATATAAAAAAAATTGCCGTTGACCGCTGCACCGGCATTTACCGCTTCAGCAAACGCCGCAGTTGTCTTTAACTGTTTTGCTTCAGCTGCAATATTGAACCCGTTCTTACGCTTTTTATTTTTTATAATCATATAGGAGATATACTGGTTAGCACCAAAAAGCGCTTTATTAAAGAACTGCTGTTTTATTAAAACCACTCCTTTCGCCACCCGCTCTTTTTCCCAATAAGGCTTTACAAAACGCAGGGAATCTGCGTCCTGGCTGAACGCGGAAGGGCTAAAAAAAGCCAGGGCCAACAGCAATGCGGCCCCCGCTACCTGTATGCTATGGCTACGGTTATTCATATATAAACTTTAAGATACAAAAATGCATTCTTTTATCAAAACAATTTTGAATACATCCGGCCATTCATGTAATTTTATTAAATGCATCCTGTAAACAAATGACCATGCCATCCAAATTGATCCGATCAACATTGCTGCTGATACCAGTATTAACTGCCTGTACTGCTTTTGCGCAATACAATACCAAACAGGAAAAAGGCTATTTTAATATTACCACCCCTGTTGAAATACAGGTAATGAGCTCCATAGATTCGACAATGCTGGCCAACGGAACGGCCCGTATGAAGAGCGGCTTTGAGGTAAACACCATTAACGGATATTTTATCAATCCATCGTTTTCCATCGGTTTAGGAATAGGAGTACAGTTCTCCAACTATAAATATTATCCTTACCCGGGTCATGAAAATGACAATATAAAAAAAAGCGGTCCGGGGATCGTTTCACTGCCGCTTTTTGCTGATTTCCGGTATTATCCCCGGGATGCAGTAAGCACTCCTTTATTTATTATTGATGCAGGTTATGCGCCTGTTCTGAGCACCCGCAATAAAGACGACCGGCAGTTCTTAGATGGCGGTGCCCTGTTTAAAATAGGCGCGGGTTATAAGTTGTATATTAGTGACCTATTCTCTTTTGTTCCTTCCATTAATTTTAAGGCGCAGCTATATGGCAATCACACCGCTGTTGGCGGCGTATTAAGCCTGGGGCTGCTTTTTTAGTGTAATTAAACGTTCCTTCCCATCCTCATTTTTTACAGCACGCGGGCATTTCAATCATCAGCTGTTTTTTAATGCGGGTCGGTCATGGGGCCTTTACTGCTTCCTTACAGTTCTTTTTAATGATTTTCAACATCGCCCTGAACGTGTCAATTTTAATAGCCATCAGCATTTGTTTTGAAGGATTGCAAGCTTCAAGGCCGGCTACTAATGAAGCTTTCATCACCTCCAGGTAAAGCTGTGGCCCCTTTCCAAGATCCTGCTCCTGCCAGCTTTGTACCAGCAGGTATTTTTCTACTATACAACGGTATCTGCCCTGCATAGCAGCCAGTTGCAGGTTTAACCGCTTTATTTTAAACGAAAGTGCAGCTGCCTGGTTTATTGACTGCAGGGTTGTTTCCTCCTCCTGTCGTTGTATGGTCTTTAAAACAGCAGCCGGTGGCGGTTCTTTACGCTTCCTGTTTTTTAACCAGGCCTGTGTAAGCAGGAGCAGGCGGCGGTTTGCCGCTTCTGGTAAATTTCGGTTGTTCTTTTCATAAAGTGTAATAACCGCCTGTGATACTCCCAGCAAACCGGCCATATCCCGCTGGGTTAATTGAAGGGTTTCTCTGAATGCTTTCATACATGATAGTTTAATCCTGATTACACATTTTAGATTAAAATCCGTTCAATAAGCAATGTCGTGGTGAGGCAACCATAAAAGCGTTTCATTTAAGTTCATTCGGATGACAAGTTTTTTAATCGTCACCCCGACCAAACCTGCTTTCAGCGGGTGCGCAGAGGGATCTCATCTGTTACAGAGATCTCTCCGCTCGTTCTCCGAACTCGGTCGAGACGACGATCTTGTATGTTGTTGGATTTCAATACAATAAAATACTTGTCATTAACAGCTTGTCGAACTATAATTCATTTGACAAACTTCCTTCGTCTTAGAATACAGGATGATAATACTTTTTTAAAGAATCTAATTGGTATTACAAGTCAGCAAAAATTTCTTCCGGTAAATGCAAAGGCCCTTCTTTTTGCGCTGCAAAAAGAAAACCCGGCGTATGCTTATTCTTCAGTCCATAAATTTTTTTCGCATTTGCTCTGCTTTGTGGCCAACCAGCCAGAAAGACAGGGCCAGGATGGCAAAAAAGATCCCTTTATTGGTCTTATCCCAGAAATATTCAAAATAGCGGGCATAGATATTCAGCAGAAAAAACAACAGAACAAGATCACGGAAAAATTCATCTTTTAGCTTATACGCATATACCACCAGCCCACATAATACAATCGTATACCCCAGCGCCCATAAAAATAATTTTCCCTGGCGGATATTGCTCCATACGTCATAGCTAAGGTTTCCCGAAACTGACAGGAACAAACCGGACAGCAGCAACAATATCCACAGGAATTGTACGGTAATCTTATAATTGGGAAGCTTTTCCACCCTGTTCTTATATAAAAACAATAACAACAGTAACAAAGCACTGAAAACGGTCATCCTTAAGGGATAATTCATGCCTAAAAAATAGTCATGCTGCCCGCCAGACCAGTTCCAGCTTTGCACGGCAAAACTCACTACCAGTGCTAACAGCGCGCATATCCATATCAGCTTTGACCGGAGATATTGCGCCACCAATCCATAACAGACCGCTAATATAAGAATAACCAGACCGTATAACTGATAGCCGTTTCCAAAACTACGTGCCAGATAGGTAACCGCAACGCCAAGGCTTAATACAAGCAGCACATTAAAGCTTTCATTACTCATTACGGCATCCGGATATTTCTGTGTTCTTTTTTTTGCAAACCAGATCAGCAGGAGCGATAAACCCATGAACAGCAAGCCGATGAGCATTTCTGAAAATGCAAAGAAATTCCGCATCCGTTCAATCCACTTTTCATCCAGTACAATGGCCCCGAATGCAAGTATAGCACAGGATATAGCAGCAACAAAAGCATAAAAGGTCAGGGAGCCAAAATCATCTTTATATTCAGTTACAGCATTTCTTAATTCATCCGCTTTTGCTGCATCCAGCACCCGTTCCTTTTTCCATTCATCAATGGCTTTGTAAATAACAGCAGCATCTTTCTTGTTTATGCGCATAGGCTTCTGCTTTGCTACAAGATAGGAATTTAATGGGAATTGAGATTTGAGAATCGAGATTGGAGTTATCAGTAGTCAGTCTGATTACTGATAACTGACTACTCAATTCCAATCACAACCTTTTTTGCCTTCTGCCCGTCTTTTTACAGAAACCTCAAAAATGAAGCGAACATTCTTCCTTTTATTCTTTGCATCTTCACTTTCAGGCCTTTATGCCCAGAGAGTTACAGAAATTTATGTGCATCTTTATACAGACAGCCTGAAAAAAGGCACTTACAATTATATTAATATTGACGGGAAGATGAGCGATGGGAGCTGGAAGCCGTTAACCAGCAAGGAATTAACCTTTACAACAGACTATGGAAAATTTGAAGGGAACAGCCTGGTTTTACCAGATCATCCTGCCGTAAAAAAAGTAACGGTTACCGCAACCCTGAAAGCAGACACAGCGCTCAGCAAAACTTTTCAGATTGGGATCAAGCAGCTACCGGATCCTCCGCTGCCGGAAAATACACAGGAGGCTTACCGGAGCCGTACAAGGAAACAATAGCCGCTCACCTGTACTGCTCTTTTGACTGTAAATTTATCTGCCTTTGGCCGTTAAGGAATTAAAGCACATTAAGGCGGCCTTTTCTTAATTTCCTCAATGATTTCAGCATTAAAAAGACTCTGACAGGCCCGTTTATGCCTGTGCAGCGGGCCCTCCGAAATTAACAGGCAACTGCACTTCGTCCAGGTCTTTAATAGGTCCCTGAGTTGCTTCAAACTTTTCAACATTATCAATAAGCGCTTTCATAAACCGTTTGGCGTGCTGGGGTGTAAAAATGATCCTCGATTTTACCTTGCTCTTAGGGGTGCCGGGCATCACATTCACAAAGTCGATCACAAATTCCGCCATTGAATGGGTGATGATGGCCAGGTTGGCATAAGTGCCTTCCGCCACTTCTTCCGAGATCTCTATATTTAACTGGTTGGGTTGCTGTTCCATTTTTTTTGTTTCAAACGAAGGTAATAAAAAAGGCCACCGGAAAAGTGGCCTTTGAAAAGAGATCTGGATTTTAATTAACGGCTGCCGCCGGCCCACCATACATTTTCAGTATAAACATAGCTACCATCTCCGAAGGCGGCTTTAATAGCCTGATTTGCCGTAACATCAGAATTCCCATAAGTATACCGAAGCGGGAATTTGTTTTGAGCATCCAGCGGGTTGGCTAACCCTATGAAATCTGCTTCACCTAAGGCTTTTAACCTGCGATAATCATTATAAGCTTCTGTAGATTCCCCTGATGCCCCAAAAAATGCAAGATATTTTTGCAATACCGTTTCCTTAAGCGCGTTCTGTTTAAAACGCGGCAGTACGCTATTTAAAAAATAATTGGTAGCAACCGCTTGAGATAAATTCGGGTTTACTTTTACACCAAAACCATCCCCACCAGACTTAATTGAGTTTTGCAAATTCGCAAAGGCTGCAATAATCGCTTGCTCAAGATATGCTTGTGCTTCAGTACTTCTATTTAAACGTACTAACGCTTCTGATTTTAAAAACATCAATTCATGGTAACTTAATAATAAAGTAGGTGCTGTGGCGGCGTAATCAATAACGGCAATTGGGTACGTAAACTGCACCTGCTCTGCATTGCCGTTTTCCACACCTTTATTGATGGCATCATTAATATTTAAAACCTGCCCTCCGTAAGTAACAAAAAGCTGTTCTCCTCGGGGGTCATTTAGCGTTTTGAATTTAGTTGCTAGACTTTTACTATTTCCAAGCATATCTCTGGAATAAGAGATACCAAATAAAGGATTTACATTGGAGTTACCGTCATATAAATCAAAGGCCAGCTGTTCATCTGATCCTGCAAACGATTTATCTACATACCCAATAATCTTATTTAAATCTCCATTTACATCAGATGATACTTTTAATGTATGCATCAAGTATCGCGCTTTTAACCCATAGGCAGCTTTTGTCCACAATTCTGCATCACCTCCATAAAGCAGATCCTGATTGGGATTAGTTGCTATCCCTTCAATTAACGCTGCATCTGAACCTGCTAATTGTGTAATCGCTTCGTCGAGCAATTTCTGAATTTCGGGATACAGGTCTGATTGCTTGTCAATAGCAGGCTGCATATATTTAGGAGTGCCGTCATCATTCATTATACCTGTTTGTTGATAGGGTACATCACCAAAAAAATCCGTTAAAACACCCAGGTTATAAGCCAGCAAGACTTTTGCAATACCACCGGTAACATCATTTCCCTCCTCAGTACCGTTAGCAGAAGTTTTTTCAACAGCAATTTTGAGGGCTTTTATATTATTATAGATTCCATCCCAACTATTATTATAAGTAGTTGCAGAGGTCGGTTGCGTAATCCTGTTTTCAGCCTGATAAGCCTGATTCCAAACCCCTCCTTCATGTTCCAGATAAATTGATGCATATAAGGGGATATCGCCACCTACTATATTAAACGCTGTAGACGTCATAACATCTGTTAAAATAAACCGCGCTGGCACATCCTGGGTATGGTTTCTGTCCCTATTCACTTCGTCCATCGCTTTCTTAGAGCAGGAAATCAGAAGGCTACCCATCAAAGCAAAAGTGATAATATTAAAAATATTTATCTTTTTCATCTCGATTATTTTAAATTAGAACTTAATTAGAATTGCAGGTTCACTCCAAAACCAAAACTTGTTGTTTGTGGCAATGTGAACCGTTCAAAAGCGCCTGCCATATTGGTATTCCCCTGAGTAGATTCCGGATCTAATTGCGGGTTGTTGGTCCAAACCAAAATATTACGTGCAAAGAAATTAATGCCTAAACCAAACTTTTCTCTTTTAATAGGCTGATATCTTAATGAAAGCTCCCGGAATTTTATAAATGAACTTCCATAAATGCTGCTTTCATCAATGGTATTCAGGTTTTGATAATATGCCTGAATATTCTTGTAGCCTTCTATTTTTATATCACCTACCGTACCATCTTCTTTCAATGCATTTTTAATAACGATTTCATTTTTATCTCTTGCGTCTGCTGTTAATTTACTGGCGCCGTAGTTATCTAATAAATTAGTGGTACCGCTATATTGCTGGCCACCGCTTTTCCATTCAACAACGGCAGAAAAAGTAAAATTCTTATAACGCAGCCTTGTGTTACCTCCTAAAATAAAGTCAGGGGCCGCAACACCAATCACACCATCTTCTCCAACAAGAGGAATTCCATCGTCGCCATATATGATCTGCCCCTTATCATTGCGTTTATATTTTGTACCGTAAATAACAGGAAACTTATCACCAATTCCAGCACGCACCTGGGGTGTAGTAAATCCTCCCAGAAAGATACTTTCTACTTCTGGGGCTAATTCATCTACGTAATTATCAATTTTTGAAAAGTTTACACCAAGGCTCCATTCCAAATCTCTATGCCGGATAATATTTGCATTAATCGTAGCTTCATGCGCATTCGTATGAATTTTACCACCATTGGTCATAAAATTATTAGCACCGGTAGATCCAGCTAATGGAATGGCAAAAATCTGGTCTCTTACATCCTGCCTGGAGTAAGTATAATTTAGTTCAATTAAATTATTAAAGAAATTCAGATCTGTTCCTATTTCAAAAGAGTTCGTGTTTTGTGGTTTCAGATTTGGATCATATATAGTAGTACTGGGAATATATGCTTTTACAGAATTTTCCCCTATAGGGTAAAAAATAGGTGTTATGCTATAAAACCCACCGCCATATGCTGGAATACTATAATAATTAGGCAAATAAGTTCCTGCCTGGCCTACCTGAGCTACAGAAAACCGTAGTTTACCATAATTTACAACTGAACCGTTTTTCAACCCATTTAATTCAGTAAATACAAAACCTAGAGAAGCTGAAGGGTAGAAGAAATCCCTGTTCTTTGAAGGCATGGAAGAAACTCTGTCATAACGACCAGTCAATCCCAAATACAACATATTTAAATATGATAAGGATATATTAGCAAAAGTACCAATGGTCCTGTATTTAGTGAATGTTGATGTGGCATCTTTGGTGCCGGTATTATCCATATGATTCCATCCACCAAATGCAAAATCCTGCCCGTATTGAGATTTGTAATCTGTAACCTGGTTTACAAATTCATTTCCCACTAATGCAGTAAATTTAAAATCATTGCTTATATCCCATTTTAGATTTCCGGTTAATAACGAATTAAAGCTAGTGTTGGTGAAACTGTATTGTGTGATGCTAGAAGATCTGCTAGGAGAACCAAACCCCCAGATATCTTCATAATTCGTTGTATATGCATCCGTACCTAACTGATACTTTACATCTAAAGTTGTTTTATCTGAAAATCTTGTATTATAAGTTAAATACCCATTTCCAAAAAAGCGGTTGGTTTGCTCTGTAAAAGTATTGTTTTCCACTCCCCAGTATGGATTCACGAATGTGCCCCCCCTGTACCCTACCGGAGTATATAAATCACCGTCAGCATGGCTGGGAATACCAGCTAAATCATAGCTTGGAGGAGCTGGATAGACGGTCGCTATCAATCCATCATTTGCAGAAGGCGCTTTTTTGATATTGGAGTTCACAAAATTGCCACTAAATCCAACTTTAAAATGATCTGAAAGCATTGTTTCTGCAGCTAATTTGGCATTGTAGCGGTCCATTCCTGTTTTAGGAACAATACCGGTTTGATTGGTACTGGCCAGGCTCAATGCATAAGAACCTTTATCGGTGGCATTTACCACCCCGATGGAATTATTAAAGGTCAGCCCGGTATTAAAAAACTCTTTTACATTATCATAAACCGCGGGGGTAACCCAGGGATCCAGCCCTGCCTGGGCACGCTGAGGAACATAGTACATTCCCGGATGTTTGCCATCGGCAGCAGTATAATCATTATCCGTTTCACCGCCATAATTGGGATCTTTGGGCAAATCTGAGATTTTAGGTCCATAAGAAGTTGACGCGGTAGGGTTAAAAGCACCATTTGACCCTTGTGCATAGGTGCTTTGCAATTCAGGATATCTTGAGATCCGATCAAAACTTACTGTAGAATTAAAACTAATTTGAGGCCGTCCTTTAGCTGCACCTTTACCACTTTTTGTCGTAATCAAAACCACACCATTGGATGCCCTGATACCATAAAGTGCAGACGCAGCCTGGCCTTTCAGAATTTCAACGTTGGCAATATCATTCGGATCAATATCTACACCACGGTTGGCGTAATCTGTTCCTGTAACACTATTTCCTGTACTTAAATCTGGTCCGGATGAAATAGGCATACCATCCACAACATATAAAGGAGAGTTATCTCCGGTAAATGAACGTGCACCCCGTATTGTAATCAATGTTGAGGCTCCCGGCATACCGCTTGACGGAACAATATCAACTCCGGAAACTTTCCCCTGTAAGGCGCCGGCAAAACTGGTGTTTGCTGCTTCAACAAGCTGATCGGCCTTTAGTGATTGAGTAGCATACCCTAACGCCCGTTTTTCTCTGGAAACACCCAAGGCAGTAACCACAACTTCATCAATAGTCTGGCCTCTCCCGGATTTAAGAATAACACTCATAGGTTCTGAGGTCGCTTTTACTTCCTGGGATTCAAAACCAGTTGCCGAAATTTCTAAGGTCGTTCCAGCTTTTACATTTAAGTGAAAAATACCCTGGGCATCTGCAGAAACTGCATTTTGAGCACCCTTCTCTGAAACAGTAGCAAATGGAACGGGATTTCCCGATTCATCCTTTACTGTTCCGGTAACAGTTGTTTGAGCCATCGCCAGGCTGGTAATTGATAGAAACACCGCCAGCAACAATACAATTCTTCTCATTTAGATTAGATATTTATGTTAACAAATAATAAACCAGTTCTTAAAATTTATCTAAAAAACATAGCAAGATAGGCCGATTTAACAATAGATTCCAAATAAATTAACTTTTTTTTTAAAAACAATTAATAAATTCATATAACATTAAAAAAATAAATACTACATAAAACTTTGCAGAAAAACCAGTTAAATGATAAAAATTTGATGACAAAAGAGGTTATTTGACCCGGATCAATTTATTACCGGATGGATGTTTTTTATTGCATTCTTACTTACAATAAGCTATCATAAAAAGCCGGCTCAAATAAATGAGCCGGCTTTTTATGATATGTTTAAGAATGCGGTTTTTATCAGCAACAGCAGATAAAAGCAAGCACCCATTAATATCCCGGGTTTTGCTGGTCTGCCAGTGTTGGGTTAGAAGATATTTCTGAAGTAGGAATCGGCCATAAAAAGCGGTAATCAGAATAAGCAATAGCTGCTCTGCCCGGAGTTATATAAGGACGAGTTTCAACATTATAGGAGCTGTTGGAAATTTGCGTTGGATTCAATTTTGCAGGAATACCAGCTCCTCCCCCTAACCCGTAGTTCGGATCCAGTGCAAGACGATGAATATCCGGCCAGCGGCGCCCTTCAGCTGCAAATTCGATCCTGCGTTCCTGTAAAATAGCTAATGTTAAATTTGCCGGGGCCGTAGTAAATTTATTAGCATCAGGAACAGAACGGTCTCTGACTGCATTTAGCAATCGCAAAGCCTGGGCAGTATTACCTGTGCGGGAATAGGCTTCAGCTACATTCAATAAGACTTCAGCATAGCGAATTATCGGAGCCCAATCAGTTCTTGTTGTATAATCTCTGTATTTGTAGGTATAATAAAGACCATCATTCGTATTCAGCACCTGCAACTCACTTCTGCGTTTGTCCCCTGTAACCCAGAATGATGCATTATATAAATTGGGGCTTGTTGCCACTAAACCTCTTGCTCCCTGATCGGAAGGGCCAAGCATTGCAGGCAATGCTCCGTTAACCCCCCCGTTGGAGGATGCACTGTTTGCTATCGAAAAGATTGATTCTGAATTATTGGCAAAACTTGCAAATGGTACAGCCGGGTCACTTTCTAATTTGTACCCTCCAATGGGGCTGGAAAATGCACCTGATGTAACGCCGGTTCCTAATTTAGTTCCTTCTGCAATAACTCCTGCCCAATCTCCCATATGCAGCTTTATACGGGTTTTTAATGCAATGGCAGCTCCTTTTGTTGGCCTTGCAACTCCATTCGTTTGTTTTTCAGGCAGGTTTGCTTCAGCGTAATCCAGGTCTTCCAAAATTTTGGCATAGTCTTCTGCAACGGTGCCCCTGCCCAAAGCTAATCCTTCATTAACAGCAGCCGGGGAATTTACTGCCACTTCCCTATAAGGGACACCTAGCTGCCCTCCTTTACCCTCTGCGTAAGGTTTACAAAAATGTATCAACAACTCATGATGAGACAGTGCCCTGATAAACCGGCCCTCTGCTTCATACGCGTTGCCTACATCACTTGTAATAATACCTGAACTAACAGCACCTGTGACCCCGGTAATTAAAACATTTGCCTGGTTGATCAAGGCATATAACTGCTCCCAATGATTAACATTGTTAGCAGAAGTAGCATTTTGTGTAGATTGGTAAGTGATTGCATAGAAAGTGGCCAGGTTTACCATATCTTCTCCTCTCATTTCAGCCTGCTCAATAGAGGCCGCCCCAAAAGGATAACCACGGCCGCCGCCGCCTGCGTAAGACCCCACGGCAGCCTGTTCATACATACCATTGGCTACAAGCTCTATTTTAGCGGGATCTGTAAATGCAGTACTTTCTGCAAGTGAGCTTAAAGGAGAAATTTCGGTAAATTTTTTGCAGGAAAACAAACCAACCAGCAGCAGAGAATAGACCCAAAAAGGTGCAAACCCCTTAAACATTAAATCCGTATTTCTAAATTTTATATTCATGTTGATGGAATTAATCGGTTAAAATTAAAAATTAACATTTAGGCCAAATGAGAATGTTCTTGGTACCGGATTGGTATTATAATCCAATCCTGGGGTCTGATTTGTGGTCACACTGTTAGCCAGTTCCGGATCAAGTCCTGAATACCCCGTAATTACAAATGCATTCTGAGCCTGTATATAAATTCTTAAGGTATTGATAACATTGGAAAAGTGTTTTGTGTTAAAAGAATATCCCAGGGCTATCGTCTGGCCCCGCAGATAATCTCCTTTTTCCAGAAAACGGCTGTTTAGGTTGCCATTTGAATTCATGTTATTGTCCTCAAAATACCACAGTTTTGGCACATCGGTTACCTGACCTACGGTTGTCCATCTTTTTAATATTTCCGTTCCATTGTTTTGAAACTTCTGGTTCAATAAAGTTTCCTGGCGGGTAATGTTATATATTTTATTACCGCCGGCAAAGGTGAGTACAATTCCCAGATCAAACCCTTTATAATAAAAGTTATTTGTCAGTCCTCCATACCATTTTGGATTGGGCTGGCCTAAAACCCTTTTATCTGAAGCGCTTAAAGTAGAACTGGTTGATTCATCGGTCGGGTTTGATGGGTCATACACAAAAAATCCGTAATGGGGATCATCTGAACCATCATATTGCACAAAAGAGCCATCTGCTTTTTGAAAAATAGGATTTCCGTTCTGGGTATTTACCCCTGCTGCCTGATATCCATAAAAAGAGCCTATTGGCAGCCCTACCCGGGTAATATTATAAGTATTAATGATATCTTTATTATCTACAAGTTCTATTACCTTATTTTTAATAAAGGAAACATTAAAAGCTGTATTCCAGCGGAAACTTCCGTTATCAATATTCACACTGTTTACTGTAAACTCCCATCCTTTATTGGTCATTTTTCCAACATTAGCTGAATAACTGTTTCCCGGAACACCTAAAGAAGGGGCAGTAGGCACAGAGAGGATCAGGTTGTCAACATTGTTATAAAAATAATCAACAACCAACTGCACCTTTCTATGCAGGAAAGACAGGTCTAAACCAACATCCCATTTCCTGCTGGTTTCAAATTTTAGATCGGGATTTCCCATATTACTGTATTGCACACCACTCCAATCACCATACTGCACAGGACCAAATAAACCTGCATAAGGGTAATTGCCAATATCCACATTACCTACTTCTGCATAACTGGCCCTGATCTTGGCGTCATTAAAAATATTTGAAGCTCCTGAAAAGAAGTTTTCTTTGGAAAGACGCCAGCCTACCGAAACACCGGGCAATGTTGCGCTTTGATTCCCCCAGGGTAGAGCCGATAATTTATCATGCCTTAAACTTGCTGATACTAAATATTTATCTGCATACGAATAATTTAACCGTCCGAAGTAGGACAGGAAGGCATTTTCAGATACACTCCCCCCGTAAAACTGGTTTGCTAAAGTACTGCTGATAATGTTACCCTGCTGACCAAAATATACATCGGATAGATCGGTACCTGAACCTTCAAGATACCGGTATCTTGTTTTTTGCAACTCCTGACCAACTACAATATTGAACAGATGCTCCTGAACTTTTTTACTGTAATCAATGGTATTTTGCCAGTTATATCTGAAGGTGGGAGAAAAAGCCTGATCCACAATACCATTAGAACCACGACCATCACCATGCACCGGATTATAATACCAAAAGTCCTCTGTATTAATATAATTAACACCAATTTGAGTGGAGATATTAAATCCGTCAAATAATTTTAACCGGGCAAAGGAGTTGCCATTTATATTTAATGCCTGACTACGAAATACATTATTGGCCAAAACATATGCCAGGTTGGTATAATTATCATCAACCGTCTGATCATTAGGACCAGCTCCTAACGTACCTGAAGGAGATAAATTATAAGAGCCATCCGCATTAAAAGGCGATACGTTAGGCGGTAAACGTAGTGCACCGGTAATATTACCGGATAAAGCGCTGGATCCGGTGTTTAAACCATTATTGATATTGTAGTTTACAGCGATGTTAGCACCCAGCGTTAATGCGTTATTTAAAGCTTTTTGCTCTACTTTAGCCCTGATATTGTATTTAATCAAATTATTACTTACTGAAATACCATCCATATTTACATAGCCTAAAGACAGAAAGTAGTTGGTCTGGTCCGTAGCACCGCTTAAACTTAATGCGTGGCTTTGTTGAAATGCATTACGTAATATAATATCCTGCCAATCTGTATTAGTCCCATCTGCGCTTGCATGAGCCGGCCCGTCTTCACCATAGTTTGTAAGTTTCTCGTTCGCAATTTCAATAAACTGATCAGCGTTTAAAAGGTCAAATTTCTTAGAAGCCCTGGCAGTGGCGATCCAACCGTCATAAGTAACAGTAGGTTTTCCTGTTTTACCACGTTTTGTTGTAATCAATATAACGCCATTAGCAGCCCTTGAGCCATAGATGGCAGTAGCGGCACCATCTTTTAAAACATCAATGCTTGCAATATCAGAGGGGTTTAAATCTGAAATGGGGTTATAGGGTGTAGCGCTACCCTGGTTACCTGAAATATAGGGCACACCATCCACTACATATAAGGGATCTGAGCTGCTGGATATAGAATTGGTACCTCTGATCCTTATGCGCGCTGCCTGACCTAGAATACCGCTGGGCACAGAAGCCTGCAGACCGGCAACCTGCCCCTGCAATTGCTTATCAAAACTGGGAGTAGCCAGATCCTGTATTGCATCTCCTTTTATTGATCCTATAGCACCCGTTACATCTTTTCTTTGTTGTGTACCATAACCCACCACCACCACTTCTTCCAGGTTTGATTCAGTATTTGGTTGCAGTGCAATAGTATAAGTGCCCTTATCAGAAATTTTAACGACCTGATCCTTGAACCCTATAGCACTTACATATAAACTACTCTCCCCGGACGGGGCATTAATACTGAAATCACCATTCTGATCGGAGGTTGTACCCACGGTTTTGTTACTGCCTAACAGAATAGTAACATTGGGGATCGGCATCCCTTCAGGTGTTGTTATTTTACCCCTGATTGTTCTGGTTTGGGAAAATGCCAGCAATGAAAATGCCATAAGCATTGTAAGCAATACAATTTTTCTCATGTAATTTTTTTTGTTAAAAGATTATTTAGTCAGTCTTGAAGTTTTGTAATAAGCAACAAGTCTTCAATTTACTTGCAATATACTTTTTTTTAACAAAAATTTGATACTTCATTAACATTACACATGAAATTATTCTCCCCCAATATTTGAGACACGGGAATTATATACTTATCTTAATTGATTCACAATAATTTATATTGCACCTTAATTTTTAAAAAATATCAAAATATTGATCTTAATCAATTTATTTTTTGAAAAACTTATAAAAATCTGCTTTTTATTAGTTAAAAATCTAATTCTACTCCTTTATTGAATTGTGATTTATTCAGATCACGGGTTCCGTGCATTTCAATTGGCAGCGGTGTTGTTATTTGAAGCATGAAAACGGTTTAAGAAAAAACAAAAAAGCGCGCCTGCTGTGTAAAAACAGCTTTATTGGATCTTCATTTGCCTGTTATTTGTTTTTGCACCGCTCCCAAACTTTCTGTAGGTTTGCAGCCCTATGCAACTACTAAACGGAAAGGAAACAGCTAAGGCTATTCTGGATTCTTTGGAAATTGATGTAGCCCAGCGTGCGGCATCCGGCAAAAAAGTTCCCCATCTTGCGGCTATTCTTGTAGGAAATAACGGGGCCAGTGAAACGTACGTGGCTTCTAAAGTGCGGACCTGCAATGAAATCGGCTTTATATCTACATTGATCCAGTTTGATGAAGATGTGGCTGAGCTGAAACTGCTGGAAAAGATTGATGAACTGAACGAAGATATGGATGTAGACGGCATACTGGTGCAACTCCCGCTGCCGGAGCATATTTCAGAAAAAAAAGTGATAGAAGCCATTGATCCGGCCAAAGACGTTGATGGTTTTCACCCCATCAATATCGGGAAAATGACCTTAGGAGAAAAAGAGGCGTTCATTTCCGCAACCCCTTATGGCATTATGCTGCTGCTGGAGCATCATAAAATTGAAACCAAAGGGAAACACGCTGTAGTTATAGGCAGGAGCCATATTGTTGGCCGGCCCATGAGCATATTGTTAAGCAATAATACCACTCCCGGTAACTGTACCGTAACCCTCTGTCATTCCAAAACCACAAACCTTAAAGAGATTTGCCTGCAGGCAGATATTATAGTAGCAGCTATCGGCATTCCCGAGTTTGTAAAGGCTGATATGGTAAAGGAGGGCGCTGTGGTGATTGATGTGGGCATTACGCGTACCCCGGATGCATCAAAAAAGTCGGGGTATCGTTTGGTTGGCGATGTAGACTTTAAAAGTGTTGCTCCCAAAACAAGTTATATAACCCCTGTTCCGGGTGGCGTGGGTCCTATGACCATAGCGGCTTTAATGAAGAATACATTTAAGGCCTGTGATAACAGGAATTGAGAATTGAGTAATCAGTTATCAGTTCCGATAGTTATCGGGATCAGTTTCAGGATCAGGATGAACAATAGACAATCCGCAATGAACATGAGGTATGTGTGTTAAAGCAGCCTCTTTTTTTCCGTACCTTTGCAGATCACAATTTTCCAGAATTGATCAAACAACAAACATCAAATAATACTCCCTTGTACGCCCCTGGTATAGCACTTCCGGTAATGGAACATTTTTATACAATCCAGGGAGAAGGCTTTCACCAGGGCAAAGCGGCTTATTTTATCCGGCTTGGGGGATGTGATGTTGGCTGTACCTGGTGCGATGTAAAAGAAAGCTGGCCCTTTGATGCGCACCCCTATTACCCCATTGAATCCCTTATTACCGAAGTAAAAAAGACGAACACAAAGATGGTGGTCGTTACCGGCGGTGAGCCCCTGCTGCATAATCTTGATACTCTTACAAACGCATTGCATACGGAAGGATTCCATACCAATATTGAGACCTCGGGTTCTTCTCCCCTTTCAGGAAGCTGGGACTGGATCTGTCTTTCCCCAAAAAAATTCAAACGGCCGCTGCCCGAAGTGTTGCTAAAAGCAAATGAGCTGAAGGTAATCGTTTATAATAAAACGGATTTTGCCTGGGGCGAGCAATTTGCCGCACAGGTCACCCCCAATTGCAAATTGTACCTGCAGCCGGAATGGAGCAAGGCTGCAGCAATGACCCCGCTGATTGTGGAATACATTAAACAACACCCGGAATGGGAATTAAGCCTCCAACTGCATAAATATATTAATGTGCCGTAGAGAGGTGAGCTGCCAGGGCTGAGATCAGTTATCAAAAGAGCCGGGCATCAGGATGCACCATGAACGATTGACTATAAGCCATCAACTATTGACTATTGCCAACGCAAGCACCTGAAATCACCTGTTGCCGTTCGCAACAACATTAATACCCCTGGTATCTGTATCGCTCTACTCTGCCCATCCAGAATCCGGAAAAAATCAGTACGTTTGAAACCATTAAACATTCATTATGGCGAAATCCGATACAAAGCAAAAAGACAAAAAAGTAAAGGCATCAAAAAAAATAATCACTGATGCTTCGTTCACATTTCTAAAAAATTATATCAATAACCCATCGCCGGTAGGTTTTGAAAGCTGGGGGCAAAAATTATGGCTGGATTACGTGAAGCCATACGTGGACACCCATTATGTGGACCCGTATGGAACAGCTGTAGGTATTGTGAATCCCGACCAGCCTTTTAAAGTGGTGATTGAAGCCCATGCTGATGAAATCAGCTGGTTTGTAAACTATATAACGGATAAGGGTTTAATATATGTAAAGCGGAATGGCGGCGCCGATCACCAGACAGCACCGGCACAGCGGGTATGGATCCATGGAAAAAAAGGAGCCGTAAAAGCGGTATTTGGGTGGCCGGCCATTCACACCCGTATTGGTAAAGAGCATGAAACCCAGCCCAAGACAGAAAATATCTGGCTGGACTGCGGCGCCCGCAGCAAAAAAGAAATTGAAGCCCTGGGCATTCATGTAGGTGCCGTGGTAACCTACCAGGATGGGTTTGATGAATTATCGAACGGCCATTTTGTTGGCCGTGCTTTTGATAACCGTATTGGCGGGTTTATGATTGCAGAAGTAGCGCGGCTTTTAAAAGAAAGGAAAAAAACACTACCATATAGCTTATATATTGTAAATGCAGTGCAGGAAGAGATCGGGCTCCGTGGTGCAGAAATGATCGCGCGCCGTATTAAACCTGATGTGGCCATAATTACAGATGTTACACATGATACCAATACGCCCATGATTAATAAAAATATTGAGGGTGATGTGCTTTGTGGAAACGGTCCATCCCTGGCCTATGCACCTGCCGTGCATAATAAACTACTGGCATTTGTGGAAGCCATTGCCGAAAAAAACAAAATACCCGTTCAATGGCGCGCATTAAGCAGAAGCACCGGAACGGATACCGATTCTTTTGCCTATGCCAATGACGGCTGCCCGTCTGTGCTTATTTCCATGCCACTGCGTTATATGCATACTACGGTTGAAATGATCCATAAGAACGATATCGAAAATACGATCCGTTTAATGTACGAAACATTGCTGGCATTGAGCCCAAAAACGAATCTCAGCTATCTGTGATTATTTTGTTCTACCCTGTTAAAAGTTAAGCGGCCTCAAATTACAGCCGCTTAACTTTTACAGAGATACACATTATCTTTAGAAGCCTGTATTATTGGGTAACAGGTTCGGATTGATGTCTGTTTCCTGTTTGGGAATGGGAAATAATAATTGCTTTTCAGTATATGTTGAGCCAAATACTGTTTTATGCCCTACAAAATTGTCCCAGTTGCCGGTAACATCATTATGAATTTTACGGGTACGTATCATATCGAACCACATCTTGTTCTCAAAACAGAGTTCAAAATACCGTTCCAGCCAAACTTCTTTTTCAAAAGCATCTGTATTCGTATTGGTAAACGGAGCCAGTTCCGCCCGCTTACGAATATCATTCAACGCCTTCTGCGCAACTGCATTTGGAGCCCCTTCTGCACGGTTAGACGCCTCTGCGTACATTAGCAACACATCTGCATAGCGATATAACGAATAGTTCAGGTCCGCCTTTAACGTATTGGTAATTGCATTTACATCAAACCATTTATAAATGTATGGATGTGCAAAAGTAACTGTTGCCCCTGTTTTTGCGTTGGGATAACTCCTGTAAATAAACTGACGTTCTTTTACCCTTTTATCTCCTGCCGGAAAAGAAGCTATGAACTGGTCTGTAGGATAAACAGAACCGTATTCATCTGAATAAAGAGAGATTCCGCTATAGTTTGGAATTGTGAGCGGCGTCAGAGGGTTATTAACGTTTACAGAAGCTGCATATTGTACCTGGAAAATAAACTCCTTTGTATTCTTATTGGCAGGATCAATCATATCAGTATACTCTGTAAACAGAGAATATCCACCTTTATTGATCACGTCCAGGGAGCGCTTAGCCGATTCTGCATAATACTGATTTCCTCCATTGATGGCCGCACCGGCATACGTTAAGTACACATCTGCCAAGACAGATTTTACCGCTCCCATAGAGATCCGTCCGTCTGCATCTTTCCAGGGCAATGTTGATTTTTCTGCTGTTAACAGATCCGGTATAATGATATCATCATAGATCTCTTTTGCGGCAGCCCGGGAAGGCTTCAAAGAATTTAAATCCTTTGGCACTTCAGTAATTTCCGGAACAGCTCCATATAAACGCACTAAATAAAAGTAATATAATGCTCTCATGGCATGCGCCTCTGCCAGCATATTTGTTTTTTGCTCATCGGATAAATCACTGGCATTAATAGAAGGTATTGCCGTAATAGCTTCATTACAGGCGCCAATACCCTTGTATAAATTTTGCCACCAGGTATCTACATAAAATGCCTCGTCTGTAAATGTGAGCTTTTGAAAGGTGGTGTACCCTGTTTGCCCGAGATCACTACCGGTCTTGCCCGTCATAAATTCCATCAGGTTCCATGTATTTCCGCCGTAAGAAGAAGGTTGATTTCCCAAAACAGCATCTTTTAGGTTTTGATAGCATCCATCTGCAAAAGCGCGCGCCACTTTAAAACTTGACAGTTCTGCATCAGGTGTAATAAAACCTGTGGGCTTTTCTTCCAGGAATTTGGTGCAGGACGTTGTTATCAGTCCTACAAAAGCACTAAGAATATATATATACTTTTTCATATTCTGAAACTTTGATTTTTAAAATACAAGACTAACTCCCAGATTCCAAACCCGTGGGCGGGGATAGGAGAAGAAATCCAGGTTTTGCGAAAAATTTGAGTTATTGCCAAAAGAGCTGTTATAAGTATCCACTTCAGGATCATAACCGGTATACTTAGTGCTTATAAACAGGTTCTGAACGCTTGCATAGATCCTCAACTTCTGAATCCGCCAACGGTCAATTGTTGCTTTTGGAATGGAATATCCCAGAATAAAGTTCTGACCGCGGATATAAGAACCATCCTCTACCCACCAGGTATCAAATTTGGAATCCTGCGCCCACTTATAAGGGCGTACCTGGGAGATCATGGTATTCTGATGATCGGGAGTCCACCCATCCAGCACAGTGGCCAGGCTGTTTGCAATGGTTTGACGATCTTCTGTTGAATGCTTGAACGTTGCTGCCGTATTAACACCCTGCACAAAACGGATATCGAAAGAAAAATCAAAATTTTTATAGTTCAATGTGCTGGAGAAGGTGCCCGTCCATTTTGGTACAGACCGTCCGATAATGCTATATACTTCTTTACCGTTTTCATCAAGCAGGTATTTGCGGTCACCCGGTAGTAGTCCCTGAGAAGCTGCCAGATCTGCTTCATCGGTACTATAAGTTCCTAACCGGGTTCTCCCCCAAAATGATCCTATAGCTTCTCCCACCCGTAAAATATTGGTTTGCCCTAAAAAGTTAGGGCCGGGAAATATATCCGCATTCCCATCGTTTAGTTTAAGAATCCTGTTTTTATTGGTGGCAAAAATGAAATTGGTGGTCCATTTAAAATTTTCTGTTTTAATATTTTCTGTGCTTAACCCGATTTCAAGACCTGTGTTTCTTACAGAGCCCACATTTCTGTAAACATAATTTTGCTGGAGCCCCGCACTCCACGCAACAGGGGTCTGCAATAGCAGATCTTTAGTGGTTCTGTTGTAAAAATCAGCTGTAAGATAAACTCTGTTATTCCACAGTCCCAATTCCAGACCTGCATCAGCCTGCCAGCTTGTTTCCCATTTCAGATCCGGATTTCCCAGATAGCTGGGCAGCAAGGTAGATTGATTTGCACCAGCCAGAACAGTTGTTGAGGATGAGATCTGAGGGATTGACATATAGCTGCCAATCTCCTGGTTACCGGTACCGCCATAGCTTGCCCGGATCTTTAAGTCACTAATTGCTGAATTGTTTTTCATAAAATCCTCATTCGAAACTCTCCACGCGGCACCGACAGATGGGAAGAATGCGTATTTATTATTTTTACCAAACCTGGAAGATCCATCAGCACGTCCTGTTGCAGTAAACATATACTTATCATTAATGTTATACATGACGCGCGCATAATAAGAATTCATGGCATAATCTCCGGTTCCTGAAGTTATAGCGTTTCTTACCGAACCAGCACCCAAATTATACCACTGGAAATAATTATCTATAAAGTTTTGTGTTTCTGCAAACACCGTTTCCGTATTCGTTTTTTGCCATGAAGCTCCCAACATTGCTGTCATCCTATGCCCATTATCAAACTGTTTATTCCATGTCAGATAATTTTCAGATTGCCAGTAAACAAACTGCGAGGACCGGATATTGGCTACACCGCCCTGATCCTGCGAAAGATTATGAAGATCATTAGATGAGAAGAAATTATTCTTTTGGGTATTTACATTATATCCGAAATCCGATTTAAACTCCAGATCCTTTGTAAGTTTAAACAACAGATAAGTGTTTCCCTGAACCTGGATATTGTTATTCAATGAATACCGGTCATTAGCAATATGTACCGGGGTAGCGCCTCCTTCCATACCATCAATATCGCTATTACCGGACCAGGTTCCATCAGGATATTTTACCGGTAAGATCGGAAGCGCCTCCGTCACCATTCTTGGTACATTCAATCCTCCATTTCCATCAGATACCATGCGTTGTAAGCCTTTGGAAAATGCAATGCTACCTCCTACTTTCAACCATTTATTTACTTCATTATCCAATGTAAAACGGGCAGAATAGCGCTTAAACCAGGAGTTGATCATAATACCGTTTTGGTCCAGATATCCCATCGACAAACTAAAGAGCGTTTTGTCGCTTCCTCCCTGAAAATTCAGCTGATGACTTGTAGACGTTGCAGGCTTATACACTTCCTTTTCCCAATTGGTATTATAAATAGGGTTATCATTTTCATCAAATAATAACGGAAAATTCTGATGATTCAGCGCTTTGGGAGGAGCTACAGCAACCCCATTGTTCCATTTTGCAGAATTTGCGTAGGCTTCATTATACATTTTAACAAATTCCGTAGCATTCAGCGCAGGCAAATGCCTGTAAAGCTGGCCTACATTTACATTTCCTTCATAAGAAACCTGTGTGGGGCCTTTGCGGCCACGCTTTGTGGTGATCATAATAACTCCGTTAGCACCACGAGACCCGTAAATAGCAGTAGCAGATGCGTCTTTCAGCACCTCCATTGAAGCGATATCATTTGGATTGATGCTATTGGGATCAACTCCAATTACTCCATCCACCACATAGGTTGGATCTAACGACGAATTTATTGATCCCAATCCGCGCACACGCACTTTGGCACCTGCACCAGGCGCATTATTATTGATGCTCACATCCACACCCGGCACTTTTCCCTGCAGGGCCTGAGTAACGTTCGGCACCGGAGCATCCATCAATTTATCTGATTTCAGAACAGATATAGCTCCCGTCAAATCAGATTTTCTTGCCGTACCATAGCCAATCACTACTACCTCATCAAGACTGGAAGCTGTGGTCGTTTTTAAAATAACAGTGCCAATATCTGTACGCCCGTTAACTGCCTGTTCGTAATTGGCATACCCCACATAAGAAAATACCAGGGTGGCATTGCTGTTGGGAAGATGAATGCTGAACCTACCGGCCTCGTCCGTTATCACAGCGGTTTGCGAGCCTTTCATCTCTACAGTAACGCCGGCTAAAGGTTCTCCTTTATCATTGGTTACCACACCGGTTACCGTAGCCTGCTGCTGCAGATAAACAACCGGGGCTGCTATCCCCTTCATGCCCGGGTATAAACAACACCCCAGTAAAGCAGTAAACATAAAATGCCTGAAACGCAAACGGTATAACGTAGTGCGCATAGGCAACAGGTTTAGATTTCTCATATAAATAAAAATTGATTTTCATATCGGTTTCCTGTAGGAAACAGGTCAAGCTTCGGCATGCAGCCGGGCAAACAATCCTACAAAATCCTTTTTGCAACAAAGCAAATACGCATTAAAAGTAAGCAAATCTGTTTGCTAAAAAAATATTTTTTAAAACCCAAAAAGGCGCATACAAGATTGCATACGCCTTTTTACTTTATTCCTTAAATTATTAAACGGCTCTAGTAGCCCGGATTCTGTTTCAGGTTAGGATTAGCTCCCAGTTGTACGTTGGGTATTGCAAACAATTCCCTGTTATGGTCATTAGTGGGTTTATGATCCCACCACGTAGCTGTAGTAAACCTACCAAACCGGATAAGGTCTTCCCTCCTTTTTCCTTCAAAAATAAATTCACGCCCTCTTTCTGCCAGCAGTGAATCCAATGTAAAATTGGAAACATTGAATTGTGCCTTTGCCCAGTCAGCTTCCTTAAAGGCTCTTTTCCTGGAAGCATTGATCAGGTCTACTGCCTCCTGCGTAGCTTTTCCTCCGTTTTTGCGCATCAATGCTTCTGCCTTATCAAAATAAATTTCGGTCAACCGATAAAGAATGTATTGGTTCTCCCGGTAATTATCATCCTTTTTAAGGCCTTTGGCCGGTATGTCCATGCTATATCCCGGTTTATATTTATTAAAGCGCGCCCCGCTGTTTTCTTCCCCCTCGGTCATACTGCCTTCGCTGGTATGATCACCCTGGCTTTCTTTCCGGATAGAATTTACAAATACAATCGGTTTGCCTTTATATTCGAAAGAGCCAAGAATGGGCTCATTGGTGGCAAGGTTATATTGGGGGCCAAACAAAAACCAGTCTTTCTTGCGCAGGTCATTTTCCGCATATGCATTAAAGGCTGATGGGATCACAACAAACGCGTTCCACCCTGAAAAATCGATCCCCAGTGCGGGCTCCATATAATCATACCCGCTGAAAAAACCGGACCAGTCAAACGTAAATCCTCCTTTCCGACTAAACGCTACCTGAAACAGCGGCTCCGGCGAAAGACTGTTGAGGTTCCCAAAACATGCATCTAAATTCGGCGACAATTTCGGTCCTCCGTTTATACCGCCTGCCTGCCCGGAAATAATTTTATCACAGGCAGCAATGCATTGATCCCACATTGGCTTCCCGATCCATTTTTCAGCATTCAGGTACAATTCGGCCAGCATGGCATAACCGGCAGCCTGGGAAACACGGCCAATCAGATCATTTGAGTAGGGCAAAAGCGTGGGCACATACTGCTCCAGCTCCGACTGTACAAAGGCAAAAATACTATCCCTGGGTTTTGTTGAAGGGTTTTCGATCTGCCCACCTTTGGGAACCGTGGTTGCAACAGGCACATTCCCCCACAGATCCATTGCCTTCATATAATGAAAAGCACGTAATACGTGCAGCTCTGAAACAGCCCCTGTCAGCTCTCTTTGAGACATGCCGACTGCAGCAGTGTCCAATTGTGAAACATCTTCCAATGCTGAATTTACAAAGCCGATACCCGTCCAGATCAGCTTCCAGCAATCCAGCATCCGGTTCTCATCTGCCGTCCAAGTGTGATAATGCAATCGTATATGATCACCACCATCATAACCATTTACGCCTTTTTGCGGCCAGGCCAGCTGGTCTGCTGCTAATTCTGAGTTATAATAATATCCATTTTGCCCTGTAGGAGCCATCCATGCCTGCATGTGCGTATAAGGGCGCAACACTGCTTCCAGCACATCCCTGCGGTTTTTGTAAAACTGATTCATCTGCACACTGCTGTATGTAGTTTCATCGAGCTTGGTGCATCCGTTCATCAGTAAAAATACCATGATGATGAAACTGGCAGTTATTCCCTGAATTGTTATGTTATATTTATTTTTCATTTTAAGCTCATTTAAAAAAACACCCTTATGAATTAAAAGCTGATATTTAAACCCAGTGTCCATGAACGGGTACGTGGATAAAAGCCCCGGTTATCGATCCCGGTGGTAAACCCGGTGTCTTCCAGCTCCGGATCCAGTCCCGAATACTTTGTAAATGTGGCCAGGTTCCTGCCGGTTGCGTAGATATACAGTCTTTTTACCCAATCTGTTTTAAACCTGAAATTATAGCCCAGAGTTACATTATCCAGCTTTACAAAATCGCCCTTTTCCAGGTAGTAATCCGAATACTGGGGATCATCATTAATGCCGTTATATTTGCCAATAGCCGATTCCAGCACATTATTGGGCAGCCATTTTTTATTTCCGAAATAGAGATCCGGTGTATTCAGAATATCAAATTTGAATTTTCCTCTGAAAAAGATGGTCAGGTCAAATCCCTTATAAGAAAAACGATTACTTAAAGCAGCCATATACTTGGGCACTCCATTGCCGATCACTGTAAGATCACCGGCATTCATATCCGCCGTTCCGCCAATACTTCCGTCTGCTTTATAAAACTGCCACTCCCCATCTGAAGTAAATCCGGCAAAGCGTTTTCCATAAAAGTCCCCGATCATACTTCCTTCTTTAATCCGGATCGCATTTCCTAAATTACCCGGGGAAGGCAAGCCGCCAAATTCAAGATAATTGGCTTTAAACTGATCATTGGAAAGCCTGGTAAGCCTGTTAAAATTGGAACTACCGGTAAACGTTACGTTCCATTTAAAATCTTTTTTATCCAGAGCCAGCGCGCTGATCATCAGCTCT
Organism: Niabella ginsenosidivorans; assembly: GCF_001654455.1. Classification (NCBI taxonomy): domain Bacteria; kingdom Pseudomonadati; phylum Bacteroidota; class Chitinophagia; order Chitinophagales; family Chitinophagaceae; genus Niabella; species Niabella ginsenosidivorans. The sequence continues at coordinate 3,705,446 of NZ_CP015772.1, forward strand.
ACTCCCTTACTGGATACAGCGCCCACATTTGACCACATATCCGGCTGGGTAAATGGTGGCTGGGGCACATTGTACTGATAAAGCAGGTCTGATGTTTTACGGCTGTAAACATCCAGCGAACCATTGATGCGGTTATTCAGCAGTCCATAATCCAGACCAAAGTTCAGTTCTGCTTTTTTCTCCCATTTCAGATTGGGGTTCACATTCCGTTCCGGGCCATAGGTTTGAAAGTACATACCGTCCTGCGGATATACGCCCCCGGTAGACAATGTATATAAGGACTGATAGTTATCAATCCCCTGGTTCCCTGTAACTCCATAACCTACTCTTAATTTTAAATTACTGATGGCAGGTATGGCTTTCATAAAATCCTCGTTGGATATCGTCCAGCCGGCCGAAACAGCCGGGAAATTTCCCCATTTATTATTTGCTCCAAAACGGGATGATCCTTCGTGCCGTAAAATACCCTGTAAAAAATATTTGTTGTCAAATGAATAATTCACCCTGCCGAAAAATGCAACCAGGGTGTTGTCTTCTTTATGACTGCCCAGCCCGGGTCTTGGCAGGTCGGTATTGTTGATTGCAGATCCGGCGCCCATGTTCCAGTCCTGGTAGGCATCTGTTGAAAAACCGTTATTGGTAAGGTAATTGTATTCAAAAGTTGAGTACTGATAACTGTACCCGGCCAGGGCTTCAATTTTATGCCTATCCGCAAACGTGGTGTTATAATTCAATGTTCCTTCCAGGGTTTTGGACCAATCCAGCCAGTTCGACTTTGATGCATAAGACATTCCCTTATACTGGCTTTGAGGCCGTTGATCCCAGTCCTGCGAGGACCGGAAATAGCGGTCTGTGTACATATTCCGCTGATAGGATCCGAAAACGGAGCCAGACAGTCCTTTTACAATTTTTACCGTTACTTTGGCATCCCCGGAAAAGGTCTGCTGATCCCGTTCCATTGTACGATATGCCAGTCTTGATAAAGGGTTAAACATATTAAATCCTTCCAATTGTGTGAAGGATCCATCCGGCTGGTATAAGGAAGCTGTCGGGTTCCATTGCACTGCCTGCTCAAAATTGCTGAGGGCATCCGGCTTGTCCGGCTCCCAGTCGGCGGCTCCGCCTCCCATAAGATTTGCCTTATTGATATTGGTGGCAATATTCATTTGTAATGTCAACCGGTCTTTTAACCCTGTTTGATTAAAATTAATACGGCCTCCAAATTCTTTGCGGTCATTATCTTTTGCGATCCCTTCTAATGTATTTGAATAAACAGAGCCGCGGTAGTTTGCTTTTGCAGTACCGCCGGATGCTGCCAGCGTATAATACTGGCTCAGATTGTTTTTATTGATCAGTGCATCATACAGGTCTGCATTGCCGCCAAAATCGTACTGGTCGGAGATCTTTCCCTGTTTGATCAGATCCCGGAACTGTGCCGCGCTCAACGAATGCGGCCGTTTATCTACAAACTCCCTTTGCACGTAGCTTCCGAATTCAAAGGTCGGGTCTCCGGATTTTCCTTTTTTTGTGGTGATCAGGATCACACCGCCATTGGCCCTTGTACCATAAATTGCGGCAGCAGAACCGTCTTTTAAGATGTCCATCGATTCAATGTCATTCTGCTGGATCAGGTCCAGATTGCCCCCGGGAATTCCGTCAACTACAATCAACGGCGGCACGCTGCCTTTTAATGTGGTAATACCTCTTAGCTGGATAGAAGTAGCTGCATTGGGGTTACTGCCCTGCGTCTGATTAATAGTTAATCCTGCTACTTTACCCTGAATAAGATCCAGCGGGTTCACCACCCCACCTTTGTTAAAGTCCTCCGCTTTTACACTTGCAATTGCTGAAGTGATCTCTTTTTTCTTTTGAGTGCCATAGCCCACTACTACCACTTCATCCAGACTGGAAGCTGCTGATGCCTGCAATACAATAGTGCCCAGATCCGTACGGTTATTCAGGGGCATTTCCTTATCAGTATAACCAACTGAACTGAAAACCAGGGTGCCCTTGGAATTTGAAACATTAATACTAAACGCGCCCTTTTCATCGGTAGTGGCAGCAACCGTTGTTCCCTTTTCCTGTACAGTTACATTCGGCAGCGGCTCTCCTTTTTCATTAGTGACCTTGCCTGTTATTGTTGTTTTCGTTTGCAGAAAAGCAACAGCAGGCAAATTACGGCCCTGCACCACAGGGATAAAGAATAATGCCAGAAGAAAGGCAAAAAAGCAACTTCTCACGCTCTTACAGCAACCAGGCGTTACAGCAGGCAACAGATTACAAATTCTCATATATACTAAAAATTGATTTAGAGATCAACAGGGCATTTGCAAAAACGTTTTTGCAAACATCACACAACCGGCTTTATAATATAATACATTTCCATACTCCATTTTATGTTAAACATGCAAAGCAATAACATTCCGGAAAGCTGCGCCGGAAACCTGCAAGAGTTATCTGCGGAAGGTATGGCAACACCTTACTTCTTCCATACCCCTTTTGCTGATACCCAACAGGTACCAGCCAGATGCTATCTGAAAAAAACCATGAAAGCACCTGTTAAACCCTTACAAAAATTCTAATATGTTTTCAAATAAATAGCACTAATCATTTAAGACATAACAAGCTTAAATTAAATATGATTTTTTCAAATCTATAAAGCTATGATTTGACCTTGCACATACTGCCTGTAATCCAAACACCTGTTTACAGGTAGCAAACAAATATTGCTGTTTGCCAAATTATCAATACTTAAACGTTAAAATAGAGGAAATATTATCTCCTGTAAAAAAATAAACCTTATTTTATTTTTTATTCAGCAGATTCTGAAAATAAATACATACCTGCTGCAGACCGCACTCCCAGCATTTGGGATTTCTTGCAAGACAAACATAACGGCCGTGCAGGATTAACCAGTGATGTGCTTTATGAATGAGTTCAGGTTTTAAATTTTTTACCAGCTCTTTTTCTACCGCTAATGGTGTTGTTAATTTCTGCGGTACAAGGCCCAGGCGTTTACTAACTCTGAAAACATGCGTGTCAACAGCCATATTCGGCTGCTGGTCAATAACAGAGGTAATAACATTGGCTGTTTTCCGGCCCACGCCGGGTAAGGTGATCAGTTCCGGCACTGTCATTGGAATCTTCCCGTTAAAATCAGTTACCACTTTTTGTGCCATCCCGATCAAATGTTTTGTTTTATTATTAGGATAGGAAATACTTTTAATAAGAGGGAACAGCTCATTAAATGCGGCCTTGCTTAAAGCACGTATATCAGGATATTTTTCAAAAATGAATGGAGTGGTCATGTTTACCCTCTTATCTGTACACTGGGCAGAAAGGATCACTGCCACCAGTAGCTGGTAAGGATTATCATAGACCAGTTCTGTTTCCGCATCGGGCATATGCTCCTCGAAATAATGAATTACAAAATCATACCGCTCTTTCTTTGTCATAAAACAAACCTACGTAAATTTTAGCGGGTTTGGGAATGCTTTCAATAGTCCATGGTCCATAGTCACGGTCGATAGTTTATCTGCTGTAAGTACCGGTATTGTTATTGCCGGATACTGATTATGGAAGTTATTTTTCGTTTTGCGGGATGGGTTCCTGCTTCTAAGCGGACCCCCCACCCAGGCGGGGGAACTGAGGCTATTTTTTAATGTCAATCAAATTTCAGTTCTGCAGCCATCCGTTCGGATCCTAATGTATGTAAGGCATCCTCAATCTTTTTCTTAGCAGCAGGTCGTGGCTTACGGTGTCTGGTTGAATAATGTTGTAATTGCCGCTGGTTAATACCAGTAAGTCGCTCAAAGGCAGAATTTGTGAAAATCCCTTTGTAATAGTTCAGCAGGCTTTGCATATCAAACCTATAAGTTAGTTTATATCTTCCGGGCTTCAGATTCCCCAATTCTTTCTGTATTTCCACACTTGACGTTCCTTTTACATTTAAAATTTCTTATTTCTTATTTTACATTTCCCTGCGGCCCACTGGTTTATGGTTCATAGTTCATGATCGATAGCTTATCTGCTGTAAGTATCTGTATGGTTGATGCTGGATACTTGTTTCCGGATACAGGCTTTCATTTTTCACTATTCACTTCTAACCCTTTCATCTCTCGGTCCTCCTACTAACTCTTTGAAAAAACAGCTAACTTCATTGTATGGGAACCATAGAACTTGATAAGGATACCCTGCTTATTTCGTCACATATTATCACTTATGGTAATGCTGCAACTGCTGCTATTACTGAACAGATAAGGAATGAAATAGAAACTATGTGGAATGAGCCGGAAGGCGCCGTGCTTGTAAAAAGAAAGGAGTACAGGGTGCAGTTTAAGATAACAGCAGCCTGTATGCCGCAAATAGCCCCGGAAGAAATACTGGCTAACGACAGCCCTCTTAACAATTATTTCAGGATTGAGGAGTATGTGCACGGAAATATTTCTTTTGTAGATGGCCTGGGATGTAATACCGGCTATTTTAAACTGGAAAACTTATACCCCGGCTCTACTACTGCGGCACATGAGTACGGACATACCCTGGGACTGGAGCACCCGTCGGATATAGATTACCGGGGAAAAGGCGTTCCTGGCATCATGTATCCGAGAGGCACTCTGGTGGATGCCATGTATCAATATGATCCGGATAAGCCGGCCGGAGTAACGGGAGGCACCATGCACCCCATGTACCGGAAAGTAAGAAAAGAAGATATCCGGCTCCTAAGAATGGACCGGCTTGATTATAAAAACGGGGTTGCCATTATTGGTGATTTCAGCAGCATATGGCATCCTGTTCATGAGGAGCGCTCCTGATCATATGCCATCCATAAACTACCGGATAGCCCGCCGGCAACTATTATTCAGTTCTTCATCAATATATAATGATCCGCCACATCGCTGTTAATGGGGTTGCCATTCATATCCAGCTGTGTTAATGAATTAGGGCTGATGGTATAGATGATGGGGCGCTCCACGCCCGCACCATCCAGTTTCAGGTACAACCGGTTGTCTTTTACTTCGTATTTACCTTTATTGATAAAAGAGTCGAGGGGCTGTGTACCTTTATAAAACTCTTTCATCAGAAATGAATGATCCCTGTACAGGGTAATCGAAGTTTCGATCCCTTCACAACTCGCACAAGGCAGCATTCCCGTATAGGTGCCTTCCAGCTTTTCCATGCTGATCCCGGGTTTTACAGTAGAATCAATAGTAGCGTCCGGTGAATAAGCATAGACCGAATTGCCGGAACCATCCTTTGTTGCTGAGGAATCACGACCACCGCACCCGATCAGCATGAATATCAAAAGCGGAAAAATTTTTTTTATAACCATCCGGTCAGTTATTTTTTATCAGAATAAATCTCCTGTGATGCCGTAACTCAGCCTTTATCTCCCGTATCCAGCGGAAATTCCAGAACAAAAGTACTTCCTTTGCCCAGGGTGCTTTCTACCTTAATAGATCCTCCATGAGACTGGGTTACAGATTTTACATAGTTCAATCCCAGCCCGAAACCTTTTACATTATGCAGGTTCCCGGTATGGGCACGATAGAATTTTTCAAACACCCGTTTCTGGGTTTCTTTGCTCATGCCAATGCCATTATCTTCAAACCGCAGTATGAGCCGGCCATTGATATTTTGCGAAGTTATTTTTAAAAGTATAGGCACATGATCCTTAGAGTACTTTACGGCATTATCTACCAGGTTATTTACAAGATTGGTAAAATGCACTTCATCTGCTCTTATCAGGTCATTGGATGCGTTCAGGCTTAGTTCTGCCTTCCCGTTCTTTTCCTGCAACTGCAACAAAAATTTATCAACGATCAGCTTTATTATTTCATGAACATGCAGCGGGCCCTTATCCAGCTCCACTTCCTGCTTTTCAAACTGAGACGCTTTTAAAATGGCCTCTACCTGTTTGTTCATCCGCTGGTTCTCTTCCTTTATAATCCCGCTGAAATAGGACATTTTTGTTTTATCAGACAGCACTTTTTCATTCTTCAGGGCATCTACTGCAAGGGATATGGTGGCAATAGGTGTTTTAAATTCGTGCGTCATATTATTGATAAAATCATTCTTTATTTCACCCAGCTTCTTCTGACGCAGCATGGTATAAACGGTAACGAAAAAGGCCGCTATGATCACTAAGGTAAACAGAATGGCCAGCAGGATGCTCCCTGTCAGTGATTTCATAACGATCTTCTTATAATTAAGCGCTATAACGCTCAAAGACTCATCCTGAGACAGGTTTTCAAATGTAGAGCCGCTGGGAACGGCGATCAATGCCAACCCGGGTGAATAATTGTGTATGGTATCCTGGCTTGCCTGTTTGTATCCCGGCGATTGCGTTTCCACCGGGTCTTTTGGCATGGAAGTGTTCAGGATCAATGCAAATTCAAAGTTCAGCTCTTCCAGCCCCGAATTATTAAACGAACGCCGGATCTTTTTATAAAGCGAATCCTGGTTCATTTTTGCAAACAGGGTATTTAATCTGCTCATTTCATGTAATCCCCTGTTAAAAAGCAGGAGATTATTGTCGTAGAAGCCGGAATACGGTGTGGCATACTGAGCTTTATACTGGATCAATTCAAGTGCTACGGATTTGATGGCGTTATCAATCTTCTGACGCACCTGGTCTTCCCTCAGAATGACATTATTCTTTAGCCAGGAAACCTGTAACAAAATAATGCCTAAAAGAGACAGGGTAATTAAAACAGTTATCAGTACAAATAGCTTTTTCACAAAAAAATTTCAGACTAAGTATAGCAAATATAACCATAGCCGGCCAACCGTAAAAACGCATTCCTTCTTAACTTTATATTTAACTTGCTTTTATAGGAGCAATTATTTTAGTTATATATTTGAGTTATGGAACCTGCAAATGGAACTTTTTTAATAGCCAACCCGCATTTAGACGATCCAAACTTTGTAAGAACCGTTGTTTTTTTATGTGAACATGACGCAGAAGGCAGCCTGGGCTTTGTAATGAACCGGAAAACCGGCCAGACAATCGGCGACCTGATCCCCGAAATGGAGGGACAGGATTTTCCCGTATATGAGGGCGGGCCGGTTGGGTTGGACAGCATTCATTTTCTGCACCAGTATCCGGAGGAAATCCCCGGGGAAAGGAGGTTACGGACGGCATTTACTGGGGGGGCGATTTTCATACACTGGTCGCGCTAATGGCCGATGGTAAAATTGAAGCAGCCAAAGTACGCTTCTTCCTTGGCTACAGCGGTTGGGATGGAGGCCAGCTTGATATGGAAATGGAACAAAAGACCTGGATTGTAACAAAGGCCACCCGCAACTTTGTTTTCAACAATAATGAAAGAGAGCTCTGGAAAAGCATTCTGCAGCATTTGGGTGGCGATTACCAGCTGATCATCAACGCTCCTATTGATCCTCGGTTAAATTAGGTTCAGCCCTGAAGACCGATCGCTATCGGAATTGATCGATCGCTGATTACTTTATATTTATAATTTATTTAAAATTTTTACATGATAAAACGTTTATTCTTTTCAATAGTCCTTGCTGCCTCCCTGTTTTTTTCCGGTTGCGACACGCTACAATCCGTAGGGGGCGGCTTATCACAGCTGCAAATGGCCGCGGGATTGCGGGAAGCCTTAACACAGGGCCTTTTCAGCGGGTTCGATGCTTTTGCCAACCCCAATCAGGGCAATCCGTTAGTACGCTTTGCTTTTCCCGGTGACGCCGCCAAAATTGAAAAAACGCTGCGGGACCTGGGCCTCTCGTCTGTTGTTAATCAGATGACCTCAAAATTTACCAATGCTATGGGACAGGCTGTGCTGGAGGCTAAGCCGGTTTTTCTGAATGCTGTAAAGAACATGAGCATTACAGACGCCGCTTCCCTGCTGCTGACCAATAATCACCATGCTGCTACCGATTATTTTAAAACGCAGATGAGCCCGGACCTCATGACGCGGTTCCGCCCTATTGTGGATAATACGGTAAAAACCAGCGGTGCCGATAAAGATTATCAAACCATTGCCAGGGCTTACAATGCCGTTCCTTTCCTGAGCAAAAAGCTGGAGCCGGACCTGAACCAGTTTATTGCAGGGCGCGCTATTGATGCAATGTTCCTGTATGTTGCTAATGAAGAGGAAAAAATACGAACCAACCTTTCCTTTAGAAAAACGGCTTTATTGAAAACGGTTTTTGGCTATGCCGACCAGCAACTGCGCAACAAGGGTACAGCCATCATCAGTGACCCATCAGGCTTCGCCCGCTATCCCGCAATGGCCCGCTTTTAATAAAAGATTTCCTGCATTGAATACCCCGGCTGTTTTACTGTAACGCAATCCTGTAAAGCGGAAAGGGGTTACTGTCACCGGAGATTTACTGCCCTTCCGCTTCCGGATGAGATCTCAAGGAGCTTGTATTTCAAAAAATTTAAATTCAATGCTTTTATTTGAGCCTCCTGAAATTATTTATATCTTTAAAGGTATATTCTTATAAAACCCGATTATCTAAACTTTAAAATTGTAAACTTATGAGTGATCCAAACTACGGTTATTCCGGTAGCCAGGCAGGTTTTCCGGGGCAGAGCGATTCTGATCTGTTCAACGAACCGTTATTACCTGCTCAGTACGGTAGTTTCTGGGAACGGTTAGGCGCTTATATTATTGATGCTATTGTTGTAGGAATCCCTACAAACATTATTGCCTCCGTTTTAGGATTGGGGGCTACTATGCGCTCAATAGATCCGGCAACAGGTGCTGTAAGCGAAGGTTTCTGGGCTATGTATTCATCATTCCTTTTAGTATCCATAGCCATTTCCTGGCTCTATTTTGCATTGATGGAATCCAGCGAAAAACAGGCTACCCTGGGAAAAATGGCGCTGCGGTTAAAAGTAACCGATATGAACGGCCAGCGGATTTCTTTTCTGAACGCTACCGGCCGCTATTTTGCCAAGGTGCTGTCCGGGCTCATTCTGCTGATAGGATACCTGATGGTATTGTGGGATGATAAAAGACAGGCGCTGCATGATAAATTAGCAGGCACACTGGTTGTAAAAAAATAATACTGAAATCCTTATAAAAAAGCCGGGCATGTAACCCGGTTTTTTTATGGGATGCCCCGGAAATTATTTACCAGAGCTGGTTGGTCTTCTGTAAGGAATAAGAGAAACCAAGCGCCAGCGAGTAATATTTATTGGGATTATTTACATTTTCCCCTGTATGATTGTCAAGGTTTTTGGACAGGAACCGTACATTGCCCTCCAGAAACAACCGGCCCCGGTTGCTGACCTTGTATTTGACGCCGCCCCCGACAGGAAGCACAAAGCCCAGTTCGTCTGAAGCACTTTTAGAACCATTGGTGGCTGTATAGTTAAACAGCCGGTACCCTCCTACTCCTGCAATAACATAGGGCGACCATTTGGTTACAGCGTCATTTAAAAAATCATATTGGGCTTTGGCTGTTGCTTCAAAGATATTGGTCTTAAATGACCCTTTTGCCGCCGCAGTATTGCGATCCAGATTATCACCCTTCATTTGTCCAAAAAGCAGTTCTCCTCTTACATACAGCTGGGAAGGTAAAATAATATTATGATCATAAAACGCAGACACTGCGTAAGAAGTGTGTGTACCCAAAGGCGTTTCTATGCTATACCGGCCTGCATATCCCAGAGCGCCCGCGGTAATTCCAATGTCGCTTTTCCGGCTGACATAATCCTTTTTTTTATGATCCTGGGCACTTGCAAAAAAACAGGCACCGGCAAACCCGACTGAAAGAAGAATGTATTTTATTTTCATATCTTATATTTATTTGCCCCACATACGTCTGCTTAAATTATTCAGTTGCTGCTGAATTTCCATTGCATGAGCGTCTGTAAGCGGGTTTTCATTAAATCCGTTCTCCGCATCCAAAGATGACTTGGTAACCTTACTATCAAACAACCGGTTCTCAAATACTTCCTCCCAGGTGATCCGGCCACCCATATCAAGCGGGTTTACAATGTTATTTCGTACCAGTGTTTTTCTTAAATCCGGATAATAGATCCAGAACAAGGCATGTTCGCTGTTTGCCACCGTATATCCGTCTGAAGTGGTATAGGAAGAAAGCGGTGCTATTCCCAGAATACGGATATAGGTTTTGCCATCCCTCTTGTTAAACACCCATTCTTCTTTAATCCTGAATTTGTAAATGGAGTCGCCGGATACTTCCCGGTTCCGTACCTGGTATCCTACAATATTACCTTCCATATCATATTTGGCAGAAGTATCTTTTCCACCTCCAAAAGTAGCCATCACTTCCTCATAGCTGATGGGTGTGGTAAAACGATCGTCAATGTTGCTGAACGCCTGCACACTGTCTTCCCTTATCGCTTTAAGCATAATATTGATCAACCGTGAATTATCTTCCCCGTCAATTGCCTTATTAAAAAAGTAGCGGGCATTTTTCTTTGTTCTTGCATCAATGGTACGCCATACCCTTACCCTGTAAAGCGCATCAGAGGCATACAGGGCCGTGTAAGGCAGCGGCGTTGCCGTACTGTCAGACATATCATCTTCAAGGATATTGTCCTTGCGCAGCGATTTTGAGGCAGTGCCAAACAAGCCGCCGGTCAGTGAGTCCTCCACCACTTCCACGGGTAAATTCATTTGTGTGGTATCCACAACAGGCGCAGTATTTGCCGGCTGATCGGCTGAAGTTTTTTTCTGCGCATCAGACCGGGCAGGTTTTTTATTATAGGAAGATACGGGCGTATCATAGGCACTGTGCTGTGCCCATCCTGTTTCTGATAAGAAACCAGTCATTAAAAGAAGCGCTATTAAAAATTTCAATTTCATCCGTATATGTTTTTTAGCGGCCGGGCAGAACTTCAGATGATGCAACTGTTCACACTGTTTAACAAAATAAATGACCTTTTTATCCTTCCTGTTCCTTGATTTTTATTCTTTCCTGCCAGTAATTGTTGTTATAAAATAGATTAATATAAATTAAACGCAATAGGCGCCAGTGTTCTTGTACCACCGGGGCCCACTGCTCTGATTTCATCAATAGTAATCGTGCTGCCGGGCTGCGCTCTTTCAATCAGCGACCGGGCTGCTGAAAAAGAATTCCCGGAGACGGCTTTGTGCATAAATTCGGGGTAGCCTGCGCCCGCGAAAGTGATCGTATAACTGGACACAGTGAATTTTACGCCTTCAAACACAAAATTTTCCAGCTCTGCCCTTACCCCTGCCTGGGCTTTAAAGTCATTTACGCGCATACGGCCGCCTTTACTGGCGCCCACCATTGCCGTTGGAGCCGGCACTGATTTTACACGGAATTCAAAATGGCTCGTTTGCTTACCATCATTCACCACAACGGTTGCTGTACCAGGAGTGGTAACTCTTGCGGTGTATTTTCCACGTGATCCGGAAATGCTTCCCTGGCTGATGGATACCCGCAATTGATCGGCGCTGGTACCGCTGCCCCCTCCTATAGAGATAGGGTTGTCTAATCCAACATACAGCACTTTTACTGCATCTGCGCTAACGGTTAAACCGGTAGGTGATGCCACTGTATAACTGATATCTCTTGTAACAGTGGAAGTGGTTCCATCCGGCTTTACAAAGGAGATCATTACTTTTTTGGAATAAGTGCCCGGGCCGCCGGCAACCGTTTTATATTCAGCAAGCCCATTGCTGTTTAACGGAACAGGCGTACCATCAATAGTTACGGTAGGCTTTGCATTTTTACTAAAAGCGCCCACACCTGCTGTAATATTAAATTCCTGCCCCGGCAGCAGGTATTGTGCATTGGCCGTAGCCAGCGCCTGAAACTCATCATACACCACTTTTACCGCACCGATCTTATTATGGCAGAATTCTACTACCTGCGACTCTGCGTTCTTTACGTCATTCTGAAATTTAGAAAGGATCGTAATGGCCGCTACAGACGGCGTGCTTCTGAAATAGGCGGCGGACCAGGTTCTGTTATTGCTGTTCTTAACCTTTGGCATAGACAGATCCAGCGGCAGCGTGTTCTGAAATTCGGTATTAATCTCCGGGTCCAGCGCTAATAATGCCGATTTGTAATCTGTTAATCTTTTATGCAGCTCCTCCCCATTCTTTTTATCAACCATCAGGTGGGTAGGCACATCCAGGTTGCTCTCTTTATACGCCCCGGTTTTACTGTTGAGCCCTGAAGCCTCTTTGATCTGTGTTTTTAAGCTTTCAATATAGCCGGATATTTCATCAGAGAGTTGTTTGGCCCTTTCTGCCTTAGGCGCCCATATACGGGCCAGTTCCTGCGTTTTGGGATCATTGGCTTTTTCTGTAAGGGAGGCAAAAATGGTCTGTGTTTTTTTATCTATTGTTTCATTGGCATTGGTTAAGCTTTTATCAATTGTTTTAAAAGCATTCAGTACCTCAGATGATACATTCAGCGCCAGCAATGCTGTAAGCACCAAATACATCAGGTTGATCATTTTCTGTCTCGGCTCTCTTGGTAAAGCCATAATACAATTACTTTATTTAATGATGTTAAAGTAGTACAATACTATCCATTCCTCATTTGCATGGCAGCAATCATGCCGCTATACAGCTGATTCAGCTTTGCAAGATTCGTTGAAAGATCAGCTATCTGCTTTTGGGTGTTCTTTGCATCTTCTGCACTGTTTACCAAAGCTTCTGAAGTTTCCGCCAGCTTTTTATAATACGTGTTCATCTGATTGATGGAAACAGAGGCCTGTTTGATCTGCCGGGAATATTCTTCTGTGTCAATGACACTTTCAGAAGCACTGCTGATCTTATTAATATTTGCCTCAAGGCTTTTAAAGCCATTGCTCAGCCGGTCTAAATTTTCCGGTGTTATATCTGCGGCTTTCAGCATTTCATCAACAGATACCAGGGCACTGTCCTTTGCCATTGTCTGCTTCCCCACAACGGCCTCTTCGGCTCCTGCCGGGTTGCCCATTTCATCCACCTTCTGCGGGGGCTTGAACATATACATTAAACCAAAGCTCAGGAATACCAGCACTTCCGTATATAAACCTACCTGCAGCCAGACGTTGGGGTCTCCAAAAGGTGCTGTTCCTGTTAATTTGAACAAAACACCCAATAATACCGGAACGGCGCCCAGGGAATAAAAAATTTCCAGGTAGCGGTCTATAGGACGAACTTTCTCAGCGGACATATCTTCTGTTTTATAAATAAAAAATTGATGAATAAACTACTATTCGGGCAAATTGATCACTATACGGAACCCGAGATAGGAATGGGAAGCATCCATATCTTCAAATTCCCTGTTTTCAGTGGTCATAAACGTAGGCGTATCTTTCCAGCTTCCCCCTCTTATAACTTTCCTTCTCTGGGATTTTGATTCCGATTCAGGAGTTCCCCACTGGATATCAGGATTGAACCGGTTCTGAAAATTCTCTCCCCCTTCATAGTAGGAGGTTGTGGTCCATTCAGAAACATTATCTGCAAGGTCATAAAGACCATAAGCTCCTTTTTTGGCGCCCCTCACATACACAGGAAATATTTTTCCTTCACCGGGAATGGCCACTTTTGTATTTTCTGCAATCTGATCGTCTGCTCCTGCCCCTTTTGCCAGAGTATCCGCCTCTTTTTTAGGAGCATTTCTTGCATTCAGGCTGGCAGCATATTCCCATTCCGCCTCTGTTGGCAGCCTGGCCTTTCCACCGGCATTGCCCGCTTTTCTTTTCTGTTTTTCAAGGATCTTATGTTTTGTCAGCCAATCGCAAAAGGCGCTTGCCTGTTTCCAGCTGACCCCTACAACCGGGTAATTCTGGTATTTGGGGCTGCTGAAATAGTTAACGGCCATCTGTTCATTATTAGAGTAGCCAAAATCGCGCATCCAGGCTAACGTATCAGGATAAACCTGTACGGTATACCGGTACATAAAATCACTGGCATCCCGTCCTTTATTCACCTTCTTTGCGGCTTCCTGGTAATTAAATCCTTCCATGGCGTACACCAGTTTATCCGGATCCAGCATCCTCCTGGCACTGATCGTTTTAGAAGGGTTCAGCACCAGGTCTCCCAATTGAGCCAGCAGGGCAGGGTCTGCATAATTAATTTTTGCAACAGCCTTCCAGTTAATAGTGGTATCATTCCCTGCTATGCTCACATACTGGCCGCCCAGCTTTTTAGCTACGATGGAGTCCCGCACCCAATTCACAAATTCATGATACTGGGCATTGGTGATCTCTGTGGTTGACATATAAAAGCCGCTGATCAATACCGGTCTTTGCTGATTCTGGCTGGTGGAAGAAGTAGAATCTCCATGATTGTTCATTATAAAAGTGCCTGCAGGAATCTCCACTACAGACAAAGGCATGGTAGCGCCAACCTCCGATTTTTTACCAATAACTTTACTTAAATTAATGCTTTTCTGAGCGTACGAATAACAGCATAATAGGGATACACCAAAAGTCAGAAGAATATTCTTCATTAGAAATTTTAGGTTTAAAAAACATTTCATTCACAAAATGTCTGCCAAATTAAGGCTAAATAAACCTCTTTTGCTCAAAAAAGCAACTTTTTTTGACAATTTCAAAAAGACAGGCAATGCACAGACATAATAAACCTATGCCTTTCAGGCAGGTAAAGAATACGCAGAAAGAGAAAAACGGGGGTCTACAGGGGTTGAGCGCCTTCGATCAGTACAGTTGTTTTGTTGTTCAGCACTTCAGCAAAACCACCCTGGATCTGGAAGAAAACAGCGTCACCGTTCAGGCGGTCTTTCAGGATCTTTAACCGGCCCTGCTGCAAAGCAGCGATCATAGGGGCATGCTTATCCAGCACCTCAAAAGAACCGGAAATGCCAGGCATCTGCACGCCGTAAACATCACCGCTGTAGATTTTTTTTCGGGGGTTAATATTTCTAATTGCATACAATCTGAAAATTTGAAAATTTGAAAATTGATAATGAAAATATGCCCTTTTTAAATCAGCACATCTTCAAATTTTCAAATTAAGCCTGTGCTAATAATTTCTTTCCTTTTTCAATAGCATCATCAATATTTCCAACAAGGTTGAAGGCAGCCTCAGGATATTCATCTACCTCACCGTCCATGATCATATTAAAGCCACGGATGGTTTCATCAATCGGCACCAGCACACCTTTTAGCCCGGTAAAGGCTTCTGCCACGTGGAAAGGCTGGGAAAGGAACCGTTGCACCTTACGGGCGCGGGATACGGTCTGTTTGTCTTCATCGCTCAATTCATCCATACCCAGGATGGCGATGATATCCTGCAGTTCCTTATAGCGTTGTAAAATTCTTTTTACCCGGTTTGCGCATTCGTAGTGCGCATTGCCTACTACCTGTGGCATCAGAATACGTGATGTGGAATCCAGAGGGTCTACCGCAGGATAGATACCCAGGTCGGCAATTTTACGGCTCAGTACGGTAGTCGCATCCAGGTGCGCAAACGTAGTAGCCGGCGCCGGGTCAGTAAGGTCATCCGCAGGTACGTAAACCGCCTGTACTGAAGTGATAGAACCATTTTTGGTTGAGGTAATGCGCTCCTGCATCAATCCCATTTCTGTAGCCAGCGTAGGCTGGTATCCTACCGCAGAAGGCATACGGCCTAAAAGCGCAGATACCTCGGAGCCCGCCTGGGTAAAACGGAAGATATTGTCAACGAAAAATAAGATATCACGTCCTTTTCCTTCCTCATCCCCGTCGCGGAAATATTCGGCAATGGTTAAACCGCTCAGGGCCACACGGGCACGGGCTCCCGGAGGTTCGTTCATCTGACCAAACACAAAAGTAGCTTTGGAATCAGAAAGCTCTTCCCTGTTCACTTTGCTCAGGTCCCAGCCGCCTTCTTCCATACTGTGCTTAAAGGCCTCACCGTATTTCATAATGCCGGCTTCGATCATTTCCCGCATCAGGTCGTTCCCCTCACGGGTACGTTCTCCCACACCTGCAAATACAGACAAACCGGAATAAGCTTTGGCAATGTTGTTGATCAGCTCCTGGATCAATACGGTTTTACCAACACCCGCACCGCCAAACAGCCCGATCTTTCCTCCTTTTGCATAAGGTTCAATCAGGTCGATCACTTTAATACCTGTAAACAATACTTCGGTAGCCGTGCTCAGGTTCTCAAAAGCCGGAGGCAGGGCATGAATGGGGCGGCCATTTTCTTTTGAAACAGCCGGCAACCCGTCAATAGGATCGCCCGTTACATTAAACAAACGGCCTTTAATGGCATCACCGGTAGGCATGGTTATGGCTTTTCCGGTATCACGCACTTCAGTGCCCCGTACCAGACCCTCCGTTCCGTCCATTGCAATGGTACGAACACTGTCCTCCCCGAGGTGCTGCTGCACCTCCAGCACTAAAACATCTCCATTTTCCCTGGTGAGTTCCAATGCGTTATAGATCTCAGGAAGATCGCCATCAAACTGTACGTCGATAACCGCACCAATAACTTGTTTTATTTTACCTACGTTTGCCATATGAGATATTGAAATAAGGTTTTATTTGAGGCTGCAAAAGTAAGGTTTATCGCTATAATAAACACTTTCCGATCAAGAATTATTAATAAGCTGTGGAAAAATGCTTAAATATCTCCCGCACTCACGTATTTTTGTATAAAATAGTTTGCTAACCAATTAAAAATAATCTGATTATCCTATGCCTGTTCGACGTGTTCTGACTGCAGTTCTGGTATTGACTATCATTGCCGCTGTTTCCTGTAAAAATGAAGACAAAAAAGCAAAGAAAAAGGTTATACGGGTTGAAAAACCGGTTACAAAAGTGGACGTTACCATTGACACCACTAACGCCTTTAACCAGCTATTTATTGACAGTTCTTTGGTTAACAGTTATTTAGCTAAAGATAGCCTGAGCGATACATTGATAAACAGGATCAAAAGCTTTTATAACAGCCGTAACTACCAGTATGCCTGGTTCTCTCCGGAAGGACTTCCGGAGCATACCGTTTCCTTCTGGAATATGCTGAAGAATTACCTGAATTATTCAAAGGATTCCACAGTGTATAATAAAGCGCTGGCCCTTAAAATGGAATCGATCATCAATACAGACAAACTGAAGATCCGGAATGATTCCACCTACCAGGCCCTTGAGCTTGCGCTGACGAAATATTTTTATCTGTACGCAGATCATGCCTATGCTGATGATCCTGGTTTTGATATGAAAACCCTGGAATGGTATATTCCCAAAAAGAAGCTGACGTTAGAAGGAATGCTGGATTCGGTACTTGCGGGAAAGGGGCAGTTCTCCAACGCCTATGCTCCTACCAATCCGCAATACAAACAACTAAGGGAGCAACTGCAGAAATACAAAACCATAAAAGATGCAGGCGGGTGGCCCAGGGTAAACAGCCCCGTTGAAGTAATGAGGATCGGCTTCAAAGATCCCTCCGTAAAAACATTAAAAAAACGATTGAAAATTGAAGGATTCCTGGAAGGAGAAGACAGTACCTTTACCAATACCTATAACGCCTCTCTGGCAGAAGCTGTAAATGCTATAAAAAGAGCCTATGGCTATAAAGAGGATGGCACAGCCGGTAAAACCTTCTTAAAAGATGTGAACGTTTCTGTAGACGAGCGCATTCAGCAGATACTGATCAATATGGAGCGGATGCGCTGGATCCCCATTGAAACCAAGGATTCCGGCCGCGCTATCATGGTCAATATTCCTGAATATAAAATGCACGTTTATGAAAACGGGCGCCCGGCATGGGATATGAATGTGGTGGTGGGTAAAGAAAGCAATAATACCACGGTGTTTACAGGCGTTCTGAAAACAGTGGTTTTCAGCCCTTACTGGAACGTGCCTACCAGCATTGTTAAAAAAGAAATGGGCGGACGCCCCAGCCAGGCTTACCTGGAAAGGAACCATATGGAAATCGTAAACGGGCAGGTACGTCAGAAACCGGGCCCCTGGAATTCCTTAGGGCTGGTAAAGTTCCTGTTTCCCAACAGCTATAACATCTATTTCCATGACTCACCTGCCAAAAGCCTGTTCAACAGGGATAAGCGCAGTTTCAGCCATGGCTGCATCCGCCTGAAGGAGCCGGCAAAATTTGCAGAATATGTACTGGAAGACACAGCCCGCTGGAGCGAGCAGAAAGTTGACTCGGCCATGCACAGCTATAAAGAAAAATATGTACGTGTAAAAAGGCCCATACCGGTACTGATCACCTATTTTACTGCCTGGGTAGATGATGATGGTGCCCTCAATTTCCGGGAAGACATTTACGGGCATGATGCCGTAATTGCTAAAAAGATGTTCCTGAACAGCGTGGGCACTACCTATAGCCGTCAAAAGGCCATCAGGGACAGCCTGCAACACATAAAAGATTCCATTAAAGCAAAGGAACTGGAGCTGAAGCAGAAAAGAAAGGCAGACAGCCTGAAGCAGGCGAAAGTGATGAGTGGTGGGTAGTGAAGGGTGAATAGTGAAAAAAACAAGTATCCGGAAACAGGTATCCGGCATTAGGAATACTGGTACTTACAACAGACAAACCGACCATGGACTATGAACCATGAACCATAAATCAATAGTTTTGCGGTATGCACATCATAGAAGTAACTTCCCCTGCACTGGCTAAAGCCTTTCTTCAGGTAAATGTGAGTATTAACAAAAACGATCCGAATTATATACGCCCGCTTGATAAAGATGTTGAAGCAGTATTTGATCCAAAAAAGAATAAAGCCTTCCGGTTTGGCGAAGCGATCCGCTGGATATTGCAGGATGAGCAGGGAAAACCAATCGGCCGCATAGCTGCTTTTACCAATAAAAAATATAAAACAAAAGGAGATGACGGGCCCGTTGGAGGCATGGGCTTCTTTGATTGCATTCACAACCAGGATGCTGCCAATCTGTTGCTGGGCACAGCAAAAAAATGGCTGGAGGAAAAAGGCATGACGGCGATGGACGGCCCCATCAATTTTGGCGAACGTGATAAATGGTGGGGGCTTTTGATAGAAGGTTTTGAACCACCTTTATATTGCATGAACTATAATCCGCCCTACTATAAAGAGCTGCTGGAAGCTTATGGCTTTAAGCCCTTCTTCTACCAGTCCTGCTTTGCACTGGACGTTAAAAACCGCTTACAGGAAAAATTTTACGACCGGCATGCAGCTTTGGCAAAAGATCCCGATTTTTCTTCTGATAATATCCGGAAGAGCAACCTGGTGAAATATGCCAAAGACTTTACAACCGTTTATAACAAAGCCTGGGCAGGCCATGGCGGTTTAAAACAAATAGAAGAACGGGTTGCCATAAAAATGTTCCAAAGTATGAAGGCCGTTCTGGATGAGCGCATTTGCTGGCTGATCTATTATAAGAAGGAGCCTATTGGAGTATGGCTGAACTTACCCGACCTGAACCAGTGGTTCAGATACCTGAACGGAAAATTCGGCTGGATCGATAAGCTTAAGTTCCTGTGGTACAAACATACCAAGCCTAATAACAAATTTGTAGGTTTGGTGTTTGGCATAGTACCGGAATTCCAGGGCAGGGGCGCTGATGCTTATATGATCGTGGAAGGAGGTAAAATTATACAGGATTATCAACTGCAAAACGGAAAATACCAGGTAGGAAATGTCATTTACGAAAAATACGAAATGCAATGGATCGGGGAATTCAATCCCAAAATGATTAATGTAGCAGAATCCCTTGGCACCTACCGCAGCCGCAGGCTGGCCACTTACCGTTATAATTTTAACCGGGAAAAGGAATTTAAGATGCACCCTGTATTATAAACAAAGGCCGGCAAAAGCCGGCCCAAAAATCATTCAGTAACTGTTTACCGGTTACAATCTGCGCCCCATGTATTGTCTCCGTTTTTTAATGCAATATGAAGCTTACCGGCATCAATTGATAAAAGACCTGTATACCCGTTTACAGTACCAATATATCCCTGTTCCCCTTTTGACATCTGTACATCCTTGATGGAAGGGATATTGTCTGAAAAATTAAAATCGTACCGGTCTCCTACTTTTACTACAGTTACCGAGCCATTACTGTTTGTAATCGTTTTATCGCCTGTGTAACTAACACTTCCATGATAGGTACCTATAAATAAATCATTATCCACAGGATTATCATCCTTGCTACAGGAGGCAAAAACAACCGTTGCTGCAATTAGCATCAGGCTTAAAAATTTGAAAACAGATTTCATAGAATTTGATTTTGATTAAAAAATAAATATTAACAGCTATAAAACAAGCACAATGCCAAATACCGGAAAAGAACCGGCAGTAGTTGTTAAAAAACAGGACAAAAAGTGTTAAGGAAATATCAACGGCTTTTGCAATAAACTGATAGCTACCAGAATAATCAAAGCCGTTTAAAAAAGGAATACAGCCATTGCTCCTGTAGTTTTCAGAAATAATTAGTTTTGTAATATTATTATGCCGTATCAATTTTATTAAAGTGGTCGCCACCCCGGATGGTTTTGTGCAGGCATACACTATAGCGATGCAGCGGTCAGTGTTTCACAGAAAAAGAAGCAATGAGTTTGGGGACAGGCCCGCAAAGACAATTTTGATAGCAATTCATTTATAAAAAAGCATCATTATGAAATTTACATTTTACGGCCAATCCTGTTTTCAGCTGGAGCTGGGTGGCAAAAAATTTTTATTTGACCCCTTTATTGCCGGTAATGAGCTGGCAAAAGATGTAGACATCAACCGTATTGAAGCGGATTACATACTGGTAAGCCACGGGCATGGTGATCATACAGCAGATCTGATCCCCATAGCCAAAAGAACCGGCGCGCTTGTGATCAGTAATTTTGAAATCATTACCTGGCTGGGGCAGCAGGGCATAACCAATAGCCATCCTATGAACTTTGGCAGCTATGATTTTGAATTTGGCACCTTAACTTATATGCAGGCCCAGCACAGCAGCAGTTTATCTGACGGCACCTATGCCGGAGCTGCAGGCGGTTTTATACTGGCTTCTGACCAGGGCAATTTTTATTACAGCGGCGATACCAGCCTGATGCTGGACATGCAGCTGGTACCTTATTATGCCAGAGTGGATGTGGCCATATTACCTATTGGCGGCAACTTTACCATGAACGCAAAAGACGCCCTGAAAGCCTCCGACTTTATTCAATGCAATAATATTGTAGGCGTGCACTTTGACACCTTCGGCTATATCAAAATTGATCACGAAAAGGCAAAAAAGCTATTTAATGATGCAGGCAAAAAACTGCTGATACCTGAAATAGGAGCCACTTACGACGTGTGATTGCATCGCACGTTTTTTATTGTCTATGAACATTTATTTTACTGGCAAAACCGCTGATCCTGTTTTACAAAATATTTAAGGCGCCCCGCTTCAGAGATCAATAATGTGGCCGTTATTCCACTCAACGGGCATTTTATTCCGCTAACACAAAATTTCAACGATATTTTTTGCCGACTGACAGTTTTCCGGCCTTTTGCCGTCCTATAAATATTGAAATTTACAGGACTATAGAAATAAGCTACCCCGCAAACAGAATCAAATATATGAGAGGATTTCATTTGGCTGTTTTTTCCTTTGTGCTCCTGGCCGCCTGCACATCCGATAAAAATAAAGACAACAAAAAAGAGAACACAACAAGACCTTACCAGGTACTGACACTGGAACCAAGGCCGGCCATAACGTATCATGATTACCCGGCCACCATACAGGGACAGCAGGTAGTAGAAATCCGCCCGATGGTTGACGGCTATCTTGAAAAAATTTACGTACCGGAAGGCGCCGCCGTTCAAAAAGGCCAGCTGCTCTTTCAGATCAGCAATCCCCAATATGAGCAGGAAGTGATCACTGCAAAAGCTGCCATTAAAAGCGCTGAAGCAGATGTAAGCGCCGCCCAAATGAACGTAGAAAAAACAAAGCCACTCGTTGCACAGGACATCATCAGCAAATACGAATTAGAATCGGCCCAGTATACGCTAAAAGCCAAAGAAGCGGCACTGGCCCAGGCAAAGGCCACCCTTGCCAATGCCTTAACCAATATAGGCTATACTACCATCCGGAGCCCGCAATCAGGGGTCATTGGCCTGATCCCCTATAAGATCGGGGCGCTGGTCAGCAGCACTACCTCCAGCCCGCTTACCACCTTATCCAACAACACCAACATATACGCTTATTTTTCTTTAAATGAAAAACAACTACTGAACTTTTCCAGCAGGCACCCTGGTGCTACCATGCAGGAAAAGCTTAAAAGCCTGCCACCTGTAAATTTAGTGCTGGCAGACGGAACACTGTATAACCAAACCGGTAAAGTAGAGCCCGCCAGCGGCTCTATCACCACCGCAACCGGAACCATCACATTTAAGGCTACTTTCCCCAATCCCGGCGGCATTATACAAAACGGGGCCAGCGCCACTGTAAGGATCCCGCGCAATGAAGCAGCAGCATTAATGATTCCCCAAAGTGCCAGTTTTGAGCTACAGGACAAACGGTTGGTTTATAAACTTACGGCCGATAACAAAATTATCAGCACCGCAATTGTATCCACACCTACTCCGGACGGGCAGTACCTGATTGTGCAAAGCGGGCTTACCAAAGGCGACCGTATTGTACTGGATGGTTTCAACCTTAAGGATGGAACGCAGGTCATTCCCAGGCCGGTAAATGCAGATAGCATCTATCATCTTCAGGATACTACACAAAACAATCCCTAATGTTAAAACGATTTATAGAACGGCCCGTATTAAGTACGGTAATTTCAGTGCTCATAGTTTTACTGGGTGTACTTGGATTGTTAAAGCTGCCCATTGAGCAATACCCTTATATTTCCCCTCCCACGGTGCAGGTAAACGCCACTTACAGCGGGGCAAATACCAGTGCTGTTTTAAACAGTGTTATTATTCCGCTGGAGCAGCAGATCAATGGTGTGGAAGGCATGACCTATATGACCTCTACAGCTACCAATACAGGAAGCGCCAACATCAGCATCTTTTTTGAGGTGGGCCGCGATCCTGACCAGGCTGCTGTAGATGTCCAGAACCGCATATCCGCAGCTACCGGGAAGCTCCCGCAATCCGTTATACAAAACGGCATTACTGTAAGAAAACAGCAAACAAGCAATGTACTGATCATTTCCATTTATTCTGACAAAAAGGATTATGACCAGACCTTCCTGCAAAACTATGCAGCAATCAATGTGATTCCGCAATTACAGCGGGTATCCGGCGTAGGAGGCGCCAATGTATTCGGGAATGTAATGACCTATGCCATGCGCATATGGTTAAAGCCGGATGTTATGGCGGTTTATGGCGTAACCCCTGCTGATGTTTCAGCAGCGCTTGCAGAACAAAATCTGAATGCTGCACCAGGCATCTTCGGACAAAATTCCAACCAGCCTTTTCAATACGTTATTACTTATACCGGCACACTGGTTTCTACCAATGAGTTTGGGAATATTATTATAAAATCAATGGGTAACGGGCAATACCTGCGGCTGAAAGACGTAGCCCGTATAGAGCTGGGCGCCCAAACCTATACCGGCTCTACTGCAACGGATGGCAAGCCTTCTTTAGGAATTGCCATCAGCCAGACGCCCGGCTCCAATGCGCGCGAGGTGATCATCAACTGTAAAAAAGTGATCGAGCAGGCTGCAAAATTGTTCCCGGACGGGGTGAAATTTGTTTACCTGGTTGACATCAACAACTTCCTCAGCGCCTCTATTGAAAAAGTAGTGCATACACTGGTAGAGTGCTTTTTGCTGGTGTTCCTGGTGATCCTCATCTTCCTGCAGGATGTGCGCTCTACTATCATCCACGGCATCTCTGTGCCGGTATCTATCATTGGTACCTTCTTTTTCCTGTACCTGTTCGGGTTCAGCGTAAACCTGCTCACCCTGTTTGCGCTGGTACTGGCTATTGGTATAGTTGTGGATGATGCCATAGTGGTGGTAGAGGCCGTGCATGCAAAACTGGAGCATGGCTATACATCGCCCAGGAAAGCAGCCATTGATGCCATGCGTGAAATAGCGCCTGCTATTATTTCCATTACACTGGTAATGGCATCCGTATTCCTGCCGGTGACCTTTGTAACCGGATCTGCCGGTGTATTTTACAGGCAGTTCGGAATAACACTGGCCATTTCCATTATGATCTCTGCATTAAATGCGCTCACACTTTGCCCGGCTATCGCCGCCATGTTCTTAAAACCGCCCAAACATATACAGGAAGATAAGGAAGGCGAAAAAGTAACTTTCGGAAAACGTTTTGCCAGGGCGTTCAATTCCGGTTATAATGCTGTTGTAGAAAAATACACAGGAGGAGTAAAATTCCTTACAAAACGAACCTGGCTGGTCTTTATCATTATACTGCTTTTTGCAGGCGCTTTCTTTGCGCTTATGAAAAGCACGCCCACCAGCTTTGTACCCAGCGAGGACATGGGTACTATTTTTGTGAACGTTACCTTACCGCCGGGGTCAACCATGGAGCGCGTACGGGAAGTAGACCGGCAGGTAGACAGCGCTGCCCGGAAATTGCCGCAGGTAGCAAACACCATGCGCATGATGGGGCGTAATTTCATTGCCGGTGAAGGCAGCTCATACGGTATGGTGATCATACGGCTCAAACCGTGGAGCCAGCGGCCCGGTGTTTCTGATAAAGACCTGATCAAAAAGCTGATCGACAATACCTCCTATATCAGCGGTGCAAAGATCACCTTCATGCAACAGCCCACTATTTCCGGCTTTGGTACCAGCGGCGGGTTTACCTTTCAGTTGCAGGACCGTGCGGCGCACTCTTCAGAAGAATTTTATAAGGTAGGGCAGAATTTTTTAAATGAACTGAATAAACGGCCTGAGATCCAGTATGCAGCCACTTCCTTTAACCCGAACTTTCCGCAATACCTGCTATCCATAAACGTAGCAAAATGTAAAGATGCCGGTGTCTCCGTTTCTGACCTGCTCAATACGATGGGTGTGTTCTATGGAAGCGCTTATGTCAGCAACTTTAACGAGTTCGGGCAGCAGTACCAGGTGATCCTGCAGGCAGACCCCCGTTATACAGCCAGTGTGCAGGGGCTCAACAACATTATGGTGCGCGCCGGAGACGGTTCCATGAACCCCATTACAGAATACATTACCTTAAAACGGGTTTATGGCCCGGAATCGGTTACCCGGTTCAATATGTATAATTCCATGTCCGTAAACGGATCGCCTAATAACGGGTACAGCACAGGCCAATCCCTTACCGCCATTTCAGAAACCGCAGCAAAGGTGTTGCCGCCCGGTTACAGCTTTGAATACTCCGGCATCAGCCGGGAAGAGCAGAACAGCGGATCCCAGACCGTATACGTCTTTATCCTCAGCCTGATATTTGTATACCTGCTGCTGAGCGCGCTTTATGAAAGTTACCTGCTTCCCTTTGCCGTATTGCTTTCACTGCCCGTGGGTTTGACCGGCGTATTTGTCTTTGCCAAACTTTTCGGGCTGGATAATAATATTTATATGCAGATCTCCATGATCATGCTGATCGGCTTGCTGGCAAAAAATGCGATTCTTATTGTGGAATTTGCACTGGAACGCCGGCAAAAAGGCATGGGACTTTTAGAGTCGGCGCTGGAAGGCGCCAAGGCAAGGCTGCGCCCCATCCTGATGACCTCTTTTGCTTTTATCCTGGGACTGATGCCGCTGATCTTTGCATCAGGCGTGGGCGCTTTTGGCAACCGGTCCATCGGTACCGGCGCTATTGGCGGTATGTTATTCGGTACTGTGCTGGGGGTATTCGTAGTTCCCGCATTGTATATTGTTTTCCAGGGGTTGCAGGAAAGAATTAAAACGAATAAATATGACGAGAACGGGGAGCTTATTACTGAAAAGTAAGGGTCTTATTTACCGGAGGCCGCGCATCCGGCATCTTTCCCGCCTGCCGGCGGGTCACTCAATTTTACTTCAGTGCAAAGCCCGGCTATGCCCCTTATATTAAACAGTTTAAAGAATGAAACGCACAGTCATCATCAATAAAATACTATGGATCGTTTTTACAGCGGCCCTCGTTCCCTCCTGTAAAGTGCTGCAGCCCTATTCATCAGAAAAAAATGTAAGCGATCAGCTATACCGGGATGCAGTAACCAATGATACAGCAACCATAGCTTCAATGCCCTGGAGAGCGCTATTTACAGATCCCAGGCTTCAGCATTTAATTGATGAAGGCCTGAGCAACAACCTGGACCTGAAGATAGCCGTTGCACGAATAAAAGCTGCCCAGGCCAACCTGAAACAGGCCAACCTGGCCTATCTGCCATCGCTGCAGGCAAACGCAAGCGCCGGTCTTTACCAAACTTCCGGAGCACAGAACACACCCGCCCAGGTTTACCAGGTTTATCTCAGCTCCAGCTGGCAGGTAGATATCTGGGGCAAGCTGAAAAGCGCCAAACGTGCGGCACTGGCCAGCCTTCTGCAAAGCGATGCTTATAAAAGGGCCGTACAAACACAATTAGTAGCTGATATTGCGACCAACTATTATGCACTGATGGCTTACGATGCGGAATTGACCCTTACTCTTCAAACAGTGCAGAACAGGAAGGAAGATGTAAAGACCATGCAAATTTTAAAAGACGGCGATGTGGTTACCGGTGCTGCTGTTGTGCAAAGCGCCGCCAATCAGTATTCAGTGGAAGTAACTATACCCGACATCAAACAGAACATTCGCCAGACAGAGAATGCTATTTGTTATTTAACAGGCCGTGCCCCCGGCCCTATAGAAAGAGACAGCCTTTCCAATGAGCCCATTCCTGCCAACCTTTCAACAGGGGTACCCGCACAGCTCCTGGCGAACCGGCCCGATGTGCAGGAAGCAGAATACCAGTTGCGTAATGCTTTTGAAATGGTCAATGTAGCGCGTACTTATTTTTATCCTTCCTTAAACATAACCGGCGAAGCAGGTCTGTATAATACCGGCATAAAGAACTTCTTCAATGCGTCTTCTTTCTTTGCAAATATTATCGGCGGCCTTACACAGCCCATCTTTAATAACGGGTTAAATAAACAACGGTTAGCCCTTGCAAAAGCGCAGCAGGAAGAATACGCTGCTGCTTTTCAGAAAGCGCTGCTGAATGCAGGGACAGAAGTTTCCAATGCCCTGTATCAATACCAGGCGGCGGCGGACAAAAAAACAGCGCGCCGGCTGCAACTGGAAAATCTTGAAAAAGCGGTTTCCTATACCCAGCAATTATTAAAATATTCCAACAAAGCAAACTATACAGACGTACTTACTTCTGAGCAAAGCCTGCTGGCCGCACAGCTTAGCAGCATCAATGACAAGCTGGAGCAGCTTCAGGCAGTAGTGGCATTATACGCAAGCTTAGGCGGCGGCTGGAAATAATTATATCAGCGGCTTTACCCAATCATTCAACTATTTTACCCCGCAGGTTGAAACTATTGTAATTTTTCGGGATCTTGCCTGAAAGAAAATTCTATGCGGTCTTTATCCCTTACAATTGCTGTATGCATTTTTGGCAGTATTGCAATGGCGTTTGCCTTTATGCATCAATGGCAATCCGGATACATCCGATTCCATAAAGATGGCAGCCTGCAATACATTCCCGATGACCAGGGGAATATTATTCCCGATTTCAGCCGGGTAGGTTACCAGACCGGGACTATTCCTATCCCCGATGTTCCCGTTGTACAAACGATCATGCCGGGGCCTGATGCTGAAGCCGCTATCCAAAATGCCATCAGTGCCCTGGCCCAAGAACCAGCAGCCCCCAATGGTTTCAGAGGCACCATCCTGCTGAAGAAGGGGCATTATTCTATTAAAAAAAATATCAGCATCAACGCGAGCGGCATCGTATTGCGCGGAGAAGGCGATGAAACGGTATTAACAGCAGAAGGCAACGAACGGCGTGCGCTGATAGAAGTATCCGGATCAGGAACGGTAAAAGAGGTAAAAGGTACCCGCACCTCCGTTACTGATGATTATGTACCGGCAGGTGCAAAAGCCATCAAAGTAGCTGATGCAGGAGCTTTTAAGCCCGGGGATGCTGTTATTATTCATTGGTCTGCCAAACAGCAATGGATCGATGATCTGCAGATGAACCGGATTGTAGAACGGCCCGGAACCCAGCAATGGCAGGCAAAGGATTATGACTTCCGGTTTCAGCGAACGGTGACCAAAGTAGCAGGTAATACGCTGTTTATCGATAATCCCGTAGTAATGGCTATGGATCCGAAATACAATAGTGCGGAAGTTTACAAATACCAATTTGAGGGAAGGATCTCCAACGTGGGTATAGAGAACCTGTATTGCGCATCTGCATATACTTCCGATACATCAGAAAACCATTCCTGGAACGCCATCACTTTTAATAAGATTAAGAACGGGTGGGTAAGGCACGTAACTGCACGCTATTTTGCCTATGCATGTGTGAACCTGGGCGCATTGGCAAAAAACATAACTGTAACCGATTGCTATTGTTTTGATCATAAATCCATCATTACCGGCGGGCGCCGTTATTCCTTCAATAATAATGGTCAACTCAATCTGTTTATGAATTGCAGGGCCAAAGACGGCCGTCATGATTATGTGACCGGCGCAAGAGTGTGCGGCCCCAATGTATTTTATAACTGCACCGCATCCAATACACATGCTGACATTGGCCCGCATCACCGCTGGGCCATGGGCACTTTATATGACAATATAACCACCGATGGAGAAATCAATATCCAGGACAGGGGTAACTGGGGCAGCGGTCATGGATGGGCCGGCGTGAACCAGGTGGTTTGGAACTGTACAGCAAAAAGGGCTACGGTGCAAAACCCCTGGGCATCCGGCAAAAATTATTGCATCGGTCTTACAGGACAAAAATCACCCGGAAGACTTGCAGGAAGGCCTGATGGTGAATGGGAAGGTCAAAATAAAAAGGGCCTTGAACCGGCCTCCTTATATATAGCACAACTCAAAGCCCGTTCCGCAGCCAGGCATTGAGCACTTCGTGGCCTATCACAAATAATACGGAAGTGACATTTTGATCAGACCGAAAAGTTTCTTCAAAACGTAACGCTTTTTTATTGGTCTGTAATGAATTTCACTTGCATGTTATACCAATTAGATTAAAAAAGTATTGTCATCCGGCCTGACGAAGTAAGTTTGTCAAATGAATTATGGTTCGACAAGCTGTTAATGACAAGTGTTGTAAGTTATTGGAAATGAATCTACATAAGGAACGTCATTCCGACCGAATGGAGCAGAGCGGAATGAGCGGAGGAATCTCTCTGAGAATACAGAGATCCCTCGGCTGCGCTGCCAATGACACATTTGTAAGTAACTGATTTGTACTATTCTTTTCGCATCCACATGTATACCTTATTTAAAGCTTCCCTGGTATTTTTTTTATTTGTACCTTTTTGCTTGTCCAAAAAGGTACCCAAAAAAGACTCCCGAAATCGGTTACGGCACGATTTCGGGGAGCACTTCTATCGGCTTCAGCATATAGTGGTATGTTTCGCTGAAAGCGAAACGCTCAGCTGTTGAATTGCTATCATTAAGCTGATATAGCCCTACATTTAGAAAACGCTTTCAATTTGAAAGAACAAATAAATACGTCATCGCATCATTGATTTGGGCCACCAATAATTTACTCGGGATGACGATTAAAAAAAATTTGTCATCCGAATGAACTTAAATGCAATGTTTTTATGGTTGCCTCACCACTACATTGCTTATTGAACGGATTTTAATGTATAAAAGGTATTATATCCCGCTGTTCCGGACTTTCGGAACGCAGACTTCCGCCAATGGCGGAAGCGCAGATGGTTGGTTGTCTGCGCTGTTCTGCGATCTTTGCGGGAACAGGGAACGGCACCAACCCTTTCTTTTGATTCTTCGGAGATGTCGGAAATGCCATATTCTAAAATAGATTCATCTGCTTCTGGGAACTTTTTAAATGCTCTGGCTACTTAGCCGCAACACTTTGATTTATCTTTATAAGCCTGGAAAATGGCTTCACCTGCTAACGAAGCAGTGCGGTGGCGCACCAAAGCAGCGGAGCCTGGCCGTGCAGATCACCGGTGATGCGTTTACGATCCAGGTAGTATTGATGATCATTTTTCTTATTGGTGCCTTCGCATACATCTGTAACAGCGCCATCCGCATTGATGTATGTAATTAATGAAAGCCAGGCCCTGCGCGCAGCAGGCCCATATATATTTTTATCCAGCCACCCTTCTTTTACACCGGTGATAAACGCAAAGGCAAACATGCCGGTAGCCGATGTTTCTTTCCAGGAAGCAGGATCATCGATCAACTGCCGCCACATACCATCTGCTGCCTGATACTTTAATAAGGCGGCCATCATTTTTTTATACCCTTCCATTATCCGTGGCCTGTCCGGGTTGTCCTTTGGTAAAGAGCGCAACAGTTCGCTCATTCCGGCAGCCATCCAGCCATTGCCCCTGCCCCAGTAATACGGTACATCCGGTGCATGATAAAAAAGCCCGCTGGGCTGCTGCAGTGAATCCAGGTAAAAGACCATTTCATGAGCCGCCTTATCAATATACCTGCGATTCCCCGTAGCCCTGTATGCCTGCGACTGAACCGCTGTGATCATAAACATATCATCGATCCACAGCCGGGTTTGCCAGCTCAGCCCTTTGTTATAAAAACGATAAGATTCAGCGGTTACCCTTTTGCCCTCCGGCGGACCCCATTGCTTATCCGCAAATAATTTTCCCGGTTTCAGGTAACGGGCATCTCTTGTTTGCAGGTATAATTCCAGCGGCACTGATCCGAATACGGTGTAGTCCACATGATCAGGTACCGGGATCAATGTATCCTGGTCTGCAAACAGGGGCTCAAAACGATCCGCCATTTGCCGGGTCAGCGATCTATTGCCGGTTACCTTAGCAAATGTCAAAACACCATACCAGGTGCAGGTTTCAGGGTAGGTGATTACACGGGGCGGCCCTGGCCGGTTAAAATTGGTATGCGGGGTTTCCACAAAGCGCGCTGCGATCCGGTCACCAATCTCTTTTGGCGATGTACCTTTGGGCCAGTTTTGAAATACATCCATCTTTTGAGACTGTGCAGCAATATTAGTACTGCCCAGCAGCATGATAGCAGGGCTTGTAAGGAAAATGGTTAAGGATTTCATGTATCTGTTTTTATTTTTTTCGTTGATCAAAAAGTTGTGTCCGCCAGTCCCGATTGTATTATTTCATAAGGCTGTCAATGCTAATAAACAATAATGGCAGAATGTCATCCTGAGTTTTCCATTTATAAAAACAAAATTAATGAGGCGATGACAATCATTCTTACGGGTCACCCTGCCCCGAATGTTCGGGGTGTTTCAGGGTCTACTCCTGTTTCAGGGTCCGGGTGAGCGATCAATAGATGCCGAAACAATTCCGAACTATCGGAACGGCATGACAAAAAGAAAGATTGATTTTCAAAACAATAACACATCTGTTATTGGCAACCCGCCCCGCCAGAATGACTTTGTCGGGCTGGCGTGCCGGTCAGACGGGCCTGACGAAGGGTGATTTTATAATCGTGCTTCGACAAGCTCAGCATGACAATCAATATTGGCACCAAAAAAAGTAGGTGTCACCCAGCCTGCCGAAGGGCATGGTTCGACAGGCCTTTATTGTTTATTCATGGTTTCACCGGGCCAGTCGTCTGTCCGGTACGGAGATGCGGGCAATCCGGCCTCATTATACAACAGTGCATGCGGGAAATGCTTCCATCCGTAACGCACAGCCACGGGCTGCTGCACTGCCTCGCTCCATACAACAACCGTATTACCTTCAATCCTTGCATTTGCAGGCACAAATTGCTGATCCTTACCTGCAATCATAAACTCAGCGGCTGCTCCATCTTTCAATATCAATCCCCCATCTGCAAAATGAAACCGGACCCTGATCTTATTTCCCTGCGTTTGCATGCCCTCGTATACCGGGCCCGAATACGGGATCTTTTTCCCGTAATCCTTTGCCAATGCCCATAAAGCCAGCCGGTGGCCTACCACATCTTTAGTACGCGGGTGAATGTTCAGAGAATCGCCTATATCTGTAATCACAGCCATCCCTGTATGGGGAACAGATTTATACGTAAGCAGCTGTGCTTCTCTTATTTCCGGGTTTTGCTTATAATGCGGGGCGATCTGTACAAAATAAAAAGGAAAATCATCCTTCCATTCCTGCCGCCAGCTGTTGATCAGGGCAGGAAATAATTTACGGTACTGGCAGGCACGATCCGCATTCGATTCTCCCTGGTACCAGATCGCTCCTTTAATGGTAAAAGGGATCAAAGGATGGATCATGGCATTGTACAGTTTGGAGGGAGATTTGGAGTTCTTAAGCGGATCAACCGGCTTTACAGGCTTCTTATTTCCGGCAGTGTCCTTTTTCCATTTATCCAGTTGCAGTTCATAATGCTTCAGGTCATCCGGATACGTCTTCATTGCCGTTTTATAACGATCCAGTATGGGCAAAAAATCTTTATCGGACAATAACACTTCCTTCCGAACCCATGATTCAGCGGGCGTTCCGCCCCAGGAGGAATGAATGAGCCCCACCGGAAACCCGGTTGTCTTACGGATCTCCCGGCCGAAATAGTAAGCAACTGCTGAAAAGCCGGCTACCGTTTGTGGGGTGCAGGCATCCCATTGCCCGTTTACATCCGCTAACGGTTCATCTGCCACTTCCTGTTTTACCGTAAACAAACGTAATTCAGGATCACCGGCCTTTGCTATCTCTTCTTCATAATGAAACACCCCCGTACGCCAGGCTTTTTGCTTGCCCAGCGGAAACTCCATATTGGACTGGCCGGAACATAACCATACCTCACCCAGTAAAACATTTTTAACCGTGATTGTATTGCTGCCCTTAAAAAGAATGGAATAAGGGCCACCTGCCGCAATGGTTTGCACACGCACCTGCCAGCGCCCTTCTTTACCGGCTGTAACGCTGACCGGTTGCCGGTTCCAACTGCATTGCACCGTTACTTTTTCACCGGCAGCAGCCCAGCCCCATAAGGCCACCCTGGTATTTTGCTCCAATACCATATTGTCTGCTATCAGCGCCGGTAACTTTATTTCGGCATGCGCATTGCCAAACAACAATAGCGCTGCTACAGGAAGTATCCATTTATTTTTCATGCCTGCTTTTTTATTTTATCGGTTCCGCTATGATCGATTTCAGCTTAAACAATTCTTTGCCTTGCTGATACGGTTTAACGGTAAGATGGTAAATACCCGGAGTCGCAGCAGTAAAAATAGCTACAGGATGTTTTATAAACAATAACGGGGCCTTCCGGTCAAACTCCGAGGTACGCAACGTGCGGAACAGGTAGCTTTTATCATCCACATTTAAAACCCCTTCCTGTTGCGCGCTTTCCTGCGGGCAGGCATATTCCAGTATCAGTTTATAATCGCCGGGATCTGTTATACGCACCATAAAGACTGCACTATCAGCAGGAGCTTGCAGGTCTGTTACACAGGTTGTATGCTTCCAGTCGCCGTAATAATAGCTGTAGGTTAGGGACTGGATCTTTGCATTCCCCGTAACTTCCGCAAACACAGCATCCACTGTATTGTTTTCAAAAGCGGCTGAAACGGTAACAGGTGCCCCTGCATTATATGCAGGAGGCGTGCCCCGGAATTCCACCACCAATACGGTATTGGGGCTGCGCACATTTTTTACCGCAGCCATGTTAATATACAGATCCTCTCCTTTTTTTATAAAAGGCAGCTTTACGGCTCCATCCAGTGCATAAACGTTTGAAACAGCATTTGTAAACCCGGGCACCAGCACTGTATCGTTTAACGGGCGATTGAATACGTGGAGAAATAACTTACCCGGTTTGGCAGTGGTTACTCCCCAGGGCTGCGCAGGAATAAAACCAGCAGTTGACGCATAAATGCCGGCGCCGTTTTTCTTTAACCAGGCACCTGCCCTTTGTAAATACTTTACTGAATACTCAGGAATTTTTCCCGAACCATCCGGGCCTACATTCAACATCAGGTTACCGCCTTTGGAAGCCACATTGGCAAGCAGCTTTATAATTTCATCCGGCGACTTAAAATTCATATCGTGCGCAATATATCCCCAGGAATCATTGTGCGTATAAATGGATTCCCATGCCCCTTCAATAGGTACCGGTGGCACTTCGGAATCTCCAAAATCTTTATAATCCCCCATACCCTGACCTACGCGACTGCTGAACAAACTATTGGGTTGTAATTGCCTTAGCTCCTTTACAAAAGCCGCCGTTTGTTCTTTTGTCATTCCGCCAGGCGTATCAAACCAAACAATACCAAGCGGGCCGTAATTGGTCAACAATTCCTTTAGCTGGGGAATGGCTTTCTGCCGGTAATATGACTGATAATCTTTTTTTGATTCATCGTAATCCCAGGTATTCCTTCCTCCATTGGGCTCATACCAGTCCTGAAACTGCGAATAGTAAAATCCAAAGCGGATGCCTCTTTTACGCATAGCAGCAGACAGCGCTTTCATGGGGTCCTTCTTATACGGCGTGGCATCCATAATATCAAAACCTGTCACCTTTGAATCAAACATAGAGAAGCCTTCATGATGTTTGGCCGTAATGACCATATATTTTACACCGGCATCCTCTGCTAATTGTGCCCATTCTTCCGCATTAAAATTTACCGGGTTAAAATCTGCTGCAATCTTCCGGTAATCTTTAACGGGAATCTTAGCCTGGTTCATGATCCACTCCCCGCTTCCATAATAGTTCTTGCCCTTCCAGGTGCCCGCCAGCTTTGAATATAAGCCCCAGTGAATAAACATACCGAATTTTGCATCTTTAAACCATTGAATATTGGGATGCTCTTTTTTTGATGCGGAGCTATCCCACATTTCCTCCATCCCCTGGGCTTTGACTGTACAAGAGGCTATAATAAGGTATAACGTAAATAAAATATGTTTCATTTTCTGTTTTTTATTTTTTCAATCGTCACCCAAGCGGGGCTGACTAAAAAGACTCCCTTGATTGTCTTATTGAGGCACTCATAAAAGCGTTGCATTTATGCTTATTGTGATGACAATTTTTTTTAGTCGTCATCCCCGGCATTGCCCCGTCCCGTGAGGCACTGACCGGATTTCTTTTATTGATTTACCAGGAAATGAACAATGCGCACTGCGTTTCCTTTTGACTCTTCATTTTTGCCGGGCGCGATTGTGATCTTAAGCCGGTGCGCACCGCTTGTAAGATCATCTGCCAGCAATATATACCAGGGTAAATGAAGCCCCTTGCTCCATTGTGTATATAGATCAACGGTCTTTGTTGCTTTGCCGTCAACCGAATACCGGATGCTTCCCGCGTCAGGCCCGGAAACCACCGCTATTCCTACAGCCGTTCCATTAAAAGGCAACTCCATTGTTGCACCGGGTGTTGAACCCACCAATACCGGCACCTGTACAAAGCCCGGTCTTGTGTGCACACCATCTTCCGGCACCCAGGATGGATCCAAAACAAACCCTTTGCCAACCACTGCCTTATCAGACGAAAGATAGCCGCCTTTTGTATAGCTGTGCGCGTCCAGCATAGCCGGTAAGCAAGCCGGAGTCAATGCCACAGCTCCGCTTTTCCTAAAGGCGCCTGCCAGTAATGTTTGTATCGTATTTGCATACAATGCCTGCCCAAAGGGTGAGGGATGCAGGTTTTTGAAATCATCGTTCCAGGTAAATTCCTTGTTACCGATGCGCCGGTACACTTCTTCTGCAAGATTTATGAACGGCAGATGGTAATAACGGGCCAGTTCTTCATGCAATTTTATCTCTGTCGGTATTTTACCAGCCTGGTAACCGGCCAGCTTAAACTCATCGGCAAAGCCCATTAATACAATATTTACAAATGGATCGGTATTCAATACATGGCGAATAATCCCTTCCAGCGCACGGCGTTGTATAACGGCGGGTGTTCCGTTTACATAATCGTTGACCGCAGCTTCCACAAAGAGCAGATCAATCCGCCCCTGATCCAGTACATCCTGCTGAAGACGGAACACATGTGGCAGGCTACCCAAAGAGGGAATACCGGCATTTATAAATTTAAAGGGCACATCAGGGTAGCGCTCTGACAGGTACCTGCATACCTGGTTACGCCAGCCTTCCATGTTGGTAATGGAGCCACCCAAAAATGCAACTGTTACTGCTTCCTTATTTTGAATGCGATGCAACACATTATCCAGGTTGCCATACCGGTAAATAAAATCATCCGCCGGCAATAACCCTGTAACCGGCACAGAATGATCATAGATAAATGCTGCCTGTTTCTCCGGATGTTCAATCGGGAAATGATGCCCGTTCAGCTCCTGTTTGCCTTTTGTCATTGGAACAACCGTTGCCGGGCCGCCGTTATTGATATAATTACGCACCAGGATAAAGGTATTTTCATCATTGGGCACCAGGCTATCCTGTAGTCCGATCACGTGCAGCACTGGTACTTTAAAGGCCGCCAGCGTTTCCAGGTGATCCTTTGGCTGATCATTGTATTGCAGTGCCTGTTCCTCTGTAAATCCATATACTTTTAGTAATTTTTTCCATTCTTCCGGGGCACCTTTGCCTTTGCCCTTACCTCCCGGCCAGCTTGTAAAATCACAAACAGGAGCTTCTGCATAAATGCAACTCACTTTAGACGGGTTCCTTTTTGCCCATGCATAGGCATACAAACCGCCCCTGCTTACCGCTTCCAGTGCGGGCCTGGAAGAAAAATGTTTTGTGTGCACCAGGTAATCATAAAAATCATCCCATACATTCATCGCCGATGAATGGCCATACCGGTCATTGGCTTTTATATAAGCAATATAAAAACCCCGTTCCAGTAAAATGCTGTCCATTTCAGTATGCCAATCGGGGAAATAGGCTCTCCATACCCAGGGATTCCCGGCAACAGGCTTATGCGGTGCTATATACCAGGCTTCCGCGCCGTTCAATAAGAACGTATACTTTTTAAATTGCTTCCAGGCCGTTTCATTCTGAGCCGTAATTTCCTGAGCCGCACAATAAAAAGCCTTACCTAAAAACAACAACAGGAAAACCCAACAGCTTAATCGTATGACCAGATTTTTTTTCACTTATTACTATTCACGCAAAGCATCAGATCCACTAAAATACCAAATTATGCAGGTATCTTACAGCTCTTATTGGCTATTTATTAAACGTTATATTCTTTCCTTTATTTAAAACAGGTTTGATGGCAACCTGCTTGGCAAAGCGCCTTTTGGAACCAGTACTATCCGGTCTTCTTCCTGTGTGTTCAACGACAACTGTGCTGCTTTTGACCGGAGCCAGCGTTTCCCGTTCTTATAAATATCCAGCCTAGTACCCGGCCACGGATTTCGTACCTTACAAATACCACCGGACTTTGACAACAGTTCTACAAAGGCTACCTTACGGTCTTTTATAGCTGCGGTTGTTAAAAAGTTACCACGACATAACAAGGTAAACTGCGCATCCCACTCTTCCGGCCATGCCGCAAAAACATCAATGACAGGGTCTTTTCCGGGACCCGGAGGCGCGCTCTGGCAAAGGCTTTGCTGTAAAGCATCTGCAACTCTTCCGATACGCTGAATATTGGTTGTATAAAACCCTTCACTCAGATCCATCCTGTTTTCCATTACATGAATCCGCTCATTGCCTTTTAACATATTCGGCAACAGGTATTTTATA
The DNA here is from genome assembly GCF_001654455.1 of Niabella ginsenosidivorans. NCBI lineage: Bacteria > Pseudomonadati > Bacteroidota > Chitinophagia > Chitinophagales > Chitinophagaceae > Niabella > Niabella ginsenosidivorans. The sequence goes on from NZ_CP015772.1 coordinate 3,743,053, forward strand.
GCATCTGCCCGGCCTAATACAGCCGCTGCTGCAGGTATTTTGGACAATATATGGGGAATGGTATTTGCAGGGCTGTGCTCCTTAAAATAAGCATTAAACGTATTATTGGCAATGCGTACCAGTTGCGGGTCACCTCCTTTATTGCACAAATCAAAAAACCAAACCGGCATCGTATTCCCATCCGGCAGCCGTTGTGCGTAACCCCGCACCGGGCTTACTGATTTCCGGGCGCCCACCCAAACTTCCGGTTCCTGCTGCCTGTTGGGATCATCCTTTGAGGAAGGAAGGGGCGAAAGATGCTCCAGGAACTCCTTCCACACCGGCCGCATTGCTGCATCCGTATTTAATAATTCAGCGGCTTTTATAACCACCGGAAAAAGCCCCTTCATAGCCGCTATTTCTTCCACGGGATTTTCAGCATCCCAGATGGATTCATTATCATTCACATGACTGATAGAATACAGACCATCGGTTCCTTTTTTTACATTTGGAAAATTCCTGTAAAACTCCGCCACACCCTTTAGCAGCGGGTAAGCCCTGCTGCGTAACCATTCCAGGTTTTTTGTATACTCATATTGCTGCCAGTACTGGTAGGCTATTTTTGCTCCTCTTGAAAAAATATGATTCACCGGTCCAAAGGGGCCATCGCCACGCTCTACATATTCCCAGCGCCCGTTTTTCCATTCACCTGTGTGCTTCCAGTTCCAGCGCGCCAGAAAGGGCTGTTTGGTAAAAGCATAGTTCATAAATGCAGCGGATCGTAACGCCCAGGGCTTTTTTAACAAATACAGGTCGCGCATTTCCGCAGCAATCGGCTCCGGCAGCGCGGGCACACCATCAAAGCCTACTGTTTCCGGAATATAGGCTCCTTTTGAGCCCCACTGCTGCCGTGCTGCCCGCTCAAATGTGGGCAGCGCATGGGTGTACATGTTAAACATCGGCTCCATTAATTCCAGGTGGTTGGCAGGAAACAATGCCTCGTAATAACAACTTTGATTAGCGCCCCAGAACGCGCCGCCCCACTGGCGCGCATCCCCGCCGGTTGCCCATAGCATGCCATTGAACTTAACCGGGAAGTTGCCTCTTGAGCTGGATGCCATCACATAAAGAAAGTACGTATAATTCTTTTCAATTTCATCTGCCACGCCATCCCTGCTGGTCATATGAACAAAAGATTGTTTCCAGAAACCCGCCCACCACCGGGCGTTTGACTGATAAAGCGCTTCAAAGCCCTTTTGCTGAGCCGCTTCCAGTTGACGGATCGCCTTTGCTGTTACATCTTCGGTAGAGTCAAAGGAAGCCGCACTGGCAATATAAACGGTGGATCCCATTCCGGCGGAATTAATTCTTAAACGCAGGGCTGCATCATTCATGATTTCTGCTGTAGCAGCTTCATCAGATGCGCCCACCACTACTGCGGAGCTACAGTAATAATCGTTTTCTTTAAAGGTTTGTGTTAATACAATATGTTTTCCAATGATCTTCAGCGCTGACAGGGCCGAATGATTTCCCCGCAGCGTTACCGGCATGCGCAACATGCGTAAATTCACCAATAAAGCGCGGTTGGCTGTACGCTCATCCTTTACCTGCACGGCCATAACATCCTGCTCGTTCCAGGCCAGCACTTTTGCGGCTACTGATCTGCCGGAAACGGTGGAAAGAGCATCATAGCAGGAAAGCTGTTGTTTAAAATGATCTTTGATAAATACATCATCTTCAAAATCCAGGTCTACATACCCGGTTCCGCCACAATAATCTGTGTTCCGCTCGTAAAAATTATCGGAATTGGAATTACTGCCAAAAACGTCCACCCTGTTGATCTGCATTTTAATCTGCGAAGGAGTGGTCCAGACCAGGCTGCCCATGCGGCCATTGCCTACAGGCTGCCCCGCTTCACTGCGCGATGCAGGTTGGCTATATACCAGGTCGGCACGGGATATTAACGCCCGGTAATCCGGCATCAGTATTGCTGATCCTGCCGGATCCTGCTGCGGCTGCGCATTAGCTGCACTACAGAGCAGCAGTAAAAGAACAAATAATTTATTTTTCAGCTCCATTTTATTTTATTTCGGGATTGATGATAACGGACTTTTTATTCCAGTCTATCGTTACGGTTGTGCCATCCTCAAAGGTTGTCCGTTCCCGGGTAAAATCCGTATTTAAAAACTCATGGTTGGTCATTTCTGTAAATGCCAGCCGCTTGTTTAGCCGGCTCATCCGTTCAATAAGCGCCAGTGAGGCAGCATCCACCTTTGTATTGCGGCCAAACTGCGGAAGCCCGGCATTCAGCAACCCATAAAGATCATCCGGGTTGTAAGTGGTTAAAAGGGCATCATGATATACCAGGTCCCACAAGGGCACAGTAATGCCGTTACGGGCCCTGAGCGGGGATGAAAAATCAACATAAGGCACTGTCCAGTCGCAGGCCGTTTCAGTACCCACAATACCCAAATGGGCTTTGGCCCATAAATACAGTTTTTTCCGTTCGTTCAATGCGCCTGTCCGGGTCAGCCGGTTCTGCGGATTAAAATCCTCATCCGGCGGCACATAGCCGAAAACATCCAGGTAAGAAGCCTGTGGTTGTATCTGGTGATCAAACAACCACTGGTAGTTTTTTTTCATATGCCCCAGCATCAAACGGCCATTCAGATAACTCATTTTACCACCATCCCAATAATCCATGTAAGGAATAACGCCCTGCTTTGAATCGCCAAAACGCGTACCGGGAAATACTGATGGCGGCCGGTCAGCACTGGCCTCATGAATTGCAAACTGCGTATCAAATGAGGGGGCATCCGTATAATAATCCCGGTATTGATCGTGCAATCCTAAAAGGTATCCCAGCGACCGGAGCGTATCGCTCAACCGGCGCATTCCCTGCCAGCCGCCAGCTTCCGGAGCGGGCGGCAATACATCCGGGTGCTGCCGGTCGTAACCCAGCTTTGGCCATCCTGTTAATACAACCATTAATTTTTTCAGGCCGGCATCTTTCCAGCGGCGAAACTCACGGGCCTTTTCATCAAAGCTTACTACACTGTGCCGGCTATCCGGATCGCGGTTCCAGCGTGCTCCCTCCGGATTGTAATTGGTTAAAATGCCGGAACGCACAATGGGCGTACCAATAAGGGCACCTACTTCAGGTTGTATAGCTACCTTATTTTTGAGCGGCACAAATAACCCGGATTCTATGGCATACTGCCGGTAACGTTTTGCCATTGAAACATAATTTCCCTTGTCAAAAAAACAAAACCGGGCAGTGCGTGGATAACGCAATTTTCCCAGGCTTTCCTGCCACCGCGGCCCGATCACAGTAGGCCCACCGGCAGGATGGTGAAACTGGTATGCCGCATCATCGGGCGTTTCTACAATGACCATCATTGCAGCGGCTCCTTTTTGAAACCCCCACCAGGACATTGACCAGGATTCAATCACATTGCTTTCTACTTCGCTCCTGTCTGTTGATGTAATCGTTCCGTCCTTTTCCGATGTACGGATCGGGTGATAGGCTTTTGGCCAGTTGCGGGGCAATAACACTCCCCTTATATTGCTCAGCAAGGTATAGTCAACCGCTGATGCCTCCAGTGCTGCCGGCCAGTCGATACGCTGCACCCCTTCGCCTTTTTCTTCGGCAGCTGTTGTAAAAACCAGCTCTTCTGATGGGCCTTCCAGCGCCATTGTAAAGAATAACTTTAAACCGGAGCCCTTCCAGCCGCCTGCAGTAAGCTTAATGCCCACGCTGTAACCGGTATTAAAATATTCCGTGTGCTTAACCGTTGCATCAGACAATCGCAGTTTTACTTCTTTCTGATCTTTTTCTATTACCAGGTCACCCGGCTGCGATGGGAATAACTGCCATTGCTCCGGCCCTGCTTTTATGTGTATTAAAAAATCTTTTTCATTAAAACGCACTATTTGTTTTTTTCCGGTAATTGTCCAAACTGACCCGTTCCGGGCAACGGTCACTTCCGGCGCGCCAAAAATGGTATTGGTGTATACGGCAGTCCCTTCCTGCTGCGCCTGCATATAGCAGGGCAGCAACCACCACAGAAGAGAAAGATAAAGGGCGGGTACTTTAAAGCGCCCGGAAAAAGCCCTGAAAAAATGCTTCATCATTAAAAATTCAGTTAAAAAATAAGCCGGCTATTTAGCGGTAATCAGGATTTTGAAAATCAGGCCCCATCATATCTACCTCTGATTGAGGCACCGGCCAGTAATAAAAGCGGTCTTCAAACACGCGGGTCACATTCCCCGGGTCTTTTACCCCGTTCAGCACTTCTTTGCCAATTTTCCATCGTTTGATGTCGTAATAACGCAGTCCTTCAAAAGCCAGCTCCACCCTTCTTTCATTACGTACCATCTCCCGCGTAAGCGGCGCAGTTTTCGGAGGCATGCCAATACCCGGTCGTGCCCGGATATCATTAATGGCCTTTAATGCAGCCGGATCGCTGGTTGTGCCACCGCCCAGCTCTACCATCGCTTCTGCATACATCAGCAATACATCAGCGTAGCGAAGCTTTACAAGGGCCTGGGAGCTGCCGGAAGGGCCACCGGAACCATCATTTACCGTAAGGTTGATGTATTTCCGCATACCTAGATTATTAACAGAAGGAGATTCTGCCTTGAATTTTGCCTCGTTGTTAAACCCTATCGTTGGATTATACGCCCAGGGATCGCCCGGGGTAAAGATGGTCAGCTTCAGGCGGGGGTCTCTGTTCCTGTAAAAATCATTCCGCATCCTGTTATTGGGGTCATAGAACGATGGAACGACCGGCGCCACCGGTTTGGAGCCGTCCAGCATTTCATAACTGTCTACCAGCTGGTGCAAAGGCACCATGGAAAACCGGGAACCATATAAAAGATCCAGGTTGTGAACAATCGTCGGGCTGCTGGCTTTTATTGAAAATAATATTTCGGGGTTATTATCCTGTTCTCCCCAGAAAATACCCTGGTAGCTGTTCGCCAGTGAGCTCTTTCCTTCTGTGATTACTGTTTTTGCCGCATCAGCAGCCTCCTGCCATAATTCATTATACAGGCAGATACGCGCCTTTAATGCCAATGCCGAGGCCCTTACCGGATGCCCGGTGCTATAGGCGGTATTCGGAAGCCCGGCCGCTGCGGTATCAAGGTCTGCCAGGATCTGTTTTGCAATAGCCGCCCGCGGTGTTTTTTGTATTTTAAAAACGTCCGGCCCAAAGCCAAGCTGTTCGGTCACAAAGGGAACATCGCCATACAGCATCGTTAATTCATTATAAAAGAATGAACGGAGAAAATAGACCTCCCCCTTCATGCGTGCCTGATCGGCTTCAGTAAGATCAGGCACCCGGTACAGGTTTCCTAAAAACCAGTTACAGGCAGCAATGCCTTTATAGGCATCTGTCCAAACACGGGACTGAATACCGCCAGATGTGGGTGTAAGCACGCCCCGTGAAATATCCGTATAGCTATCCAGTGTGGAATTGCAATAGGCATTATCAGAAAGACCTTCCATTTGCAGGGATGAGAATGAGCTGGCGTCTATGGCAAAGGCAGGAGTTCTCAATGTACTGTAACAGCCGGCAATTGCCAGTTCTGCATCGTTTTTGGAAGTCCAGAAAACTTCATTGGTAATTTTATCGGTAGGTTGTTTGTTGAGAAATTCATCCTTATTGCAACTACAGTAAGCAAACAACAGACAGCAGATTATAAATCGAATGCAACTATTTTTTATAAACATAAAACTTCATTTAAAAGGTGGCCTTTATTCCAAATGTATATACGCTTGCCTGCGGATAAATGGCAAAGCGCCCGCTTGTATTATCAGTAATTACCCGTTCCGGGTCTCCGATAAATCTGGAAAAGGTTAAAACATTATCACCGGAAAAATAAACCCTTAAATTCTGAACTTTTATCTTTTTCAGCAGCCCCGTATTAAAGTTATAGCCCAGCGCCACGTTCTTCAGTCTTAAGTAGGAAGCATCCTGCAGCCAGAAAGAGGAAGCCGCCGTAACAGGCAAATACTGGTCTACATACATACCCGGCAGCTGGTTGGTGGGGTGCTCCGGCGTCCAGCGATCACGCCAGAAAGTGGGCGGGGGCGACCATTGGCGGAACGCGCCATAGCCCCATTGATCCGTATATACTTTAATACCCTCTACGCCCTGGAAAAATACGGTAAGATCAAATCCTTTATACGCAAGCCCTATATTAAACCCATAATTAAATTCAGGATACTGACCAGGTATGACCACACGGTCATACGCATCCACTTTTCCATCGGGTGTGCCATCCGGGCCGCTTACATCTGCATAGATCAGGTCACCGGGTTTGGGCGTGTACTGCTGCTTTGGTGAAGCATCGATCTGCTCCTGGTTTTGAAAAACGCCAATCCACTGCCACATATACCAGGAGTTCCAGGGCAACCCTTCCCTTCTTAATTTATTATTCTGTATCTCTTCCGCACCCAGTTTGGTCACCTTATTTTTATAGGTGTAATAATTACCGCCAACGGAAAGCTCCACTTCTCCAAATTTCTGGCGGTAGGTCAAACTAAACTCTGACCCCTTGTTTTGCATACTGCCCGAATTAATGGTAGGAGCCGTCATACCCACAAAAGCCGGTACCTGCGCCGCACGCAGGATGTCGCTCGTATTCTTTATAAAATAATCATAGGTACCTGAAAGCCTGTTATTGAATAATGAAAAATCAAGACCAATGCCTGCAGCAGTTGTGGTTTCCCAGGAAATATCTGCATCGGCCAATGCCCTGCTCACCACTCCTGTTGTTACTTTATCGTAAACATAGGTGCCATAATCCAGCAGGTTCTGATAAGGATAGTTCCCAATGTTCTGGTTTCCTAACCGGCCCCAGGAACCCCGCAATTTTAAATCACTGATCCAGCTGATGCCTTTCATAAACTGCTCCTGTGAAATACGCCAGCCTGCGGAAACAGAAGGGAACAGCCCCCAGCGCCGGCCGGTACGGAACCGGGAGGAGCCATCATCCCTGATGCTGAGCTCTAATAAATAGCGGTTATCATAGGCATAATTCACACGGCCAAAAAACGATTGTAACGCCCATTCATAATCGTAACCATTTGTCGTTTGAGCATCAGTGCCCCCGGCATTCAGGGATAATAATTTATCTGATGGAAAATCTCTTCTAAAACCGGCCAGCTGCTCATACCGGAAATTTTCCTGACTGTATCCTCCAAGCAAAGTCAGGTGATGAACGCCGTTAAATACCCGGTCATAGTTGAGCGTGGAATAAAAGGTGTAATGCACATCTTCTTCCTGCGTTTTTGTTAAGGTAATATAGGTACCCAGGTAATTTTGTTGCGGGTTATATACCCCATTGGCATCGGGCTGGAACAGGTAGGTTGGCAGGGGAATGTTCTGGCGGGTCTGCTTATCCGTATTATAGGTTACACCGCCTTTTACCTGGGCTTTTAGCCCTTTGGCAATATTTACATCCACATAGCTGATCGCAGATATGCCGTATGCCTTATTATAGTCCTTACTGGTTTGCATTACCGCATAAGCGTTCTGGTTGGTTGTTTCAAAATCATATGCTTTACTGGTTACGTGCCCGCTGCCATCCGGCAAATAAGGGCTCCATAAAGGATGCTGTGCATAAATGCTCAGGATCAGGTTTTCCGAATTACTATAGGGGTCCATCCGGTCGCCCTGCATAAAACTCAGGTTGCTTCCGAAGGTTACCACGCGGCTCATCTGCGTTCTAAAATTGAAAAGGGCGTTATATTTCTTATAGCCCGTTTTTATAAGAATACCATCCTGGTTTAAATAGCCTAATCCGAAGTTGTATGTGGTTTTTCCTTCTCCCCCGTTTACACTGAGAAAGTGTTGCTGCATGGGAGCATTTTTAAACATCAGCTTTGTCCAGTCTGTATTCGGGTATTGCGGTGAGCCGTTTCCATTCCGGTAAGCATCGATCTGTTCCTGTGAATACAGCTTACTGGTATTTTGCCCCGTACGGTTGATCCCTTCATTGCTCAGCTCCATAAACTCTACGGAGTTCCAGATCAATTTTGGCACGCCTAACGGTTTCTGAATACCCCAGTTGTACGAATAATCAACATTCAGCCGGCCCTTTGAACCCGCCTTAGTCGTTATCAATATTACCCCGTTAGCCGCCTGAACGCCGTATATAGCCGCTGAAGCCGCATCTTTCAATACGGAGATATTCTCAATCATATTGGGATTGATATTTGTGAGCGATCCCTGTATGCCATCGATCAGCACCAGCGGGTTATTGCCGGCCTCGCTAAAAGTTCCCACACCATGAATCTGTATAGAAGCATTCTCCATACCCGGCTGTGCCGAATTCTGCACCACCTGAAGCCCCGGCACCTTGCCCTGCAACAGCAGGGCCGTATTAGCGGCCGGTCTTTTCACCAGTTCCGGCCCTGCAATAGTAGACACGGCCCCTGTAAGATTTACCTTTTTCTGTGTGCCATATCCCACTACAACCACTTCATCCATCTTTTTATCTGAGCGTTCCAGCACAATATCTGAAGCAAGCCCTTTTACAGCTACCTCCCTGGTCACATACCCAACGCTGGAAAAAACCAGCACAGCTTCTTCATCTTTTACCCGGATGGTAAAATTGCCGCTATTATCAGATACGGTACCATTGGTGGTGCCCTTCTCTACAATATTGACCCCAGCTATAGCGGCACCCAGATCGTCTGTGATATGCCCTTTAACGGAAATGCTGGCCGTGCCCGGATTGGTGCCAATGATCACAATCAGATTGTCCGGCATCATTTTATAGG